>NZ_JBYFCK010000014.1:0-203787 GCF_057652155.1 Runella sp. R0.1_18
AAATGAATCGGAATATCATTCAAAATATCGAATCTGTCCTACAAGGCTCTTTTCAATGGGCTACCTAAACAGTTACTAAAATTTTAATTGAGTTCTAAGCGTAATTTTTGTACTACTTCAACCGTGACATCGGCTAAAGCGGCAATTTTAGCATTATCAAAATCAGTTGAAGTAATCAAGTTTCGAATAAAAGTCAACTTTTGTTCTCTAGCTTTTTTCTCACCTCTCTTTTCACCTCTTTTTTCACCTCTTTTCTCACCAATTCGGCGTTCCCTGTCCAAAACAAACTCTACAAGGCCCATTGTTTTATTTGGTTTATTTAATAACTGTTCCAGCGACGAATCAAATTTAATATCATTTTCTGGATTCCCAAAACGCACATATAATTTTAGGAAGCCCATCAATGCTTCAATCTTAGCTCTTCCAAAGTTGTTTGATACCAACCGTTTAAGCACCCCTATTTTCCGCTCCAAAAGCTCACTTTCTGATATTTTACCGCTTTTTAGCGCCGTTAACGCAGTTAGAACCACCATTGCAAACGGGTTGTCGCTCTTTGCAAGTTCTGACTCATTTTGCTCTAAAATTTTATACCTGTTAAAATCATAGCGGAGCGAGGTACCCATAAATTTTTCTTCAAAATACTTGGGTTGAAAGCTTTTGTTACGGTCTGTCAGAATTGCAAAAGCGATAATTGGATGATTATACTTATCGTAAATTCGGTAAAAATATTGAAACATTCTTTTGGCAAAAGCTCTATCACTACTTCCTTGCACTTCAACGTGCACCAAAACCCACTGCTCTTCCCCAGCTTTTGTAAAAACCTTTACAAGCTTATCGACATATTTTGGAGAAAAATCATCTGAATTAACAGGAAAAAGTTGTTCAAGTTCTTTGTCTAAAAACTCAAAAGGTCTGTTAAAATCAAATACTTCGTCTGCTTTTTCAAAGAAAAAACGGAGAAAATCATCAAATACATCTTCTAGTATTGCTTTCCATAGACTGTCATCACGTTTCATAATAACCTTCTTTTTAACATTGACAGCTCCGTTTTTGCCCTAAAACGCAAATCGTAAACCTCCAGTGACATTGACGACCCCTACATTTTGTTGAATGTCCACCGATTGCGTCACTGCAGGAAAACCTGTCGTTGTTACTTTATTATTTACGCCCTTAAATGTTGTGCTTATCAAACTTGCATCGGCATTTACTACAAGCGCTACTCCACTAAAAAGCCCAAGATAAAACGTAGCTCCTGCACCGTATGCTAAATCTGACGCCATTTGGCTAGAGGTTTCTACGTTGATGTTATAATTTTGAAAAGCACCCGTTGTCACAAACATCGGACTATTCACTTTGGC
This sequence comes from Runella sp. R0.1_18, assembly GCF_057652155.1. NCBI lineage: Bacteria > Pseudomonadati > Bacteroidota > Cytophagia > Cytophagales > Spirosomataceae > Runella > Runella sp. R0.1_18. Next base: position 1,359 of record NZ_JBYFCK010000014.1, read on the forward strand.
ATAACCCACCAATAAGCGCCCTTCTAATCCAAGACGGCTACCTCCTAAACGCAGGGTTGGCCCAATCATCGCACTCAACACATCCCATTCTTTTGCTTCTACCACCACTGGGTTTACGATGCCGTATTGGTTTGACGCAATTTTTTGAATTCCTTCCTCTCTAGTTTCATTTCTATTGTAAGAAACCCGCGCTGCCAGTCCAAGACGTTTGGTCGGATAAAAACTCGCCACCAATTGCCCTCCAATTCCGTCCCCCGCAATTTCACCGCGCGTTTCCCCAAAAACCTTGGTAGCAAGTTCTCGAACAGACAAGCTTTTTCCAGCCGCAATGTTCAGGGTAAAACGGTCATAATCTTGTGCAAAACCAGTTGATATACAAATAGCAACTAAAAAAAATCCCAAAAAGCCAGAACGTATCATGGGTAGTTAATAAGGTTAATAGATAAAGATGGGAACAAGACGCTAATTACGGTCGAAAGTCTTAAAAAACGAAATTATAAACGATTAGATTATTTTTCGGCGGTATTTTTCGTCGTTTTTTTGCTTTTATACAACAAAGAAAATGGTTGTATCATGGCCCTGATTCACGCGTTTCAAAAGGACGAAGCACTACTTGCCGATATTAGAAAAAGTCAATCAACTCCTTCAGGTTTTCGGACATGGTGGCTGGGGCAAAGTGGTTTTTTGATTCAATGGCAAGGGAAGCATTTATTGTTTGACCCCTATTTGTCGGATTCACTAAGCATCAAGTACGCACAAACCGACAAACCCCACGTTCGTATGAGCGAACGTGTGATGGTGCCCGAATTACTTGAAGGTATCGACATCGTTACGTCATCGCACAACCATACCGACCACCTCGACGGCGAAACGCTTTTACCTCTTTTTGGCCAAAATCCCTCCATACAAATGGTAATTCCTGAAGCAAATCGGGCATTTGTCTGCCAACGACTAGGCTGTTCTACTGCCTGGCCCAAAGGCATCAACGACGGAGAAAGTATTGAAATAAAAGGGTTTACACTTTATGGCATCCCCGCCGCCCACAACACTGTAGAACGTGACGACCAAGGGCGCTGTAAATTTATGGGCTTTGTGGTTGAATTTGGCTCCTATCGGGTGTATCATTCGGGCGACACCCTTTGGTTCGATGGATTAGCTGAACTTCTTTCTCCTTTTAAGGTTGATGTTGCATTTTTACCCATCAATGGCAACAAGCCTGAGCGTCGGGTAGCAGGCAACCTCAATGCCGAAGAAGCAGCCCGCCTTGGGAAGGAAATTGGTGCCAAACTGGTTATTCCTCACCATTACCATCTATTTGAATTTAATACCGCCGAACCAAGTGAATTTGAACACTTTGCTCAGCGGTATAAGACTCCTTATAAAGTTTTACAATTGGGAGAAGGCATCGAAATTGAATAACCATTTTGATTGGTTATGCCCTTACTAACTCCATCAACGTAATTTCGGGCAAAATACCCACGCGCCCTGGATAACCTAAATACCCAAAACCACGATTGACGTACAAATGTTGATCGCCTTCGGTATATAAACCACCCCACTGTTTGTACCGATACTGCACTGGACTCCACTGAAAACCGCCTACTTCTACCCCAAATTGCATCCCGTGGGTATGACCCGCAAAAGCAACGTCGATGTCCTTAAACTGCGAAGTTACTTGGGCGTTCCAATGGCTTGGGTCGTGCGATAGAAGTAATTTTACGGGAAAATCATCGGTACGTTGGTGGGCTTTTTCTAGGCTTCCGTATTTGGCAAAACCGCCCATTCCCCAGTTTTGAATCCCCAATAAGCCAATTTGCTCATTACCCACTTTAATGGCACGGTGTTCGTCTAGGAGTAAATCCCAACCCAACAAGCGGTGCGCATCTTTCAAATCGTTGAGATTTTTTATTTTGGCTTCTACCGAAGGCCATTGGTAATAATCGCCGTAATCGTGGTTTCCCAATACCGAAAATTGGCCCAATGGTGCTTTTACTTTTTTGAAAATATCAATGTAATTTTTTACTTCATCGGCGGTATTATTGACCAAATCTCCCGTAAAGAAAAACAAATCGGGTTTTTCGGCCATTAGCATATCTACCCCGCCTTGAACGGCTGTTTTGTTAAAAAAACTCCCCGAGTGAATGTCCGACAACTGGGCAATTTTTATTCCTTCAAAAGCTTTTGGCAGGTTTTTAACTGGAACCCTAACGCGGCGAATGCGGTAATCGTGCGCTCCCGAAATGATACCATAGGTAAATCCCGCGACCGTCGTGCCCGCCACTGCCAAGGCCGATTTCATCAAAAACTCTGAACGAGGAATTGTAGGGGCGTCCACGGCAGGAGTTGTCGTTGGTGGCTGTGATTGAAAAAGACTGACTACCCATTTTCCAAAACGTACAACATCGTCGATAAGGAGTAAAAACATACCAAAAAATTTGGCAAAATAGGGAATCAACAACGCACTCCAGATAAGTTGGCGCGTGGTTCTCGAAAGTGAATCGGGCGGAATGATGAACTGAGTGACAATCCAAACCACCAAACTTACCACGGGAATTGCCCAATAAATGGTTGAAATGAGTCGGCGGGTTTCTAGTGAACTAGCGCGAGAAAGGGTTTTTACGGCTTGAAAAACGTACAAATCCAACAGAAAAAAAAAGCCTATCGTCAGGAGAATGGCTGGTAATCGATTCATAAAGTTAGAAGGGGAAATTACAATTTTAACAATGGATGAGTAACAAAAGAAGCTTCAAAAAAGTGTTTATGTGCGCTAGTTTTGTGGGAAACGGCAAATAGTTGGGATGAACTGACTATTTTTGAGGCCGAGTAATGTTTGTTAAGATTTTGAAGCAATGATAGATATTCACCTCACCGAGGCGCCGCTTTCGCTCGATACTTGTTATCAATACGTTCTTACTGACGACGCGGGCGGCATTGTCACGTTTGTCGGGACAGTTCGAAACCAAACCAAAGGAAAACAGGTAATGCGACTAGAATTTGAGGCGTATGCCCCCATGGCCATTAAAGAAATGCAGAAAATCGCCGAAGAAGCGGTGCGTCGTTGGCCAGTTTTAAAGATTTCGATTCATCATCGTGTAGGCGTGCTTGCCATCGGAGAGGTTCCTGTCATTATTGCCGTTGGCTGTGCCCACCGAAAGGCCGCCTTTGAAGCTTGTCAATTTGCGATTGATACCTTAAAAGAAACCGTACCGATTTGGAAAAAAGAATTTTTTGAAGACGGCGAGGTGTGGGTTGCTGCCCACCCTTGATGTACAAAGCAAAGTCAGAGACTTTATGCCGTTTCCGCCCCGACGAGACGTCGGGGCGCGCTAAGTTCCGTCCCGACATATTGTCGGGACAAGCTCATTCGACATTCTATCACTCTCACTACATTCCCTTCAACACTTTCCACATTTCATCCGCAACTAGCTGATTTCCTGCGTCATTAAGGTGAACACGGTCGGTAGTAAGGATATTTTTCTCGTCGTTATTAGGATTGTTTTTTAGGCTATAATCTAAAAATGCCTTGCGGAGGTCAATCAAAGGCAGCCCTTGCTTTTTGGCCAAATCTCGAATCAACTGGGAGTATCGGTTCAAATCCCCATCTTGTTGGTTGGAAAAATCGGTGCGCTCGCCAATTACTGCGGGAGTACACATCGCCACTCGAATGTTGGCCGCTTTAAATTTCTTCAACAGCGCTTCATAAAAACGAACAAATTTATCAGGGTCGGTTCCTGTTCCAGAAGAAGCTTTGTGCCAAACGTCGTTTACTCCTACATATATCACGACAATATTAGGCTGCTTTGCCAATACATCATCTTCCAGGCGCAAGTAAAGGTCATATACTTTATTCCCTCCAATTCCCGCTCCAATGAGCTCATATTTATCCTTTAGCCCTTGTTTTTCAAGCATTTCTCCCATTTTTACGATGTAGCCACCAGGTCTTACTCCTGCTTGGGTAATCGAATCGCCAAAGAAAACAATTCGGACGGGTTTGTCTTGTTGAAATGCCAACAAGGGAATGGCCACAAGGGCTAATTTGAGGTAGTGAATAAAGGATTTCATTGAAAAATTGTAAAATTGATTCGTTTGGTAAAGCAGTTTCTTGCTTATTTCTAACCCTGACAACCTCAAAATGCCGAAGGTTAACTTTCTTGGGGTTGTAAGCAACCTACTTGTTCTTCCTAAGCGGCTGGTTAGGAGTAATAAGCTACACATTTTAATAATCAGTAGCACAGCAGGTTTTAACTGAACAACTGTAAAATATCGTCCTTATCAAGCTTTTTAAGAAAACCTGCATCGGTCGAAATAAGGTCGTCGGCCAAGGCGCGTTTTCGTTCTTGGAGTTGCATGATTTTTTCTTCGATGGTGTCTTTGCAAATCATCCGATAAGCAAAAACCCGTTTGGTTTGGCCAATGCGGTGAACGCGGTCAATCGCCTGTTGTTCCACGGCTGGGTTCCACCACGGATCTACGATATACACATAATCGGCTTCCGTTAAATTCAACCCAACGCCACCTGCTTTTAGACTCATCAAAAACACCCGACAAGCTTCATCGCCCTGAAAACGATTAACCCGTTCGGCACGGTCGTTGGTCTGGCCGTCCAAGTATTCGTAAGGAATTCGGTCGCGTTCGAGCTTCACTTTGATGAGGTCAAGCATTTTCAAGAACTGACTGAAAATGACAATCTTATGATCAGAGGCATTTTCTTCAATTTCTCTGACAATTTCGTCCAACTTTACCGAATCGTTACCATAATCTTCATCATCGGATAGCAATGCGGGCGAATCACAAATTTGGCGTAGTTTTAATAATCCTTCCAAAATCAAAAACGACGCCTGTTCGCGGCCAACTTCGTCCATTTTTCCCGCAATTAAGTCACGGTATTTGTCCTTAAAGGCATTGTAAACTTTGCGTTGACGTTTGTCCATTTCGCAAAACAGCACCGTTTCTGTCTTTTCTGGCAAGTCTTTGGCAACCTCTTCTTTGGTACGTTTGAGCATGAATGGATATACCATTCGGCGTAGCTCCGCAGCACGTGTTTTGTCTTGGTATTTATCAATTAATACTGCGTATTCGGCTCGGAAGAAATCTTCTGCCCCCAAAAAACCAGGGTTTAGAAAATCAAATTGGGAGTATAAATCAAAGGTGTTGTTTTCTACGGGCGTCCCTGTCATCGTCAAGCGGTTTTTGGCGTTAATCAATTTCACCGCCTTCGCAATCATCGAATCGGGGTTTTTAATGGCCTGTGCTTCGTCCAAAATCACGTAATGAAACCTGAAATCCTGCAACAACTCTATGTCCGAACGTACGGAGCCGTAGGTGGACAAAATGATGTCGTATTTATTAAAAACCCGCGTATTTTTGGTTCTTTGTGGCCCCGTATGGACGTACAAACGCAAATCAGGACAGAATTTAGCGGCTTCGGCTTGCCAGTTAAAAATCAAGGTTTTGGGTACAACCACCAAATGAACCCCTTTCGGAAAACGATTTTTTTGTTCTTGCAAAAACGTCAGCATCTGCAACGTTTTCCCCAACCCCATGTCATCGGCCAAGCAACCTCCCCAGCCAAATTCATCCAAGAAATTGAGCCACTTATAGCCTTCTTCTTGATAGGGGCGCAACTGAGCTTGCACATTTTTGGGTAATGCAATGTCTTTTATAGCCCTAAAATCAAGCAACTTCTCCCGTTTATCGTCTAGTTCATGTAGCAATTTCGGATTTTCGATATACTCTTTGTAACGTTCCAAAATTGTAAAATGCTGTTTCGACAAGCGGAGCGTGTCTTTCTTATCATCCACTTTTCCAAAACGAAACAACTGTGCGTACTGCGCCACCCACTCATCGGGCAATAAGCCAAAAGAACCGTCTTTTAACTCAACGTAATTTTGTTTTTTTAGAATAGCCTTTCGTACTTGGGCCAAGGAGACGACTTGTTCGCCAAACGAAATTTCTATTTGTAAGTCAAACCAGTCGATTCCTGACGAATTCTTGATTTTGAAGGTCGCCTTGTTGGGGTTGTATCGGAATTTTTTAAGGTTATTGAAGCCAAAAAGTTTGGCACCATGTTGGTTTAAGGCTTCATAAAACTGAAACAACCACCCATTTTCTAAAACCGAATCGGCAGGCAAATAAAAATACTCGTCTGTTTGGTGGGCAAAATCAGGGTGTTGACTTTGCAAAAATTGCACAAACTGTTCTTCCGCATCTCGGTCACGCCGCTGAATTTGCACGGTATTCTTATAGGCGTTCACGCGCGCTTGCCGAAAATCTCGCGGCAATTCTATCGACGCTTCATCGTCGCTGGAATAAATAAAAGCGGGGACTATCAGCAAATTATCCTCGACCTCTTTCAAATACACCCGACCTTCCTGCCATTCTAAATCAGCTTGGGTAATGGATTGGTCTTTGTCAAACTCCAACGAAAACTGGTCGGCCAGCGGAATCACAAAACCATTAAAGAAATCATCGTCTCGTACACTTCGTAAGCGAATAGCCCCCCCCAATTCCAGAAAATGACGTGCTACTTTGGCCGCCGCCGTTGACCGAAAACGGCACAGCAGGTTATCGGGCAGCACTGCCAGCCAGTACGTTCCGACGTCTTGTAATTGCTGAAAAGAAATTTGTTCGCCCGTTGGAAGCACCACAAATGCCTCCAATAAAGTCTCTTGGCCCGTCCGAGAGAGTTTAAAATGCAAATCAAGCGGTGTTTCCGAAACCTTTACTGCATGACCCGTATTTCCGTAACTGTCATTTTTTTTGTTGACCCGAACCACTTTTTCCACCAACATCGGAAACAACTTCTCCAGCACCTTACCCGTAATTTCCAATGCTTCGTCGATGGCTTCGCTGGTGTAGTTCAAGTTCCAAGAATTAGCGGAGATTTTATGCCCACGTTGGCGAAGGGTTTCGTGCAAAAACTCTTGTTCCAACAATCGACTGGTTTTGATTATTTCTAAGTCTTCCGTTTGGGTAGTCGGGCGCTCTTTGTCTCCCCACGTACTGCGGGTGACGTTCGTTACTTTACCTGATTTAGCGTTGAGATTTCCCTTGGCAATTTCCAAGCGCATAAAGGGCAAGGTTTTTACCGAAAATTGCTCAAAAATATACACGTAAACCAACCTCTCTTTGCCCGCATTTACGGGAACAAAAGGGCTATTGGGCTTCACAGGCAGGGTATTTTTTAGAATATTGTTCCATTCTACTCCCTCAATGGGCTGAATGCTTTTATCCAACAAAATAATTTCTAACTCCCCTTTTGAATTGAATTTAAAATCAAACTTTCCCTCCAAATCATCTTCCAAGGTGTATCCATAACGCACCAATAAAGCGTTCTTTTCTGGGCTCCAATCCCGCAGCGATTCGAGGTAATGCGCACCGTATTGTATTTTTAACCAAACCAATGCTCCCATCATGTGTTCGCACAAAGGCGTGCGAAGCTTTTGCTCACAACTGCACGACAGATGGACACGCCCTTTTTCCAATCGCTTCACTGTCACGGCATATCGTCCGTCTTTTTTCACATATACATCCAGCGTCTCAGAATCGTTTTCTTTCAACACCGAAAACACATTCAAATAATGACGACGCCCCATCCAGTGCTGTGGAGAGCAATGCCGTTGAATATAATGCTCCTCCAGCGACGGCATTTCAAGGGTAACATCTGCCATTGAATGTAGCCCTTTATCCTGAAATTCAATCACTTTTGGCGGTTGTGGGCGTTTACCATTGGTCAGGTCAATGATTACCTTTTGAAGGTCTTGCACCGACGCTTTCGGTTTTTTATTGTCACGCTCAAGGTACTCATCTAACGCCAACGACGCCGCTACGGCATGCTTGCAAGGATAATGCTCTGAAGGACAATCACAATAACTTTGAACGCCCTCGGCATCGTCGAGGTTGACCAGTTCTAATTCATATTTTTCAAAACTAGACTGACTTTCAACTTCAAATTTAGCCCCATAATAATCTCCGTTGAAGGACGTCATTTTTACCCCTCCATTTCGGTAAATATCATTCCCTCGCTGCCGCACTGCCGTCGATGCTTCTCTTCGTAACGCTGCTAAACTCTCAAAAATAAGTCCTTTATAAAAAGCCATGAATATTATAATCTCGTCTAAACTGTACTGTTTTTTCTACCCACATTCTTCTAAACACGCTTCGGGCAAGTCATAAAGTTGATTTTCAACTTCTTTCATTTTAGGAAAATTGGTCGTATCAGGTAATACACCGTAACGAAATGTGAGTTCTGCCAATTCATATTCGAGGTTTGCTTTGGTTGCCCAAAGCAACGGAAACGCCACCCGAACCTGGTACACGGTCCCTTCAATCACCTCATAGGGTGGTTTTTTGTAGAGGGTTTCAATATGAACCCGCACTTTATCTCCTACTTTGAAAGGAGACACTATTTCTGTTTGTGGAAATATCACTTTCATAATTGCGCGAATAACGATAAAACAACCCACCTTTGCAACGAAGTTCCGCTCGGAATCGTAATATTGTACAACATCCACCAACGAACCAAATGCTGCGAACTCTATTCTTTGTTTTGTTTTGGGCACCCCTCCTTCCTGCTTCTTACGCCCAGGTCGAAGACTATTACACTCCCCGAAGAAAGAGTAGTCCTATTATCTTTAACCACCCTGATTTGATAAAAGTTGACAACCATTGGTACATGGGGCTCGAAGGGGGAGGAAAATGGATGGGAACCCAGCTCAGTAGTTCGTTGACAGGGCTTATTGGGTTTCAAAAATCGGTCATTAATGGATACGCGGCAGCGCAATTTGGCTACTTGCACCACCTCAAATGGGGCATCGAAACGGGTTATATTCGCAATCCTTCGCGCATGGTATTGGCCATCAATAGCGCGCGCCCTTTTGTATATCGGATAGAGGATTTACAACATAGCATTCCTCTCCGCTTCAAGTGGCGGGTATTTCGACTTGGCAGAATCCAAAAAAAATCGGGCATGTACATTGGAACAGGATTCGTCTGGACACCCACCCGAAATCGTACCCAAATCAATCAGTTTGATTTGGCGGGGCTGGCGCGGGTGAGTGGTTCGCGAACCCAATTTGATACCCTAACTATTGAAAATTACGCTTACACGACGGGCAAAGCCAAACTCGAATGGGAAGGGAATTTGGAGTTTGTCGGGCGGATTTCTCAGCATTTTGAGATTGTTGCCTACGGCCGAGCTACCCTTGCTCCGTCCTCAAGTATTGAGTCACGCACTGAACTGTTTGTCAATCGTCTTTCTCAAAGTACTTCCATTGCCTCATTAAAACCAATGACATACCAATTTGGCATTACCTTTCGGTATTTATACGGCTTTATGAATACCTACCGAAGTACGTATGAAGAATAAAATGCTAATTATTCCTTTTGCGCGTCCATACAAACACCCCCAACGCAACGACAAGCATTCCCAAAAAAAGTAAGCTTAGGTACAGGTTGTAATACACAATGGCCACCAAACAAAGTACCGCAAGCCCCAACGCTAAAAGAGGCACCCACGGATAAAAAGGTGTTCGGTAGGGCCTTTCCAATTGTGGCTCAGTTTGTCTCAAACGAAACAAACTTAGTAAACTTGTCAGGTACATCACCATTGCCCCAAGTACTGAAAAAATAATAATTTCGTCAGTTTTACCCACAAAAAGAGCCACCAAGCCCACAACTCCACCCGCCAATAATGCCCAGTGGGGAGTTCGAAAACGTTGATTTAATGCGGCTAGTTTGTGAGGCAAATAGCTCTCGCGCGCCAACGCATAAATTTGCCGTGAATAGCTAATCGTATTGCAGTGAAAGGAAGCAAGTAGGCCAAATAACCCTAAACTTGCAAAAAGCTTAGTCCAGGCGTTATTTCTCCCCAAAGTAATGGAAAGCGTCTCTGGCAATGGATAATCCATGTCAATTAACGTCCGCCAATCGGTAGCCCCGCCACTCAACACCATCGTCCCCAAGGCCAGAATAACGAGCGTCAAAATACTCAAAATATACCCTTTGGCAATGGTTCGTTTGGGGTCTTTGACCTCTTCGGCGACCATGGCAACTCCCTCAATGGCAACGTAAAACCATATAGCAAAGGGCAAGGCTTCAAAAACACCTCCAGCAGTAATAGGAAGATTGTGCGCCACAAAATTTTCGGTTTTGTAAAACGGCCAAACTAATCCCATAAACACCAGCAGTTCCACTACCGACAACGCCGTGATAATCAAAGAGAAATTGGCCGAATCGCGCATTCCGAACAGGTTGATTGCGATGAATACAACATAAGTGCCAACAGCTACGCCCATCACCGACAAATCGGGGTGTAAAAAATGGGCATAACCACCTAATGCAAACGCGATAGCAGGAGGCCCCATGACAAAATCGACCAAGGTGGCAAACCCCGCCACAAAGCCCATGACGGGGCCAAAAGCTCGAAAGGCATAACTAAATGCCCCGCCTGCTTCGGGAATAGCAGCGGTAAGTTCGGTATAGCTAAAAATAAAAGTCAGGTAAAAAACGGTGACAATGAGCGTTGCCACCAAAAAGCCCAAAGTACCTGCGACGGCCCAGCCATAATTCCAACCAAAATAAACGCCCGAAATGACTAGCCCAACGGCAATGGCCCAGAGTTGGGGCGTGGTGATGACTTTATGAAGCGTGGGGGTTGGTTGTGAAGGCGGCTCGTAGGTGGGCATAGTAAAAAATGGTTCTGTGGGTAGTCCACAGAACCAAAGTAATCCTAAAAGTTAGGTTTGAGCAAGTATTTAGCGTAGAAATCGTCAATGACTTTCACTGCTTCCTCGGCGGTATCCACCACGCTAAACAGTTTTAAGTCTTCGGGATTAATATTACGTTCGGTTTCCAACATGGTGTCTTTTATCCAATCAATCAGTCCCGACCAATAACTTCTTCCCACCAACACAATCGGGAAACGCCCGATTTTCTTGGTTTGAATCAAGGTCAAGGCTTCAAAAAGTTCATCCAATGTTCCGAACCCTCCAGGCATTACCACAAAGCCCTGGGCGTACTTGACAAACATCACTTTCCGAACAAAAAAGAAATCAAAATTGATGTTTTTGTCGGCGTCGATGTACAGGTTAGAATGCTGTTCAAACGGCAAAACGATATTCAATCCTACCGATTTCCCCCCTTGTTCAAACGCCCCTTTGTTACCCGCTTCCATGATACCAGGGCCACCACCTGTAATAACTCCGTATCCGTGGCGTACCAATTTGGCCGCAATTTCTTCCGTCATTTTATAATAAGGATGGTCGGGCTTGGTTCGGGCAGAACCAAAGATGGACACACAAGGACCAATCTTTGCCAACTTGTCGAAACCTTCTACAAACTCGGCAAGTACCTTAAATATTACCCAAGAATCGGCTGTTTTTATCTCGTTCCAATTTCGATCTTCAAACGCTACACGAATCCGATCTTCTTCATTCAATGCTTCAAACTCTGACATACTCATTTTGGTTTTTTAGGGTTGTTCTTAATGAAGACATCCGTACCTTTGCGGTAGGGATTACAATAACGAAAACTTTTCTAAAAATAGTTCTATAAATGGCTAAAAAAATTGCAATTGGAGGCGACCACGCAGGTTTCCCCCTAAAACAACCGTTGGTAGATTGGCTTATTCAACAAGGATATGAAGTAAAAGATTTTGGTACATATAGTGCCGACTCCGCCGACTATGCCGACTTTGCGCACCCTGTCGCACTAGCTGTAGAAAGTGGTGAATTTGAGGCAGGTGTGCTTGTGTGTGGCAGCGGGCAAGGCGTGGCTATTACGGCCAACAAACACCAAGGGATTCGTGCGGCGTTGGTATGGGACAAACCTTTGGCAGAACTTGCCCGTCAGCACAATGACGCCAACATCATCTGCCTTCCTGCACGTTTTATCAGTCAGGAAGTGGCATTTGAATGTGTTAATCTCTTTTTAAATACTGCGTTTGAAGGCGGTCGCCACGCAATTCGCGTTGGGAAGATTTCTTGTTAGCTGTACGTCGGGGTGTGAGCACCCCGACGTACGCAATATGTGTGTCAGGTTGCTCACAACCTGACTTTTATTCATAAAAGAACAAATAGCCCAGTAATATCCCCGCAATTACTCCTACAAAATCCGCGATAAGTCCCGCCACAATCGCATAACGGGTGTTTTTAATACCTACCGAACCAAAATAAAGGGCAACGATGTAAAAAGTTGTATCGGCCGAGCCTTGAAAGATACACACCAGCCGACCAATGAACGAGTCTGGGCCAAACTGTTTCATACTATCAATCATCAAAGCTCGCGCCCCACTACCGCTCAGAGGTTTCATCAGTGCCACAGGCAACGCCTCGGTAAAATCGGTATTCACTCCCATTAGTCCAATTACCCACTTAAACCCTTCCACTAAATAGCTCATAGCGCCCGCATTGCGAAATGCGCTGATGGCCACCAACATGCCAATAAGATAAGGCATAATTTTAACCGACGTTTCAAAGCCTACTTTTGCCCCTTCAATGAAGGTATCAAAAATATTGACTTTCCTAACCAACCCTCCCACGAGAAACGTAACGATAATTGACATCAAAATCAGGCTTCCCGTTATTTTTGAAAAGGTTTCAAGCCCTTCTTTCGACAGACCAGATAAATACCAAAGAAGCAGAGCAATGCCAAACGTAATTCCCCCTAACCACCCGATGACTGTTCGGTTCCATAAGTTGATTCGTTGGTAAGAGCCCACAATCAGAATACTCACCAGCGTCGTTACGTACGTACCAATCAAACATGGGATAAAAATATCCGAAGGATCTTTCGCCCCCAAAATCGCCCGCTGCGCCATAATCGATAACGGAATGATGGTCAAACCCGAAGTGTGCAATACCAAAAACATGATTTGGGCATTGGAAGCCGTGTCTTTGGACGGATTCAGCTCTTGCAAACTTTGCATGGCCTTGAGACCAAAGGGCGTAGCGGCGTTGTCCAGACCCAACATATTGGCCGAAAAGTTCATAATCATCTGCCCATTTGCGGGGTGATTTTTAGGTACTTCAGGAAACAATTTATTAAAAAATGGCCCGATGATACGTGCCATGAAGTTGATGGCTCCCGCTTTTTCGCCAATGTTTAGAATTCCCAAAAAGAAGGTCATCACACCTGCTAAGGGCAACGCAATGTCCATCACGGCCACTTTGGCCGAGTCGAACATTCCCTCCACCATGAGTTTGAAAATTTCGGTGTCGCCCAAAAAGATTAATTTTAGCAACGCCACCACGAACGCCACGACAAAAAATGCCGCCCAAATGTAATTCAATGCCATAGGTATAGGGTTTAGGGACTACGTTTATAAGCAAATGTATTGACTAGACTTTCCAAGTTTTGTTTTTGACCTTGCTGAAACTTGGAAAGTCTATGATTGCATGATTATTGACTAGACTTTCCAAGTTTTGTTTTCGACCTAGCTGAAACTTGGAAAGTCTATGATTGCATGATTATTGATTAGACTTTCCAAGTTTGTTTTCGACCTGGCTAAAACTTGGAAAGTCTGGCCAATTTATTTTCCAATTAGTTTTTTTGCAAAGCCATAAGTATGAATCAAAGCCAACCACGACTTGCGTTTGAATAAATCATAGTAGTAAGAAGTCGTCACTGCCGAACTGAATTGAATCTGTCCAAACTTCTCATTGATGTATTTTTCGGCGTTTCGTTCGGCATTCCAGTACGTTTCTGAGCTCGAATTGGCCTTGGTTCCACTCCCTGTGGTGTCAAACGCTGCGTGACGCGTATAATCTTCGAGGGTCAAATGGCGAAACGTATATCCACGCTTAAACATATCGTGCGACCATACCGTAGCCGTGTCAACCCCGTTCCAACCTCCTCCATAACATCCAATATCTCCATTAGGCAACGTTTCTTTTCGGTATTTTTCAAGGTCAATCATGGCACAATATTCGTTCAAACGACACTCGGGCAGTATGTGCGTGCGGCCATTACGAATCACTTTCAGTTGAATATCGCGGCGGGGAGTAGCATGAGCTTCGGCGAGTGCAATGGCTTCTTCGGTCGTTGGCACATATTGCTCAAACATCTTTGAGTTACACTTATTGCCCCAATCAGGCCCAGCAGGGCAGCTCCAGCATTGCCCGATTGACCCCACTCCTACCAAGTTTTTTGGGCCTTTTTCAAACTCTTTGAGCATATCACCGATCATGTCTCCATAAAAAAGCATGTCGTTGTGCATCACTACCAAGTACTTTTTATCTGATACCTCAAGCGGGTATTGGTACATGATACTCTGGCGAAAACGCGTATCAACTTTGGCTCGCTCATGGTCGCGTACCCCCAGTCCCAAAAAATAATGCGGGTATTGCACCACTAATTTGACCGACGGGTCGTTACGGAAATAATCAATGATTTTAAAAATTCCCACGTAGTCGTCGTGGGGTTGGAGTCGCTCGCGAGAAAGGTAAATTTTATCAATGTGCTGACCACTGTACTGCATCAAAGTTTTAATAGTGACAATGGCTTGGTAAGGCTTGCCGTAAAAGGCTATGCTTACATCTACTTTTTGACTCATTCGGGAGGAGTTAGCGGTGGTTTTTATCCGTTGATGGTTAAAAAATCAAAAATCTAAGTTCCAAAATTACGACGACGGCGTGATTTTGCCAAAGTAACTTGATTTTTCATAACTTTGTATGTGATTTATAAACTTCAATACCCTTGAAAGAATACGGTAGCAACGTCCAAAAATTAGCCGATTATCTCGTTTCCATTCCTGAACGTGATAAACGAACCCTCCAAGCCCACGTCTTGGTCGAATTAATGCGTCAAATTCACCCCAATATGCGTGATGGACAAGATTATTCTCAAAAACTTTGGGATGATTTGTACATCATGACCAACTTTAAATTGGACATTGACAGTCCTTTTCCTCCTCCGTCGCCCGATGCCGTAGGAAAAAAACCGCTTCGAGTTCCTTACACCCAAGAGCATATTCGTTACAAACAATACGGCAAAAATTTGCTTTTGCTCGTTGAAAAAGCGATTGCTTGCACCGACCGCGAAGAAAAGTTTGCATTTATTTCGTATTTGATTCGTCAAATGCGTACTTTTTACAATACTTGGAACAAAGACAACCCCGAAGACAACGTTGTATTTACACAACTCGATGAAATTTCGCAGGGGCGTCTGAAAGAAGAATTGGCTTACCTTCGCCAAAACGGATTGGTGGACTCGACGCCTCGCGACAAAGGAACGCACGTTGAACGCTATCAACGTAACCTACAGAACAATCGCGGAAGTTATCAAAACCACAATCGCGACCGTAGCAATAACAACAATAACCGCAATAACAACAACGGCAATAGCAATAATAATAACAACAACAATAGTAACAACAGCGGAGCAGGTAGGAGTAATAACAACAATAAGTTTCGGAACAACAAAAACAACCGAAGACGCTGATTTAGATCGTTCGAGACGGCACAAACGCCGTTTCACAATTCATTACTGACATGCAAATTCAAAAAAGCAAACGCCTTGAACATCTACGGTACGATATTCGAGGCCCCGTTTACGAAAAAGCGCTGGAACTTGAAAGCCAAGGGTACAAAATTGTCAATTTGAACATTGGAAACCCCGCCCCTTTTGGTTTTGACGCACCCGATGAAATCATTCACGATATCATCCTCAACATTCGTAACGCCCAAGGGTACGTTGACTCTCGGGGATTGTTTGCCGCCCGCAAGGCAGTAATGCACTATACCCAAACCCAAGGCATCAAAGGGGTCGAAATCAATGACGTTTATATCGGAAACGGCGTAAGCGAGCTTATTGTGATGGCCATGCAAGCTTTACTCAATGAAGGAGATGAAATTTTGGTTCCGTCTCCTGACTATCCCCTTTGGACAACTTCGGTGGCACTGAGTGGCGGCAAACCCGTTCACTATATTTGCGACGAACAGAGCGATTGGAATCCCGATTTGGAAGATTTGGAGAGCAAAATCACGCCACGTACCAAAGGGATAGTGATGATTAATCCCAACAACCCGACGGGTGCCGTTTATGAAAAAGAGGTCATTCAAAAAATAGCCGAAATCGCCGAGCGTCATCAGTTAATTTTGTTTTCTGACGAAATCTACGACAAAATCCTCTACGATGGAGCCAAGCATTACCCCGTGGCCACGATGGTTCACGATACGCTTTGTGTTACCTTCGGAGGACTTTCCAAAAATTACCGTGCGGCTGGTTTCCGTGGTGGTTGGTTGATTTTGAGTGGGGCAAAACACCGTGCCAAATCGTACATCGAAGGCTTGACATTTTTGGCGAGTATGCGTTTATGTGCCAACGTTCCAACGCAATACGCCATTCAAACCGCTTTAGGAGGATACCAAAGTATTCAAGACTTGGTACTACCAATGGGCCGTCTTCATAAACAAATGAACTTGGTCTATGACCGACTAACTGCCATCCCTGGCGTAAGTTGTGTCAAACCCAAAGGTTCTTTGTACGTTTTCCCTAAAATCGACCTGCGTAAGTTTGATTTTCAAAATGATGGGGACTTTGTCTTTCAATTACTTTCTGAACAGAAAGTGCTTGTGGTAGCAGGGACAGGGTTCAACTATATTCACAATGACCACTTCCGAATTGTATTTTTACCTTCAACCGACGAGCTTACAATTGCCATGAATCGGATAGAACTGATGCTCGATGAACACCGCATTCATGCGACAAAGTCGGTTGAAGAATATTTGGTCTAACATAAAAAAGTACAAAAAAAGCGGTGGCAGAGCAAAGCTCTACCACCGCTTTTTTATATAGGCAAGTAACGTTTTTATTCGCCAATCGCTTTCATAAACTCTTCAACGTATTGCTCTCCCACTGGAATGACGGCTTCCCCGATATGGATTTTCAGGTTACGTACCGATTGGATTTTGTCAAGAGAAACAATGTACGACTTGTGTATTCGCATAAACTCATGAGAAGGAAGCTTTTGTTCGATTCCCTTGAGAGTCATTCTAGTAATCACTGGATGACGCGCGGAAGAAAGGTAAATCTTCACGTAGTCTTTCAAACCTTCGATGTACAAAATTTCGTCGTAACGTATTTTTACCAAAGCGTAGTTTGCATTCACAAAAAAATGCGTCGCGGTTTGCTCGGTAGGCGTTTGTTGGTGCAGTTTAAACAAATCGTAGGCTTTATTGACCGATTTTAAAAAGCGCTCAAAGGCTACTGGTTTCAACAAATAATCTACAACGTCCAACTCAAATCCTTCTAACGCATACTGTTCATAGGCCGTAATAAAAATCACCATCGGGGTAGTGTTTTGCCCCTGAATAGATTTTAAAAACTGAACACCCGTAATACCAGGCATTTGAATATCCAAAAAAATCAAGTCGGCTCCCTGTTCGTGCAAAATATCCATGGCCTCAAACGCATTGTGACAACTTGCTACTAGCTCCAAAAAAGGCACTTGGCGAATGTTATCTTCTAAAAGTTCGAGGGCTAGGGGTTCGTCATCAACCGCTATGCAACGTAGCTTAGGCATGTTCATTGTTTGTTATTTACTTCAAAAGTATTTCTAAATCTGTCACAAACATAGCCTTATCTTTTGAAATTTGTAACGTATGGGTTTCTGGATAAAGCAATTCGAGGCGGCGTTTTACGTTGGCCAACCCAATTCCTGAACTATTATCTTTGGCTTCTACAAAGTCAGCATTGTAGCGGTTTTGTACTTTGAACCGTATTTTATTGTCACCCGACACCAGCATGATTTGAATAAAAGGTTCACGAATAAGCCCCGTACCGTGTTTAAACGCATTTTCTACAAACGGAATCAGCAGCATAGGCTCAAGGGCTAAATTATTGTAGGATGTATCAAAAACCATGTCCACCTTTACTTTATTTCCAAAACGCAATTGTTGCAACTCCACATAACTTTTCAAATAATTTATTTCTTTGTCCAAAGGGATTTTTGAATCGTCCGAATCGTACAACATGTAACGAAGCAAATCTGACATTTTGACAATCATGGGCTCTAGCAAATCTGATTTTTTTCGGGCCAACGCCGCCAAGCTATTCATCAAATTAAACATAAAATGTGGGCTAATCTGCGAACGCAAAAACGACAATTCTGACTGTAGCCGTACCTTCTCCTGTTCATTCTGCAAGCGATGTTCACGTTGATAATCACCCAATAATCGAAAACACGTACTAATGCCAAAGGACGAAATCAAGGAATAGAAAGTAGTGTAGCTAAACCAAGTCTGAGGCGGCATTCCCCACATCCAGTACCGAAAAAAATACGTAATCGTAAGGACTAAAATCAGGGCAAGCACAATCACCAAAATATATACGCCGAGCCCTCGCTTTTTGAATAACCTTGGCAGTAAAATTTCGGAGTTGGTGTAAAATAATAAAACTGAGAAGAACTGACTAAAATAAAAAATTGTCTGCCAAATTCGATCTTTTTCTTCTTGCGACAGTTTAAGTTGAGAACTCGCTAAGGCGTTGGCTTGCTGCTGCGATTGTATCAACAAAAAGGGTAAAAAGATGAAACAAGCCCAGAAAAATATATGGGTAACCACCACCAAAACTTGCCTCCAGCGAATTTGCTTGGTGCCTGGTGGTACTGGTAACGAAAGAGTCGTAGTAGATGTCATGGTAAGTCAGTAAGAGATTTTAAGCTTATGAGGTTAAGAGAGACATTCTTCAAAAATTATGTAATGGTCGTTTTATCTTTTTGAAAATTAGCAAATAAAAGTCACGATTTCAATAGGAAGCGACGTTTCGGGAAAATGATTAGACAAAGTAGGGCATCATGCCACCCATTGAGGTATTTTAGCATTAAAAATATACCTAATCTTCAAAAAGGGCGCTTATTCCCATCATTTTGATAGGTAATTTCTTGCCAAGTAGCTAAAATAGTACTACTCTCTGGCAATTGTGACACCACAAAAAAGGGAAAAGATAGTTAGGTTTGTAAAAACTTAAACCCACTCCAACCATGCAAACTTTTATTAGGCGCGCTTACCAAGGTTTGGTTATGCTTCCCCTTTTAACTGGGCTGTTGTCCCCTATTTCAACCTTCAGTCAAGGAACGGCAGAAGACTACCAACGCTCAGAGACGCTTAAAAACAGGCTCAAAGACAAAGTCTATAACGCCCCTGCTCAGGTATTTTGGTCAAAATCGGGTAAAATCGTTTGGTACGTAATTCAAACCCCTCGCGGAAAAGAATTTATTTCGGTAAACCCGCAAACCAAAACGCGTCAGTCGGCCTTTGACCATGAGCAATTGGCCCAACAATTGGCAACGTTATCAAAAACCGACGCCAAACCTTTCAGCTTACCTTTCAATTCCATTACATACGTCAAAGACGACCAAGAAATCGAGTTTAGTGCAGAAGGGTTTGTTTGGACGTACGGGCTCACTACCAAATCTTTACGCAAAAAAGAACCCATTCGTAACGACCCACAACGCTATTGGGCAGCCGCACCCAGCGACCAACCCGAAAAACCCGTTTACTCTCCCGATAGTTTGTGGACGTCGTACGTCAAAAACCATAACTTGTACGTTCGTTCGGAGAAAACAAAAAAGGAATCACAACTTACCTTCGATGGCTCTGAAGGTGAATATTATTCTGGCTATGTTCAGTGGTCGCCCGACTCTAAAAAACTGGTAGCCAACAAAATACGCCCCAACCAAAAGCACCTTATCTATTTTGTACGTTCGTCGCCCGAAGACCAGCTCCAACCCAAACTCGAAAGCCGCGAGTACCTCAAACCTGGCGATGCGTTACCGATTCGTCGCCCGCATCTTTTTTTGGTGGAAGAAAAAAAACACATTCCCATCGACGATGCGCTGTTTAATCACCAGTACAACATTTCGAGGATGGATTGGCGCAAAGACAGCCGCGCTTTTAGTTTTGAATACAACCAACGAGGCCACCAAGTGTATCGGGTGTTGGAAGTCAATGCGGCCAATGGAGCAATTCGTGCGCTTATCGACGAGCAAAGCCCTACTTTTATTGATTATAGCGGAAAAAAATATCGCTACGATGTGGCAGACGGTAAAGAAATTATTTGGGCTTCTGAACGTGACGGCTGGAACCACCTTTATTTATACGATGGTGTGACGGGCAAAGTAAAAAAACAGCTAACCAAAGGTGAATGGGTGGTGCGTAACGTAGTAAATGTCAACGAAGAAAAGCGCACCATTACCTTTGCCGCCAGCGGCATGAACCCCAAACAAGACCCGTATTTTACACATTACTACCGAATCAATTTTGACGGTACTGGGCTTACGCCACTTACTTCCGAAAACGCCAACCACACGGGCGTATTTTCATCTGATAATCAACTGTTTGTTGACACCTATTCGCGGGTGGATATGCCTCCTGTCACGGTTCTGCGCTCAGCTACCGATGGTTCGGTGGTGATGGAGCTGGAAAAAGCTGACATTTCGGAATGGACAAATGCGGGTTGGAAAGCCCCTGAAGTATTTACAGCCAAAGGGCGTGATGGTAAAACAGACATTTGGGGAATTATTATCCGACCGACCAATTTTGACCCCAACAAAAAATACCCCATCATCGAAAATATCTATGCAGGGCCGCACAGCTCGTTTACGCCCAAAACGTTTATGACCTACAACCGAAGCATGTTTGAATTGGCCGAACTTGGGTTTATTGTGGTTCAATTAGACGGCATGGGCACCTCCAATCGTTCCAAAGCTTTTCACGATGTATGCTGGAAAAATCTCAAAGATGCGGGCTTTCCCGACCGAATTTTGTGGATGCAAGAAGCGGCTCGCAAATACCCTTCGATGGACGTAAGTCGGGTGGGGATTTATGGAACGTCGGCGGGAGGACAAAGCTCAACAGGAGGATTGTTGTTTTATCCCGATTTCTACAAAGTAGCCGTTTCTTCATGTGGCTGCCACGACAACCGTATGGACAAAATTTGGTGGAACGAACAATGGATGGGCTACCCCATTGGCCCACAATACGAAGAATGCTCTAACGTGGTGAATGCCAATAAACTCCAAGGAAAACTGATGCTTGTTTTGGGAGAAGTGGACGACAACGTTGACCCAGCATCGACGATGCAGCTCGTCAATGCCCTCATCAAAGCCAACAAAGATTTTGATTTTCTGATGGTTCCCAACATGGGCCACTCAACGGGCGGCGAATATGGCGAACGCAAACGCAGGGACTTTTTTGTTCGCCACTTATATAAAATCGAACCTCCTGCTTGGAAAGAATAATAAATTGAATGTCGAGTGTCGAGTGGAGAGTGCAGAATGTCGAATAAGGGTATTAAATTCGACATTCTGCACTCTCCACTCGACACTTAAAAAACAGTTTTTATTCTCCGAACTACTTCTTCTAAGGTAGCTCGTGGACAGGCAAAATTGAGACGAATGAAACCTGCCCCGTCAAATTGTACCCCGTCTGATACACCAACGCCAACAGCTTCCAATTTTTGGGCAAAATCAGCAATACCGGACTCCCGCGTATCAATCCATGCCAAATAAGTCGCTTCCAAAGGCACCATTTTCATGCCCTTCAACTGGTTGATTTCCGTCAATAAATACTGGTGATTTTGGCGAAGGTAGTCCAACAATTCTTCGTGCCAAGCGGCGCCGTCGCGGTAAGCTGCCAAGGCCGCTTCATAGGCATAAGCCGATAGCATAGGCATGAGCCCCGCTTTGGTTTTGATAAATTTGGCCCGAAGTTCATCATTAGGAATAATGGCCATAGAGCAGCCCAAACCTGCAATGTTGAAAGTCTTGCTCGGTGCTAACAGCGTAATCGTTTGCTGTGCCGCTTCAGGACTAAGGGTAGCAATCGACAGGTGATTTTTGGTTTTGTCGAGTAATAAATCACAGTGAATTTCGTCCGAACAGATGACAATGTTGTTTTTAAGACAAATTTCAAGCAGTTTTTCTTGTTCTTCTTTAGTAAAAACCGTCCCTGCGGGATTATGAGGATTACACAACAAAAACAGTTTTGTTTGAGACGTAACCGAAGCTTCTAACGCCTCGAAATCAATGACCCAACGGTTGTTTTCTAGTTGTAACGGTACTTTTTGTAACGTACGACCTGCCGCATGGGTTTCTAACATAAAAGGGTGATAAACGGGTGTCGCGGTCATCACTGCCTCGGCTTCGGTTGTCACCGTTCGGATAGACAAACCAATACCTGGCACCAAGCCTGGCAACCACACAATCCAGTCTTTTTTTACATCCCAGCCATGGCGGGTTTTTAAACGTTCAATAACGATGTCATAAAGCTCATCGGGACATTTGGAATACCCAAAAATGCCGTGCTCAGTCACTTTTTGTAGCGCCTCCAAAATAGGCGGGGCGGCTTGAAAATCCATGTCTGCTACCCAAACAGGAATCACAGCTGGGTCAGCGTATTTATCCCACTTATAACTATTGGTATTTCTTCGGTCAATAACTTGGTCAAAAATGCTCATTATTAATGCGTTGGTTTATCTTGGGCGGGTGCCGAGGCGTGATAATCGTGGCGTATCATCTCGGCATATTTATCCATCAATTCCATGACCCGGTTCCGATTGGTTGATTGTACAATCAGCCCGACATGGTATTCTTCTTTCATTTGCCATACAATTTCGGGATCATTAAACGGCGACATGTCGGGCCATTGCTGACGTGCCAACGAGATAATGATGCCTGAGTATAAATTCTGAACTTCGGGCAGTTCATAGTCTGCATTGATTGCTTTGGCATGTTCTATAAACGCCCATTCTTTCCACAAATTAATTCCCGACGAATAATCGACCATTTCGGCCAAATGCGCTCCACCCACCCGCGAGGCCGTTTCGAGAAAATAAAACTCCCCATCTTCGTAACATTTAATGACCTCCGTGTGAGAAGCGCTGTAGTTCATTTGGAAAGCTTTCAGCACTTGTTCGTTTACTTTCTTGAGTGCTTTGGCATCTTTGGTACCAAACTCAACCGTCACCGAACGAAAAATACCGCCCCCGTGTGCCACTTCAAACGGCGTATTGAGGTATTGACTACTTCGTTCAAATATTACTTTTTTATCCAACGTCAGTGCATCTACGTGATAGACATCACCTGGCTTAAATTGCTCAATCAGAAACATGTGCCGTTCTTCCCCAAGGCTATGAATGGTGTTCCAAGCTTCGTCAAAACTATGCACTTTTTTAATACCTGCCGCAGAGGCTTCGGCACGAGGTTTGATTACCCACGGCGCTTGGGTAGCCCTCAAATATTCCGTAATCTCCACGTCGTTGAATAAGCCCGTAAAAGCGGGCACTTTAATTCCTGCATCACGGGCTTGTACGCGCATCGCCAATTTGTCCCTAAAAAAACGTGCGGTGGTTTGTCCCATGCCTGGGATTCGGAAATGTTCGCGCAAAATGGCCGCTTTTTCCACATCAAAATCGTCCAAAGCTACCACACGGTCTATTTTTCGCGTGCGCATGATGTACGCCATCCCCTTGATGATATTGTCAAAATTCGACAGTGTATTGGAATCATCTTCTAAATAAAAAAACTCATCAATCGACTCGTAAGGCCATTCTTTCCCTTCGGTTCGTCTGGCGGTCAGTAAATATACCGTGTTGCCAGCCTCTTTACAGGCCCGCAAAAAATCACCGCCTTTAAAATAACACGTAATACACAAAAACGTTAAACTCATGGGTAGTTAAGGTTTAATCAGAAAACGTTAGTATTGTAGGAACTTTTCAAACTTACAAACTATCAAACATTCAAACAAACACCACTTGTGAATTTCCCCTTTTTCGTAGCTCGTCGTATTAGAGAGCCTCAACAAACCACTTTTTCTGCGACGGTGTCTCGCGTCGGAATCATTACCATTGCCTTAGGTGTAGCAGTCGGAATTGTTGCATTATCAGTCTTATTTGGCTTTAAAGATACTATTTACCAAAAAGTCTTCCTCTTTGGCTCGCACCTTCAAGTCAACAAACTTTCGCTCAATCAATCTTTTGAAAGTGCGCCCCTCCCCCTTCATACCAAGCCTTACGACCAATGGCAACAAATCAAGGGGATTCGACATCGGCAAGCAGTGGCGCACAAAGCTGGCATCCTAAAAACGCCCGACGAACTTCAAGGTGCGGTTATCAAGGGTGTGGGACGCGATTATGATTGGAAATTACTCGCTGAAAATTTGGTAGAAGGTCGGGTGATTCAGTATTCTGACACCGTCTATGCCAACGAAATTATCGTCAGTCGCATCATTTCTCAAAAACTCAATTTAAAGCTCAATGATGAAGTCTTGATGTACTTTGTACAAAATCCACCCCGCGTTCGCAAACTGAAGATTGTCGGCGTGTATGAAACCAACCTCGAAGAGTTTGATAATCAACTGGTTTTAGGCGACATCGGGCTGGTTCAGCGCCTCAATGGCTGGGGGCCTGACTCGGTAGGTTCGTACGAATATTTTGTCAAAGATTTTGCCCAACTTGAGCCTACGGCCAAAGAACTTTACGCCCAACTTCCCAGCTACATGCGCCTCGAACGGGTTACCGACAAATACCGTCCACTGTTTGAATGGTTACAATTGCTCGACCAAAATACCATGGTCTTGCTCGCTTTGGTGTTTTTTGTGACTTGTTTCAACATCGCTTCTGTGTTGTTGGTAATGATGATGGAGCGTACGCCCATGGTCGGTCTCCTCAAAACCCTCGGCAGTCCCGACAGCCAAATCCGTCGCATTTTCTTTTACGTGGGGCTGCAATTGACTTTGAAAGGCTTGATTATTGGGAATGTTGTCGGTTTGGGGCTTTGTTGGCTTCAAAGCAAGTTCCATATCATCCCGCTCGACCCTGTCAATTATTTCATGAATACCGTTCCTATTGTTTTTGATTGGCCATCCTACCTGCTTCTGAATGTCGGGATTCTGAGCGTCATTACGTTGATTTTACTCATTCCAACCCTCATCATCAGCCGCATCCGTCCTGCACAATCGTTGGTTTTCAAAAAATAGAGGTGTACGAACAAATGATAGACATCATTAAACCTATTTGCTCAAATACCTTTTCTTGAACGACAAGGGGTTCTCGCCCGTCACTTTTTTAAAAGTTCGGTTAAAATAAGACAAGCTATCAAAACCACATTCAAAGCAGGTTTCCGTTACGTTTTTGTCCATCAAAAGCAGTTTTTGGGCTTGATTGATGCGGTAATGATTTAAAAATTCGGTAAACGTCAAACGGGTCATTTTCTTAAAATACCGACAAAAAGCAGGGATACTCAGGTGGCACAAACTCGCCACCTCTTCCATCTCAATTTTGTGGTGAAAATGCTCGTCGATAAATCCATAAAGTCGTTTTAGGCGTTCTTGGTCTTTTTTAGTATATTGATTTTCAACGGGTTGATCGTGCAATAAAGTAATATCCGAAGCATTGGCTAACCTTTGCAGTATTTTCAATATTTCCAAAAACTGCTCAAAAGGTGGCAACCCCGCCAAGTGTCGCATTTGTTCTCCAATCATTTGCTTGGTATCAGCCCCAAAAGCCAAACCATGTTGCGCTTTTTGAAAAAGATGGGCAATGCTCGACAATTCGGGCGTGGTCTCAAAAGCAGCCCCTAGAAAATCACTTTTGATGTGTAAAACGACTTTTTCATAGTCGGATTTGATGCCATAATCAAAGTTAAGGTGCGGGATGTTTGACCCAATCAATACCAAATCGCTCCCAATAAAACGCGAAATGTGTTCACCAACGTGTCGCATTCCACTTTCTGCCTCAATATAGACCAGTTCCAGTTCAGGATGAAAATGCCAATAAAACACGTCGCTAAGGCGCGGGTTGAGAAGTAAACGAAATGAGCTATTTGAATCGGGAACGAAAGCCTCAAAAACAACCTTCATACGAAGCAGTTTGTCTATTTTTAACTTTAAAATTATCTAAAAATACTATTTATATCAATATAATTCAAATTTATGCAATTATTGGCGAAGATTTTAGCGGCTTCACTGTGCTACCTTTGTATCATTATTTCTACTCAAAATAGAACATATCATGGAAACACAAGCACACACAATGACCCCAACCATGGCGCCAGTTAAAATGGCCAATACCAACCATGAAGACATTCCTGGTAACCCATCCACTGCTACAAGTAGTCATTTGACCCTCAACGACCATTCCAATGGAGAACCTTTGCGGGTGTTGAGCGAAGAAGATTGGCAGTTTTGGATTCATAACGGCTACATTGTCATCAAAAACGCCGTCCCTCGCGAGCAAGCGCTCAAAACGGCAGAATTTCTGTGGGAGTTTGAAGAAAAAGACCCTAACGACCCCGAAACTTGGTACGCCCCTCCCCGCGCCGATGCGGAACTCCGCCCGATGAAGATGAAGGAGTTGATAGGTACGGGGATGGTGGAAGTGTATAACAATCAACACCTTTGGAACAACCGCCAAATGCAACGGGTCTATGATGCGTTTGTGGATATTTGGGGCACCGAGAAACTGTGGGTGACCATCGACCGCGCCAACTTAAACTTCCCGATTCGCCCAGGTTTTGAATACAAAGGCTTTATTCACTGGGACTATGACCCCGAAACAAAGCCCCAAAACGTGCAAGGTGTACTGGCTTTGGCCGACCAAACCGACGAAAACATGGGTGGGTTTCAGTGCATTCCCGAGCTGTACCGCACCTACGATACGTGGAAATTGACCCAACCCGCCGACCGTAATCGTTTCCAACCTGACGTGACAGGCTTAGAAGAGCACATCGTCAAAGTAAAAATGGAAGCGGGTGATTTACTGATATTTAACAGTACCCAACCGCACGGCATCCGCCCCAATTTATCAGGGAATAAAGTTCGGATAGCCCAATACATCTCTATGATGCCCGCCGAAGAAGAAAACGATGCTCTGCGCGACTGGCGCGTCAATTCGTGGAAAAATCGCATTTCGCCCGAAGGCTATGCCTTCCCAGGCGACCCACGTAACTGGGAACAAACGAAGTACGGCGTAGCCGAATTGAACGACCTTGGCAAGAAGCTGCTAGGACTTGAAAAATGGTAAGTAGGTGCTACAATCGCTTTTTTACTTTTTGTGCATCTAATTCTCAAAGAATCAGGTCTCCTAATTTTTTTTGCTTTGAGGTTCCTTTGTTTTTTAACCTTTGAGCTGTTCTCCTTATCCATTGGTCACTCATTTGTGCGAATTTAGCTGGGTATCTATAAATGTTTGGCCTTTATGTTATGGATATCTGCGCGACGACGCTCACGCCATCAACCCGTCCACAAAAAAAGCCGCCCTCGATAAGCTTTCGGGGCGGCTTTTGTGCTTTTTAGCTACTTAATTAACTTTAAACGTCCTTTCTTTCACGCCCAATACTCCTGTAGAATTCATGCCTTCTACCCGAATTTTTACGTCGGTTTGGGCGTCTGAGGCAAAAAAAGAAACCTTGGCTTTTCCATCTTTGTCAGTCTGAATCATTGGAGACCAAAACATCGTCGCTCTAAAATCAGGCTGAACGTGTTCTGGCATGGCTTTGTCATATTTTGGCGCATAAAATTCTCGCACGGGGCTGTAGCCCAGTATTTTCTCCGTAATCACCCCTTCGGCTTTATCTTGTGTCCAGTCATAGTTAGAGCCTCCTCGTTTTGTTAAAATCGCAACTACGCCCCCTCCCCCTTGGCTACCATAAATAGCCGCATTGGCTCCTTTCAAAATATCGACCGCCTCCACATCACTTGGAGGTATTGAGATAATCGCATCTTTGCTCACTGCCATACCATCCAGCAAAAACAAGGGCTCAATCGCTCCGCTAAAGTTGGCCGCTCCTCTGATTTGGATGGAGCGATTCATGCCACTTCCCGTCACTTGCACCCCAGGTACTCGCCCCTGAATAACATCAAAAATCGACATCGCTCCTGCCGTATTCATGTTGTCAAATTTTACGGTATTGCTTGGTTCTCCATACATCGCTCGGCGCGAATCGTCTTTGATGGGGTCTGGCCGTTTGGCTTTTACCACCACTTCATTCAGCAACTGCTCGCGGCTGGCCCGAATTTGGCGCTCAATTCGCAAGTACTCTTCAGTACGCTTGAGGTATTCTGCCAATTCGTTGGGGTCAAATTCGATGGGATTGAAAGGTATCTTAGTAACCGACACTTTTGCTGGTTGAAAAGGATTGAGCATAATCGAAAGATTTCGATTTCCGCGCTCTGTCATGGCCTGTACCAGAACTGTTGTTGTATCTCGCACATCCAAGTCATAGACCAAAAACTCACCCGTTTCGGCCGTTTCGCCCATCAATACCGACCGCGTACTGTCTTTTTGAACAAGCATATACGTCAATTTCACCTTTCCAGGTTGTTTTTTATTCATACGCGCTACTTTTCCCGAAAACGAAATACCTTGTTCTACATAAAATGGCGCAGGGGCTAAAGAATCTTTCAGTACTTCGCTCCAGTTAAAACGACGCCACCCTTGCGTCATCAGCAAAATATCCAACTGTGCCGCCGCATTTGGGTTTGTTTTGTCAAAATAATAACCAGGCTGCTCAATGCTTCCTTTCAAATCCGACGTAAGCAGGATATACGAACGAATCGACAACGCATGAGGCTCTTTTTCTAGCACTTGTTTGGCATCGGTAGCCGCCAACGAAAAGTTGCCCATCACGGGTTTTCCCTCGGCGTCTTTTGCCGTAATCTCAAGTTCTACTTTTTCCCGTGGCTTATACGCATTTTTATCGCTTGCTATTTCTAGCTCAATCTCTCGGTTTCGTTGGATATAAACCAGTCGTTCCGCCGTTGGAAGGTTTTTTTCATCAAAAAGTGTGATGTGCGTAATACCATCGTTCAAATTAGCGCGTGGGATGTTAAATAAAACCGTTTTTTTGGCCAAAGTAGCCTTGGCGGCATAACCAACTGCCCCGCGGGTATGAACAAAAATCGACATTTCGGCCGACGGATTCAACGGTTTGTTGTGGCGCACAATCACCCTTACGTTGTCTTTGTTAGACAAATTATCGACTGTCACCGTAAATCCTTCTTTTTTAACCTTGGGAATAGGGTATTTCACGTACTGTCCGTTAGGTTTTCGTACTTCAATACGGTATTCTTGACCTGCTTCTGGCATAAAGCTAAAAAATCCCATGCCTAGATGCGACGTCGAAAACCCAGCCAAGGTATCATTCGCCTGATTTACCACCGCTCCCGTAACTCCAACGCCTTTACCCAACACATTGACCGCTTTGAAAGCGACTCTTCCTTCCAGACCTTCCACCAAATCGCCACCTTCGGGCATAAATTGCACATCAATATCATCCGCATTCTGTGGTAGCGACGTAACAGGTTTGTTAGATTTTAGCACCCGCAGATCGCGATGGAAGTAAAAATCCTCCGAAAAATTGCGCATCCATTGGGTGTAAGCACGCAGTTGGTACTCTCCCTCTTTCAGCGAATCGGCCAAGGCCATTTCACCATGGCCAGTTCCTCCGTTGAGGGCTACTTTTTTGAGCAATACAACTTTTGAAGTCGCTTTATCCACCAAGTCAACGTACAAAACACGGCTTACCGAATCGGCCGCATGGCTGATTCCGTACACCAAATAAGCTTTAAACCAAATCGTTTCCCCCGTCGAGTAGTAGGGACGGTCGAGGTGCAAATACGCCTTTTCAGCAGGATAGGTTTGTTGGTACTTTTCAAATTTGGCGACCAATTTGTCTAACCACTTGTCTTCCCATGGAAGTACATTGACCCCCAACAACACCGCGCTAAGGGCAACTAGAATAAAACTACGATACATGGCTGTACACTATTTTGGTTTAGATTTTAGAAATAACGCAAGTATAACTAACTATTATGTACTTAGCAACAAAAAAAACTAACCGAATAGTAAACTGTCAAAATCGTATAGTAAACCGACCAAAATATGTCACTTAATCAACACCCGTTCGGACAACCGCCGTCCGTTCACTTCTACCTGAAGTAGGTAAGTACCCGTTGGTAGTTTTGAAGCGTTTATTTCACGCTCGTTTATCCCTTCTTTGAGTAGAACCTCTTCTTTTGAATGTACTTTTCCTACGAGGTCGGTCAGAAAGATGGAGGCTGCTGTACTCGTCATACCTTCAACTTGATAATAAATTTTTTCGTGAGTAGGGTTCGGAGTCACTTGTAGGCTTTTCAATCTATATTCTTCCTTTACGGACGTAATTGTATTCAAATCAAACGAGCACAAAAACACTTCGCGGCCTTTGAGGGTAATTGTTTTTTGCCAATTTTGAAAGCTTACATTGATGATTGTTTCTTGGGTATCCGACGAAACATAGGGATTTTGGGCAGCAATCAGGATGTTAGACCCTTTAACAACGCCCCGCCAAATGGGCGATTTTGTTTTCGATGATTCAAGGGCAGGCGTGGGAATGACCAATTGATTTGTTCCCTCAAAAAATTCTTTAAACTGCGACAAACGATACAAACCACCAATAAAATATTCATAACTGGCGTAGTTATCTTGGCGGCTCAAATCAACGGGGGCATCCCAAAGCCAAAGCCCTTTCGCCCCCGAAAAGAAAGGAAAAATGGCGGTTGCCTCTGCCACAAACGAAGGCACAAAAGGCACTGTTGGGTTAAACGCATCGTGGTAGCGCATCCAGATGTAAGGAATCACGGGTTTGTCGGACCACGCCCGATTGGCCTCAATAACAAACAGCAAATACGCCAAGTAATCTTTGCCCAAAGGAGAGGTATTGTAGTCGTAATAGTAATAACAAGAAGGCGTGAGCAGGTTGAGTTGGTTGTAAAAAGGCCCTCCAGGCTGCCCCGACGTCGAGTCTTTCATCACGTGCAGTAGCAAATTGGAGTTGGTTGTCCAATCTTTCCAAGTTGTCAAGTCCATGGCCAACCAATTGGTAAAGCTCCCCCGAATCAAAGCATCGCTGTAGCTCCCAATTTTAGTAGTTTCCACTGATTTTTTTCGCAAAAAATCAACGGGTGCGGCATATTGTCGCTGCATATCTCGTTTGTATCGTTCCACAAACTGCGCATCGGTCAAGGAACGGTAAACCTCGGGAATCCTTGGTTGGGTTTTTATCGCCGCTATTTCGCGGTCAGTATCAAAAATCCGTTCGATGTCCAGTCCAACTATACTGTATGCCAAAGGTTTCCCTCCTTGCGAATCTTGAAAAGCATCGGCATGACCCCGAAGTTGGTTTTCCCAAATCGAATTATAGAGGTTTTGATCATTACCCCAAGGACTCCGTACAGCTCTATCAGCCCAAGGTTGGCTACTGGCTTCGGTGGCTACGTGATACCAAGTCAGGGCTCGCTTTTCAAAAGGTAACGATGCACTTTCGTTTCCCGAAAAAGTGGCTAAATGGCTAAATCCACGACTAAGTGGGAGCGATTTTGTGTCGCCAAACCGTGGCCCTTCATAAATAATTGTAAACGGGAGCGAAAAAGCTGGAAATTTTTCCCATTCGATGACGTTATTGGTACTGACAGGGGTCCATTGAAACGATGAAGTACATTCTTGTGCCTTTAGCTCCCTCATTGTCGTTATTCCATACCCTATCAGCACAAAAACAATTCGAGCACGTAAATCAATGGCTCGAAACGGATTCCTAACTCTGTTTTTCAATCGTATTATCGTTTAAAGTGAAAACTGCGACGTCTGTCAACCAATATTCGTATATCTGGGGTTTATCCTAAGAAAAACGCTATTTTTGTGTACAAATTTAACCCGTATTTAGAAGCTATGAAAAAGTGGTCGGTTCTTTGTTTCGTTTTTGTGTCACTATTTCTTGCAAGTTGCAAGAAAGTAGAAGTAGGTGATACCCCAACAACTCCCGATGCAACGGTGAGCGTATTGACAACCAACCCCTGGAAAGTTACTAAGATTACTGACCTCAACGGTAATACCATTGACAAAAACTTACTACCGACTGATGTAAAAAGCTTTTTTGAAGTCTATATTTATTTTAAAGAAGACAAAACGGTTCGTGCACTCGACCCCGTCGCTCTTACGGTGCAGCAAGGTGGTGCTTGGGATTTGTTAGATGACTCCAAAACGCTGTTTATCGACTTAGGCAAAACATTTAAGGGAAACTATCCCATTAATAAGCTAGAAAGAGCTCGGATGAGTCTGCGTCATACAGCCGTGTATAATGGGCTTAATTTTGACGTCTATTTAGAACTTGTCCCCGCAATTTAATGCCATCTCACCCGCTTCGGTTTGAAACAGAACCTCATTTTTTTCTGTCGGCAGAAGGTTGGGGAAACCCAACTCATCCACCCTTAATTTTACTTCATGGTGGCGGGCAAACGCGTCATTCGTGGGGAGATACCGCCCAAAAATTATCGAACCAAGGTTGGTATGCCATCACATACGATGCGCGTGGACACGGAGAAAGCGATTGGTCGGCCACGGGCAACTATTTGGTAGATGGCCTAGTTGCTGATTTAAAAGCAATTATTCACCAACTTGGTACAAAACCTGCCCTCGTTGGCGCTTCTATGGGTGGGCTTACCGCCATGGTGTTAGACGGCGAATCGGACGAATCGCTCGCCTCGGCCATTGTCTTGGTGGATATTGCGCCCAAAGCCGAACAAAAAGGAATTGAGCGCATTTTTGCCTTTATGAGCTCACACCTTGAAAGTGGATTTGGCAGCTTGGAGGAAGCCGCCGCTGCCGTATCGGCCTACTTGCCACAGCGCTCAAAAAATTACGACCCCAGTCGGTTAGAAAAAAATCTCCGTTTTCGAGAAGGGCGGTATTATTGGCATTGGGATCCGCAAATGCTCAAAGTGTGGAAAAATGCTACGCCCGACCAGCAAATTGCGTACGAAGAACGCCTTTATCAGGCTGCCCAGCAGCTAAAAGCACCCACGCTTATCGTTCGTGGTGGCATGAGCGACGTCGTAAGCGAGCGAGTCATGGCGGAGTTTTTGGATGCCGTTCCGCACGTTCGGAGCACCACCGTTTCGGGCGCAGGGCACATGGTTGCGGGAGACTCAAACCATGCCTTTACCAACGCAGTCATTACTTTTTTGGAAGAAGTATATCCTAGCCATACCCCTTAAAACAAAACGCCACCGCGTTGTGCGATGGCGTTTGACAAATATTAATCTTTTACTTTGCCCCAACCCAAGGTCGCTACCATCCAGTCGGGTAAATGTGTTTGTTTCTTTCTTTTTTTCAAATTGAGATAAATCCCCAATTTCTTCACGATTGGTACCTTGTGCGTTTCGACAAACTCAATAAGTGTTCCGTCGGGGTCTTCAACGTACGAAAAACGTCCTGCGGCTTCGCCCATATCAAACGAATCGGCGCTATCGACCGTAAACGGAAAACCATTGGCTTGGCACTGGTTCTTGAGGGCATCCATGTCAAGGGCATCAAAGCACAAATGGATAAAACCAGCATCGCCCCAATCGCGGTCTTCAAAAATTTTGCGCGGCGTCCGATCCAACGCTTGTACCAGTTCGATTTCAATGCCACCTAGCAACTTACCAAAAGCACCTACTTTGCCCAAGGTTTTGCGCAACAATACCCGACGAAAACGTTGCTTTTCGACGCCCAAAAACGCAAAATCCTCGAAAGTACCCGTTTTGTCATAGACGATTTGGTCAATCTGAAGCGTTCCTGCGTAAAAAGAAATGGCTTTGTCCATGTCGCTAACGCCAATAACCGCTCCACACACCCCACCTGTCAAATGGCCATTGGGACGAAACCACGAGTCGTTGGGAACAATTTGAAGAATATTATTACGGAAATCACGCAACCAAAATTGCTTACGATTTTCGGGGGAAGAACCTAGCGTAGATTTTTGCTCTTTGCTGCCTAGTTGAGCGTAAAATGTAGGCACGTCAAGGCATTTAATTTTAATGGAAAAAATTCCTAAATCACCCAACACAGGCTCAAACGTCGGTTCAACTGGGACGCGGTTTTTGTATTGCCAAATTTCGACACCTCCACCGCCTGCCATGTTTAAGGCCATGATGGCATGACGGCGACGAACTTCACCCGAGGTATAACACGTCATTAATTTTGCATCTGCTTCATCATTAAAGATGGGGACATTCAGGCCAAGTGTTTTCCGATACCACGTAAATGCGTCATTGGCGTTTGGAACACCAATACCCACTTGTTGAATTCCGCTAATTAGTGCATTCATATAAGTAGAGAAAGAGGGGGTTGGGTTATTTGATGATGGCTAAGATAAGAAGTTTTTTTTAATATGAAGACAACTTATCGACCTCTTTCCCCCATTTGGGATTTGGACTTTCGCTCATTTCTAGTACTAAGGTGCCTCCGTTTTGAATTTGTTCGTGGGTTAAAAACGCTGTTTTCAAAGGTTTTCCATTCAACACCGCCGACCGAATATACCTATTTTTAGGGCTTTGTTTCTTGGCTACTATTTGAAATGTTTTTCCGTTGGGTAACTGTAACTTTGCCTCTTCAACACTGGGGCTTCCCAATACGTAATATGGCTTTCCTGGACAAACAGGATAAAATCCAACCATGCTAAAGACCAACCAAGCCGACATCTGCCCGCCGTCTTCGTTGCCGCTCAAACCGCCCGCATCCGTCGAGTACTCCTCTTCTACCAGCTGCCGCACCCATTTTTGGGTTTTCCAAGGTTCTCCGCCGTAAGCATACAGATAAACCGTATGGTTGCCTGGCTCATTTCCATGCCAATATTTTCCTTGTTCAAACATGGTGTCTAATTTTGCGATAAAACGCTCACGACCACCTACTTGTGCCATCAACCCCTGGACGTCGTGGGGCACAAACCACGTGTATTGGGCGGGAGAACCCTCCGTGATAAACGGCACCCTCGTGGCAAAAGGGTCAAAATTTTTGCTCCATTGCCCATTGGCATAACGTCCTCTTGCCCAGCCCGTTGAAGGATCAATAACGTTTTTATAATTCAATGCTCGGCGGCGAAGTACCTCATAATCTGCCGTTTTGCCCAACGCTTTTGCCAACGTACTAAGACAAAAATCATCGTAGGCATACTCAAGCGTACGCGAGGTTTGTTCGCGCTTGTGAAACGCTTGCCAAACGGAGTCTTCGAGCGGAATGTAGTTGTATTTCAAATAGCTCAACAACGCCCTACGTCCTTTGCCTGCTTCGTAGCTTTTGGGGTCGGCATTGGGTGTAAAAGCATTTTGGTGCAAATAATGATAGCCCTTTTCGACATCGAAACCCCGAATACCTTTGGCATAGGCATCTGCCATGGCCGACGCGACGTGATCGCCAATCATGGCTGCCGTAAAATGATTCCAACACGGAAATATCGGCATCCATCCACCTTGTTCGGCTTTGGTGACCAGCGACTGCATAAAATGCGACGAACGCTGGGGTTCTAACAACGTATGGAGCGGCATTCCTGCCCGAAATGTATCCCAAAGACTAAAGTCACAATAGTAGTCAAACCCGTTTGTTGTATGGATTTCGGCATCATCAGCAAAGCCTGGATAACGCCCATCGACGTCCGAAAAAAGCCGAGGTGTATGTTTGGTATGATACAATGCCGTATAAAACAACGTTTTTGTCTGGTCGCTGCCTTTGATGGCTACGCGCCCCAGTTCTTTGTTCCATGCTTCGGCAGCTTGGGCTTTGACCTTCTCCAGTTCCCAATGCGAAAGCTCGTTTGCGAGGTTGGTACGCGCTCCTGCCGCATCCGTAAAGGAGGAACCCACCCGAACATTGATCACGGGGTTGGTTGTTATGTCAATTTCTACATAAGCCCCCACCGATACCCGATTTCCAGTACCTTTTACTTTTTGGCTGCGGGGTTGGATTTCTCCCCCTTCCCACGTTCCGTAGTTTTTGAATGGTTTTTCAAACTGAATAACGTAATATCCGCTAAATCCTGCCGATTGTCCACTGCCTTGGTAAATACGATGAACTGGGTTATACACCACCAGTTCGTTGCGGTCGGGTACGATTTCGACGTAGCCTTCGCCTTCGTCGCTGTTTGGTTCAATCAACAAATAAGCAGGTGATTTGTCCTGAAATGTAAACCTCAACAGCCCCGAACGCTTCGTCGCTGATAATTCCGCTTTGATGTGCGCGTCGGTTAATTCAACCGAATAATAAGACGGCGACACCATTTCTTGCTGGTGCGAGTACGAAGCGGCACGATCCGCAGGCGTGATTCTAAGTTTACCCGAAATCGGCATTAGCGTAAGACTACCATAGTCTTGCACGCAGCTTCCGTTGAGCCAGTGGGTAGCCCGAAAACCGTTGATTTTGGGGTCGTTGTAATAATAAGGAGCAATGCACTTAGTTTCGGTCGCGCGGGTTTGTGGGGTCCACGTTGTCATACCATGTGGATGGCCAATCGCAGGGGCAATTTGTCCACGTAGCTCACTCGCTCCTTCACTGTGACGGCGCGCGCTTTCGGTGGTAGAGGGCGCCGATCCAATCAAAGGGTTGACATAATCCACAGGTGTTTTCTGTGAAAAACAAACAAGGGGCAATAGCCCCATCACTAAAAGACGTTTCATTCCAAATAGCAAATGGTTCAACTATACAAGTTTCTAAATAAGAAAATCTTCACAACTACTCACTAAATCAGGAAAAAACGAACGAAAGTAGCTTTCATAAAGCGGTTCTCTTAGCAACAACTCCTCTCCAGCGTGCTCAATGCCTTTTAAAAAAGCAAATCGATGCGCCATGCCCCGAAACGAACGATTCATTCCTTCAATAAACTGGTAGTGGTACAGCCAGTCATATTTAATCATCGAATCGACCAGTGGCACTGCATCAGCGGGCAAAATTGACCGATTCATTTCCAGGGTTTGATATACCTCTGCCACAAAGTCAGGCAAAGGTTGGGCGTGATATTCGCTAAAATGTTTGGCCAGAAAATAATCAAAGTACATGTCCATCACCACACCGCGATACTTCCCAAAGGCGGGGGGAAATGCTTGGCGGCAAGCCAATCCCACAGGGTGAGCGTCCGTAAAAGAATCTATGTGTCGATGAAGAAGAATTCCTTGTTTGATGGGCGTTGGGTAGTGGGCATTTCGAGGATGATCGAGGCGGCCTCGCACAAAATCGCCCAGTAGATTGCCTACAACCAGCGGTTTTTGACCAAATGACAGATAAAAATGTGCGAGATAGTTCATGGTGTTTTGTTAAGCACTTACGGCCGAATGATGTCGTTCGACTTGCACCCCAAACTTCCGCAAAAACTCCACACCTTCGTCAATCCCGATTCCCTTGTAAGCCGCA
Source organism: Runella sp. R0.1_18 (assembly GCF_057652155.1). Taxonomy (NCBI): domain Bacteria; kingdom Pseudomonadati; phylum Bacteroidota; class Cytophagia; order Cytophagales; family Spirosomataceae; genus Runella; species Runella sp. R0.1_18. The sequence continues at coordinate 38,550 of NZ_JBYFCK010000014.1, forward strand.
TAAGAATCCAAATAGATAACCCGTTTGATTTTCATGGTATAAATCACCCGCGCACAAGCAATACAAGGCGAAAGCGTCACATACAGGGTTGTTCCTTCGAGGTTAGCACCATTTTTGACGGCATATAAAATCGCATTTTGCTCGGCGTGCAAGGCCAACGAGCAGCTCCCTTTTGAATCACGCGGGCAGCCTGTTTCAGGAAACTCTTCGTCGCAGTTGTGCGTTCCTGACGGTGGGCCGTTGTATCCAATCGAAATAATCCGTGTATCTTTGGTAAGGACAGCCCCCACTTGCGCTTTAATACAATGCGAGCGCCGTGCTAAATTTTGGGCTAATTCCATAAAAATATCGTCAAATGCGGGACGTTCCTGTAAAGCCATAAAGTTTGAATAAAATACCGTGATTGAACCAGCGAGAATCTGCAAAAGTAACAAAAAGAAGAGGTATGAAGCATGTTTTAAGGGGAATTAAGCGCAGTCTTTTCTTGTGGCTTCTATTTCCATACGCGATTTTAGCACAAGTTCAAACGATTGCCCTTAAACCCGAACGATTGAGTGTCAGACCCAACGGTTATTATATTGCCGAAGTGGTTGACGAGCGAGCCGTCACGGCCAACGTTGGTAAAATTTGGAGTCGTCCGCAACCCATAACGGCCGTACTGCAAGGAGGGACGACCAAAGCCATTGAAAACTTCCTGAACCGTACCTTCAATCCAACCAAAACTGACACCTTGGTGCCAATCATTGTCGTTATCAAAGAACTCCGCATTAGCGAAACCCTTACACCTGCCAACCGCGTCAATGGTGAAATCAAATTGGGACTCAATTTTGAAACGTATCGAGAGGGCAAGCGGGTAGCGCTAACAGGTGCCAGCGCGGCAAGTACCTATACTCGCTCGGGAATTACGCCCGAAGAGGTTATCGAGTCTATGCTAAGAAAACTCATTGAAAATCAACTCAAAGGCTTCAATAGTTGGTTTTCAAAAGGTATAAAAACATCCGATGTATTTGTGCGAGAGGTGAAGCTGATTTTTGAAGATGATTTACCAATTTCCGATGGCGACACCCTGTATTATCATTCTGAACGCCCCTTGGTGTGGAAAGATTTTTTGGGCGCCCCCAGCGTATTAAGCCGATGGGCAGCCCAAATTTTTACCAGTTTTGGTTTTGAAGCTAGGTCTTCCGTTAGCAATCGGGTGCTAGAGCTACGGGTGAAGACCAAAGTTTGGATGGACAAAACGATTTCGTGGGTGAGACAAGACTCAAAAAACGACTATGTGCTTGACCACGAACAACTTCATTTTGACATTACCCGCCTGATTTCGGAACGATTCCGACGCCATTTAAAAACGATGGCCATTTCCTCAGAAGATTTCAGCAGCGAAATCCAGTACCAGTACATCGAATATTACCGAAAACACACCGAACTTCAGCAGCGATACGACGAGGAGACGGCCCACGGCATCAACAAACCTCAGCAAGTCGAATGGGCAAAAAAAGTGCGGGACGAATTGCGGAGCTACGGCATCAAACCCGCCCATCCCTGAGCATTACGCTACTTTTTTTATCCAATTTAACACATAGCCAGCCACCTCTTCCCAGCCTTTTTCACCCGCTATGAAGTGACTTTTTGGTATGTTTTAAATTTCCAATAGGGAGTAGATAGCTCAAATTCATCGGCAGTGAGACCTGCAAACTGCTGAAGCGCGTGTTGTAATTTTTCGGTATTTGTCATTTTTGAAGGCGTTTTGGGCTGCAATGGGAAAGATACTACCTAGTGACCCATTTTCAAAAAAAAGACCCGTGCAAACAGCGCACGGGTCTTCTACACTCTTGGAAACCTTACTTATTTATTGAAGAATCCACATGGTTTTGTTGTAATCGTCATTTCCAGCATACTGCGACTGAATCGCGCTGTTTACGTTTGCTGTATTGTAATCAAGCTCCTTTTGTGGGTAAATCCAACGAACAGGAAACTTGTCGGCAGGAACGTTTAAGTTTGACTTAGGGTTCAACGGAAACACAGGGAAACCAGTACGACGGTTTTCATAAAACGCATCAAACGGTGCGTGGAGCATAAATGTGCTCAAATAACGCTGCGTGATGATTTGTTCCAACTGAACCGCCTCGCTCGCCGTCGTTTTCAACTTCACTTTATCAGAAGCTACGTACGCATCAATGTACGCATCGGTCATTTTACGCTTGTGGTGGAATAGCTCGTTGTCAGGCGTAAATCCAGCTGTAAACTTCATACTTGCCTTGATACCATCCGTATAGTGTGTGCTTGCTGAGCTAGAAATCCAGCCACGAAGTGCGCCTTCGGCCAACATAAACTTAGCCATAGCGTAGCTCAAAACATACACAGGTTCTGCGTTTGGTAATTCTAAGTAGCGGCTATTTACGTTTGAATAATCCTTACCTCCAAAAATGGTTGTCAATTCGGCATACACCATTGAAGGGTCAAAACCTAAGTACGAATCCCAGCTATCAATCGCCGCCCCTTTCGAGATTTTAACTGGCGAAGGATCGGCGTAGTAGAACAAGCGATAATCCTCCAAAGCTTTAAGTTTATCTACTACCACGGTTGTCATCATGGTATATAAGCGCGTCGTATTGCCCAGTTTGTAGAATGGATAACGTTGCCCAGCCAAGTCCGAATAAGTTACTTGGAAGTTGTCAGCATTGCTTTCAAAAATAGGCTTGGTCGTAACGATGGTGTTAAAGCGCTCTTTTACTTTCAAATCAGCATCGCTTGTTTTGCGGTACAAATGCAACAATACTTGAAGTTCAAAAGTATTGACCAACTTTCTCCATTTGGTAATGTCTCCGCCGTAGATAGGGTCACCGTCGAATTTAATACCAGCAGCAAATAATTTGTCGGCTTCTTCCAATTCGTTCAATACGCCTACCATTACTTCTTTTTGGGTCGAATATTTGGGGTTCAACGTCCCTTTTTCGCCCAACAACGCCTCAGCGTAAGGAATATCTCCCAACTGCATCGACAACCAGAAGAACTTGCTCGCTTTTACAAATTTACCAAGAGCCGTGTAAGAGTTTTTGTAAGCGCCCGCAGGTGAAAGTTCAATCATCTTATCGACGTTGTTCAACACCGCAAGGCCGTCAAAACTTGCTCTCCCAAGGTAATTGTACTGGGCGTTTTCGGGAAATTCCATACGGATGATGGATTTACCGTTCATCATGGATGAGATACTTCCGAGTGAGTTTCTCGTTACATCCAAGATAAGCGTAGTGGCCAGCATAGGCGCCGACGCTTTGGTCGCTGCGTTAGGGTTGGTATTGATCTCATCAAAGTTTGAGCAACTGCTCATTGAAAGACCCGCCACCGCGATTAAAAAGTATTTTTTCAATGTAAATTTCATACCTAATTCTTTTTAATGTGATGCAATTGATTCTTAGAACGTCAGCGTGATGTTACCACCCATATAACGTACCGATGGCGACGTCAACTGCGTATCGTCTGCTTTGTCTGGGTCAGCAAAACGGAACGCTTTTGTCCACATCCACACGTTTTGTCCCGTCAATGAGATTGAACCCGAACGCGCTCCGAGCAACTTAGCTACGTTTGATGGAAGGTTGTACCCGATTGACACCTCTCTTAATTTCAAGAAAGTTGCATTGGTGATACCACGCGTTCCGTCTCCGTATGAGCGCGCATAGTCTTGGTACGATACCTTTGCTTCGTTTGGTGCAAACACGCGGGTATCGCTGGTGATGTTACCGAAACTATCAAACGTGACAGCGCCTGACTTCACAACCACACCTTGTCCGTTGAAAGACTTGTTTTTGTTAACCACTTCGTCGTATCTCCATTGGTTGTCCGAATCTGGGTGAGCACCCGTATCCCACATTTTGAACGCAGTATAGTTATTCAATACTCCACCTACACGGCCGTCGAAGTTCACCATCAAGTTAAATTGTTTGTACTTGATGGTATTGGCAAAGCCCCACAAGAATTTTGGATCAGTATAACCACGCAAATAGCTAACATCGCTCAACAATGGCAAACCATTGGCACGGTGAATAAGGCTACCCGAAGCTGGATCTGTCAACCAAACACGATCCGTGTAAACATCCATACGTCCACCAGCTACTGTCCACGCATTTTTAGCAGAGTTGGCTGCGATGTCCTTAAAATAACGGTGGTTGTACGAGTAGTTAGCTACCGCATCCCACTGCCAATCTTTGTTTTTGAGGATGGTTGCATCCAAGCTCACTTCCAAACCTCTACGTACGATGGTTTCGTCCCAGTTGATAAGGGTAGTATAGAAACCAGAAGCAGAAGAAACGTTGGCTTGTGTTTGACGGTTGTAAGTATATTTATTGAAATACGCTACGTCTAATTTCAAACGTTTTTTCAAGAAATACGCCGCCGTTCCGATTTCCCACGTACGGTTTGTTTCAGGAAGGATGTTTTCGGCGTTACGAATCGTGGTTGGATAAGAAGCTGAGTTAAAGGTATTCCAAGCTCCAATTGTCGTTCCATAAGTTTGGTTAGTGGCATAAATATCTAAATCTGACTTCGACAAAGTCCACGAACCACGCAATTTCCAGAAATCTAACCACGAAGGCATTGTCCCCAACACTTCACTGATGACGAAACTACCACCCACAGATGGGTAGAAGTACGAGCGTGAGTTTTTAGGCATGGTTGAGCTCCAGTCATTACGACCCGTTGCATCCAAGAAGAGCATGTTTTTATACGAAAGCGTTAGCTTCGCGTAGGCACTGTTTACTTGTTTAGCACGAGTTCCTTTGCTGACATCAGGAAATCCAAGGGCCGTATATCCAACAGAAACGTTAGGGCGTTCAACCGAGTTATTCAGCGAATAATAGCCTGGAATCAAAATACCACTACGTGTTGAGCTATACAAACTGTTGTTGTCCATTTTATAAATAGCCGCACCTAACAATCCATCAACGTTAAATTCGCCAAAGTTTTTATTGTAGGTCAACAAGGCGTCTCCGTTGAAACTATAACCCGTACTTTTGTTAATCGAATACAATCCTGGCGTATCCCAACCACGGTTTGAGAGAATGTTTGGTGGGTTACGTTTGGTTTCGTCGTTGTTATACAAATCAAAACCTGGACGAATAATCAAGTTAGCTCCGTCAAACAATTTATAAGTTGCCGTAAGGTTGGCATTCAAACGGTTTTCATATACCCCCCATACTTTTTCGTTGGCCATTAAATACGGGTTGTCGTACCAAGCCTTGTAATGCCAGTTTTGCTGAACGTCAGGAATCAACCAGTAGTTATCTTTGTAATCGGCCAAACGATACTCAGGCCCCATCCAAATCAAGATGTTGTACATATACCCTTGGTCACTGTAACCCGCACCCATAATCTGCGGAGCGTCACGTTTGTTGTAACCCATTTGGCTCGACAACTTGAAGCGATCTCCCACTTTCATTTCACCACTCAACGTAAAGTTGTAGTTGTTCGATTTCAAGTTTGGATATTGTCCTTTGTTGTAAATGTGCGTCAATGAGGCGCGGAAACTTCCATTTTCACCCGTTTGTGCCACGCTCACGCTGTTGTTGGTAATCAAACCTGGCACTAAGAAATCCTTGAAGTTATCTTTACCACTCGACACAAGCTCACGCATTTCCATTTGCTTAGTAAAGGGGTTCCATTGATTGGCCATGATACCAGCATCCAATTTTTGTCCCCATATATAATCGGTAGGGTCATACACCCCCCCAATACCCGCGCTGTATGAATGCTGCACTTCAGGGAGCATCAAGAACCCTGCGTTAAACATATTGTTGGTGTTTACTGTCACCGTCAAGCCTTTATTGGCGCTACCTTTTTTAGTAGTTACAATGATGGCTCCACTCCCCCCGCGTGAACCGTACAAGGCCGAAGCAGTTGGCCCTTTCAAGACGTCGATACTTTCGATGTCATCTTGGGCAATGTTATTAAGGGAGATATTATTATAAGGTACACCATCAATTACTATCAATGGTGTCTCACCCCGCAAATTGATGACGGGCATCTGGTTAAATTCGGTACTGTTTCGTACCCACAAACCAGCTACTCTACCCGTAAGTGAAGTACCTACGCTTACCCCTTTTACCGTTTGCACGGCAGGCCCTGCCACTTTTTGAACGGCATAACCCAGCGATTTTTCTTCACGTTTTACTCCCAAAGCCGTTACCACCACCTCGTTCAAAATTTTGGTATCGGTGGTCATTTTAATCGAAAGTGAAGTTTGAGTACCTACCACAATTTCTTGCGAAGCGTACCCAATAAAAGAGATAGAAAGGACGGCTTTATCACTTTTAACAGAAAGTTTAAACTTTCCAGCGGCATCGGTAAGCGTACCGTTGGTAGTACCTTTTTCTACGACGTTCACTCCAGGAAGTGGTTCGCCGTTTTCGTCTGTGATGGTTCCAGTAATGTCTTGTGCTGCTTTCTGAGTCCCCACTTTGTGCGAGGGAGGGGTGGCAGCATAAGCCCCCATCATAGTTGAACTGGTTAGAACAGAAAGCGAAAGCATAGAACCCGTCAATAAAAAAAATCGACTCCTATCTCTCAGCGAAATGTGGGAAAGTAATGTTTTTCTCATTTGCTTTTCATTGTGATTTGGGAAATTAAAAAACAAAAAACTAGTGTTCCACACGTATTAAACGGTGGCAAAGTAGGGCGAAACAAAGCTTGTAAAATCAGTTTTATGAATGTAAACTGATCAATGAAAGTAGTCTGTAGAAACGAAACGGTGGTTTGTTGTACGTTAGTTAAGTTAGTTTGTGAATGATTTATTTTAAAATGATGAGGTTGCCAATATACTATTTCTTTTACATTCATGAGCAAAAGTGGCGCAAAATTAGTTTAGGCATTCTACACACAAAAGCCAAAACCATTATCAAAATATTAACTCTAATAAGTCGCAAAGCTATTTTTTCCAAAAAAAGCCAATGGCGACAGTATAGGTAAATTAAACCATAACCCTTTCCGTCTTATCCTCTGATCTCAATCTTCTATTAAAATAAAAACATACTTACGGTATATTTTTCACTAAAATAAGGCGTAATTGAAGTTATTCAAGAAATGCACTTTATTAGGTAGCTCTTCTTGAAATTTTTGCCAATAACTCACCTAATCCTAATACTGCACAATGGTAAAAAAAGACTACTTGTAGTATGTTATTTTATTGTTAAATTTCATTTTCAATCTTAACCGTCAACTTACTCCTAACCTTCTCTATCCTTGTGAAACGTTTTATACTTTTCTCGTTTAGCCTCATTTCTGGGCTAAGTTTCGCCCTTTCTGCCCAAGAACTGTCCGTCAAAGGGTTTAAGCAACCCGTCGAAGTCATTCGTGACCGTTGGGGAATTTCGCATATTTATGCCCAAAATGAGCATGATTTGTTCATGGCACAGGGCTACGTAGCCGCGTCCGACCGTCTTTTTCAGCTTGAAATCTGGCGGCGACAAGCTACAGGTACGGTGGCCGAACTGCTGGGCGAAAAGGAATTAAAACGAGACATTGGCACTCGTTTGTTCAAGTTTCGGGGAAATTTAACGGCCGAATTAAACCACTACCACCCCCGTAGTGCGCAGATTATCAAGGCATTTGTGGAAGGAATTAACGCCTATGTGGGCGAAATGCGGCAGCATCCCGAAAAACTTTCCTTTGAATTTAAAGTATTAAATACCTTACCCGATTTCTGGACGCCCGAAGTCGTTATCAGTCGGCACCAAGGGCTGTTGAGCAACGTCAAAGACGAGCTGAACAATGCCCGAATTGTACACCTTGTCGGCGCAGAAAAACTCCGAGAATTGCAATGGTTTCACCCCGTACAAAACCCTCAAGAACCCGATTTGAGTCTTGATAAAGTCATCAAGGGAGAAGAATTGTTTCAACCCATTTTAGAGATGTACGAGGCGTTTCGAGCACCGATGAAATTCACCAAAGAAGACAAGCGCACGGGACAAGCCTTCGATTTTGACGCTTGGTACGAAGAAGAAAAGCTGCAAGTAGGTTCTAACAACTGGATAATCGACGGAAAACGCTCCCAAAGTGGCTATCCGATGCTTGCCAACGACCCCCACCGAGCGCAATCTGTGCCAGGGCTTCGGTACTGGATTCATCTCAACGCCCCAGGGTGGAATGTGATTGGCGCGGGGGAACCTTCACTTCCTGGCGTTTCCATTGGCCACAACGACCACGCAGCTTGGGGGCTCACTATCTTTGAAACGGATAACGAAGATTTGTACGTGTATGAAACCAATCCACAAAACCCCAATCAGTATAAATACCAAGGGAAGTGGGAAGCCTTGAAGATAATTCAAGATACCATTAAAGTAGCCAACCAGTCGCCCGTAGTAGTTGCGTTGAAATACACCCGCCACGGCCCCGTAACGTTTGAAGATACCAAAAACCATAAATTATATGCCGTAAGGGCGGGTTGGCGCGAAGAAGGATGCGCACCCTATCTGGCCAGCTTACGCATGAACCAAGCAAAAACGTGGGAAGAATTTCGTACGGCCTGTACCTACAGTCGGATTCCAGGAGAAAACATGATTTATGCGGACCAAAAAGGCAACATTGGTTGGCAAGCCGTTGGGATTTCTCCCATCCGTAAAAATTGGACAGGACTGGTCCCCGTCGCTGGAGATGGCCGCTACGAATGGGCAGGATACCTGCCGATTGTACAGCTTCCCCACAAAATCAACCCATCGGAGGGCTATGTGGTGACAGCCAACAACAACTTAACCCCTGTCGATTTTCCGTACCGCAATGCCATCGGATGGACGTGGGCAAACCCCGTGCGGGCACACCGCATAGAAGAAGTACTCAATGCAGGTAAACGGATGAACCTCCAAGATTTTGCTACGCTACAAACCGATTACCTTTCGATTTCAGCCCGTACGCTCGTACCGCTTCTCCTCAAAAACTCAACGGATGATTCAAAAGAAGCCGAACAAGCTAAACAACGGCTGGCCCAGTGGGATTATCAACTTACGCCTACCTCTATCGCCGCCGCTATTTATGCCGAGTGGGAAACGCAGCTAAAACTAGCCATGCACACACTGATAGTGCCCGAAAACATTCGACCGTATTATAAAACCTTGCCTATGAAACGAATCGTGGATTGGTTGGTGACGCCAACGTCGGCATTTGGTCCAAACCCCGTGGCAGGCAGGGATGAGTTTTTAAGTAAATCCTTTCAAAAAGCGATTGAAACGCTCCAAAAAAGGCTTGGTAACGACATGAATCAGTGGCAATATGGCCAACCCAAAAACAAACACATCGCCCTCAAACACGCCCTGAGTGATTTGGTCAGCGAAGAACAACGTGCAAAAATCAATCTTGGCCCGCTCCCTCGCGGTGGCTATGGCGAAACCGTGGGCAATACAGGTGGCCAGTTAAATCAGGAACATGGCGCTTCTTTTCGGATATTGGTGGACACCGAAGACTGGGATAAAACCTTGGGAATAAACAACCCAGGCCAATCGGGCAACCCCGACGACCCACATTACCGCGACTTATTTGAACTTTGGGCCAGAGACGGCTTTTTCCCCGTTTATTTTACCAAAAATAAAATCAAAAACATCGCTGACCGAACGTGGACGTTTAAGCCTCAATAGAAATACGTACTTTTACCCCGAAGTCAGACCGAATCTTACTGTAGAATGAAAATAGTGAATATCGTGGGGGCACGCCCCAATTTTATGAAGGTAGCGCCACTGCACCGAGCCTTTCAAAAACGAAGCGAAATTGAGTCTAAAATTGTCCATACTGGCCAACACTACGACGCCAAAATGTCGGACGTGTTTTTTAATCAACTCGAACTTCCTCAGCCTCATTATTTTTTGGGTATTGGAGGCGGTACTCATGCCCAACAAACCGCCAAAATTATGTTGGAGTTTGAAAAAGTAATGGAAGAAGAGCAGCCTGATTTGGTGCTCGTGGTTGGGGACGTTACTTCTACCATTGCCTGCGCGTTGGTTGCCAGTAAAATGCACGTGCCGATTGCGCACGTAGAAGCGGGTCTGCGCAGCGGCGACCGACGAATGCCCGAAGAAATCAATCGAATTTTGACGGATAGTATTTCAGATTTACTTTTTGTGACCGAACAAGCAGGCATTGATAACCTAAAACGTGAGGGTGTTCCCGACGAAAAAGTATTTATGGTGGGAAATTGCATGATTGACTCCTTGGTGCATTACCGCCAAAAAGCCCAACAACTTAGGGTGTTGGCTGATTTTGGGGTTACTCATGGCGAATACGTGCTAATGACCATGCACCGCCCTGCCAACGTCGATACGGCCGAAGGACTGTCGAGTATTTTGCAAATTGTAGCCGATACCGTTAAATACAAAAAAGTCATTTTCCCGATTCACCCAAGAACTCGTTCTAATATCGAGAAATTTGGGTTGAATGACCAACTTGCTAGCATCGAAGGCATACTACTAACCGAGCCGCAGGGGTATTTGGAATTTCTTCATTTGATGGAAAATTCAGCACTGGTCGTTACTGATTCGGGTGGGATTCAGGAAGAAACCACGTATTTGCAAGTACCGTGCCTGACGTTTCGAGACAGTACCGAGCGCCCCGTCACGGTCGAGCTTGGAACGAATCAGTTGCTCGCCGACTTAAATCCCCAAACGGTTCACGAAAAAGTGGTTGAAATTTTGGAAGGGCGAACGAAACAAGGCATCATTCCGCCGCTCTGGGATGGGAAAGCAGCGGAACGGATTGCGGATATTTTGGTACAAAAATTTGCCTAATAAGATGTGGCCTCTACCGAGGCTACATCCGATATACTTGCCCACTGAAAACCTACAAAGGTTGCGCCTCTACCGAGGCTACTTCCGATACACTTGCCCACTGGAAACTGCCTACAAATGTTGCGCCTCTACCGAGGCTACTTCCGATATACTTGCCCACTGGAAACTGCCTACAAATGTTGCGCCTCTACCGAGGCTACTTCCGATACACTTGCCCACTGGAAACTGCCTACAAATGTTGCGCCTCTACCGAGGCTACTTTCGATACACTTGCCCACTGGAAACTGCCTACAAATGTTGCGCCTCTACCGAGGCTACTTCCGATATACTTGCCCACTGCAAGCTGCAATTGGTGAGGGCGAAATCTGCGCAGTGGTAGCATAAATCAACTCGTACCCTTTCAGCGACAAATCGTCTATTTCTAGGCTTGGCTCCGTGCCTAAATTCGCCACAAAAACGTAAGAATCATCTTCCTCCAATGTCCACGCAATGAGCTTCTTTTCGGCCGTTGCATCAGGAGCGAGTAGCCATTTTACCCTTTTTCCATCAATCTGCGGCCATATTGTTTCCGCAAAAAGGCGCAACTCCAGCATTTTGCTAAACTGCTCGATGTTTTCTCCCCACTCAAACGACCCATGAGTTACTTTGTCGGTCTCGGCATCGTCGTGGATTTGAAAGACGTAGAGTTTGGTATATTCTTCATTTTTGCCCCGTTGTTGATGAAGATTTCTTACCTCAAAACCTAGGCTGTAATAACTCGGCATGTCGGTGAGAAATAACCCCGTAAAATACCTAACTAAGTTTCCTGTTCGGTAAAACTCATCAAACCGAGGGTCGTCTTTATCAGCCGTAATCATGGTAAAACTTGGTGCAAAAGCCCGCGAACGGAGCAGTTGATCATATAGGCTAAAACGCTCCATAAATGTTGCCTCTCCCACAATCGACGACTGCAAATCGCCTAGCGTTGCATCGGCTTTAATCGCCTCTAAATGATCTAGTTCATTCCCATAACCCATCGTATCAGGTGGCGCAATGAAGGTTTCGGCATAAAAAGCAAAGTGTTTTACCCCCTGTTTTTGAATGTACTCTTTTACCGCTCGCAACGGATCATAAAAATCATCGGGCTGGGCAGGCACTCCCTCAGCCCGCATTTGGACGTGCGCCATGTCTCCCCGCATAAAATCAAAGTTGAATTGCTGTTGGCATTCAAAATATTTGCGAGTAAAATAGTCCCAAGCGGCCATGTGCGGACGCTGAAAATCAAGCTCCCATTGTTGGTTATTGTTTTTGGAATGATAAAAACGGTAGCGCGTCAACGGCCCAAATACCCGCGACATATCCTGTGGATGGTCAAATTCATACTGGTACCAAGGTGTGCCGCGTTCGTCAAGGACAAACTCCTCAGGATTAATGTGTAACCCCCTATACGGCGGCGCCATGGTCATGGGCAAGGTTTCAAACCCTCGACTTACCAAGGCTTGCATCAACGCAAGTCGGCGGTGTAAGCGTTGTTGCTGGTCAAAACCAAACAGTATTTCCTGCCTTTTTTTGTCGTGTAAAAAAGGGATGGTGGGGTCAAAAAGTACTTCTTTCCCAAAGTTCAACCACGAGCCATCGGCTGTTCCGTGATGGTGGAGATGCTGCCAAATGGCCTCTTCTACTTGCTCCCACACGTTTTCTGAATGGTTGACAAGCCGACCGCCATCTCGCTGCACCCACTCAAACAAGCGAGGATGCGTCAATACAATTTCCGAAAAACGGTCAGTGTGTGGTATCACATCCAACCCAACCGTTTTGCCCATGGCGTGTAGCAAATTCACCACCACTTTGAGTTGTTTCTCGACCGTATCCAGCCACGGTACGGCACGTTGAAGCTGCCAGCTAAAAAACTCAGCATTGATATTCCAACTCACTTTTCCGTACAGGCTCCCCACCACCCCAGGCTCCCAAATGGGAAGTAGGTGAATAGAATCGTGGAAAGACGGCAGGGTAAGCGCATACCCCACCACGTTCCAAAAGCTCCCAATCGTTCGGACGTTTACACCCACCATGTTGGACGTCTTAAGCCATTGACTGTCTGGCTCATTTGCCCGTGGCGAAACAATGCTTTCCGTGGGTTGTAGCGCGCGGCCAAGTAACTCTGTTCCTAGGCGTTTCTGCAAAATATCTAGCAGTTGAAACGCATCAAATTTAGTAGGCAAATCAGGCAATAAGCCCGACACAAACGAGGATTGCTTTCGTTCGTAGCTTGTTAATGAACGGTGATAAGTAGTACGCCAATCTTGCACGTACGCATCACGCGTCAGCGAAGTAGTAGAAGTCAAACTGTTCATCATAGGTCTTTGTAGGTCAGCAAGGTACTATTTTTTAAGAAAAGGTCATATCTTGTGTTGGAAAAATTAAACAAAGATATGCCTGATTTAACCCCCGCGCTAGCCACCCTAAAAACCGTAATAGATACTACTCACCCACTCTCAAATGACAGTTTGGAGGCTTTCAATGCCATTTGGCGGCCTTTTTCTGCCAAACGAAAAGAAACCTTGACCGTGGCAGGAGAACGGGAACGTTATTTATACTTTGTGTTGGAAGGTGTGCAACGGGTCTTTTATTTTGACGATCAAAACCGCGAAGCCACCTTGGTTTTTACGTATGCACCTTCGTTTGGGGGAGTTCTCGACGCACTTATGCTCAACACCCCTTCCCGTTATTATTACGAAACCCTGACACCCTCCGTTTTTTTGCGGGCTTCCATCACCGATTTACAACCTCTCATTGACGCTCGACCCGACATCGCTACTTTGATTCGCTTGGGTGTAACAAATGCTTTAGCAGGGGTACTCGAACGGCTCGTTGAACTTCAAACGTACAGTGCAGAAGACCGATTTCTGCAACTTCTACGGAGAAGTCCACACATTTTGCAGCTCGTTCCTCATAAATATTTGGCCAATTACTTGGGAATAGACGCAACTAATTTTAGCAAATTGATTAATCGAATTCGGGTGTAGAAAATCTTGGTAAATACCAACTCTTCACAGCAAAATACCTCCGATTTTTGCAGGCGTTAATCCAATAAAACAATGGCTAAAATCATACAAGACCAACTTATACAGCAGCTCGAAAGCCGCATTGAGCAACATTTAAAAGATACCATTTATTCACTACAAAACCTCCCAGAAGAAGTCCTTCTTCGCCCAGCCGCCGACGGAGGTTGGAGCATTGCCCAGTGCCTAGAGCACCTCAATACGTACGGTGATTATTATTTACCACAGATACAACAAGGCTTGGCGCAGGCTTCTCCTACCCCTACTGTGTTCTTTCAAAGTTCGTGGTTAGGGAGCTATTTTACCAAAATGATGGAACCTACAACGGGGAAGAAAAAATTTAAAGCATTTAAAGGACATATTCCAGCGGTTCAGCTAGACGGGCACGCAACAGTAGCGCGGTTTATTCAACAACAGGAAGAATTGTTGTCGTATGTGAAACAAGCCAAGTCCGTCAATCTCAACAAAATTCGGATTCCAATTTCTATCACTCGGCTGATTCGACTCAAATTAGGCGACGTTTTTCAGTTTATTATCGCTCACGACGAACGGCATTTGCAACAGGCTTTTCGTAACCTTACCGATTACACCAAAATACCATGATTTATGAGTATAAGTTCTTTGATTATCAAATTTTTGCCGTTTGGCTCATCCAATAATTCAACAGGTTTTAATCCTTTTAAAGCATTGTTTGGAGTATGTAACCAAATCTCCCACTTCTCCATACCTCCAAAAACATCAATACCAATTTTTGTAATTTCCTCCATTAGAATAAATAATCATTGAGGTTAAACGCATTAAAAAAATAGCCTCAGCGAGGCTAAATCCTAGTAGAAAAAAAGAGGTAAAGGCCGCCCCGGTGGGGTTTTGGGGGAGGATTTAATTTGTTTTTCTACGAAGATTTAGCTCCTCTGGAGCAATAAAGAGTAAAACCCTTACAGCTTCATACTCAACGCAATTCGCTTGCGTGACAAATCGACTTCCGTCACTTTTACCGTCACGTGCTGTTGGAGTTTTACTACTTCGTTCGGATCTTTGATAAAACGGTTGGCCATTTGCGAAACGTGTACCAAGCCATCCTGTTTGACGCCAATATCAACAAATGCCCCGAAAGCGGTGATGTTGGTCACGATACCTGGCAGCACCATTCCTTCGTGCAAATCTTCGGGCTTACGAACGCGGCTGTCAAACTCAAAGGCCACAATGGTTTCCCGAGGGTCACGCGAGGGTTTTTCGAGTTCTTTCACAATGTCTTGCAAAGTCAACAAGCCAGTGGAAGCACTGACGTATTTTTGAGGATTAATTTGGCGACGCAACTCTGGTTTGCGCATCAATTCGGCCACGTTGGTTCCCAAATCTTTTGCCATTTTCTCGACCACAGGGTAGCTTTCGGGGTGAACAGCGCTGTTATCGAGCGGGTTTTCCGCATTTTCAATCCGTAAAAAACCAGCGGCTTGCTCAAAGGCTTTTCCTCCCAAACGTGGCACTTTAAGCAATTGTTGGCGCGACTTAAAATCCCCATTTTGAGCACGATACGCCACAATGTTTTTGGCCAAAGCAGGCCCCAATCCCGACACGTATTGAAGAAGGTGTTTGCTGGCGGTATTGAGGTTGACACCCACGGAGTTTACGCAACTTTCAACCACGGCATCTAGCGCACCTTTCAGCATGTTTTGCTCAACGTCGTGCTGGTATTGCCCAACCCCGATGGATTTAGGGTCAATTTTAACCAATTCTGCCAAAGGATCCATCAAGCGACGGCCAATCGATATCGCGCCTCTCACTGTCACGTCTTTGTCAGGGAACTCGTCGCGGGCTACTTCTGAGGCCGAATAAATCGATGCCCCTTGCTCCGAAACCATGTAAATGGCTACGCCGCTGAAGCCGCTGTTGGGTCCAAGTGGGCCATTTTTTATAAAATCTTCCGTTTCGCGCCCTGCCGTCCCGTTACCAATGGCCACGGCTTGAATCTGGTGTTTTTTCACCAAATTAAGAATCGTTGCTTCGGCTTCCAAACGTTTATCAAAAGGATAAATAACGCCATCGGCCAACAGATTACCCTGAGAGTCAAGGCATACCACTTTACAACCCGTACGAAAACCTGGGTCAATGGCCAATACCCGTTTTTGGCCTAGAGGCGACGCCAAAAGCAACTGGCGTAGGTTTTCGGTAAATATTTGAATGGCGTATTTATCCGCTTTTTCTTTTGATAAATTTGAAAATTCCGTTTCAATACTTGGCTTCAACAAACGCTTATACGCGTCCGAAACAGTTTGTTCTTGTTGGTCTCTGCACGCAGGTAACCCTTTGACAAACAAGCGATCAAGGTATTCAATGGCTTGTTCTTCGTCGGGAGAAATATCAATATTTAAGAACCCTTCTTCCTCTCCCCGTCGAATGGCCAACAAACGGTGCGAAGGAATTTTGTTGAGCGGTTCGCTAAAATCAAAGTAATCGCGGTACTTAGCGCCTTCTTCTTGCTTCCCTTTTTTGACTTTTGAAGTAATAATGGCCGAACGCTCAAATGCAAAACGCATTTTGTTTCGTGCCTCGGTGTTTTCAGAAATCCACTCGGCCATGATGTCACGCGCCCCTTGTAGGGCATCATTGACTGATTCCACTTGTTCGTTGAGGTATTTCTCAGCCAAACGCTCAGGATTTCCTTCTTTGCCCGAAAAAATCACTTGGGCCAATGGCTCTAACCCTTTCTCAATGGCCATCGAAGCCCGCGTCTTGCGTTTGGGTTTGTAGGGCAAATAAATATCTTCCAACGATTGAAGATGGTAGGTATTTTCGAGCAGTTTGCGTAGCTCGGGCGTCAGTTTACCTTGTTCTTCAATACTTTTAAGAATGGCTTCGCGGCGTTTTTCGACCTCCTGAAATTTTTGGTACTGTTCTTTAATGGCGAGAATTTGAACCTCGTCGAGCTGACCTGTCATTTCTTTCCGATACCGCGCAATGAAAGGCACAGTAGCGCCTTCATCGAGCAGTTGAATGGTATTTTGGGTTTGTCGTTCGCTAATGCCCACGATGGGCGCAATGAATTGAGATGCGGTCATTTATGTTAATTATCCAATTTAAGAATGTATATCGCTCTATTGCTCTCCCCAAACTATCATTTGGGGAGAAAAGGCGCTGCGTCTCTGACGCAATGCTATTTTTGCACCGAAACAGCCCGCAAATAAGCAAACAGAAGCGGATTGGTGCAAACTATTTTTTCAATCTAAACCTAAAACGCTGGCACAATTGTTTTAGTCGTACCTTCGGAAATTCAAATTTGTACTTTATGCACCTCGACATCACACAAACGCAAGCATTGCAAGAATACCTACAGGCAAAAGGATGGCTCAAAGCGTATGAACCTATTTTTAGCCTTGAAATTCCAGGTGAAGGTAACATGAATTATACGCTGAGGGTTCGCACGCACGACCGAACCTTGATTCTCAAACAAGCTCGGCCTTACGTAGAAAAATATCCCCAAATTTCTGCTCCCGCCGAACGAGCCACCGTGGAAGCCAATTTTTACGAAAAAATTCAAGAATTTACCTCCATTCAAACCTTCATGCCTACGTTGATTGGGGTGGATGAAAGCAATTATATTCTTGCTTTGGAAGACTTGGGCACGTCGAGCGACTACACGTTTTTGTACCAACCACAACAAAAACTGTCAATGGTTGAGGCCGAAGCATTGGCGCATTTTTTGGCCATGTTGCACCAACTAACGTGGAAAGAAGCCCTCGACGGGACGTTTGCCAACCGCGCCATGCGCGTCCTGAACCACGAACATATTTTTAATTTCCCCTTTTTAGAAAACAACGGATTCGACCTTGATACCCTTCACGAGGGTTTTCAGATGATTTCGATGGGGTACAAAATTGATCCATTTTTGAAAAAGAAAGTGGCCGAGTTGGGTCAGGTGTATTTGTCGGACGGGCACAGCTTGCTGCACGGCGATTTTTACCCAGGTAGTTGGCTAAAAACCGATTCGGGTCTGAAGGTGATTGACCCTGAGTTTTGTTTTTATGGCTGTCCTGAATTTGACTTGGGTGTACTTACTGCCCATCTGATGTTGGCCAAACAAGACGAAGACACCATTCGTAAAGTGTATCAAGCCTACGGCGTGGTAAAAAACCCACAATTGGTTGATCAATTTACGGGGGTCGAAATCATGCGCCGCTTGCTAGGTTTGGCCCAATTGCCCCTCTCATTGAGTCTGCTCGACAAAGAAGAATTGTTAGAAACGGCCTACGAAATGATCATGAAATAGGCCATCCAAGACGGGGACGTTAGAGCGTCCCCGCAGCTTTTTTGTACCGCACATAGGCAATTAAAAATTGATACACACTGTTCAAATAATTGGTTTCAGCGTTCTGAAGACTGTATTCAGTGTTTTTCAAATCGGCCAGCAACAATATCCCTTTTTCGTAGCGAAAGCGGTCGGTTTCTAAAATTTGTTGCGCTAATGCCACGTTTTTTTTCGTGTCCAGCACATTTGCCTTTTCTTGGGCCAAAACTGTCGTTGTGTTGGTAATTTCGTACTCAAAATCTCCTTTTAGTTTATCAATAGTATTCCGATTTACTTGCGTTTTCAAAGCATATTCGTTGCGCAAAATGGCGGTCTGTTTACCATCATACAGAGGAATATTTAGCTTCAAACCCACATAGTTGAACGGAAACCACGTTCCCGACGAAAACGGATTAAATTTATCGTTGAGCTGGAGCGCGGTGTAGTTTCCGTAGGCACTTACCAACGGTGCCAACCGTGATTTCTGTTTCTGCTGAAGCAGTTCATTCACCCGCAACGCCGATTGCTCTTGCTTTAGCTCAGGGCGAGTATCAAGCGCCATTTCTGGGGTTGTATTTTCTGATGTTGCCAACACAGTTTCCAAGGTTTCGGTTAGCTCTACCGAGCTTTGTTTAAGGCCAATTTGGTACAAAAGGTATGCCTGATTCACTTTTAAATCTTGCTTTGCCTTCGTTAGTGCCGTTTGCGCATTGTTAACATCCAATAGCAGGCGGTCAAAATCGTTTTTTAGCATTGTCCCTTTCTCCCACTTCGTCTTCCCCGACTCCCAATACGCTTGCGCCCGAACAACCGCTTTTTCGGCCAAAGTAATCTTTTCTTGGCTGAACAGCACTGCATAATAGGCTTCTGTAACGGCTTGTTTTATATCTATTTTTTGCTTTTCGAGGGTAATTTTTTGCCCCTCTACCGTTTCCTGATTAATCAAACGGTCGTATTTGGTAGCCGCATCATAGACTTTTTGCTCTGCCGAAAGTCCGACGTTATTGTTAAAGGGCACTCCAAGCACCAATTTCACATCTTGACCGTTGGCAAAGGGAGCATTCTTGAAAACGGAGGTTTGGAGTTGGGTATTCCAACGCATATCTGCTGAGGCATTGACTTGTGGAAGCCATTTGGCACGAAGTTTTGCTTCCTCTCCCTCCGAAATTCGCAGCTGTAACTGCTGATTTTTTACTTCAAGGCGATTTTCCAGGGCCATTTTTAGGGCGTCGTCGAGGGATAGTTTTTGAGCCTGTACCGCTTCAGGCAGCAGCCCAATTCCTAGCCATAAAAGCACTATTTTCTTCATAACAATTAGGTTCTAAATACTTGGGCAGGTTCCATTTTGGTGATTTTTCGCATGGCAAACAGACTTCCCAACACCGCGATGAACAGGGTCACACCAATGAGAAAAAGGATTAAATAAGGCGTAATTTTGATGTTAAGGCTGGTTTTGGTGACGTTAACAAAGCCACGCAGCAAGACATAGGCAATGACAAAACCGACCGTCGAATAAATAACGGCTTGCCATAAAATCAGTTGGCGAATTATCCCATTCGTTCCCCCAATGGCTTTGAGCGTTCCGTAATCTTTCAATCGGTCATTGACGGCCGAAAACATCGTTAAGCCCACAATGGCAAAGCCCGTGATAATGGCAAAAACGACCAATAGACCAAAGGAGGCGACAATGCCACTGTTCAATGCAAAATACTTGAGGCTTTCTTGGGTGAACGCTTCTCCGTCGCGGGCTTTCACGCCCAAAATCTCTTTGTTGATGTTGTTTACCACTTGTTGGTGCGTAAAACCTGGCTCGGCCTCCACCAAAAACGCCGACGCTTGGTTGGTAGAAATTCGGCACAGTTTGCGGGCGCGTTCAACCGTCGTAAAGCCATAAGCAACGCCTAACCCTTTGGCACTTCGGGTGTTTCCACTCAAAAAAACGCGGGAGCCGTTGAACTCAAAATGGTCGCCAATTTTGATTTTTTTGGAAGAAATGGGGTCATATTCGTCCGTAATGAGGGCGCCTTCTTGCTGCAAATCTTCCAAATTCCCTTTGACAAAATTCCACGGCCCACCCGCATGGCGCGGCGCTTGCGTTCCAATGAGCGTAATGGGCGTTTTGGTACCATCCTTAAACTTGGCGCTACCTGCGGCCACCACCATCGTATTTACCCGCTTCACACCTGTGATACTCATCAGCTCCCGCGAGATGCGCATATCTAACAACGGCAAATCACTGACTTGCTGACTTTTATCGCTCACAACCCAAATGTATTGCTTGTTGTTTTCAGCCAAAGAAATGGTACCGCCCAACAAGGCAAAACAAATGCCGAGTTGTTGTCCAATCAAAAAAACCGATAGAATGATCCCAAACAAAATCCCAAACATTTTGGCTTTGTCGTACCACATAAACTTAAACGCCTCTTTGAGCATGGTAAGGTCACGTTTATTTGAGAAGAATAAGACAATCAACGCGGCTGCCAATCAACGGCATTTTTCCAGCCTCCAACCGAATGGACACATCCCGAACGCGGCGGTCTTCTTGTTCGGTCGCTTGGTCTTTAAACAGCGATTTTTGTTTCAGATACGCAGCGGCGTAACTCACTTTCCCCTGCGCCAAAGTGTCGCCTGTGGTTTGAGATAAAATGTAGGCTTTCTGCCCTATTTGTACCCGTTCGGCGTAGAGTTCATCCACTTCGGTTTTGGCATACAACGGCCCTGACGGCGCAAAATCGGCTATTGGGGAATCGTTATTGACGTATTCCCCCACTTTGACCAACACTTTCAGGATTTTTCCCGAAAGCAATGCCAACACTTTTTTCTTTTCTAAAACCGTTTGGTAATAGTTTAAATCAGCCTTCGATTCCCCGATACGGCTTTGGGCTTGCCGAACGTTGGCCTCCGCCGTCTCAATATCTTTTAATAACTTATCTACCGTCGCTTTGCTATCGTCCACGACTTGTTTTGTTTGCGCATTACCTTTGAACAAATCCACGTTTCGGGTATATGTTTCTTGGGCATTGTCCAAACTAACCCGCAATCCCTCAAGGGTGGCTTGGTTGGCCGCCAAGGTGGCTTGGAGCGTTGCAATTTTGCTTTGTGACTGACGAAGTTGGGCGTTTTCTACGGCTACTTCCACGCGCAACAGAGGTTGCCCTTTTCTAACCGAATCATTTTCGTCGATGAGCACTTCCAGCACGCGCCCCGTCGTGCCTGCCGTTAGGCTCAACAGTCCATCTTCTGGCTCAATTCTCGCCACCCCCAAAATCTGGTCTTTGGTCGAAGGAAGTGCCACCGAATCGACCTTGGCTACTTTTTCTTCCGAGTCCGTTTTTTTACCACATCCCCACCAAAGTGGGAGGCAAAAAAGCAACAACCATTCTTTTTTGACTTTCGTAGTTTTCACGTGTATAAGTTATTATGTTGCAACGTTCGTTAATTCAATGGGAATCACCTGTCCATTTTTCACCTCTACGGCACGGTCGGCGTACTGTTGTAGGCGTGGGTCGTGGGTTACCACGGCGACCGACTTTCCTTGCCGAGCCAACGTCTGTAATTCTTTCATCACCACCCCCAACGAATCTTTGTCGAGCGATGCCGTAGGTTCATCACACAAAATCATTTTGGGGTTTGTCACCAAAGCCCGAGCAATGGCAATGCGTTGTTGTTGGCCACCAGATAACGCTTTTGGTAAATTTTTACGTCGTTCTATCATTCCCACCGTTTCGAGGGCTTTTTGCACCCTTTTTTTTCGTTCGTTGCTGTCCAAACCGAGTAATTTTAGCGGTAACTCAACGTTTTCTTCCGCCGTAAGCGGTGCTAAAAGATTAAAGCTTTGAAACACAAAACCAATGGTTTCGAGTCGAAGGCGAGCCAATTTGGTGGCGTTAAGGGAATTGATGTGCTGCCCGTCCACCCACAAATCACCGTAGCTTGGATAAATAACACAGCCCAACAGAGAAAGCAAGGTGGTTTTACCCGAACCAGAAGGGCCAATAATCAAGGTAAGTTCTCCTTCATACAACTGAAAATCAGTAGCTTGAAGGGCTACAATTGTTTGGTCACCCGTTTTGTATTCTTTTCCCGCGCCTTTGAGTTCGGCGATGAGCTTTTTCTGATTCATGTTTTTAAAAAAGTACGATATTGTAATTTATACAAAATACTACAACAACATCGTATTTTCCATACAACTGAGAAGGTTTGAATTTTGTTAGAAAAAAGTTAAATTTTAATCTTCAAAAACTGTGAAGAGAAGAGCGAATTAGGTCAAACAAAAAGACTTCCCACTTCGGCCAACACAGCCTCAGTGGGAAGTCTAGAGTAAGCAGTCGAAACTACTTGAATTACATATCCATCATCAAACGAAGCTGGGCGGCTCCGTTTTGGTCATCCAGCACTTGTACAGAAATACTATTTTCTTTGAAGGCGTTTCTGTCGATGGCAATGGTGAACGAATGAATGCCTTTGGCCAATTCACCCGAGATACCCGTTGGCGACATCTTCATCGGTTTGGCATCCACCCAAGCCGATACTCCCGCGACTGAGTTCAGGGCTAATTCAACGTTTCCTTTGTTGACTACTTCCAAATTGAAACGAACAAAACTAAAACGCTTTCCAGCTCCACCTTCCACCACTGGTAGTTCTTCAAGCGGCAAGTTGCCCGATACTTTACTGTAAATCGGCATGTTTATGACCTTTCCTTTGTCCTTTGCCACAAACAAACCTCCTTCTTCTGCTACTTTTCGGGTCAGTTCTTTGCTATTGATGGCAGTATTCCAACGGCGCACAAAGCGGGAAGTCGGAACGCGGTATTGACCACCCATTTTTGACAAAAACCCAATCAAATCCACAAATTCTTTCTTGTCAAGCCCCGCCGTCAAGCTCGCTGGCATCAACGAACCTGGTGTTTTTTCGATGGTTGAGATTTGATTTTTAGCCATTGATATTTCCTGCCCTGCGACATCCCGCACCACTACTTCGGTATTGCCATTACTCACCAAATAGGCCATCATTTCACTGCCATCTTTTTTCACAATTCGCTGCAACTCATAACCTTCCTTGATGGAAAGCGTAGGATACAACACCGAACGAATAATAGTTTCTACGGGCGAACTTGTCCCCAAACTACTCAAATCTGGCCCAATTCGCCCTCCAGCCCCGCCAATGGCGTGACACGTTTGGCACAACAACTCTGACTTTCTAAATACTTTTTCTCCCAATGCAGGGTCAGCCGTTTCAGCCACCGTTTTGGCCAAGGCTGTTATTTCGCGGTCGTTGAGTTGTTGGGGCATTTTTTCGACGGGCAACGTACCACCAGACGCCTCCAGCGCTTTTTCCAATTGCACTACATCATCGGCGCGGCGACGGGTCCAAGGAATGTTTCGTCCCATTAACTGACGCCCCGCCTTGGCAAAATTTTCAGGGATTTTTCGCGTATTAATCGCTTCTGACAAAGCCTCTGTCGCCGTTTTGGTCGCAAAAAACGCTTTAAACAAATCTGTTACATCCGTTTCAGCGGGAACAGTCCGCATCAAGTCTGTCCCAATTTTGGCCGCTTCATTGGCATCCAGCCCCACCAGTTGCGTCACTGACATTACTCGTAGCTCGGGAGAATTTTTAGCCCCTGTTAAATCCACCAATATTTTTTTCGATTTTTCGCTTCCCATCGCCGATAAAGCCACCAATGCCGCCTTTTTGACGGGTTTTTCGCCTTGCTGAACCAAACCCAGCAATTGCTCACTCAGCTCTTCCATTTTCCACAGCCCCACCAACCGAATCGCCGTGGTTGAGACGGCTTCTTCGTCACTTTTTATAAAATCTACAATTCTACCCAATCCATTGGTGGGCTGTATTTTTCGTTGCTGTGCTGCCTCCGCCAGCGCCCCTAACCGCGCGGCCGTTTGTTTATCGCGCGCAGCATTACCTTGTACTGTCATATCAAACAAGGTAGTTAAGTCAGCAGCTTTTCCCCATTTTGTAATAGCAGCCAGCGCATCCTTTTGATATTCTTCGGGCACTTGGCCTTTCTGGTACAATTGGGTCAAACGGGCCACCGCCTCTGGGTTATTGACAGATTTTAGGGCAAAAGCTGTTTTCTTAGCATCCCCCAAAAAGTTCGCATCTGTTTTTAAACGGCTCAACCACTGAGGTTCCAATTCGCGTACGGTTTCCCACAGCGCAAAATCCAAAAATTCATCCATGGAGTTATCCAATACGGTCAAAGCCGTTTGCGCTGCTTCGGCAGATTTTAGCTTTCGCAAAGCAATTACCCCCTCCAATCGGACGCGCGGGTGGGTGTCTTTTACGGCGTTGGCCAACAGCCCCGCTTCCTCCTTTACCTTGCCATGCCACAACTGAAATGCCCGAATCGCCGCTGCACGGGCGTTGTGATTTTCGGCTTTAAGTAAACTCGATAACACTGACTCATTGACAGTATCCAACGTTTGATACGTCCACAACGCTTCCAACAATAAGTGCTCATAATTGGGATCTTTTTTATCTAATTTACTCACCCATTGCTCAAGGGCAGGAATTACCTCCTTCGCACCACGGCTTTTGAGGACTTGTTTGGCTTGGAGCCGCGTCCAATCTTCGGGTTGGCGAAGCGCCTCCAAGAGTTCATTTACCGAAGCTTTGGTCAGTTGTGGTTTCTTGACCAATGGCCGATTCTTTGCCACAATCCGCCAAATCCTTCCGTGTTCTTGGTCGCGGCGTGGGTCATGGAAATCAACTTCTCCGTGCTGAATAATGGGGTTGTACCAATCGGCAACGTAAATAGCGCCGTCGGGGCCTACCGAAATATCCACGGGACGAAACGCCACATTATCTGTCCAGAGCAGGTCTTCCACTTGTTTAGAAACAAACCCACTGCCTTGTTCTTCCAATTTGAAACGATTGATACGGTTGGCTCGAAAGTCGTTGGTAATCAAAGACCCCGCCCACGACTCAGGCAAATGCCGCCCCGAAATAATATCCAATCCGCTGTGCTTAGGTTGGCCTGGGTTAAGTCCTCTTAAAATACGTTCAGCACCAGGTGCCGTCACAAACGTAGCTCCAGGAAAGGCGTAATTAATTCCCTCATTTCCAGCTCCATCAGTCAAGAACGACGAACCCCAACGCGAAAACTGCAAGCCCCACGGGTTGATAAGCCCTTTGGCATAAATATCGAGGTCGAGTTGTTGAGGGCGCAATTGCCACACTCCTCCCCCTTCCAAGCGCTTAATCCCAGATGGCGTTTCTATGTGGCTATAAATATAAATGGATTGGTTAAAATACATGCTTCCTTCGGGCCCCCAGCGGAAGGTATGAATCAAATGGTGCGTGTCGGCAGTTCCGAATCCGCTCAAAATACGTCGTCGTTTATCAGCTTTCCCATCGCCATCGGTATCCGCAAAGTGCAAGATTTCGGTAGAGTTGGCCACATAAACGCCCCCATCTCCAGGCAAAATACCCGTGGGAGTCAGCAGTCCTTCAGCAAAAATGGTCGATTTATCCGCTTTGCCATCCCCATCGGTATCTTCCAACACAAACACTTTATCGTTGGCTTGTTCACCCGTTTTTAGGTGAGGATAAGCGGTACTACTTACCACCCAGAGACGCCCCTCAGCATCCCAGTTCATTTGAATGGGCTTTGCCACCAACGGCTCGGCGGCAAAAAGGGTTACTTCAAAACCATCGGCTACTTTGAACGATTCGAGTTCTTTTTGAACATCAGGGTTGGGAACATCCCAATTCTTATCTTGATTTACCAAGGCAGTCGTCAAAACAACGACGGGAATGAGCAAGGTTTTTCGTAAAAATGAAGCAGTTATGTTTAAATATGTTCGTTTCATACGCTATGAAATAGTGGTGTTTCAGGTTTGGGGTTTTCTGTTTCGGGTTTGGAGTTTTCGGTTGCGGGTTTGGGGTTTTCTGTTGCGGGTTTGGAGGGTCTGTTTTTCCCAATAACAGATAACAAATAACCAGTAACATGCAATAAATACCCTACTTCAACAGGGTTAATTGATACGTTACGGGTTTAGGTTGATTGACCGTTCCTATTTGCGCCTCCAACCAAGTAATCAAGTAGTTCTGCTCTTCCAACCCTTTTTTGTGGCGGCCTTGCTCATAAGAACGAAAACCGATGATATAAGTTTGGTTTAAAGGTCGGTATTGAAAAAAGAACAACTCTTCTTTTTTCAGGATGGTTTTCCGAAGCTCTTCGGCCTGATAATAGGTAGGCCCTTGCTTTATCGTTACCCCTTTTTCCCACTCTTTGGCCGACGCCGTCACAATAACATCATCGTCCGTCGAAAGAGTATAAAATCCTTTTTTTAAACCCTTAATTGAAAGCTTTCGGCCGTTATCAACCGCAATGGTTTTACCGTCTTCCTGAGGCGCAGGCAAAGGCAGGCACATTTCGTTGACTGTAAAACTCAAACTCATGGTCGATTTGTCAAGTTGATTCAATTTCGTCGCCACCGCCGATTCTACGGCATTGTTCGCCACATCAATGACAATACTCCCATTTCGAGGCGGGAGTCCCAAACTTTTTTCCAAAGCCGTTGCCAAATAATAATAGCCAGTTCCGTTGAGATGCACTCCATTTTCGGTAATCACAGCTTGTTTGCTGATTTCTAACATCGGCTTGAATACATCCAAATACCTTTTTTTACGTTCTTTAGCGATTTGTTCAATTGCCGCAGCATACATTTCAAGGGCTACGTTTCTTTTCGTTGTATTATCTGAAGCAGGCAGTAAGACAGGGATGGGCGACACCAGTACCGCTTTTGCTCCTAGTTGGTCTATTTTATCTAACAAACTTACGTAGCCTTGTTTAAAGCGAGCAAGACCTTCCTCTCCCTCTTGAGCTTCGATACCACCATAACCCACAAATACCACCGTCGGTTTTGCTTCCGTAATTTGCTGAATCAATAACTCATACGGCGTTGGTGGAGTTGTCACGTAACTGCGCGCGTCTCCATAGACATTATCTCCCGACCAGCCTATATTTCGGTAGGTAATGGCTCGGTTTGGCCAGCGGGTAGTTAGGGCAAGTTCTAAATAGCCAAATTGTACATCGTTTTCAAACAACGAGTTTCCTACAAAAAGTACCCTGTCTCCCTTTTCGAGCTGAAAAGCCGCATCAAGCGCATCTACATTAGTTTTTGCGTTGGTTTGAGCGAACGTAATCGTTGCATGGCTCAAAAAAAGTAGGGCTACAATGAACGTAAGTGATTTGTACAGCTTACACATGGAAGTTTAAAAGTGTTCTAAAATGAGAAAGCAGATATAAAAAAGAGATTGGTGTGAGGGGTAAGAAAAACAAGCGATGACTGTCCTTGTTACGACCTATTATAAAGAGTCAGGAAAGGGCAAAAATTACCTACTTTCTCACCCTCTTTTGGTAAAAAAACTAACAAAGCTTCTTTATCGGCCACAAAACGGGTATTTTTAGCCTTCTATTCGCTGACCTTTATTTTCATCAACCCATGTTTAGGTACTGGATTCTTTATTTTCTTTTTGCACTTAGTGCGTATGCACAAGAACCTTACGTGGTGGTATTGGGAATTGCCCAAGACGGTGGCTATCCGCAGGCGGGTTGCAATAAAGCTTGTTGTCGGGCAGTTTGGGAGAAAAAATTAGCCTTTGAATCTGTTTCGTGCATCGCATTGGTGGATCCAAGCACTGGCCAACGCTGGATTTTTGATGCTACCCCTGATTTTAAGATCCAATTAGAAGCACTTAAACATACCACAAACAACGAATCAAATGACCTGTCGGGGATTTTTCTTACGCACGCCCACATCGGTCACTACACTGGCCTCATGGATTTAGGAAGAGAAGTCATGGGTGCCAAATCAGTGCCTGTGTTTGTCATGCCTCGTATGAAAGAATACCTTGAGAAAAATGGCCCGTGGAGTCAACTCGTCAGCATCGAAAACATCCAACTCCAGCCTATACAAGAAAACGGTTTCATTCAATTAAATAGCCGTTTGCAGGTTCGGGCGTTCCGTGTTCCGCATCGGGACGAGTTTTCAGAAACAGTAGGATACGAAATCAAAAGTCAAGGAAAACGTCTCGTATTTATTCCTGACATCGACAAATGGCAAAAGTGGTCCGAATCGCTCGAAGGATTGGTAAAATCAGCTGACTATGCCCTACTCGACGGTACATTTTTTAAAGATGGAGAAATCAACCGCCCCATGAGTGAAGTTCCTCATCCGTTTATCACCGAGACAATGTCGCTATTGGATAAGCTACCCATATACCAAAAGTCCAAAGTCCATTTTATTCACCTTAACCATACCAATCCGCTTTTCCAACCAACGTCCGAAGAGTCAAAGCTAATCCAGAAAGAAGGTTTTCGGGTAGCCCACTCATTGCAAATTTTTAGACTATGAAATAGACACTAAAACCAACCAAAGACCTATCGACCAAGAAGGTTTATAAACTTTTTTAAGTATTAGTTCACTATTTGTTATTTTTTTTAGTGTTTTTTTGACACACTTCTTGCAATTTTCACAAATATCATTTTATCTTTACACCCAAGTTCAGAGAAATCTAAGAGCCAACAAAAAAAAACACGTATCGAGAGAACTTTTTACCTCAGTCATGAATTCAGTTTTTACGAGATTTAGTACAGTAGCTGTGCTGATTTTTTTAGCTACACTTTCTCGGATTTTACCTCATCCATTTAACTTTACCCCCATTGGAGCTATTGCTTTGTTTGGCGCTGCTCAGTTTAGTCGTAAGGTTTATGCTTTCATGATTCCGATGGTAGCCATGCTTTTGAGTGACGTACTCATTGGCTCACCTTCTCTCCCCACTTACGTTTCTTTTGTTCTCATTTCCACATTTGGTCTTTTCTTTTTGAAAAAAGTTACCTTTGGACGCGTTGTCGTGGCTAGTTTGGTAGCTTCTATTTCGTTCTTTTTAATTACGAATTTCTTTGTTTGGTTTCAAGGTTCGATGTATCCACAAACGTGGGCAGGTCTTGTGGCGTGCTACACTGCGGGTTTAGCATTTTACCAACAAACATTTTGGGGAAATTTATTCCTCAACACCGTCATGGGTGACTTCTTTTACAATGCTGTTCTTTTTGGAAGTTACTACGGTATCCAACGATTGACATTCAAGCCTTCTATGGCATAAAATATTTGTTTTCATGGCTGTTAATAGGTAGATAAATAGCCCCGATATTCGGGGCTATTTTCTTTTTATCGGAGGCAACAATTGGCTTCTTCCTTGTAAACCTCCTGTGTGCAGAACCACCATTTGGGTTCCTGGTTTAAAAAAACCTTCTTTCGCTAATTCCACCAGTCCATACATCATTTTAGCGGTATAGACTTGTTCAAGTGGTATGCCCGTTTGCGTTTCAAACTCACGGATAAACTCCAGCAATGAGTCGTTCATTTTTCCATAACCGCCAAAATGATATTTTTCTATCACTTTCAAATGCCCTTGTGGCTGGGGAATATGCGTTAAAATCAACTGCGTAGCCTCTTCAGATGAGATTTTTAAACTAGGAAAAACCAATACCTCGTTCTCAAATACGGATAGAATACCCGCTGCCGTTCCACCCGTGCCCAGCGCAGTACAAAAGTAATCAATCTTTCCATCGAGCTGTTTTTTTACCTCTTCCACCATTTCAGCTACCCCTTTTACCGCCAACTGATTTGACCCACCTTCAGGAATCACAAAAGCATCTCTGCCGTAATTGTGGGCCAATGTTTCTTTATCGCGGTAAGCTGTTCGGCTTACAAAAAGTAGTCTCATCCCACACTTGGCCGCAAACTGCAACGTTGGGTTGGAATCTGGGCTCAGTTCTTCGCCTCGAATGATACCAATGGTGTCAAAATCGAGCGCCTTCCCCGCAGCTGCTACGGCAGCGATATGGTTTGAGAATGCACCACCAAACGTAAGTAATGTTTGAAAGCCACTTTTTTCGGCTTCTATCAAATTGTATTTTAACTTCCGCCACTTATTTCCCGAAATGTAAGCATGAATTAAATCATCACGTTTGAAGTAAACGCGTAAACCCAGCTCTATAAAAATAGGGGCTTCAACGATTTGAATAGGGGTTTGGGCGGTGTTCTCCCAAAATCTGACGACTTTACTCACAATAACAATTTCCTTTTTACGTACATTTGCTTAAATCAATACCCAAGTTTTATCAACTTTTATCATTCCCCAAACAACTATGAAAAAAATAATTTTGAGCCTAATGATGTTTGGCGTTGTTGGCGCTGCTTCAGCCCAAGAAACTCCCTCGGCAGATGCCATCCTTGACAAATACCTGGCTGCCATTGGCGGCAAAGAGGCACTTTCCAAAATCGAAGACATTGCCATTAGCACAGTGGCCGAAACACAACGCGGCTCGATGGAATCGGAAGTAAAATTTAAAAAAGGCAATAAATTCAGCAGTGTCATGTATATGATGGGCAATGAAGTAATGCGCCAAACGTGCGATGGGACAAAAGTAGCCATTACTTCTGGTTTTGGAGGTAATACCAACTCGCGTACACTTGAAGGCAAAGACGCAGCAGGCGCTATTTTACAAGCTGCTCCTTTCCCAGAATTACTTTATGCTGAATTTAACGTTCAAAAGACGGTGGTTGGCAAAGAAGCAGTCAATGGCAAAGATGCGTGGAAAGTGGAATTTGCCATTCCTGAAGGAAGAAAATGGAACGATTTCTTTGATGTAGAGACGGGTCTCAAAGTAAAAAGAGCTGGCTCGGGTGAAGGTCAAAGAGGCCCTCGTCCTGATGGACAAGGCGGAGGCCAACGTCCAGAAGGACAACGCCCCGAAGGTGGCGGCGGACAGGGTGGTCAAGGCGGCGGCCGTGGCGGTATGGGTGGTGGAATGATGGGCGGTGGAATGATGAACGCAGCCCTCAGCGACTACAAAGAAATTAAGGATGGCAATGGCGTTAAAATTCCGTACATCCGCGAGCAAGGCAATGGGCAGTTCTCTTCAAAAGCCGAAGTGACGTCGGTTAAAGTAAACAAAGGCATCAAAGACAACAACTTCGTGATTAAATAAAATCACTCTTTCTTAAAATGTAACGTATTGATAAGGTATTCTTTTTCGGTAACTCTCATCAAAATATATACCTGAAACGAGTTACCATTCACCGCCTGATACGTTGCAGTACAATAACGAACTTTAGAAGCCGTCCCCTGAAAGCCATATTTAAAGTCTTTCGGGGGATATTTTTTAAAGAAGTTTTTCAAAATCAATTCTGCCTGTCCATCACGAACGCGCCGAAACTCAACGTGTTCGGCATCAATGACTAAATCCAAATTTTTCTCAAAATGCACCGCAAGATTGTGGGCATTTCCGCTTTTTATCGAGCCTTTTATTTTTTCGGCAATTTCAAGCTCGCGGGCAGCCTTCTCGGCAATAAAGCCACTAAAAATACACCCAACTACTAGCGTCAAGAAAATAATTTGCAGGTTTCTCATTGCGAAAGCGTAAATTTGTTTTTTGATTTCAATAAGTTCTTGGCTAAAATTGTGCCAAACTCTTTCATCTCACAAAAAACAGATTATTCCTTTTTCGCTGTGCAGAAACCAATACTTTCACTCGACCAAACCCACCAAAAAATAAAGCGAATTGCGTTTGAAATTTACGAACGTAACCTCGAAGAAACCAACGTTGTTCTTGCTGGAATTGTGGGCGAAGGCTATACCATGGCTGGTCTTTTAACCAACTACCTGCGGGAGATTTCGCCTTTGAACATTACGTTGATGAAAATTGACCTAAACAAAGAGCAACCACATACTAGCCCTGTCCATTTTGACATAGACAAAGAAGCACTCAATGGCAAAGTAATCATTGTTGTGGACGATGTGCTAAACACAGGTCGTACACTTGCCTACAGTCTTTCGCCGTTTTTAGGCGTTTCTGTCAAACGGGTACAAGTAGCGGTCATGGTCAATAGGGCACATCACTCTTTCCCTATTTCGGCCGATTATGTCGGTTATGCCCTCAGTACTACCCTCAACGAGCACATTCGGGTGAAGCTTTCTGAGCCTGAAGCTGGCGTTTATTTAAGTTAATAAGAGGGGAAGTCCCCTCTTATTCATAAATAATGGCAGTACCGTTGGCGCTTACCATAAGCATGGTACCACTACCACCGATGGTTTGATAGTCTAAATCAACCCCAATGATAGCATTGGCGCCTAGGCGTTGGGCTTGTTCAATCATTTCTTTCAGGGCAATACTCTTGGCTTCGCGCAAGCCCTGTTCGTACGCCCCCGAGCGTCCGCCCACGATGTCACTAATGCCTGCAAAAAAGTCTTTTACAAAATTGGCACCTATGATGGCCTCGCCGTTGACCAAACCGATGTACTGAGTAATTTTTTTACCCTCAATGTTGTTGGTAGTTGTTATGAGCATATCAAAAGCGGTGAGAATGTTAAATATGGCACAATAGTAGTCATAATGGGATAAATCGGCGGTACAATCTAGGAACAACGGTCTTGGGAATGTACCAACGACTTAAAACCTCCATGAAAATATTGGGATATTTGCTTTCTAAATAGTCGTTCCTCCATCGACGGTATAAATGCCTCCTGTGCAGTATCCCGACGCATCCGAAGCTAAATACAAAACCAACGAAGCCACTTCTTCTACTGTCCCCATGCGGGCAATGGGCAACCGTTTTGTAAAATGGGCCAGCGTTTTTTCATCTTGCCACAATGCCTGGCTGAACTTTGTCTTGATAAGCCCTGGCGCAACGGCATTTACGCGGATTCCATCGGCTCCCCATTCTTTTGCCAATACTTTGGTAAGCATATTGATGGATGCTTTACTCACGCTATAAATCCCCAATCCAGGATCGGGCGTTTCGCCAGCAATGCTGCTAATATTGATAATGCTCCCCCCTCCTCTCAGTTTCATAACGGGATACACCAGTTTTGACAGTTGAAAAGGGGCTTTTACGTTGATGTCCATGATTTTGTCATAGGCATTGTCGGGGCAATCTACGGTGGGGCCATAATAAGGGTTGGCCGCTGCATTGTTTACCAAAATATCAATGCCTCCATACACCTCCATCGTTTTATCGAACAAGTGCTTTGTTTGAGCTTCGTCTCCCATTCTTGCCTCTATGGCCGTGACTTCGCCCCCCGTTTTACGAATGTCTTCCGCCAATTCATCTAGGTCTGCTTGTCGCCGACTGCTAATCACGACTTTTGCGCCAAACTGTGCCAAATAACGCGCAATTTGTTCGCCAATTCCTTTACTTGCTCCCGTAATGAGTGCTACTTTACCTGTCAATTGAAAAAGTTGGTTATCAGCCATTTTGGTCGTTTCTTTAGTAATAGGTGAATGAAATTAAGCAGTTAAAAGTCCGCCATCGAGGACAAGGGTATGTCCAGTCATAAATGAGGAAGAAGCCGAAGCCGCGTACAGAATTGCGTCAGCGATTTCTTCGGGTTTGCCAAATCGCTTCATCGGAATAGCATTCTGGAGTGCTTCCAAGTAATTGGTATCGTCGTTTACAATGGCATTTTCCAACATCGGTGTCAGCGTAAACGCTGGGCAAATGGCATTGACCCTGATTCCGTGTTTGGCAAATTCGAGGGCAGCCGAGCGCGTCATGCCCACTACGGCATGTTTACTGGCCGAATAACCAATGTGCCCCGCAAATCCACCCAAACCTGCCACGGAAGCAATATTGACGATATTTCCCTTTTTTCTACTCAAAAAATGAGGTAAAACCGCTTGCATACAATAAAAAAGGCCGTTTACATTGACGTCAAACACCTTCTGAAAGTCGTCAATCGGGTATTTTTCGGTACGAGCTCGTGGCCCAACGATGCCCGCACTATTAACCAATACATCAATATTCCCAAAATAGGAAATACAATCGCTAATCATGCGCTGTACGTCTTCTACGTCGGTGACATCAATACGAGCAAAAGTCGCCGCGGCACCCATTCCAGTAAGTTCTTCCACGAGTTCGTCACCTGCTTTTTCTGACAGGTCAGCAAGGAATAATTTAGCACCTTCGCGCGCAAAAGCCAATGCCGCCGACCGCCCAATGCCAGAACATCCTCCTGTAATAATTACTACTTGATCTTTGAAATTCATTGAATGAAAAATAAGTTTAATTAAGGGTTTTTGAAAAAAGAATCGGTTGTTAAAACTAGGATTATGACGCTTTAAACATCTTTTTTGACTTTCTAGCTAATCTTTACTAGAAGCTCAAAGAATACACCTAATTTTACGGCACGCATTTTGGTTATTTTTTTGATGTAAAACAAATAATTCACCCATTCCCTTTTGCTACTCAAATTTTGCGCATTTGTATGATGGACTCACAGCAACCTAACGAGACCGAAGGATTACCACCTTTCATTAAAAGTTGGCGCCAAATGTACCGCATTGTCATTGGTACCTTATTAGTACTTATGGCGCTTTTTTACGTAATGATGAAGTATTTTGAATAATATTCCCAGATTTCTAAACCTTTCACTTTCCACCTAATCCCTCCTGCCAATGAGTTTTATTGACTGGATTGTCTTAATTGGTACCCTCAGTTTTATTATTATTTACGGTATTTACCGAAGCCGTGGCAAACAAAACATTGATGATTATCTTATTGCAGGTCAATCGCTGCCTTGGTACCACGTATGCTTTTCCGTAATGGCTACGCAAGCGAGTGCGATTACTTTTTTATCTGCCCCAGGCCAAGGCTTTGCCGACGGAATGCGCTTTGTTCAGTTCTATTTTGGGCTTCCACTGGCGATGGTTGTGCTAAGTATTACTTTTGTGCCTATTTTTCACCGACTTAAAGTTTTTACTGCCTACGAATTTCTCGAAACTAGGTTTGATGGTCGAGTTCGTATTTTTACCGTTATCCTATTTTTATTATCACGCGGACTTTCAACGGGGCTTTCCATTTACGCTCCTTCCATCATTTTAGCCACTATTTTAGGCTGGGATTTAACTTGGACCAATATTTTGATGGGTTCATTGGTTCTTATTTATACCGTTACGGGCGGCACAAAAGCCATTTCTCATACCCACTTACAGCAAATGATTATTGTAACCATGGCCATGTTTGTGGCAGGTTACATGGTTGTTCATTTGTTGCCCAGTGACATTGGTTTTGTAGATGCGCTCAAGATTGCGGGTAAAGCAGGACGTCTTAACACCATTGATTTTCATTTTGACCCCAATAGCCGTTATAATATTTGGTCGGGTCTGATTGGAGGTTTCTTTTTGCAACTATCGTATTTTGGCACTGACCAATCGCAAGTAGGCCGCTACCTCACGGGAGAATCAATTGGGCAAAGCCGTATGGGGCTCGTAATGAATGGTTTGTTGAAAATCCCGATGCAATTCCTGATTTTGCTCGTTGGCGTACTCGTTTTTGTCTATTATCAATACAACCCCGCCCCGCTATTTTTTAACAAAGTAGAAACTGATAAACTCAGAAATAGCGAATACGCCGCCGATTTCCAATCGCTGGAAGAGAAACATTCATTGGCAGTGAGTAGTCAGCGGGCAGCAGTCGATGGATTGGCTAAGGCATTGGATTCCAAAGACGAAACTTCGATTGCCCATTGGCAAGAAGCCTTAAAAGCATCGGACGACACCCAAAAGCAACTTAAAAAAGACGCGGTTTCATTGATTAAGAAAAACAACCCAACAGCCGATACCAGCGATGTGAATTACGTTTTCTTGCGATTCGTTCTCGACCGCCTCCCAATTGGACTGATTGGTTTATTAATTGCTGTCATTTTTAGTGCGTCAATGGGGTCAATTGCCGCTGCTTACAACTCCTTGGCCTCTACCACGGTCGTAGATTTGTACAAACGCGTTTATAAAACCGATGCCAGTGATAATCATTATTTGATGGTAACCCGCATTTCTACCATTGGATGGGGCATTTTTTGCATTTTTGTGGCGCAATATGCCAGCAAGTTAGGGAGCATGATTGAGGCCGTCAATATTCTTGGTTCACTTTTTTACGGCGTTATTTTAGGTATATTCTTAGTCGCGTTTTACTTCAAAAACATTGGCGGAAAAGCCACTTTTTGGGGAGCTATTGTGGCCGAAATCGGCGTAGTTCTATGTTGGTGGTATGACTTGATGGCGTTTTTATGGCTTAACGTCGTAGGATGTGTACTCGTCATTGCTTTCGCGTGGGTAATTCAAAAACTCAAGCCTGCCAACGCCTAATGATCGCTTTCTGTTCTGACCGAAAATAGTCGCTTCAACCAGCCCATTTTTTCTTCTTTTTCTTCTCTTTTTGCTTGTTCGTCTAAGTCAAAATGAGAGAAATCGGAAAGGATGGGCTGGCCTGCATCCACCCAACAAGTAAACCAAAAATCGGCTACCATTTTAACAGAAGCACGCATTTGCCGCTCAATCTGGCGGTTAAGCATTTGATGGTAGCGCTCCGAAAACTCCCTCGAATAGGTCTTCACTATCACCCCATTACGGTCTTCCAGTACATATTTTTGTTCAGGTCGAAATTTCACCGACAACTCCCGTTCAAACCGTAAGACACTGTCCAATCCCGCATTGGCATTTCGGACAGCCTGCCAAGCGCGATGGGCTACTTTATGTTCGTAAATAGCCGCTCCCACAAACATATCGTAGCTTTCGCCGTACAATTCTGCCACCCTCGACTCCCAAAAGGCATGAATCCCTTCCTGGCCCGTCATTTGGCCGTTGTAATTGCGGGTTGTGTGCAAGGGAACGTTTGCATCGGCAATATAATGCCCCAAATCTGCAGCTACCCGTAAGATACGGCGGGGATTTTTTTGACGAAATGCTTCCGTAAGCTGAAATTTATATTGCTGAATTGCCCACGGTACGGTGCCGTTGAGCGCCAACGTATCTTCACCGTATTTTTCAACCGCCTCTTTCCAATAATACGGAAGTTTGTACAATGCGCTATCTCCATACGCCTCAGCGTCAATATAATGGCGTGGTGCTTCTCCCACTACGGCATAGCGCCTTTTGTCGGGGTTGACCGCATTTTCGGTCAGGTAGTTGATTTGTTTTTTGAAAAATACTTGCATTTCAGGAGGAAGGCAAAAAACCGCGAGACGGTTGATGCGCTGATGCGCCCAAAAACCCCACTTTATTTTCCCAGAAAAGCCACAAATTGGGATATTGAGCAATAGCAGAAGAAAAATTAGTGTAAATATTTTCCGAATTAAACATAGATTACAGGGGCACATCCCAAATTTTATTTGGTATTCGTTCTTTACACAAAAGTGTAATATCGAATTTTTTATCCTCAAAAACCGAAATAAAACCTTTTTTGAACTGCAAAATGGCGTAAAGTAGGTTTTTGAATTAAGTAATTGGCTGAGTATTTTTTGCAAAATCATTGATTTAATCTTCAAATTTTTACTGAGACGTTGAATAAGGTTGTATCGTCACTTTTAATACAGTCGTAATTTGATTTGGCAAAAAGCAAAAAATACAGAATTGTTTATATTTTTAATAAAAAAAGTACAATTTTTAAATTTCGTTCGTTATCTTTGCACCGTATTCAAAATCAGACGTGAAAACTGAAGTTTAAAAATCAAATTATTACCAAAATGAACAAGAAGAAGTTTTTCGGATATATCAAACCAGTATTTGGCCTTTGTGTATTTATGCTCATCATTTACGGAGCCTACACGCCAAGTCAGAATGCAGAGATTCAAAAAATCGTTTGTATTAAATTTAAGGCCGACGCAAGTGCCGCCGATATTGAGCGCCACATGAACGAGTTTGCCCAACTCCGCCGTGAGATTCACCAAATGGTTGCTTACTCAGGTGGTAAAACGTTGAGTGTTGCAGGAAGCTCAGAATATGATGCAATGCACTATCTTACTTTCCGCACGAAGGATGATATTTTGACGTTCCAAAATCACCCTAAATACCAAGAGTTTGTAAAAAACAACCAAGCATCTTGGGAAAAAGAATTGGTGATTGATGCAAACATTGCTAAATAGTTTTTGATAAATATTGACCAACAAAAAAGTCCCGCTTTGGCGGGACTTTTTTGTTGGAGTCGGGGCAGGATTACCCTGCCACCTTACCCATCACGTATAACTCTTCCAAATGAGGCGTCGGATTGCCTCCTTTCTTTTCGAGCGTGACCGCAAATGCATCTGCTTGTCCCGTCGTTTTCATTTTTTGGAAGGCAGTACTTACATCAAACACGCCTAAATCAACTGGTTTTCCTTCCACCAACGCCCAAAGTTGATATTGTTTGTCAGCACTAGGAGTAGGCAAAGACAAAACACTTAACTGAACTTCCTGCGTTTTAGGATTCCACACAACCCGCACCGAACTATTAGGCGATTTCTCAACCCCTTTTAAGGTCACAAACTGATTATTAGCATCATTTAACTGCGCAATTTGGGTTGTTTGTGCCTTAATTTCGTTCTGTTGTTGCGCCACCGTTGCTGAAAGTGTATCCATACGAGCGTTGAAATACACCACCGAGCCCACCAAAGCTGCTACTGAAGCCGCCGCTACCCACCCCCATTGGAAGGAATTTCCGCGAGAGTTAAGTGGTAAAACGGGCACATTATCTTCTTCTTGCTCGACTATCTCATCCACCTTGGTTTCAGTTTCATCCTCTGCGAAGATTAGTTGTGCCATAATTTTACCTTTCAGCGCAGCAGGAGCCGCCACTTTGTTGGCAAAAGCAAATTGTTCTATTGTATCGCTGAGACTATCTAATTCAGTCCTTATTTCGGGGTAAATTTTAGATAGGCAATCCACTTCCCTTCGTTCCTGATCAGAAACGTTTCCTGAAAGATAGTCTTCTAGGATACCTGATTCTATGTATTCTTTAACGTTAATCATGCACCAAAAAATTTTCTTAAATCCCTAAGAGCACTTCGCACACGCGTCTTTACCGTCCCAAGCGGCATATCTAGCCTTTGGGCTGCCTCTTCGTGCGTGTAGCCTCCCCAATACACCATTTCTATCAGCGTTTGCTGCTCCGGTTTTAGTTGCGACACCACTTCTTTAAGTTCGTTATTGTTAATTTCCTCATATATAGATTGACCTTGTTCAACAGTATATACGGCCGTATCTATGTCTTGGATTTCGAGGCGATTAACTCGCAAATAATCTATCGACGTATTTCGTGCGATATTGAGCATCCAGGTAAACAAACGCCCTTTGCTTGAATCGTATTGGGCAATGTTCTTCCAAATTTTGACGAAGATTTCTTGCAACAAATCTTGTGCAGTTTCTTCAGTGCGAACCACCTTTAATATAACCCCGTACAGTGCGTCGGAATAATTATCATAAAGGTAATTGAAAGCTTTGCGATCTTGCCTTCGCAACAGTTCCAATAGTTCGCTCTCATTCAATTTAGGCGTTTTTAATCCCATATAAAAAAGTTAAACCACTTGAGAATGGACAGTATTTACAAGTAAACAAAAGCGAGCGGACTTCTGTTTAAGAGCTTTCATGGATGCAATATCAAAAAAAAAAATCAGTCCTCTAAATCCAACTTGACATTAGCCATCGTAGATAGTACCAAAAAGGCTATCAACCATGAAAAAAGGACTTATCAAAACCGCTAAAATTTCGCTTTACTCCTTAGGTTTTCTTTTTATGGCATTTGTTGTCTATGCCAATCTAGAACCTGCACCCATGCACGCTTACGTAAAGCCAATTAGTATGACCATCATAAAAGTAGATGGGCTTGACGAAACTACTAATTCGGACGCGTTACAAAAACAAATTAGTCAACAAAAAGGGGTCACCGCTTGTACAGTTAACCCCGCAAGTCAACTCGTGAGCATCACTTTTGACCCTGATGCCACCAACGAGTCTTCTTTGAAATCATTGGTAGGAACCTATTCTGCCAAAAAAGTTGAGCCCGCTTCGTTTGATGGCGTGGAAGCGAGTGGCCCCCAATGCCCCGTGCCATTGTCTTACATTCAAGCTTTTGAGCGCGCTAAATACGCCTTCTGTTTCCGTTAGCATCTTTTATTTTCCCTCAATAACTACTCAAGTTTTAATTTAATCCATTTTCTCAATCAATTAAATCAATTAAAACCATGAAAAAAGCATTTTTGTCTTTATCGGTTGCGCTTGTGTTCATTATGTCATCTTGTAAGAAAGAAGAAGAAGCAGCGCCAAAATCATTGTACGATCGCCTTGGTGGGGTAAGTGCAATTTCAGCAGTAGTGGACCAATTCATCACTAACGTAGCAGCGGATCCTAACATGGTTCGCACGTTTACGCCACTTCTTCAGGAAGTGCAGAAGGGAAATACAGCACGTTTGACCGCCCTTCGTAACAACTTGATTGACCAGATTGGTGAAGCCAGTGGTGGCCCACAAAAATACACAGGGAAAGACATGGTAACGGCCCACAAAGGGATGAAAATCACCGATACTGAGTTTAACTCATTGGTCAATGACTTAGTGATGGCCTTGAATAAATTCAATGTACCATCTACCGAGCAAAACGAACTTTTAGGTGTTTTAGGAGGCTTAAAAAGCCAAATTGTAGGCCAATAGTAGGGTCTGGTTGGGTAGTTGAGTATTACAGCAGGGCAATTTGCCCTGCTGTTCTTATTTTTACTCGACCCAAAGTACCAATCCTTTGAGATAACTGCCTTCTGGATGGAAAAGATTGACGGGATGGTCGGCGGGCTGCGTAATTTGGTGTAAAACCCGCACTTGGCGTCCTGCTTCGATGGCCGCAGCAACGACCGTGTTATAAAACAGTTCGCGATCTACTACTTGCGAACATGAAAAGGTAAACAATATCCCGTTTGGTTTTAGGTGCTTAATACCTTCTGCGTTCAATCGCTTATAGCCTTGTACGGCACGATGGCGCGCCGACATGCTCTTGGCGTAGGCTGGAGGGTCAAGAATCATCAAATCGTAAGTACCAGTTGTTTCTTTTAGAAACTTCATTACGTCTTCTGCATACGACTGGTGGTTTGTCGTCTCACCAAAATTGGCTTCCACATTGCGCTCCGTCAATTCAATCGCTTTTTTGGATGCATCCACCGAATCGACCGATTGTGCCCCTTCTGCCAAAGCATAAATTGAAAAACCACCCGAATAGCAAAACGCATTCAACACATTTTTTCCTTTGGCATAGCTTCCCAACAACCGTCGGTTATCGCGTTGATCGAGGAAAAAGCCCGTTTTTTGCCCCGTTTCCCAATCAATCAAAAACGTATGACCATTTTCTTTGACAGGATGCGGTACAGGACAAGTGCCAACAACGTACCCGTTTTGGGTAGTTTTGGCAAACTCATCGGGCAAGGTATCAGCGCTTTTATTATAAATGGCTTTCAAATCGCTGCCGTATAAATCCTGTAACGCTTGCGCCACCTCATCAAGCACGCGGTACATCCCAATCGAATGGGCTTGAATAACCAGCACCCCGTTGTAAAAGTCGATAATCAACCCAGGTAAACCATCGCCTTCGCCGTGTACCAAGCGGTAGCTATTGGTGATGGTGTCTTCAGTACTCCATTGAGTGGCAAACAACTGCTGGCGAACGGTCAGTGCTTTTTGCAACTTTTGTTTCCAAAAATCGACGTTAGGTACTATCTGCTCAAAACTGAACAATTTTACTGCAATGTTGCCATTGTGGTAGTGCCCCGTAGCTAAGTATTGGCCACGGCTGTCACAAACTTCAACGATTTCACCGTCAGTTGGTTGGCCTTTGATTCGGGCGATAGCGCCCGAAAAAACCCACGGATGAAACCGCCGTACGGCTTCGTCGCGATTGGGTTTTAGATATACAAGTGGAAAAGAATGCACGAAGATGATTATTAATTGAAAGACAAAAATACTTAGCACAATGCAAGTAGAAAGCACATTTTTCGTTTTTTTTCCTGAAACTAACCACCAATCACCAATGAATCGTCGCGATTTTTTGAAACAAACATCCGCATTAAGCGCGGGAATTGCCCTCACACCAAGTCTTTTTACTGAAGCGAAACCCATCAAAAAATTTGGAATTCAGCTTTACAGCGTTCGTGATTTGATGCCAAAAGATGCCAAAGGTACCATGAAAAAACTGGCCGAAATGGGCTATACTCAATTTGAAAGCTACGGAGGACCTGACTTTTTGTGGGGAATGTCGCCGAAAGAATGTAAAACATTTTTGGGCGATATGGGCGTCAAAATGGTAAGTACGCACTTTGACATGAACAAAGACCTTGACAAAAATATCGAGCGTGGCGCCGAAGCAGGCCTTAAATACATGCTTTGTCCCTATTTAGGCCCTCAAAAAACCATCGATGACTGGAAGAAAAAAGCAGACTTGTTTAACCAAGTGGGCGAGAAAGTAACCAATGCGGGAATGAAATTTGGCTACCACAACCACGACTACTCTTTTAAACCACTCGAAGGTCAAATTCCGCACGAGGTACTTTTAGCCAACACTGACCCCAAAAAGGTGATGTTTGAGTTAGACTTGTGCTGGATTGTGGCGGCGGGTCAGGATGCCGTTGAGCACTTCAAAAAGTATGGCAAACGCTATGAATTGGTACACATCAAAGACATGGTGAAAGACAGTAGCGGCAAAGTAACGCAGAAAGATTTGGGACAAGGCTCTATCGACTTTGTGACGATTTTGAAAGCGGCCAAAAAAGCGGGTGTAAAATACTACCTTGTAGAACAAGAACAATACCCTGGAGCGTCGATTGATAGCATCAAAGTAGATGCCGATTGGATGAAGCAACTTTCGATTTAATTGGCTTTAAAGTACAACCTCCCGAAAGTTTTGAACTTTCGGGAGGTTTAGAACTTTCGGGAGGTTGTTTATTCACCTTCTCTCACCCCCGCTTCGGGCCTTAGGACGTACACATCCAGCATTGCCTTTGGACGAGCTAAATATTCACGAAGCAATGTTTTTAGCGAATAGCCATCGGGGACATCTTGCGCGGCAAAACCAACCGCGTCCACCCCTTCGTGTTCGGCTAAGTAAAGCGCTCGGGCATTGTGAAAATTTTGAGAAATCACCGTCACCCGTTCTTGTCCATATATCTCACGACACCGCACTACGGAATCAAACGTTCGATAGCCCGCCGTATCGAGCAACATGACATCTTCAGGAATCCCCAATTTTGTCAAGGCTTGTTTCATGGCTTTGGGTTCGTCGTAGGTTTCCGCTTCCTTGTTGCCGCTCAAAATCAGGTACTTGACTTTTCCTTCTTTGAATAACAGCGCCGAAGCTTCCATGCGGTATTTAAAGAACAAGTTCTCTTTCCCACGAGCTACGTATTTGCTAGTTCCCAAAACCAGCCCAACGTCGTTGGAAGGCAGCGAAGAAACGTCAAAAAATACCTTATGGCGGGTAGTGAGCACCACAATCCAATTACACAACAACACTGCCACTACCACCCCAAATACCGACCACAAGCCTGCTTTGATGAGCTTTTTCATCAAAGAGACCCGCAAACGACGC
Source organism: Runella sp. R0.1_18 (assembly GCF_057652155.1). Classification (NCBI taxonomy): domain Bacteria; kingdom Pseudomonadati; phylum Bacteroidota; class Cytophagia; order Cytophagales; family Spirosomataceae; genus Runella; species Runella sp. R0.1_18. The sequence goes on from NZ_JBYFCK010000014.1 coordinate 82,038, forward strand.
GAATGGCGAATGGCGTTGATATGTAAAAAAGCGGTTTTCACATTGCTAGTTTTTTAGAATAGCCCCAGCTGCCCCGTCTCATCGGGGGCTGCGGGTGGGGTTTGTGGTGGGGTTTCGTCTTCATCAGACGGCGCGGCTATGTCAGGTTCATTTTCAACAATTTCTGGTTCGGCTATTTCCGCTTGAGTGGATTCCAACTGCTTTATTTCTTTTATTTTCAAAGCAGAAACCCGATTTCCCAGGGCTTTCCAGCCTCTTACCTCCACAAATTCGTCCAGAGTATATTGCTCAATTTGGTTTTCCGTTTTGCTCTTTTCAATCACCACTTCCATGCGTGGATGTACGTCCGTGGAGACAAAAACGATTTTAGACCCTTTGTTTTCACCAATAAACGAAAATTTCTTATCCGTGGTTGTCGTTTCTATTTTAAAACGTTTGGCAAAGTAATTTTTTTGTACCGATTCGTAATAAACTGCCGTAATTGGTTTTTCGGGAACAAATTTTTCCAAAAGCACCAACTCTTTGGGTTCGTAACGGTTGGTCAAATCAAAACTGGTAAGTTCGTACGAGCCTTCTTTGTAAAGTACCAAAATCAGGTCACCATTGTCAAAATTACCCAAATAACGCCCCCGATCGTCACGGTTTAATCGACCTAGCACTTCGTCGTACCACAAGTCAACGCCACCGAGTGTTGAGGCACCTGCCGATTTAAAGGCTATTTTACGCACGGGATACTTGGTCAGTACATTTCCCATGGCCGAGCGATTTTTGACTGCTAACTTAGAAAAATCAAAATCAAAAATTTTGATTCGGGCCGTACTTTGGGCCGTTAGGCTTACGGTAATTATTTCTGCTTCTCCGTTGTCATTGGCACTAAAATAGGTCATTTTCGACTTGTTTGTCCCCAACGACACGTCATATTCTTTGTCGCGCGTGATACCCGTTACAGCAAAACGTTTGGCATAACTCACCCCCGATTTTCCGTCCAAGTAGGTTACATTATAAATTTTACGCTCGTCGTTTTTCTTAAACACCGACACATAAAATATATCTTTCCCCACAAAAACCTTGTCGGCTACGCGCACCACTTTGTATTTACCGTCGCGGCGAAAAACAATGATATCATCGATGTCCGAACAATCCATGACGTATTCATCTTTTTTCAATCCATAACCAATAAAACCTTCTTCGCGATTGACGTACAGTTTTTGGTTCGCAGCCGCTACGACTGTCGCCGCAATGGTATTAAACGAACGAATCTCAGTACGACGCCCACGGTCTTTGCCGTATTTTTTGAGCAAATCTTTGAAATAATTGATCGCATAGCGCGTCAAATGAACGAGGTTATCTTCCACTTCGGCCAACTCCGCCTCAAGGCGTTTCATGGCTTCATCTGCCTTAAACGCATCGTATTTTGAAATACGTTTGATGCGCAATTCGGTCAGGCGAAGAATATCTTCTTCTACGATTTCGCGGTAAAAGTCATTTTTGTAAGGCGTTAACCCCGCATCAATCGTCTGAATAACCGCTTCAAAAGTTTCGCACTCCTCAATATCGCGGTAAATGCGATTTTCGATAAAGATTTTCTCTAACGAACTGTATAAAAGTTTCTCTTTTAGCTCAAATCGTTTGATTTCTAGTTCACGTTTGAGCAAATGAACCGTTTGGTCAGTACAAGTTTTTAAGATTTGAGAAACCGTCACAAAGTGGGGTTTCTCGTCGATAATCACGCAGGCATTTGGTGAAATACTTACCTCACACTCCGTAAAAGCGTACAAAGCATCAATGGTAATGTCGGGCGAAACGCCTGGAGCAAGGTGGATAACAATCTCCACGTCCCTTGCGGTGAGGTCTTCCACCGCTTGCATTCCCTTTTCGGGTTTTTTGATCTTAATTTTCCCTTCTTCGCTGGCCTTGATAATCGAATCCTTGATGGAAGTCGTGGTTGTTCCAAACGGAATTTCACGAATCACCAACGTTTTTTTATCAAGCTCTTCAATTTTGGCCCGCACGCGAATTTTCCCGCTCCGTAGTCCATCGTTGTAGTTGGTTACGTCCACAAAGCCTCCCGTTGGGAAGTCAGGATATAACGTAAACGGCAATCCTTTCAAATAGGCCATTGATGCCTCAATCAATTCCACAAAATTATGCGGCATGATTTTGGTCGAAAGCCCCACTGCAATTCCTTCTACGCCCATCGCCAACAGCAACGGAAACTTCACAGGCAACGTGACAGGCTCTCGCTTGCGGCCGTCGTAGCTCATTTGCCACTCGGTCGTATCTTCGTTAAAAATAACGTCGTTGCCAAACTTAGAAAGTCGCACTTCAATATAACGAGCGGCGGCGGCGCCATCCCCCGTTCGGATGTCTCCCCAACTCCCTTGCGTATCAAACACGAGGTCTTTCTGCCCCATGTTGACAATCGCTTCGTTGATAGACGCATCCCCGTGCGGGTGAAATTGCATGGTAGCCCCGATTACGTTGGCTACTTTGTTAAAGCGCCCATCGTCCATTTCTTTCAGTGCATGAAGAATACGGCGCTGCACAGGTTTCAGGCCATCCTCAATGTTAGGAACAGCACGCTCTAGAATTACATAAGAAGCATATTCCAAAAACCAGTTTTGGTACATATCCGACACCACCAACTGGTCATGGCGGGTGTGTTCATTGGGATTTTGGTCTTCGGGTAAAGTGTCGTTGATTTCGCTCATCGGTTCGTATTGAGTGCCACGTAATGATAGGTTTATTTCAACCTTTTTACCAAAATAGTCGCTCAATCGCTATTGGTAAATTACAATTTTTTAACACGTAAATATACAAAAAAATGTCCAAAAATCGCGTTTTATACCCACTCAATGCCTTTTTTTAGCATCGTAAGTGTGTATTCTTCGCGCGATTGGGAAACGGGACGATAATCATATTCCCAGCCCGCCAAAGGTGGCAAACTCATTAAGATTGACTCCGTTCGTCCACCCGTTTCTAGTCCAAATTTTGTACCACGATCCCACACTAGGTTAAATTCCACATAACGCCCACGGCGTACCAACTGCCACGCTTTTTCTTGCTCACTATACGGAATATCAGCATTTTTTTTCATCAATGCCGTATAAGTCGGCGCAAAGGTTTCGCCCACGGCTTTAACAAATCCAAACAACTGATTTTTATCGGCGTCGGAGGTAGGTTTTAAATAATCGAAGAATATTCCGCCCACGCCACGGGTTTCTTGGCGGTGAGGCAAAAAGAAATAATCATCTGCCCAATTTTTAAATTTTGGATAATAATTGACATCGTGGGCATCGCAGGTAGCTTTGAGTTGTTGGTGAAACCAGCGAGCATCTTCGTCAACGACGTAATGCGGCGTCAGGTCAATCCCTCCTCCAAACCAGCTTGTACCGTTGGACATCTCAAAGTAGCGAACATTCATGTGAATGATGGGAACCATCGGGCTCACAGGGTGCATGACAATCGACACCCCCGTGGCAAAATAATCGGCCCGCTCAGTGAGGTTCATTTGTTTCATGAGTGCCTCGGATGTTTGTCCTTGCACAGCCGAAAAATTGACGCCTCCTTTTTCAAGGATATTTCCCGCCTGAATCAAGCGCGTTCGGCCACCGCCACCGCCGTGGTGTTGCCAGAGGTCTTCATGAAACTTGCCTTTTCCGTCGGTTTGTTCGATGGCTGCACAGATTTGGTCTTGTAACTGTTGGAAGTAATCAGAAATCGTGTTACGCATTTTTTAATTTAGAATATCAAATAATAGTCCTTTAATAAAGTACGAAAACCCTCAGAATACTTACCATCTCCTTCGTGAATGGTAAGTTTCTCCAACTGCAATGGCTTATTTTGCCACTGGAAGGTCGTTATAAGTCGAAAAAGTGCTTTTTCTTCTCGTTGAAAAATTTGAAGCTGCTTGACAGGCCAAAGCCCTTTGCCCTGCATGAGTTCAGTCATTTTTTGGGTTTCAAGGGGTGGTAATAATACCACAAATCGGCCTTTTTTTTGGAGTAAACTAGCTACTGAATTGGCTAATTCGACCAAAGAAAGGCTTTCGGCGTGCAGCGCTTGGTTTTTAATTTCGTTGGTAGAAAGCAAGTGATTTTCAAAAAATGGGGGATTGCTGATAATAAAATCGTAGCCCTTTTCTTTGTTCCAATTTTGGAGGGCGGCTTTATACACCTGAATGCGTTCGGCAAAGGGACTTTGGCTAACATTTTCTTGGGCTTGCTCGGCGCTTGATTGCTCAATTTCAATGGCGTCGATGTGTAAATTTTCGTTCCTTTGCGCCAACATTAAGGCCAACACCCCCGTACCCGTGCCAATATCTAACCCTTTTTTCACCCCATCTACCGACGCATACGCCCCTAACAAACAGGCTTCTGTACATACGCGCAATGAACTACGGTCGTGCCAGACTGTAAATTGTTTGAATTTAAAATAGGGGTTTGAACTCCGTCCCATGGTGTTTTTGATAAAATTTTAGAATCTACTGATAACCAATCCACTCCAACTATTTACGACCAAAATCAGCGGGATTTTCTCCCCAATATTCCGTTTCCCACTTCACAATGGCGTTGGTATATTTATTTTTCGACAGCCATTCTTCTGCCCGCTGGAGCATTTCAAAGAGGGCTTTATTACGCGGCGTTACTTCTAATTTAGTATTGGCGTGTTTTTTCTTTATCCAACTCATGGCGGTTTTAGAATCCGTATAAATCGGCAAGTTGCTTTGGTGCTTTTGGAGATACGCCAAGCCATGAACAATCGCTAAAAACTCCCCAATGTTGTTTGTCCCGTCTTGAAACGGGCCTTGGTGAAAGAGTTTCTGCCCCGTGCGAACATACACCCCTTGGTACTCCATGTCGCCCGTGGCGGTATTCCATGCGGCATCCACCGCAATGCTTTCAGGGTTGGGTTTGCCCACATTGGCAGGGGCTTCTTTCAGCGCAGGCTTGGCTTTGCTAGGGGTAATAAACTCCCAATAACTTTTGCTAAGGGCAGCTTCTGCTTCCTTCAATGAATCGAATGACTTATATTTTGCTTCCGCAAAACCCTTGATTTGCGCCTCGCACTCGTCCCACTCCGTAAACACCCCTCGACGACGGCCTTCCCATACTACGTAAAATTTTCGTTTTTTTGCCATGCTACAAACTTAAAGAAAGTACGGGGTAAAAACGGAATCTCAACGCCTTTAGAAGGAAAATCCACTGTAAATTCTATGAAATTTCCTTTTTTAGCGGGTATGCTCGCGCTTTCTAGCCTGAGTTTTGCCCAAAAAGGGGTTGTCCTCACCCCCAACGAAACCGAAAAAAAAATCGATGTTACAATCGATGGTAAGCCCTTCACCAGTTATTTCTATCCAGGCCCTGATGTTTTAAAGAAAGCAGTTCTCTATCCACTGCTTACTGCCCAAGGTACTGAAATTACGCGCGGTTGGCCCATCAAACCTCGTACGGGTGAGCGCGTGGACCACCCGCACCACGTTGGGATGTGGCTCAACTATGAATCGGTTAATGCCCACGACTTTTGGAACAATTCCACCAAGGTGGACCACGCCAAACACACCTACGGCACCATCGTTCATACGGGAATCACCAAAATGAAAGGTGGCAAGAACGAAGGTACCCTTACCGTTACGGCCGATTGGCTCGACAAAAATGGCGGCTTGATGTTGACCGAAACCACAACGTATATTTTTAAGGGAGACGCCACCACCCGCACAGTTGACCGCATCACTACGCTAACTGCTAAAACCGAAGTAGTGTTTAAAGACGTAAAAGACGGCATGTTTGCCATCCGCGTCGCTCGTCAATTGGAACATCCTTCTACGGGGCCATCTGAATTTACGGACGCGTACGGCGTAGTCACCAAAGTAGCCACGATGGACAACACGGGTATTTCGGGCAACTACCGCACGAGCGAGGGCGTAGAAGGAGATAATGTTTGGAGTACACGCGGCCGCTGGTGTAATTTACGGGGCAAAATTGGCGATGAGACCATCAATATCGTCATCCTCGACCACCCAAAAAACGTGGGCTACCCAACTTACTGGCACGCACGTGGTTATGGTCTTTTTGCTGCCAATCCACTTGGACAAGCTATTTTCAGTAAGGGCAAAGAGAACCTAAATCTGACCCTTAAAAACGGCGAGTCCACTACCTTCCGCTACCGTACGGTAATTGCTTCTAAAAATTTATCGGATGGCGACATCAATAAAATTGCGGCTGATTTTGATTCGGTCAGACGATAGTCAGACCGAGTTACGACGATAGTCAGACTAAGAACTACCTAAATTTGAGTTCGGTCTGACTGTCGTCTGACCGAGTAAAACAACGATAGTCAGACTAAGAACTACCTAAATTTGAGTTCGGTCTCACTGTCGTCTGACCGAGTAAAACAACGATAGTCAGACTAAAAACTACCTAAATTTGAGTTCGGTCTGACTGTCGTCTGGCCGAGTAAAACAACGATAGTTAGACTAAGAACTACCTGAATTTGAGTTCGGTCTGACTGTCGTCTGGCCGAGTAAAACAACGATAGTCAGACTAAGAACTACCTAAATTTGAGTTCGGTCTGACTGTCGTCTGACCGAAAGTCAAGCGCTGCTATTTGTGGTTTGTAGGCCGTGGGTAAAATGGCATCCTTCAGCAGATGTTCCACCTTTAGGTACCTAAACAACTTGTAGGTAGCAATCACAGGTGCCAAAAGTGGAATTTTGCCAAGCTCCAAAAGCCGATTTACTCTTTGAGGAACAACTAAAGTTTGGGCTTGTTTGAGGATAAAAAAACGAACAAAACCCAAATGCTTTTCATACTGACGGTACAAATCAAGGGTAAAGTCGCTTGAAATCAGGTTATCGCGCAGATGCTCTTCGCGCATTTTTTCCCATTCTTCTAAAGTCGTAGGCAAGCCCCGAATGCCCATTCTAGCCCCTACCCGATAAAAAACCTCAAAAACTTCCCGTTTTTCGGCGAAGGTAAGTTTACGTTCCAGTACTTCATAAGCCCGAATGGAATAATCAATCAGCATAAAAAGCACATCGCGGTAGGCCCAATCAGGGATTTGAGCCCCCCTTTTTTGTTCGATCGCTCCGTGAATGGCCGCAATCTTATCAATGGCCGCAAGCGCTTGTTGGTCTTCGGCAAAAACGATTTGTCGCGCGTACTCCACCGTAGAGAACAACCGCCCCAGCGGGTCAGCAGGCAGTTTCCCCGTAAAATAAAGCCAATCAACGGCCTTATTGAGCGCAAACTCCGCCGATGCTCCCGCAAAAATAAAAAGGATGGTATCGGCTTTCCCCCAAATCTGCCTAACAATCGAATCTGGTTTGACGAAGTAGTTCATTTTAAGTAAAATAAAAAGTACTTTTATTTACAAAGTAAAATAAAAACACCAATTTTGTCAAGGAGTAATTGAATAAAAGACACAAGAAGTTTCACAAAACAAAAAAAGCCCAGATTTCTCTGAGCTTCTTGCTTTGTGTTGGCGGTCCGGTGGTACGGCACACTGGCGGGGCTCGAAGCGAAACGTCGCACTGCCACAATTCCATACGTGACAGGCATTTTTAAAAACTGCTTAAAACAAAAAAAGCCCAGATTCCTCTGAGCTTTTTGCTTTGTGTTGGCGGTCCGGACGGGACTCGAACCCGCGACCCCATGCGTGACAGGCATGTATTCTAACCAACTGAACTACCGGACCAATATTTTTTGTCTTTGGTAAACGCTACGTGACAGGTATCTATTCTAAACAACCGCCAAACGCTTTGTGAACTACCAGACCCAAATGTACTAAAGAACGAAACACTTACTTTGTGTTGGCGGTCCGGACGGGACTCGAACCCGCGACCCCATGCGTGACAGGCATGTATTCTAACCAACTGAACTACCGGACCAAATTTTAAATTTTTGTTACTTTTTGCGTTTTGGTATCGCTGAAAGTGGTGCAAAAGTACTATTTTTAACTTTCAATGCAATACTTTTGCCAACAAAAAAACAGACTTTTTTTTGAATTATTTTCAATTTTTAAGGCATAATTCTGATTTTTAAATAGTTACAAGCTCAAAAAAAATGACAAAAATTAAAGACATTACTCACTTTTTAGAAACCATAGCCCCATTATCCTACCAAGAATCATACGACAACGCAGGTCTCATTGTGGGTAACCCTACCGCCTCCGTTACCAATGTGCTCGTTTCGCTCGACTGCACAGAGGCCGTCGTCGATGAAGCCATTGACAAAAACTGTAATTTGATTGTTGCCCACCACCCCATTGTATTCAAAGGGTTGAAAAAATTCAATGGGCGAAACTACGTCGAGCGTACGGTAATCAAAGCCATTAAAAACGACATTGCCATTTATGCCACACACACCAACCTCGACCACGTGGTCGGTGGCGTCAATTTTATGATTGCTGAGCGCTTGGGCTTACAAAACGTTCGCGTTTTAGCCCCTAAAAAGGATTTGTTAATGAAACTTGTCTTTTTCGTTCCCGTCGAAAACGCGCAATCGGTCGTCGATGCTTTGCACAACGTCGGTGTCGGACAAATCGGGAATTATGACCATTGTAGTTTTAGCGTAAATGGGACAGGCACTTTTCGCCCCAACGAAGCAGCAACACCGTTTATCGGCAATGCTAACGAAATAGAAAACGTGAGCGAAAGCCGAGTTGAGGTCATTTTCCCCGCTTATTTGGAAGCAACAGTGATGCGAACGCTCAACGAAACCCACCCGTATGAAGAGGTGGCGCACTATCTCACACTTTTGCAAAATACCAATCAAGAAGTAGGTGCAGGGGCAATTGGTCTTTTGTCAGAAGGCATTGCAGCTACCGATTTTTTGGCCTATTTAAAACAAAAGATGCAACTAAATGTCATTCGGCATACCGCCATTTGTTCCCCAATTATTCAGAAAGTAGCCGTTTGTGGAGGCGCAGGAGGATTTTTGTTGAACGACGCTGTTCGCCAACAAGCTGATGTTTTCATCTCTGCCGATTATAAGTACCATGAGTTTTTTGATGCCGATGGCCGCATCCTTATTTGTGATATTGGGCACTATGAAAGCGAAGTTTTTACAAAAGAATTATTGCAACGATATTTGTCGAAAAAATTCATTAATTTTGCGACAATTTTGTCGGAAACTATTACCAATCCAGTAAATTACTACGTGTAAGGTGTCGGTTATCGGACGTAAAGAATGACATTCTAAACTGAAATAACCACACTTCAAACCCAACAAATATGGAACTGACCGTCGCGCAGAAATTAGACTTATTGCTCAAATTGCAGCAAATTGACTCCGAGTTGGATGACATCAAAAAAATACGCGGCGACTTGCCCGAAGAAGTTCGTGATTTAGAAGATGACATTGCGGGGTTTGAAACCCGTATCGGAAAGTTCAACAACGAAATCAGTGTTCTTGACGAAGAAATTAGCCGCCATAAAGCGACCAAGAAAGACGCTGAGAAGTTGATTGCTCGTTACAAAGAACAACAGATGAACGTTCGTAACAACCGTGAGTACGACGCCATCACGAAAGAAATGGAACTTCAGACGCTTGAAATTGAACTTGCCGAAAAGAAAATGCGGGAAGCTGAATACAAAATCAAAGCTAAGAAGGAAGAAATCGCAGGAACTGATGCTCTTTTGAAAGAACGTCGCGAAGATTTGAAAGCGAAAAAACAAGAGCTTGATACCATCACTTCTGAAAGCCACGAGGACGAGAAGCAGTTGTTGGATCAGCGCGAAGCCCAAGCCCAAAAAGTGGAAGAGCGTTTGTACAAATCGTACACAAAAATTCGTAACAATTCCGAAAACGGATTGGGCGTAGTAAAAGTAAAACGTGGTGCTTGTGGAGGCTGTTTTAATGTAGTTCCTCCTCAGCGTCAGGCAGATATTCGTGAAAAGAAAAAGATTATTGTTTGTGAACACTGTGGACGTATCTTCGCAGATGTTGACACTGAGTACAAATAGTTTATTGTACTTTTCTAACACAAAAACGCTTTGGTAACGATACCAAAGCGTTTTTGTGTTTATGAGCATTCATAAAAATTCACACTAACATAATCGCTTGTAGTCCAAATAGTCTGTTTGATTGTATTACTATTGTTGCCGCACTAAATTTTATTTATGAAAACTTCGTTTTTTGGCCTTTCATTATTGTTGGCAGGTTTTGTTCATACCAACCTTCATGCACAAATCAACTACACGAATGCCAACATCCACTCCCACAATGATTATCAGCAAGCAAACCCATTTTGGGGGGCGCATACGCTTCAATGTGGCTCTATCGAAGCTGACCTTTATTTGCACAATGGAGAGCTGGTTGTGGCACATTTACCCTCGGAAGTAAAACCCGACCAAACACTCACAAAGATGTATTTACAGCCTTTGCAACAACAGCAAAAGGCGGGGAAGGGTTATCCTTTCCAGTTTCTCATTGACCTTAAAACGCCTGCCTCTCCTACGCTCGATTCGCTGGTGAGTCAGCTGAGTCGCTACCCCGAACTTTTTGGCGAAGGAAAAAACGCGCGGGTGGTCATCAGTGGCAGTATGCCAACTCCTGCCCAATTCGCCAACTACCCTTCTTGGATTTCATTTGACGGACGTTTTGAACAAACCTACGATGCCGCAGCCCTCAAGCGTGTTGCACTCATTAGTGCGCCGTTTACACTCGTATCTCGTTGGGATGGCAAAGGGCTTTTCCCCAAAGAAGACCGCGAAAAAACAGTTGAATACGTCACGCGGGCGCATCAACAAGGGAAAAAAGTCCGTTTTTGGGGCGCTCCCGACAACGAGGCCATTTGGAAAGAACTCACTGCCCTTGGCGTTGACTGGATTGGTACTGACCGCCCACAGGTATTATCTGATTATTTCAAAAACAACAAACCAGCTGATAATCAACATACTTACCCATCATCACCTTATACGGTGTACCAACCTACTTACCGTAGTGATGGTGCTTCAAAAACACCCAAAAATATTATTTTTTTAATCGGTGATGGAATGGGGCTTGCCCACATGCAGACGGGGTTGGTCGCTAATCACGGTCAGCTTCACTTGGCTTTGTTCAAACGCCTAGGTTTGATGCAAACCCAACCTGCGGAAGGCTATATCACAGATTCGGCTGCGGCTGGAACGGCTTTGGCCACTGGGCATAAAACCAAAAATGGTACCATAGGCATGGATGCGACCTTGATGGCACGACCTTCGTTGGCGGTTGTTGCACGACGCAATGGCAAAAAAACGGCGGTTATTTCTTCGGGTCCCATCACCGATGCCACTCCTGCCGTTTTTTATGCCCACCAACCCAAGCGTAGTATGCAAGAAGAAATTGCGGCAGATTTTCTAAAAGAGCCTACAGATGTATTGGCAGGTGGAGGTAGCAAATATTTCTTTGAGCGCAAAGACAAAGCAAATTTGGGCGATTCATTAGTGGCGCGTAATTACTCCGTTATTCGTCGGTATGCCGATATTACTTCTGAAACAAAAAAAGACAAATTTGTGGTTCTTGACGACCAAGCGGGGCTTTCGATGGAAAAAGGACGGGGAAATTTTCTGCCTTTAACCGTGGGAGAAACGGTCAAACATTTTAAGAAAAATGCCCCAAAAGGCTTCTTTATGATGGCTGAAGGTGCTCAAATTGACTACGCTGGACACGCCAACAACGTCGCATACGTGATGAATGAAGTCCTTGATTTTGACCAAGCTGTAGCAGAAGCACTCCGTTTTGCCGACCAAGACGGGCAAACGCTTGTTATCGTAACGGCCGACCATGAAACTGGCGCCATGGCCCTTACGGGTGGTAGCGAAAAAGATGGAATGTTAAAGGCAAATTTTGGTTCAAAAGGCCACTCAGGCATCATGGTTCCTGTGTATGCCTATGGCCCTCAATCGCAGTTATTTGGAGGAATTTATCAGAATACCGAGCTTTCTGATAAAATAAAGTTATTGTTGGAGAAGCGTTAATAACGACACCAACGAATGTGAGGTTTCCTTCACTCCCTGATAGGCGTATTCAATCGCCTCAGGGAGTGCCATTGGGCGGGGCAAAATTGACCTTGCATACGAAAGTCCCAACGACTGTATGTCGTGGGTAGTCAGTAAAAGGGTTCCACACAAGGCTATCACAGGAATATTTCTTTCCTTGGCTGCCCTGGCAATCCCTGCAATCAACTTCCCTTGCAGGGTTTGTTCATCCATTTTTCCTTCCCCAGTCAATACCAAATCGACGCCTTCTAGTTGTTCTTCAAAGTGCGTCTGTTCCATCACGATTTTGACGCCTTCTTTGAGATTAGCCTTGAGAAAAAATAAAAGCCCAAACCCTAGACCACCTGCCGCGCCAGTACCAGGTTGGTGCGCCAAATCTATCCCAAAATCGCGTTGAATAATCGCTGATAGGTGTTGTAATCCAGCATCTAAGGTTTTTACCGCCGCCTCATCCGCCCCTTTTTGGGGGCCATAGACATACGCTGCTCCTGCGGGTCCAAAAAGTGGCGCAGTTACGTCACAAGCTACGTCGATGGTTACGTCAATTAAGGGACTTTCAGGCGGGATAATTTGTTGAATATGAAGTAAGTTTTCGCCGATAGGCGCTAGTTCATTGCCTGTTTTATCGCAAAAACGCCACCCAAGTGCCGCCGCCATTCCAATACCAGCATCGGTAGTGGCGCTTCCTCCAATCCCCAAAATAATGTGTTTGGCTCCCGCTTCAAACGCCTTTATTATTAACTCTCCAGTTCCGTAAGTGCTTGTTTTTAAAGGATTTCGTTCTTCCGAACTAAGCAATTTAAGCCCCGAAGCACTGGCCATTTCGAGAAAAGCTGTTTGACGATTGGGAGTCATCCCAAAATTCGCCCCAATAGGACGCCATAGCGGATCCATCACTTCCGTTTCTACAAAAAAACCACCCGCATCTTGGGTTAAAATTTCTGCCGTACCCTCTCCCCCATCCGCCATCGGAATCGCAATTACCTCCGCAGTTGGGTTTGCAGCCAAAATACCATCACGCATGGCGTTACAAACGTCGAGCGCAGTCAGCGAACCTCTAAATTTATCAGGGGCTAAGAGGATTTTCATCAGGGTTTAAAACAGAATACTTTCATCGTCGGTTACCCTTGGCCGCATGTAGGTGTTGAGGGTGTCCAATTTAGGGCCACCGCACCCCAAATTCGTTTCCATGCCATCGGGTTTATAGAAACGCTCGCGACGATACGGCGAACGCTCGTTGCCTGCCAAATCAGGGTCTGCATATATTTTTTGCATATAAAGTCCCCAAGCAGGCATCGCAATCCGCGCCCCTTGTCCCAGCGCCATCGTCGTGAAGTGAACGTGGTTATCTTCACCACCTACCCAAACACCCGTTACCAAATTAGGAGTCATCCCCATAAACCAGCCGTCGGTATAGTCGGAGGTCGTACCAGTTTTGGCAGCAATGTCATTGTTTTCTGAAAGTCCGTATTGGGTACGAAGACGCTGCGCTGTTCCCCACGGATCTTCAACGGCACCACGCATGATAAACAACATTTGATACGCCATGCTTGGGCTAATCACCTCTTTTTCATCGACAGGAAACTCTGCCAACACTTGACCTTCTTTATTTTCGATACGGGTTACAAAACGTGGTTGAACGTGTTTTCCACCGTTGGCAAAAGTCGAATAAGCATTGACCATTTCAAAAACAGATACGTTGGGTGTTCCCAAACAAATGGTTACTTCGGCAGGAATCGGGCTTTTTATCCCTAGTTTATGAGCATATTCGACCACTTTTTTAGGCCCTACCATGCTCATCAACCGCGCACTAATGGAGTTGACCGATTTGGCCAGCGCTTGGCGCAGGGTAAGTTCTTGACCCGAGAAAGAGCCCGTTGAGTTTTTAGGGCACCAATCACCGATACAAACCTGTGCATCACGAATGGTTGTACAGGGCGTCACAAAGCTTTCATTGATGGCCGAACAATACACAAACGGCTTGAAGGTAGAACCTGGTTGGCGCTTTCCTTGATATACTTGGTCGTACTTGAAGTGTTTGAAGTTAATCCCTCCTACCCACGCTTTTACATCACCGTTTCGCGGATCCATCGAGACCATCCCGATGCGCAAAAACTTATTGTAATACTTTATCGAATCCAATGGACTCATAATCGTATCACGGTCGCCTTGCCACGAGAAAACCTTCATTTTGATAGGTTTGCGCAGTTCTTGCCAAATTTTCACCTCATCATCTCCATACACTTTCTTTAATTCGCGGTAACGCCAGCTTCTGCGTACTGCCCGTTTTTCAAAATAAGGATCGGGCGCATAACCACCGTTTGTGCCTTTCACAACCCAAGGGTTCATTTTAAGCTCTTTGAAGTGCGTAAAAAACTTGGTCTGTTGATCGCGCATGTGTTGGTCGGCGGCTTGTTCGGCATAGTTCTGCATTCTTGAATCAATCGTTGTATAAATACGAAGTCCATCGCGGTACAAGTCATAATCAGTGCCGTTTTCTTGGTTATATTGTGTCAACCAAGTTTTCATCCAATCACGAAGCACTTCACGGAAATAAGGAGCAGGCCCTGTATTGTGGTTTTCGATGTAAAAATTGAGGGCAAGTGGTTTCAGTTTATTTTGGGCAAATTCCTCCACCGTTAAGAAACCATATTTCATCATTTGCCCCAACACCACATTACGGCGCTCCAACGCCCGCTCTTTAAACAAACGAGGATTAAAACGAGAAGGGTTTTGCAACATCCCCACCAACAAAGCGGCTTCGGGAAGATCGAGGTTCCAAGGTTCTTTTTTGAAATATGTCTTTGCAGCGGTTTTAATCCCATCAGCGTTGTTACCAAACGACACCGTGTTTAGGTACATCGTCATGATTTCTTGTTTGGTATAATTCCGCTCCAAGCGCACCGACAATATCCACTCTTTGGTTTTGGCAATAACAGTTTTTATAATCGGTAAATCTCCCAATGAACCTTTGTATTTGTCGCTGCGGGTTTGAAACAAGTTCTTGGCCAATTGTTGCGTAATTGTACTCCCTCCTCCTGTTGTACCTTGGTCGCTTGACACGAGCCCTTTGAATACCCGAAACATAGAACGGGGGTCGATGCCTGAGTGTTTCACAAAACGCGCATCTTCGGTAGCGATAAGCGCCTTTACAAGGTTAGGGGAAAGTTGATCAAACTCAACAGGCGTCCGATTTTCAATAAAATATTTTGAGAGCGTCTGCCCGTCGGCCGAAATGATTTCCGAAGCTACTTGACTTTCAGGATTTTCGATGGCTTTTAATTCAGGCATTCCCCCAAAAAGCCAAAAGAAATTAAAATAGACTGCTACCAAGTACAAAACAGCGCTTCCGATAATAACGGCAGCCAATTGCCAAAATCGAATAATAGGTTTACGGTACTTTCCGTTCAAAAATGCCATAGTAGATGCTTAAATAATACGCCTCAGAACGCAATTATACGGTTTTTAACTGTATTTTTTTTATTATCATGCAAAAAACGTGCAAAACTCGACATGTTGTTTTGCAAAACTAAATACCCGCTTTTACCAAACCTTTTTAGGGCACAGTTCGTTGTTTAATGTGTATTTAGATTGACTACATATCATGGAAAAAGCCGAAAAAATCCGTAAGTCGTATATTGATTATGTCCTTGAAAACGGACAAACCCCTGCTTCCTTTTATGCTTTTGCCAAAAAATTAAAAATGGCAGAGGCAGAACTCTACGAATTTTACACGTCGTTTGAGTCTATTGAAATGGATGTGTGGAAGTCTTTTTTTGACCAAGCCCTTAAAACTACCGAAACTGACCCTACTTACCAAGGGTATAGCGTTCGCGAAAAGCTTTTGGCATTTTATTATACATGGGTAGAAGTGCTCAAGGCCAATCGAAGCTTTGTTTCATATAGTTACCGAAAACTTCCTCAGCCCGTCGCGGCCAAAAATCCCCAAGAGCTTCGTCTTTTTAAAGAAGCCTTTTTGACTTTTGCGAATGATTTACTGTACGAAGGGCGCGAAAGTAAGGAAGTGATTGCTCGTCCCTACATTGCCAATAAATATCCCGAAGCTGTTTGGCTTAATACCCTCTATATTTTAGACTTTTGGATAAAAGATACCAGTCGAAATTTTGAATTAACGGATACTGCCATCGAAAAAACGGTGAACACAGGCTTCGATTTAATGGGGCGTTCGATTGTAGATACCGTAGTTGACTTAGCAAAATTCATGTATCAGAACCGATGAAAACACAAGATAGTATCCCCACCTCCAAAGTGGCGCGGGCCACTCAGTTTCTAAAAACAGGGGCAAAAATTGGCGGAAATTACCTGAAGTACAACGTCAAAAAAATAATTGACCCCACTACGACTCGGGAAGAATTGCACCAAGACAACGCCACCGACGTCTATGAGTCTTTGAGTGAATTGAAGGGTTCGGCCTTAAAAGTAGCCCAAATGCTCAGTATGGATCGCAGTGTTTTGCCCCGCGCGTACGTCGATAAGTTTCAAATGTCGCAATACTCTGCGCCGCCGTTGTCGGGGCCGCTGGTCGTGAAGACATTTAGGAATTTCTTTGGCAAAGCTCCGCACGAACTCTTCGACCAATTCGACATCAATGCAGCCAATGCAGCTTCTATTGGGCAAGTACACCAAGCCTCAAAAAATGGGCAAAAACTGGCCGTCAAGGTACAATACCCAGGCGTAGCCGATAGCATCAGCTCAGATTTGAAAATGGTCAAACCCATGGCAGTGACCTTGTTTGGCCTCAATGAAAAAGACGTAGAACGATATACCGAAGAGGTAGAAACCAAACTTTTGGAAGAAACCGACTATGACCTTGAATTGCGTCGTTCGGTGGAAATTTCGGAAGCGTGTAAACACATTGATGGACTCATTTTTCCCAAATACTACCCCAACCTTTCGGCCAAACGGGTTTTGACAATGGACTGGTTGGACGGGTTTCACCTCAAAGATTTTCTCCAAACAAATCCCTCTCAGGAGGTTCGTAATCGGATTGGACAGTTACTTTGGGATTTTTATGACCACCAAGTACATAGCCTGCGCCAAGTTCATGCCGACCCACACCCTGGCAATTTCTTGATGCGCGCCGATGGCACAATGGGCGTCATTGATTTTGGTTGTGTGAAAGTCATTCCTGATTACTTTTACGACAATTATTTTACGCTAATCAATCCTGACACGCTGGATGATGATCCGTTGATTGAAAAAATCTTCTATAACCTCGAATTTTTGGTCAAAGAAGACAAACCAAGCGAAAAAGCCTTGTTTAAAGATTTGTTTAAACAAATGATTGTGATGTTGGGCAAACCTTTTGCCGTCGATGAATTTGACTTTGGCGACCATACCTATTTTGATTCGGTCTATGCTTTTGCCGATGAACTGGCCAAAGTGGAAGAAATCAGAAATTCAAAAGTAGCGCGTGGTTCCAAAGATGGCTTGTACATCAATCGCACCTATTTTGGACTCTATTCGATGCTGAACGAGTTAGGCGCTAAAGTTAAAACCACCCGTCCTGATTGGCTACGAAGTAAGAAAGAAATGGCGCTTATGTCATAACCATTCACAAAAAAGCCATTGACTAAAGTTCAGTGGCTTTTTTGTTTTTTCTAGTTTCAACGTTTTTATATCCTCCACCAACTGCTTGATTTCCAGAGGAAGTGCACCATTTACCACCACTGAGCTCGGGAGGGTCTTTTACTTACTTATCTTGGAGGTGGCATTGGTCTATCGGGTCGTTCAGCAGGTCTTTCGGGGTTGGCCGCCAATCGACGTAGCATTTCATCAATGACCGAATCAAATTTCTTTTGTTGTTCGGGAGAACATATTTTGCGGACATCGCTAAAATGCTGAAAGGTAATCTTATCAATTTGAGCCATTTTTTCGGCAATCGCTTTTGATTTTTGCACCAATGCACTATCCCCTACTTCGGCTTGCCCAATATGTCGAAAATACGCTTCTTTCATTTGACGGATACTGTCGCGTAGTGCCCTCGTTTTTCGATGATGGTCTTCTCGCAACACCCGAAACTCCTCTTTTTGTTGCGGTGTTAATGCCAACTCTTGCTCCAAAAACTGCCCAGGATTTTCGCCTCGGGGGCCATTCGGCCGCCCTTGCGGAGAAAACCACATCCAGCCCACTAACCCCAAGTTGAGTAAAAATAACGCAAGGGTAATTGGCCCAAGATAGTTGTATGAAAATACGTTTTTCATGAGCTACATTTAATTTGTATCAAACCCACTAAAGTCGTTGAGGCCATAATCGTTGGCAAACTGCTCTCCAGACTCAGCGTTTGATGAACGGTGAGAGACTTGATAAATCGTCCATACATTTAAAAGAATAACCAGCCCCAAAAACGCATAAGCATACACTGGTCGCCAATGCCATCCCGTTTTTACTTCTTTATTTTTCTCCATACGCGCCTGCAAACGGGTATAAAAAAAAGGCGTAGGTTCGGCGGGCTTTATTCCCTCCAGCGATTGAAGCGTCCGCTCAATCTCTTCCTCTATTTTGTAATTCTTTTTCATGGTTTTTATTTTTTTATGGCTATTGAGATGTATAATACGTTTTCAACAAAGATTTTAAATTCGTTTTGGCACGAAACATCAACGACTCCACCGACGACAACGATACTTGCATCACTTCCGTCACCTCTTGATAGCTCAGTCCCTCCACGTGGTGCAGGGTAAAGGCAATTTTTTGGTTGTCCGACAGCTGGTTGATGGCCTTGAACAAAACCGACGCCCGTTCTTTATTTTCCAATTCAACCCCTGGGTGTACAAAATCAATCGGTTCGTACATGGCTTCGTTGTTTTCCCCAAATAAACTACTCAAAAATCCTCCCCATCGCTTTTGTGCCTTCTTTTTCCGATACGCTTCTAAGGCTTTGGTTGTGGCAATTCGATAAATCCATGAGCTTAACTTGGACTCACCTCTAAACTTATCAATCGACTCATACACTTCCATAAACACCTCTTGAGCAACGTCTTCTGCTTCTTCGGGGTGCTGAACAATGGCCAATACCGTATTAAACACTTTCGTTTGATAGTGCTCAACTAAGTATCGAAACGCCACCGCTTGGCGTGATTGAAGTCCTTGAAGAAGTTCTAAATCGTTCAAATGGAATCAGATTTATTCGTTTAGATGCACCTTCCTCTAAAAACTTGCGGTCAATGGTGATTTTTTTTGGGAAATATTTCAAACGCAGGATACGGATGCCCTTCTAGGGACAGAATTCCCAATTCGCCTACCGTTCGTAAAAGCGTGACAGAAGCCACTGTAGATGCCGACAGGCTCCGAAAAACCTCTGATAACCAACCCTTTGTGAAATCTGTAGATTGGCGTGGGTCTATTTGTTTTGAAATAGGGATTTGAACATCGGCAGGAGACGAAGCGTACGGGTTAGCGCGGGCTCGCAACGAAATAAAGTTGATGTGAACGGGTTTATTGTATAAATGTTCGGCACTTGCTGTTTGGTATTGGAGTGTTTCGGCATTTTCTAATATCGTAAGATTGTCAAAAGCGTGTACCTGCGGATGGTAAGAAAACGTGACAAAATCGGCCTCTTTGGCCTTAAAACGGTTTCGATTTAGTTCCGTAAAATTGTAATTGGTACCTACCCCAAATTTTACCTTTGGCAGTTGTTTCTTCAATACTGGAATTAAATCAATGATTCGTTGAGGCGTAGTTACCTCATTTTTAGAAAACAACAAAACACTACTGATATTCAAGCGATTCTGTTGACATATAAACACAAATTCTTCCAAGTTTTTTTCTTCCTCTTCCCCTATCGTAAGGGCTACTTCCAAAGGCAAACCAAGGTCAAAGGCGTTTTCGCAATGGGTAGAAAATTCAGTAATCCACGAAGAGGAAGGCAGTGCAAGGTCGATGCGATAATGCGACAACTGAAGCTTTTTCAACTGGCTGATGGCTTCCTTTGTCAATTCTACCGACTCAACCGACGCCCCAATTCCCAACTGAA
Source organism: Runella sp. R0.1_18 (assembly GCF_057652155.1). Classification (NCBI taxonomy): domain Bacteria; kingdom Pseudomonadati; phylum Bacteroidota; class Cytophagia; order Cytophagales; family Spirosomataceae; genus Runella; species Runella sp. R0.1_18. The sequence goes on from NZ_JBYFCK010000014.1 coordinate 102,011, forward strand.
AGATAGTTGCTTTCGAGGGTAGAACGGTGTCTTCTGACTTAACTCTCAAAAATGGATTTTCGACGGGCGGATGAAGCGTAATTCGTTGAAAAACAGTATTTCCCTTTTTATGCAAAACAGGAAAAGGTTTGGACAAAGGTGTACAAAACGTTTTAAAAGACGCATCTCCCCAATTTCGCTGGTCTTCGGTTTCAAACGTATCTCCCTCAAAATCCATTTGATACGCCGCTCCCTCCTCCACCTGCCAGGTCATCGAACGAATCATCAAAAAAGGGTCTTCTGGTGAAATATATTTGGGAAAAATGGAAGTAGAACTAGAACCATCTTCATGAAGAAGAGAAACGGGCTGATTAACAATTCCTTTGATAGGATGTAACACGCAAAACCCAGCCCTGTTACTCCACACGTCCATCAATGCTTTTCCAGAAATTTCAAAGCTAATTGTACCATTGTCGGCTCCGCTGATAGCTACCTCCCACTCAAAAATCGCCGTTGAAGCATCAGCTACATGGTTACACTTATAATGAATTTGAAAGCTAGTATCGTCTTTTTGAACAACTTCATCAAAAATGACTTTGTCGAACGTGCCCCAATTGTGGTCACGTAAGGCAAAATAAATCATTCGAACTACTTCTTTTCCCTGATGTTTTAGCTGACGAATGCTCCCTTGTTCGTATAAAAACGCATACTTTCCCGCTTGTAATATCATTAACAATTTGTTTTGAATTAACATTTAAAACCCAAAAAGGCCACTTTTTATATCAAAATAGCCTATCATTTTATCAAGAACTTACTGCACTCACTCAACAACTTTTGGGTGTTCTTGGCATTTGGCTGGTCATTATTTGTACTTTTCCAATTCGCAATTTGGGCTTTATTTGTATTATTCCGACCTTTGTGGTACATTCATCAAACAGCAAGACCATGATCGCAATTAATTTTGAATACATAAAAGCCTATTTTGAACTTGCCAAATCAACCAACTTGTTCAAACGCTTTCTGACTTGGTTTCTACGTCATCAATCAGCCTTTGAAACCATCGCCCGTACTGGACAACCCTTTGGAGGAAACGTCTTTAAATAACCCATAAAAAGCAAAACACCGCGCCCAAACTAAAAACCAAAACTTCGTTCGCATTTACTCTTTCGTGCGCGGTGTTGCTTTATAACATGTAGAATTAGTGTTTTTCTTCCCAAATTTGGCAAAGGTTGACGATTACCTCGACTGCTTTTTGCATGTCTTGGACCGAGACCCATTCCAATTTTGAGTGAAAAGCGTGCCCGCCCGTAAAAATATTAGGGCACGGCAAGCCCATGAAGGAAAGTCGAGAACCATCAGTCCCACCTCGGATGCTTCTTTTTAAGGGAGTCAACCCTGAGCGGTGAATTGCTTCCCGTACGTATTCCGAGACATGCGGGTGGTTATCAAGCACTTCTTTCATGTTTCGGTATTGTTCAATGACCTCAAAATCGGCCGTTGAGTGGGGATATTGTTGTAAAACTTGGTCAAGAATCCCTTTGAGGTAGGTTTCTTTTTCGTGAAGACCCGCCACCGTGAAATCACGAATGATAAAACCTAGGGTCACTTTTTCCTGGATTCCTTCGATGTTTGTCGGGTGGATAAACCCTTGTTTTTCTTCGGTCGTTTCGGGCGAAAGAGCATCTTTTGGCAAAGCTGCAATCACATCCGCCGCAATTTTAAGGGCATTTTCGAGTTTCCCTTTGGCAAAACCTGGGTGAGCACTGATACCACGAATGGTAATTTTTACGGCGTCGGCGCTGAAGGTTTCGTCTTCAAATGAGCCAAGGCTTTCGCCGTCGATGGTATAGCCAAAATCGGCGCCGAGTTTGGCAAGGTCCACTTTATTTGTTCCTCGACCAATTTCTTCATCGGGGGTAAAAAGGATTTTAATCGTACCGTGCTTGATTTCAGGGTGTTCCAACAAATAACGTACGGCATCCATGATTTCGGAAACGCCCGCTTTGTTATCAGCCCCCAATAATGTAGTGCCGCTGGCAGTTACAATGTCATTGCCAATCTGCGCCTCTAAATCAGGGTGTTCCGAACGGCGAATTACCTGCGTAGGGTCGTCGGGCAACAATATATCAGAACCATCCCAAGCTGCATGTACCAAAGGTTTGACACCCGCACCTGAGCAGTCGGGCGAAGTGTCCACGTGCGAACAAAAGCAAATGACAGGAACATTCAACTTGGTTGTATTGGCGTGGAGGGTTGCATATACGTAGCCGTGTTCGTCGAGGTGGGCATCCACAACCCCCATTTCAAACAATTCGGTCACCAACATCCGACTCAGGTTTTTCTGTTTTTCGGTCGAAGGTTGTAGAGTGGAATTAGGATCTGACTGGGTATCAATTTGAACGTATCTTAGAAACCGTTCGAGTACTGTTGATGACATATTTTTGTTAAATTAAACTTGGAAAGTCTTGGTTATTCTAGGGCAGGTTTGAGGTCATCGACGGTAACTGTGCCTCCTGCGTGGGTAAATTTCAGTTTTTTTCCAGTCCCATCCTGTGCTTGCTGCACTCCCCAAAGGGTCAAGCCTTCAGTACTGTAGCGGGCTATTTTATCTTCTTCTTCAATCTGCAACACATTTTGAGGAGCATAATAGGCATATTTTGTCCCGTTTTGGCTTCCACTGAACGTCGCAGGAATGGTTTTGATGGGAGCAGCCACTGAAGCATCTTTCTTTTCTGTTTCTTCAGGTTGCGCAGCTTGATGCTCTCGCACAAACGAAGCAAGTTCCGCACACAAAGCGGCTACTTTGGCTTTCAGCCCATCGTTAAACATGTCGCCAATCATCACCATTCCTGATTGCCACTGCCCCATCCCTCCCAATTCGGCACTGTTGAATTGTACTTGAAAACCACTTGTGGTTTGTAATCCTTCCAGTAACGTCCGTACGGTTGCTTCGGTTATCTGGTATTTGGCGGCGATATCGTGAATTTTTGACATGGCAGTATCTGATTTTTGGTGAATTGTATAGTTGTCCATATTACTAAAAAACCATACCAACCATAGTTATAACAGCTTCAACAACTCCCAATCTCCTATTGCTTTTAGGTATAAGAAATCAAGCAAAATACCGTTGACGTTGTTGATAAGTCGATGCCCTTCCAAAAACGGCAAAACACAAGTCACAATCCGCTCATGTTCAGAGGCTTCACCCATAAATCGCTGATCGTATGACATGATTTTTTCTTTGGGAAGTTCAATCTCACAATAAAAATAGTACATCGCTTCATCGCTCGTACCCGTTGAAGGATACGCAGGAGCATCCATGAGCCTAACCAACTGATTTTGTGACACTTCAATCCCTGTCTCTTCCCATACCTCTTTGGCGGCCACTTTGTAGGCATCCGATTCGCTGTCGAGCATTCCTGCGGGGTGTTCGTAGGTAAGCGACCCGTCACAGATACGACGTTGACGTACCAAAAGCAAATATTTTTCCTTCGTTAGTTCATCAATCAAACATACCAAAACGCAAAGCACCTCTCCTTTTAAAAAACAAATAGGGGGAATTTTATCACCTTCAGGCGTAGTGGCATCGAGCATGAGTAGTGAAAACAATGCCTCACCTTTATGGTTGTGGCGGGTAAATTTTTCATCAATTTGATGAATATTGAGGCCATTTTTCAACAATCGACCTTTCCAAAGATTAAATTTGTGGGAGTCAAATACGTTTTCTTTCATCCGAAGCAAAATTTAGCCACAAAGTACGACAATATCACTCATTCTCACATAGTCTCATTTGTTCATTTTACATGGAACTTTCTATCTCGACTCCCGCTATCTTATTTTCAACCGTTTCGTTGATGATGATTGCTTTTACCAATCGGTATTTGGCCATCGCGAGCTTAATCCGTGAACTCCACGACAGATTCCGCCAAAACCCTGACAAGAATTACGTGGATCAAATCAAGCACCTGCATCGTCGAGTTCACATTATTCGCAACATTCAATTTATCATTGTCACCAGCCTGTTGCTAAGTGCGGTTTCGATGTTGGCGATTTATTTACATTACCAACCTTTTGCTCAAGGCTTATTTTTTGTGGCTCTTTTAATGCAGATTGTCGCCCTTATGCTGTCTATTTGGGAAATTACCATTTCGATTCACGCGCTCAAAATCGAGTTGAGCGACATGGAAGCACAGCTCGGAAAACGGTTCGATTTATTTGGTCGCTCGCGAGCTAAAGAATAATTTTTCAGCTCTCGTGCAACCAAGCCGTGCTTTTTGGCATCTTATAACAAAAGCCATTTTAACACTAAAAAGCACACAACCATGAAACGCCTTTCCATTTTTGTTTTCGCCTTTTGCGTATCTCTTGTCAGTTTTGCACAAAAAGAAGTTTCAGCCAAAAGCATTTTTGAGGCTATTGACAAACAACAACAGATCCAATACGACGGCGTCGTAGTTGTAGGAACGCTGGATTTAACCGAATTATCGAACAAAAAAAGCAAGAACAACAAAGCATCTTGGGACGAATACAAAAGTACGGTCGAAGTTCCCATTGTATTCAGAAATTGTACTTTCAAAGGAGATGTCATTGCGTATAAAAACCTCTCAAAAGACGGCAAGCGTAAGAGTATCGCAGGTTTTAACATTGAGTTAGGCGAATCGAGTACAACCTATTCCACTGACTTTTCTGAAAACGTGGTGTTTGAAAACTGCACGTTTGAAGGAGATTCTGAGTTTAAGTATTCAAAATTTTCGCGCGTTGCCAACTTTTCGGGTACGAAATTTAGCCAGCAAGCCAATTTCAAATACGCCCATTTCAAAGGAGAAACGTCATTTTCGGGCAATCAGTTTAGCGAATATGCCAACTTTAAGTATGCGGATTTTGACGACCAAGTGTATTTCAAAAACGCTCGCTTCCGCGACTACGCCGACTTCAAATACGCTCATTTTCACGACGGCGTATCATTCAAAAGCGGCCGTTTCCAGCGCCATGCTGACTTCAAATACACGAACTTCTCGAACGACACCGACTTCCAAAGTACCGACTTTGAAGGCTCTACCGATTTTAAATATTCCAACGGCAAACGCTACGTAAGCCGTTAGGAGACGAACATAAAGCGACAAAAAAGGGAGGTTCGACGCCTCCTTTTTTGTTTTGGTAGGTTTTAGACCCAAAGCAGGGTGATTTGATTTAACTTGCAACAAATCAAACAACTAAAACCCATGAAAAAAGCGCTATTCTTTGTCGGGTGCTTGGTCGGTTTTTCGGCCTTCGCCCAAGACAATGCGGGGTATCAGCTGCCTCCCAAAAATCTAGCTGATTTGGTCACGGCCCCTCCTACTCCTTCCGTGAGTGTCGATAGCAAAGGCCAATGGATGCTGGTGTCGGAGCGAAACACCTCCACAACCACCATCGCAGAACTTTCACAGCCTGAACTTCGATTGGCTGGTTTACGCATCAACCCCGCCACGAGCGGCCCTAGTCGCGCCGTGTTTATCAACAACCTCAAGCTCCGCCGCGTAGCTGCCAATGCCACCGACGTACAGGTGACTGGTTTACCCACCAACCCACAGTTGTCAAACGTACAGTGGTCGCCCGACGAAACCAAGGTAGCTTTTACCAACACTACTGATTCTAAAATTGAGCTTTACGTTTTAGACATCAACAGCGCTACCGCTCGCAAAGTAAGCGAAGTCGCTCTCAACGCTGTTTTGGGAGTTCCTTATCAATGGTTGTCCGACAGCCAATCGTTTATCATTCGTGGGATTCCTGCTAGTCGTGGCGCAGCTCCTGAAATCAGCCGCGTACCGACGGGGCCTACCGTTCAAGAAAACTTAGGAACCAAAGCCCAAGCCGCTACATTCCAAGATTTGCTCAAAAACCCATCAGATGAAAAACAATTTGAGTATTACGCTACTTCACAAGCCATGAAACTTGGACTCGACGGAAGCGTACAACCGATTGGGAACGTTGGGGTAATTGCAACCTCTTCACCTTCACCCGGCGGTAAGTACGTTTTGCTCGAAACCATTCATCGGCCGTTTTCGTATTTGGTGACGGTCAATCGCTTTCCTTCAAAAGTTGATATTTATGAGACCAACGGGACGTTTGTAAAAACACAAATTGACATTCCTTTGCTCGAAAACGTGCCTTGGGGGCCTGATGCCGCGCCTTCGGGACAGCGTGGGCACAACTGGCGGAACGACGCCCCCGCCACCCTTTATTGGGTAGAAGCGCGGGACGGAGGTGATCCTAAAAAGAAAATCGCCATTCGTGACGTAGTTTTGACTTCAGACGCTCCATTTACGGGCGAGCCAAAAGAAATTTATGCGGCGGCGTTCCGTTTTGGTAGCGTAACGTGGGGAAATGCCCAAACGGCACTTTTCTCAGAACGCTGGTATGCCACCCGTAAAACCATCACCAAATTGGTGAATCCAAGCAGTCCTGCCAACCCTGTTGTGTTGTTTGACCGTTCGTCAGAAGACCGTTACAACAACCCTGGTTCACCCGAATTAAAGAAAAACCAGTTCGGAGAATACGTACTTGACATTACCCCAACGGGCGACATTTACCTCACAGGCCAAGGTGCTTCGCCCGAAGGTGATCGCCCTTTTGTTGACTTATTTAACTTAGCTACCAAGCAAACCAAACGTCTTTGGCGCTCGGAAGCCCCTTATTTTGAGCGCCCAATCAGTATTTTAAACGCCGAAAAAGGGTTGATTTTAACCTCACGCGAATCGCAAGAAGAACAACCTAACTACTTCATCCGTAACCTAAACCCTACGCCTAAAAAAGGCAAAAAGCCCGCCGAACCCGCGCTTACGCAAGTGACATTTTTCCCGCATCCTTATCCTCAATGGAAAGGTATTCAGAAACAACAACTTCGCTACAAGCGCTCTGATGGCGTGGATTTGACAGCTACGTTGCTTTTGCCTCCAGGCTACAAAAAAGAAGATGGACCGCTTCCTTCGTTTTTGTGGGCTTACCCTGCCGAATTTAAAAGCGCCGCTGCTGCTGGTCAAGTAAGTGGTTCGCCGTATCAGTTTAACCGCATTAGTTACTGGACTGGTGCCGCTTTTGCCACGATGGGCTATGCCGTTCTCGAAAATGCTTCCATTCCAATCGTGGGTGAAGGCGACAAAGAACCAAACGACACCTACGTAGAACAACTGGTGGCTAGTGCCAAAGCTGCCATTGACGAAGGCGTACGCCTGGGTGTGGTTGATGCCAATCGTGTCGGTGTTGGTGGACACTCCTACGGCGCCTTTATGACCGCCAATTTGCTCTCACACAGCAACTTATTCAAAGCAGGCATCGCGCGTTCGGGCGCCTACAACCGCACGCTTACTCCGTTTGGTTTCCAAAACGAACAGCGTACTTACTGGCAAGCCCCCGATGTTTACAACAAAATGTCGCCGTTTATGAATGCCGACAAAATGAAGACGCCTTTGTTGCTCATTCACGGAGAAGCTGACAACAACACGGGGACATTCCCAATACAGTCAGAGCGTTATTACAATGCGCTAAAAGGAATGGGTGCTACAACCAAATTGGTCTTTTTGCCTTACGAAAGCCACGGCTATACGGCCAAAGAATCGCTATTGCACATGTTGTACGAAATGGGCGGCTGGCTCGACAAGTATGTAAAAAATGCCTCTGCAATCAATACGAATACCAAAACGGGTAAAATGTCAGGAGAAAAATAGCCCAATACTATCACTTTATTGAAAACCTAACCCTAGTTCGCAAGGACTAGGGTTTTTCTTTGGTACATTTGACCCCGAAATCATAAACTCACATACTTTAATGAAAACGTTACTTACTTACACGCTTGTTTTGGTTGGTTTACTACTTACAACCACTGAATTTGCCCTTGCGCAACGATGGGAACAGATTGGGAAGAAAGGGGATTGGGAAAACACCCTTGATGTCGTTGCGATGAATGGTTTTTTGTACAGCATTGAAAAAAATGGAACACTTTTTCGAACTGATAAAAACGGAAATTATGAACAAATCGGGGCAAAAGGTGAATTTGACAATGCTAATTTCTTGGTCGCCATGGACGGTGAAATTTGGACTGTTGAAGATGGCGACTTGTACCGCACCAATCCACGCGCAGGTACGTGGCAACGGGTTGGGAAACAAGGCGATTGGAAAGAAACAGCGGGCATGGTTTCCCTAAACGGAAAACTGTACAGTATTGAAACAAACGGAACACTTTACGAAACCAATAAAGATGGCACTTGGACGCAAATCGGGGCAAATGGAGAATTTGGTGAAGCAGAAATGTTGGAGTCAATGGACAATCATTTGTGGACCGTCGAAAAAGGAACACTCTACAAAACCAATATACGATTGCTAAAATGGCAACAAGTGGGGAAAATCGGGGACTGGGCAAATACCGTTGCGATGGTGGCTGACGGAGGTTATTTGTGGAGTGTAGAAAAAGATGGAACACTCTTCAAAACGGATAAAAATGGCGCTTATCAGCAAATTGGCGAAAAAGGTTTACTCAGCGAAGTAACCCTCATTGTAGCCATGGACGGAATGCTATATGTAGTAGAAAACGGAACGCTTTACCGTACGAGAGGCTAATTAAAGTAATTGCCGACGGAAGCCTCAGCAAAAGTCGCTGGGGCTTTTTGTTTGGCAAGAACTATTGTTTTGAATAAATTTGCCCTAATCAACTTCGCAGTTATGTCAATTATCGCGGAAAAATATATAAATCCGTTTACAGATTTTGGATTTAAAAAACTTTTTGGCGAGGAGCCCAATAAAGACTTACTTCTCGATTTTTTAAATGAACTTTTAAAAGAGCAAGAGGGTAAAATTAAAAACCTTACTTATCTAAAAAATGAACACCTTGGCCTAGGTGAAAGTGACCGTAAAGCTATTTTCGACCTGTACTGTGAAAACGAAAGGGGTGAAAAGTTTATCGTAGAGCTTCAAAAATCAAAACAAAATTTCTTTAAAGATCGAACACTCTATTACGCCACTTTTCCCATCCGTGAGCAAGCAAAACAGTCGGATTGGAATTATGAACTTAAAGCCGTTTATACGATTGCCATTTTAGATTTTGTTTTTGATGAGGACAAATCCGATAAAAACAAGTATCGGTACGATGTCAAACTAACGGATATTCATAGTTGTAAAGTATTTTACAACAAACTCACATTCATCTATTTAGAAATGCCAAAATTTCAAAAAAGCCTAGATGAATTAGACACAAGATTTGAGAAATGGCTCTATGTGCTACGCAATCTCAATCGTTTAGAAAAAGTCCCTGAGAAATTACAAGAAAAAATTTTTGAACGCCTTTTTGAAGTAGCAGAAATTGCAAAGTTTAGCCAAGAAGAGATTTTATCTTATGAAGATAGTTTAAAATACTATCGTGATCTTAAAAATTCGCTCGATTTGGCGAAAGAAGAAGGAAAGCTAGAAAAGGTTAGAGAGATTTTATACAAAGGACAGCAAGAAGGCTTGTCAATTTCAATCCTTTCAAAATTAGTCGGACTGTCGGAAGAAGACGTTTTAACCATTATTAATGAATCAAAATAGCACATACATGACTGCACTAGAAATCGTTCAACAGTATTACGCCCACTTTAATCAAAAAAACTGGCAAGGCATGTTAGACTTGCTCCATCCCGAAGTTCGGCACGAGCCTAATCAAGGAGAAGTCCGCATCGGAAATGAGAAGTTTACTGAGTTTATGCAGAAAATGGACGATGCCTACGACGAAACTTTGACCAACATGGTCTTCTTTTCATCATCAGACGAAACCCGAATCGCGGCCGAATTTGTTGTAAATGGTACCTATAAACAAGCCGAGGAAGGTCTCCCACCCGCCCACGGCCAAAAATACGTACTGCCCGCAGGTGCATTTTTAGAAGTAAAAGAGGGGAAAATCACCCGCGTTACTACGTACTATAATTTACCACTTTGGATTAAATTAGTGTCTTAACCACCAGGTCAGACGATAGTCAGACCGTAAACACTACATTCGGTCTGACTATCGTCTGACCGTAACCACCACTACATTCGGTCTGACTATCGTCTGACCAAAACTACCACACATTCGGTCTGACTATCGTCTGACCAAAACCACCACACATTCGGTCTGACTATCGTCTGAGCGAAACACCGAAATCAAATCGTCTGACCAAAAGACAAAAATGAAAACAACACTTTCTTTTGACACCAAACGCGGAGCTGAAATCGCTTCGGTATTTGAAGGGCTTGGGAAATTGCGCATCGCCGTTTTTCGCGATTTTCCTTACCTTTACGAAGGCACTCTCGAACACGAAAAAGAATACCTTCAAACGTATGCAAATTCAGAACGTTCGTTTTTATTTTCGGTATATGACGACGCCGAAATGGTAGGCGCTACTACCTGCATTCCTTTGTCCGACGAAACTCCCGAAGTACGTTTACCATTTGAAGAAGCAGGGTTTGACATCCATTCCATTTTTTATTTTGGCGAAAGTATTCTCTTACCCGCTTACCGTGGGTTGGGCTTAGGGCACCGTTTTTTTGATGAACGCGAAGCCCACGCGCGCAGTTTTGGTACGTTCACAACTACTTGTTTTTGCGCTGTAGTTCGCGATAACCACCCCGCTCAGCCCCAAGATTACCGTCCAAACGACGCTTTTTGGAAAAAACGAGGCTACGAAAAAGAACCATCGTTGCAAAGCTCCTTTGAATGGCTCGACCTCGGAGACACTGTGCCTACCGTAAAACCAATGATTTATTGGATACATCGCTTATAAAATTGCTTTTCCATCAATGCCCCTCACCCTTGCCACCGCCCAATACCCCATCACCGAACATAAAAATTGGGACGAATGGGTGCTTCATACCGAGAAATGGGTAGCTCATGCAGCCCAACAAAAAGCGCAATTACTTCTTTTTCCTGAATACGGTTCGATGGAATTGGTAAGCATCCTTTCGCCCGAAATCCGTCAGGACATTCGCCAACAAGTGATTGAATTAAGTGCCTTACAAGGGGGTTTCTGCCAAGTTTTTGAGGACTTAGCCCGTAAATACCAAGTTTGTGTTGTTGCTCCAAGCCTCCCAGTTGTCGAAGATGGTAAGCCTTACAATCGGGCATTTGTATTTTCGCCAAAAGGGTTAGTAGGTTATCAAGACAAGTTTTTTATGACGCGTTTTGAAGATGAAGAATGGGGAATACAATCGGCGCCAAAGGTGCTTACACTTTTTGAAGGAGATTGGGGAAGCTTTGGCGTTCAAATTTGCTACGATGTCGAATTTGGCATTGGCGCCCACCGTCTTTGTTCAGCAGGAGCATCATTAATTCTCGCTCCGAGCTGTACCGAAACTATCCGAGGAGCCACCCGCGTTCACGTAGGTGCGCGTGCAAGGGCCTTGGAAAACCAATCTTACGTAGTTGTTTCTCAAACTGTCGGGCTTGCTGAATGGTCGCCAGCGGTGGACATTAATTATGGCTACACGGCCATGTACTGCCCTCCCGATAAAAACCTGCCCGAGGAAGGTATCGTTGCCCAAAAGCCTCCACAACAAGCAGGCTGGTTAGTAGAATCCCTCGACTTTTCGCTCATCGATACCGTCCGCGCAGATGGACAAGTCTTCAATTACCAAGACCACCAACGCCTTCATAATCAATTCATCAGCGATGAAATAAAACTCATCAAGCGGTTGATTTAAGTTCTCTTTCTTGCAAAAAAATAAGGTTAACACCTAACAACTCAGCCATGATAAATATTGCCCATCAACGATTAATCAATCAAAAAATCATTGACAGAGGTTTCCAACAACCCCAAGACGCTGTAGAATTTTTGGGTGCCGTACAAGCACAAGACTATCCCATGTCTAAATGGGCAGTGGGGATTCGTACCAAAAACGCTACTGACAAAATGGTAGAGCAAGCACTTGATGAAGGCTTGATTTTACGAACCCATATTCTGCGCCCCACTTGGCACCTTGTATCTCACAAAGATATTCGCTGGATGCTCGCCCTGACCGCGCCGCATATCCATCAAATTTCGGCGCATTATAACCGAAAAATGGAGTTGGGCAGTGATTTACTGAATCTCACAGACGCGTTATTGGCCAAAGCCGTTGAAGGGCACAAGCACCTTACCAAGGCCGAATTAATGGCACATTTAGAATTAGCAGGCATAAATACTTCCGAGGGACGCAGTTCACTTATTTTGATACATGCCGAACTTAATGGAGTCCTTTGCAGTGGTAAACAAAACGGGAAAAATAACACCTATGCCTTGCTCGAAGAACGGGTAACGCCTGCCCCGAGTTATACCCGAGAAGAATCTTTAGGACTTTTGGCTCGTCGTTATTTTCGTAGCCACGGCCCCGCAACTCTCCACGATTTTGGATGGTGGTCGGGCTTAAAAATCAGCGATGCTAAGGCAGGTCTGGAATCTGTTAAGGAGGAGTTCTTATCCGAAACCATTGAAAATCAAACCTATTGGTTTTTACCCGACATCCAAACAGCATTACAACCCTCGACTTTTTTGCTTCCTGCTTTCGACGAATTTATGGTAAGTTACAAAAACCGAGCAGCCTCCCTCGATTCTTCAAACGTTTCGGCGGCCATCACCGCCAATGGAATTTTTAAGCCCATTATTGTCGTCGATGGACAAGTCAAAGGGCTTTGGAGCAGAACCCTCCAAAAAGAAAAAGTAAGCATTAAAACCCATTTTTTTTCTGATACAATAACCGACCCTCTTTTAACCAAAGCCGCCAAGGAATTTGCGTCCTTTTTAGGAAAAGAAATGACGTAAGCCTGTTTATCCCTTCTAATTTCCTCTCATTCATCACACATGCAAGCACCCCAAACAACAACTTTTACATCTTACCAAAAAATTGTTATTGCCCTCTTAGCACTTACTCAATTTACGGTAGTTTTAGATTTTATGGTCATGTCTCCCTTGGGAGATTCATTGATGAAATCCATGAAAATATCTCCAACACAATTTGGGTTTGTCGTCTCAAGTTATGCCTTCAGTGCGGGAATTTCTGGCTTATTGACCGCAGGTTTTGCGGACAAATTTGACCGTAAAAAACTCCTTTTATTTTTCTACACGGGTTTTATTATCGGCACACTTTTTTGTGGATTGGCGCCCACTTACGAAACCATCGTCGCTGCCCGAATCATTACGGGTTTATTTGGTGGCGTTATTGGTTCCATTAGTATGGCTATTATTACCGATTTATTCTCGCTCCAACAACGCGGGCGCGTCATGGGTTTTGTCCAAATGGGATTCGGGACAAGTCAGGTTTTGGGAATCCCCATCAGTTTATATTTGGCCAATGGCTGGGGCTGGCAAGCGCCATTTATTATGATTGTCGGTCTGAGTATTATATTGGCCATTGTCATTCTGAAAATACTTCAGCCTATCACCGCTCACCTGGCCATTCAATCGGAGCGAAATGCCCTGTCTCACTTGTGGCATACCATTACCAAACGTAGCTATCGAATTGGATTTTTGGCCACATCATTATTGGCGATTGGTGGTTATATGATGATGCCTTTTGGTAGTGTTTATGCTGTCAATAATTTAAAAGTAAGCCAACAGCAATTGCCCATTATTTTTATGGTAGCAGGCATTAGTACATTGATTACGATGCCCATGATCGGGCGTTTGAGCGACCGAATAAACAAGTTTAATTTATTCACAATTGCCTCCGTTTGGATGGTAATTATGGTGCTTATTTATACGTGCTTACCCGTTATGCCGCTCTGGACTATTATTATTTTCAACGTTTCAATGATGGCTGGGATTATGAGTAGAATGGTACCCGCTACCACCATGACATCCGCGATTCCCAGCCCACAAGACCGAGGTGCATTTATGAGTGTAAATTCATCTTTGCAGCAAATAGCAGGTGGAATAGCCTCGTTTATTGCGGGTTTAATTGTAGTTCAGCCGACAAATTTTAGCCCGCTTGAACACTACGATACACTCGGAATCGTCACCTCAAGTATTACGCTACTTTGTATAGGAATGATGTATCGGGTCAAATTACTGCTGGATACAAGTAAATAAAAAGCGAAAGCCACCTAAACGGTGGCTTTCGCTTTTTGTACAAAGAAATAACTCGACGAGATTAATCTTCGTCTTCGTCATTCCCTTTTTTGGTGCGAGGTTTCTCGTCAACAAGCTTTGCAAAAAAGCCAGTTCCGATTCCATCCAAATCTATTTTTTTAATTGTAAAATGGAATTCAGTTGTTCTGTAAGCCAATCCCAATTTGATAAAAATACCTTTCAACAACAATGAAAAACCACGGCCGATTTTTACAAGTTCGAAGGCAGTTGGATCACTTTCGTCTGAAGGGATAAGGTAAAGACCAACAAATCCTTTTTTGTTTTGATCTACACCTACTTTAAAACGAGCAGTCAAAGTAGATTCAACGCCCAAAAATTCGAGGGTAGGCAAAGGCAAGCTCAATTTACCATTTGAAGTAATATGTGCTTCTGGAACAAAAACTTCCTCTTTAACTACTCTTGTCTTTTCGACAAAATTATCCTCTTGTGTGAAGAATTTAATTTCTTTCTTTTTCATTGTTATTTTTTAATATATGTTAAGATTACTTTAACCACAAAGGTAAAAAAATAACATTTCAAAGCAATTTTTCTTTAAATTAAAATGGAAAGTCAAAAAAATGACTTTCCATTTTGGAGTTTTTCTAAGAAGGTAGTGTTAATCAAATGAGCCATATAATTGGGCTAAAAATTTCTCTCTTGATGCTTCTAAAACAACTTCCATATTGGGTTTAAGCTTGAGAATATTTGTATGATCTACAATGGTTTGTCCACGGGTGAGCCCTTCGCCCAAAACTACTTCCACGTACAGTTTTTTTATGTCAGTTGCGACGGTTCTATCTAGCGCAACAGCCACGGTTATTGGGTCTGGTAAATCAAAGCCAATTTCCCCTGTTATCTCCGATGTAAAGCGCGCTTTTGCGCCTTGAATATCCACTACAAAATCGGCCAAAGGCTTTTGAATATTCCGTAATTCTTGCGTTGCTTTTTGGTCAAACGCTGCATATTTTATTGAAATATCCCACCCTACCATTGTCATATTCATTCCCGATTGAAACACCATTTGAGCAGCTTCTGGATCGACCCAAATGTTGTATTCCGATACAGGCGTGATATTCCCATATCCAAAACCAACTCCCCCCATAATCACACACGATTTTATTTTAGAGGCAATTTCTGGTGCTTTCGCCAGGGCCAGTGCCATGTTTGTCAACGGCCCTAACGTAATGATTTCTATCTCATTAGGAAACTTATTTACTGTATCAATAATGGCATCTACGGCGTGTCCTTCCAACGGCTTACGGCCTTTTAAATCCAACCCAATGTCGCCCATTCCATCGTCTCCGTGAACAAACTGAGCGGTAAATAAAGGGCGAATCAATGGCTTTTCTGCCCCCAAATATACCTTCGTTTCATACTGACATAAATCAACCATATAAAGCGCATTTTGTAGGGCTTTATCGGCTGGCACATTTCCCGCCACAATCGTTATTACTTCTACCTTTACATCAGGCGATTTCATCGCCATCAGCAACGCAACGGCATCGTCCGAGCCTGTGTCTGTATCAATCAACAAATGTCTCATTGGCTATTTCATTAATATACACTAATCTGATTTTTGTTTGTTTTCATTTTCAAGTAAACTAATGCCCAAATCATCAGCCAATGGTTTCACTTTCTCCAACTTGCTGGCGCCACATGGCGTAATAAAGTCCTTTTTGCGCCAACAAATCGTCGTGATTTCCTGCTTCTACCATCTTCCCTTTTTCAAGCACAAAAATTCGGTCAGCGTGCATAATTGTGCTCAAACGGTGGGCAATAAGAACGGTAATATGCTGTTCATTATTCGACAAATCACGAATTGTTTGCGTGATTTCTTCTTCCGTCAAAGAATCTAAAGCTGACGTAGCTTCATCAAAAATCAACAAATTAGGGTTTCTTAACAACGCCCGCGCAATGGATAAACGTTGCTTTTCTCCGCCCGACACTTTCATTCCTCCTTCTCCAATCACGGTATCTAAGCCATTATCAGCACGGTTTAAAAGCGAATAGGCCGCTGCTTTTTTCAACACATCTAAACAATCGGCATCGGTAGCAGATGGTTTTACAAACTGAAGATTTTCGCGGATTGTACCTGAAAACAGCTGGGCATCTTGTGCCACAAATCCTATTTGTTCTCGAAGCTCATCTTTGTCAATTTCTCGGCTATCTATTCCGTTGTATTTAATGTGTCCTTGCTCGGGATCATACAAGCCTACTAAGAGTTTTATGAGCGTAGTTTTACCACTTCCCGAAGGCCCCGCAAAAGCAATTGTTTCTCCTTTTTTAACCTCAAAACTAACATCTTGTAGGGCTGTTCTCGAAGCGGTCAAATGTTTAAATGAAACGCCCCGAAAATCAATTTTTCCAATTTTTGTCAGCGTTGCAGGTTTGGCAGGTTTTGCCTCAATAGGACGACTCAAAATTTCGCGAAAATTATTTAACGACACCTCGGCTTCTCGGTACAGTTGTATCACATTTCCCAACTCTTGAAGTGGCCCGAATATAAAAAATGAATACAATAACAGTGAAAAATATTGCCCAATCGTCAGTACTTCTTTAAAGATAAGCCAAAGCATCAGCGCAACAATACAGCTGCGCAGAAAATTGATGGTTGTACCTTGAACAAACCCGAGCGTCCGTACAAATTTTACTTTACGAAGTTCTAATGCCAGAATTTTTTCAGTATTTCCATTCAAACGCTTTACTTCTTGGTCGGTAAGTCCCAAGCTTTTTACCAACTCAATATTTCGTAACGATTCTGTGGTACTTCCCGCCAATACCGTCGTTTCGGCCACAATTTTGGTTTGAATTTTCTTGATGCGTTTACTTAGCACTGAGCTCAACCACGCAATGATAGGGATTGTCAAAAAATAAACGGGGGCAATGGGCCAATATACACTCAGGGCGTAAAAAATCACAAACGTAATACCAATCACCGATTGAAAAACAACGTTCACGACCGACGTAATCATGCGTTCGGTATCGGTTTTTACTTTTTGCAACACCCCCAACGTTTGCCCACTTCTTTGGTCTTCAAACACTTGATAAGGCAAGGCCAACGAGTGTTTAATCCCGTCTGTATAAATCTGCGTACCAACACGCTGGGTAATCACACTAATAAAATAATCTTGAAAGTTTTTGGCAATCCGTGAAACCATTGCGGCCCCAACTGCCATTCCAACATATTTTAAAACGCCCCATATATAATCGCTTTCGTTGAAATCCTTGATGTGCGACGCATAACGATCGATGACCAAGCGATAAATGTAGGGATCGAGCAGGGAGAAGATTTGGTTGATAGCAGCCAATGTCAAGGCCACAAAAATAAGTTTCCAATAAGGTCGGAGGTAGCGGTAAAGTATATCCATGGGAGCAAAACACCAACCTAGTCCATTATGTTCCTAAAAACACAAAGAGCGGCTATTCATATAACTGAAGTAGCCGCTCTTTGTGTTACTAAACTTTTTATTGCTGAAAATACTGCACCGCACTAACTGCTTCAATGTACTCAGCGCCTACTTTCATGTGCGCTTGGTGTTCGGGAGAAGCACCGTAAAGAGGCAAGTCCTTCTTATCTCCAAACGTAAAAACATAGACATGCTTTACGTGGGCGGGGTCTTTGGTGTCGTCCACGACACCCCATTCGTACGACCGAACCATTTTTAATTTAGCTAATCCTTTAAAAGATTTATCAACCACGCCGATTTGCGTGTCAGACGTTCCTGACTTGAACGTCACCGTTACTGCATGTTTATACAGTTTTTCGGATTGCTGGTAAGAGGCAAATCCGTACAGGCCGAGCAGCAGTGCTAAGCTTAAAGCAAAAGCAACCACCTGAAAACGAGACGGTTTCATTAGAGTAGAGTAAAACATGGGTTAGAACAAAAGAAAATCAAAATTGCCAACTAATGCTCAACTTGGCATTAAAGGGCGTTCCTGGGGTAAAATGGATTTCTTCCACAGGCTCCGTTTCGTTCTGAAGGCGGCTTTCGGTCGCAAATTGGGTTTCTTTCCATTGGGTATTGAACATATTTTGCACCGATAAACCTACTGAAAAACGATTTTTGGAATAATTCACCAAGGCATCCGTCACAAAGTAGCCCTTGGCCACAATGCTATTGTCCTCATTTGCAGGTCGGTTGCCTATATAACGATAACGTAAACTACCACTAAAACCTTGTTCTGTTTTTAAAGTTAATCCACCTACGCTGGTAAAATTAACGGCCAAAGGTAGATAATTCTGTCCCTCGGCTTCGCCTACGGCGCGTGGTTTGGCCCAGTTGGCATCCAAATCAAAGAACAATTTTTTCGATAACTGATAGCGCATCGACACGTCCACGCCTTTGCGCACCGACTTGCCCGAAGGCTCCACTACACCCGCATCACCTACGTAAACAAACTCTTGATTGAGCCACAAGTACCAATACGAGGCGTTCAAAAGCATTCTTGGGAAAGGCTTCCAAATCGCTCCTAAATCAGAACCATAGGCGGCTGGCAAAATCTCTAAGCCGTTTTGCTCAACCACTGCGCGGGTATCGTTAGAGTGAAATCCTTTGCCGAGGTTTACGTACAATTGCACGTTGGGGTTGTAGGTATAATATACGTTCAATTTGGGCGAAACGATGGCGGCGTTGGCTTTAAATTTGGTATTATTTTGAAGTTTGTCGAGGTATTGGTTATTAAAATAATCAAAACGAACCCCTGCCGTTGCCGACAAACGTGGGCTTAACTGGATGGTTTCGTCCACATACACGCCTACATTGGCTTCGTTAACATCGCCTAATTTGATGGCTTCCAATAGTTGCATGCGGTCTTTTGTCCGCGACAATTCCGAACCGTTGGTAAGGTCGTGGCGGTAATTAAGTCCCGCATTAAAGGTGGCTTGTTTGTCGCCAATGGCGTGACCTATGGAATAATTGGAGTTGTAACCCCACAAATTTCTGCCTTCTTTTTGACGAATTTGATCACCATTTACGGGGTCAACCAAGAAGAATGTGAAGTTGGAATAAAGTTCAAAATTGTAGTTCGAGTAAAAAAATTGGTTCTTCCAAACGTGGTTGCGCTTGGTTAATGTCACCAATTCGGCATTCACATTCGTGCGGCTTGTTTCTCCACCTTCATTAGGGTCGATTGCCCCATAAAAACCAATGGAGCCATCGGCCACTGAGCGGTCAGGGATTTGCCCCGAAGCATTCCACTTGCTCCAAAAAGTCGAAGCCGTCAGCGTCAGGTTGGTATTTTGGGTTAAATGCCCGTGGTATTTTCCCAACAAATTGATTCGGTTGAAATTCTGAGGTGCTTCAAAATACGCATCCGAGTAGTTGTATTCACCCGCAAGATAGACATTGTGCTGGTTTGTTTTCAGCACATTAACCCCCGACACCACCCGATAGGTGTTAAACTGACCTATTTCAGCTTTGGCAAAACTGCGTTCTAAAGTCGTTTTGGTACGAAAATTGGCCCAGCCCGCCGTGGCAAAATTTCCTTTGTCGGTATCGTATAGTCCCTTTTTGAAATCCACCCCTTCAATCAATTCTGGAATGATAAAGTGCGCATCGGCATACCCTTGGCCGTGCGCGTGCGACACCATATTGATAGGTACACCGTCCACCGTCAGGCGAATATCAGTTCCGTGGTCGATGTCAAAGCCACGCAAGAAAATTTGTTCGGCTTTGCCTCCGCCCGCGTGTTGACCAATGACCAGCCCAGGCACAATCCGAAGTACTTCTTGGGAATTATTGATGGGTCGGGTTTGAATGTCAAGGCTAGAAATCACTTGTTGGTGCTGCGGATTCGAGGCCGACACTTTCACTTCACTCAATTGCACTTGCGATTCGGACAATCCAAATTCCAAGTTTATACTCACGTCTTCTTTTACTGTTACTAACTGACTTTGAGCCGAATACCCCACGAAAGAAACTTCAATTCGATACGTATTGGGTTCTAAGTTATTGATTTGAAAAAAACCTGTCGCGTCCGTAGTTGCTCCTTTTTTAGAATCTGCCACCACGATGGTAGCTCCTACAATAGGTTGTTTGGTCGATTTATCGATGACCCTTCCGACCACGCTTCCAAGGTGAGCAAATGCGACGTAAATACTTAAATGAAGAACAAGTAGTGTGGAAATGGTTTGTTTCATGTGTATGAAATAATAGTGTTTGTAAATTAATTCGGCAAAGTTAGCTACTGAAGATGTTACTTTTTATACTTAGCATTGTTTTTAGAAAATATTTTCTAAAAACAATGCTAAGTATAACCCAATACTACAAACGAGCCAAGCATTCAGTCACAAAATTGGGACTTTCCTGTATTCGTTCCACCATCCAGGCAAATGCCAAAATCATCATCATAACTGCCCCCACAGTACGTATAGGGCCGTAAAAGGAGGTTTGGGCCAATAAAAACAACAGGGGAAATGCCACCACAATTAGGGCTAGTTGCATCAATTCAATGCCTATATTGAACCCTAAAATGCTCAGTACCATTTGAGTAGTCGATAAATCAAGATTAGTGAGTGTTTCGGCAAACGCTAACCCATGAACCAAGCCAAACAAACCCGCAATGATGACTTCACGTTTAGGATAAATCGGTTTCAACGCATGAAATGCCGACACCAAAATCGTGATAGCGATAAGTACTTCAACAGGTTTAGCAGGAAAATGCAGCCATTGAAGCGACCCAATGAGTAAAGTCAGCGAATGGCCAACGGTAAACGCCGTGATAATTTTTAGAAGGTTCAATAAGCTGGTTTTCAACTCCATGCGTTTACGCCAACGCCCCTCCGAAGCAATCAGCATCGCAGGAAAAAGGAGCGTTAAAACAAACAAAAAGTGGTCGGTGCCTTCGGCGATGTGGTCGATGCCCAAATGCACCATGTTGGTAAATCCTTTCCAGCGGCTTCCTTCCGCTAAACTCACCAAAAAGGGATTCAATTTATTATTGACTACGTCCCACTCAATGACCCCAATCTGTTGGGTCAGGGTATCTTCCCGTACCAACCCCTGCGCCCAATCTTGCTTGACGTGAATCAGGGCTTTGTGGCTCGCCACTTGGTGCAGAATGACGTCATAATCAAAGAAAAAATTGCGCAGGTCGTAGCCCAATGGAGGCACCATGTCAAACTGAACGACCAATTCTTTGTAAGTGCCTACGATGGGGTCGGTACTTTCCAATAGCTGCATCGAGCCAATCCTAACCGTCCAAGGCATTCCCTCAAAACTCTTGGGACGTATATGTTTCACTAAATACCTCCGAAGCGAGTCTCCCAAACGCTCTACGAGGCGTTCTGAATGGTCGTTGACACGCATTCCAATCGCCGATTGAAGTTCGCTTAAAGGCATTAAGACCTCACCTGAAATGTGCTTTTCGTGAATGTTTAATACGACCATAGAACTGGGCATGGGGTGGGCAAAGAGATAGCCCCCTGGCCCCCATTGGAGGAACAATAATGCTAACACCAAAAGCCCCCTGGCCCCTAACGGGGGGAAAATACAAGTTCGCGACTTAGTAAAAAAATCCCCCCATTGGGAGCCAGGGGGCAGGGCTTTAGTTTCCGCCATAATCTGATTTTCTATCTCTCCAAACAGAATGAGGGTGAACGCCATTTCTAATGATGATTCCACTTTGCATCGACCATTCAATCCACACGCTTGGGCCATCAATCAACAAATAATCGCCTTGGGCGGCCATGGTTGTACCTCCGTAGTAAGAAACGTAGGTTTCGTCTAACTCGGATTTGTATTTGGCCAATACTGCCGCCGCCGCTTTATCATCCAAATCATCGACATACGTTTTAATCGCAGCCAACAATAAGTCTTTCTGTGCAGTGGTCAAGTTTCCAGCCTTTACCCCCGTTTTAGT
The DNA here is from genome assembly GCF_057652155.1 of Runella sp. R0.1_18. NCBI lineage: Bacteria > Pseudomonadati > Bacteroidota > Cytophagia > Cytophagales > Spirosomataceae > Runella > Runella sp. R0.1_18. Next base: position 123,937 of record NZ_JBYFCK010000014.1, read on the forward strand.
AGTTGGGAAACTACCATCTTTTTGAGGGCCAACAATCAAATCATTTTGCGCCGCCGAACGCTTTGCCGTAGCTAGTTCCGTGGTACTCAAGCTTTTCATGAAATTAGCAAAAGCGGCGGTTTCTTGCACCAAAGGTTGTATAGTTTTGCTCGTATTGGTCGATGTCCACGTTGGATACGGCTCTGTCGAACGAAACGAAGGAGTTCCACCTGTCATTTTGCCTCCACTGTAGGTATAAATAATAGTGCCGTGGTGGCCTCCAATTTGCAAACACCACAAACCTGTTGTACTTGGCGTACCTAAAAGCCCAATGTAGTAATTGCCTGACCCATAGCCACTATCGCCTCCGTTGGCTCTTAGGTAATCGTCAGCATCAATAATCCCTGCATATTCTTCACTTCCTTCGTTGGCACCTGTTCCCGTCGCTACTTTTAACAAGTTATAAAAAGCAGTCCATTGCGCAGTTGAAAACGTACTTGACGCCAACCCAACGCGTCCCCTGTACAAAGATTGGGGCAAATTACTCCAAAGTTTAGCCTGCGCGACGGTATAGGTATATTGTGCTGAGGCCAACTGCGAAGAGGTCAAAGTAGCTTTAAAAGCCTCGGCAGCTGCCACAATCGCAGCTATATCGGTATCCATTGACCAAACCGTACCTGTGCCCGACGACGAACTTGCGGCCGATACAGTCAGCGACAACGTACACGATTGGCCACCTAATGATATGGAAAATGACGCCGTCCCGCTGGCTGAGGGAGTCCCTGAAATGGCATAGGTCACATAACCTGCTCCCGACGCCAACGTTCCTGCTGCTAACGTGGCGGTCAAGCCTGTTACACCCGTAGAGGCAATTCCCGAACCTGCCGAATATGCCACCCCGTTGCCTCCCGTATAGGGCACGGTGGCCGTTCCCGTAAAAGCAGCATTGGCTTGTGGCGTTCCTGAAAAAGTCACCGAAGCACAGGTAAGGGTCGTAACCGTCGCCGTTGAAGTCGTAGGTGTCGGGTCATCGGTTGACTTGTTACAGGCAATCAGAAGTACAATCGTACTTACAAATACACTTGCGAGAAAATGATTCATTTTCATACTAACTTATTGAATTTGGTTTCAATTGCTTAGACGCAACGTTTCTCGTAGGTGTTGAGTAAAAAGGGTAGTTTTGAAGTGAAACGGAAAAAACGGCAGGTGAATCGTCGTTCTTTAATTTTGTTCAAACCATCGCTTGAAGGGCGTCACTTTTTCTTTGCTGATGATAATCGGGAAACTCGCTTCGGGCTGCACTTTTACGTTGACTCGGCTATTAAAGTGCGATTCTATTTCAACTATGCTTTCCCGTGAGAGAATGTATTGACGATTGGCGCGGGTAAATTCTTCGGGGTCAAGCTGCCCTTCCAAGTCCTCCAACTTAAAATCAACCACCAGTTTGCGTCCGTCGTACAACTGACCGTACACCAGCCCATTATCAATAAAAAAGTAAGCAAATTCTTCGGTCTTAATGGGCAAGAGCTTATCTCTAAATTTCACCAAAAAGCTTTTACGGTAAGCTTTGGGCATAAACACCTGCTTCTGAATCAGTTCGTTCAGGCGTTCTTTTTGCATCAACTGTTGGTTTTGAAACTTCTCAATCGAAAAACGCAACGAGTCTTCGTCGATAGGTTTCAACAAATAATCTACACTGTTGTGCTTAAACGCCCGAATGGCGTATTCATCAAAGGCCGTCGTAAAAATGATGGGCGTTTTGATCTGAACTTGCTCGTAGATTTCAAACGAAATGCCGTCGGCCAATTGAATGTCCGAGAAAATTAAGTCGGGATTTGGGTTGGAAGTAAACCATTTTATTCCGTCGGCCACGCTTTCAATTACGGCTACAATAGCATGTAAAACGCCTATCTCTTGCATTAAGAACTTCAACTGACTAACCGCCGCTGGTTCATCTTCAACAATCACTATATTCATGGTATCAGTGGTAAAACTACACAAAACGTTTCGCCTTGTTGGATTTCGATTTCTTGATTGGAAAGTAGTTTAAACCGTTGGTTCAAATTGGCCAAGCCAATCCCTGTCCCCGCCGAATTTGGCCTTAGATTCAACGAATTGCGCACTAACAAACTTCTACTATCTGACTGATAATCAACAAAAATACTCAAGGGAAACGCCGACGAAATGACGTTGTGTTTAATGGCATTTTCAATCAGCAGTTGAATCGAAAGAGGTGGGATTTTTACGGGCGCCTGCTCATCCACGTTTTTATAAATTTTGAGGTTATCACCAAACCGCATTTGTAAGAGAAAAATATAGCTATCCACCAAATCTATTTCTTCTTTGAGCGTCACCAGCGACTGTTCTTGCATCGTCAACGAATAGCGAAGTACTTGCGAAAGTTTCTGTAAATAACGCTGACTTTTGGTTTTGTCTTCGTTGATAAGCCAACTAAGGGTATTGAGAGAATTAAACAAAAAATGCGGGTTGAGTTGATTTTTAAGGGAGTTAAGTTGTACCAATATATTTTCGTGTTTAAGCTGTTCGTTTTCCAGCAAAACCTCGTTTTTCTTTTCCGCTTCGGTCATAAAACGGCTAAAAAAGTAAGCAATAATCGCCATCAATACGCCGCGAACAACCACCGTCCCTCCCGTTTTGAGGGGCAAACCAATGATAAAATAGTTGGCCAATGTCAACCCAACACTATATACCAATAGTATAACCCCCGCTCCTACCCACTGCCTAGTTACGGCTTCGTTTTTCTTTGTCGCTTCGTAAATCCATTGAATAAAACCCATGGCAAAGGCAACACTGAATGCTACTTGCAAAAAAATATCCAGTTGAACGATAGGACGGTTCAAACGAGGAAGGTTAATGAATACGACGGGAAAATTGACAAACGATGCCACAAACAGGGCGATTCCCCACACAAATCTTTTCTTCGTCATTATAAAATATAAAGCCTTTAGCTATAAACTCAAATGTACTATTTCTTATTCTAGCCACGGAAACAAATAAACGTGAAAAGGAAAAATTTGCCAGTGAATCTAATTACGGGGCTGTCCAAAAAGTCTGGTATCACCAAATTATCTTCGGCCTCTGTTCAACCTCACCCCCTAAATCCCCCTCTCCTTTCTGGAGAGGGGGACTTTTAAAGCCCTTCTCATGGAAGGACAGGGCCGCCTGAGCGGAAGGGTTGGGATGAGGTTGAAACCAAAGAATATTTTGTGGCCTGTTACTTTTTAGACAACCCTTCGCACAAAGGGCTATTTTCTAAACTTCGTCACGCGGGCATCTTTAATCACCCCTTTCCAGTTGAGGCCGAAACCAAAATTATAGACATTTCCGTCAGTATCTTTATGGCACACCAAATCGTAAGGCACGTCCTCTGCCTGTTTTTCGACGGTCGTCATGTCCAGCGGCATTTGCATTGGCAACAAAGCCGATGGCTCTGATTTACCCGCAATGGTTTCGATGATGGCCTGGTCTTGTACGCCAAAACTCAACAAAATGGCACTTGCTGAAGGCTCGATTTCCGAAAACACCATCGGATTGGTGGTATTGACCGATACAATCACAGGTTTCCCTTTCATCTTTGTCTTGGTATCTTGTACCAATTTCATATCAGTGTTGTTGGGCGTTTTTGCTGTTTTTCCCTTGTACGACCGATTGGTGAAATTTTCCAGTGCATCGCCTCCCGCAATACTCACTTCGCGAGCGTCGGTAGCCGTATAGTCATTGTACTGCAAACTGATTGGGACATAGCCATTGCCTCCTTTGGTTACATCTTCCTTGTCATAACCAATGTTTGCTTTTGGGTTTTCGATAAAAACAAGGGCAAAGTCGGCCTCGTCGGCATTATCAGTGACATTAAAGTACTTTTTAACAATCTCCATGTTCACAGGATAATCTTCAGAAGCAGGCGTTTCCATTCCTAAGAAATTGCGGCTCGCGGCCACAAATCGTTTGGGTACATACACTGTTTTTTTGGTGGTAATCGGCAACGCCTGTCCGTGGTTTTTCAACAAAACAATCGACTTTAACTGTGCTTCGTAGCCAGCTTTCATAAACTCAGGCTTTCCAACTATGGCTTTTGTTTGTTCGGGATTGAGGTAAGGATTTTCAAACACACCTACTTGGAAAATATTTCTCAACAAACGCACCGCCGATTGCTCCATCCGTGCCCTGATTTTGGCCTCACCGTGTTCTTTTATACCCAATTGGTACGCCTCCAAAATGGGTTTCATGTCGTTGACCCCGCCGTACTGATCAACGCCTGCCATCAAGGCTTTATAGTGGAGTTCGGCCAACGTTAGGTTTTCAACACCCCACGATTTCCCGTCCATAAACGAGTCCATCGACGTGTGCAGTTTGGTTACATTCCAGTCGGTACACACCACGCCATCATAGCCGTATTTGGTACGAAGCAAGTCGGTAATGAGGTATTTATTGTAATTATTGGCCACGTTTTCGTGATTTTTCTTGTCTTGGTTCCACGAAATGGTGTAGTAAGGCATCACCGCCGACGCCATTTTGGTTTTTCCCTTCAACTTAAACGCTCCCTCCGTAAACGGTATCAAATGAGCGTCGAAGTTATTACCAGGATACACCGCAAATTTTCCATTGGCGTAGTGTGCATCGCGGCCTGCTTCACCCGAACCTCCTCCTGGCCAGTGTTTTACCATGGCATTAACGCTCATCAAGCCCCAATCAGCCGACTGAAAACCTTCGCAGTACGCTTGTCCCAAAGCAGCAGAAAGTAAAGGACTTTCTCCAAAAGTACCGTTGAAACGCGACCAGCGAGGCTCGGTAGCAATATCGACTTGCGGTGAAAGGGCAGTGGTAATGCCCAAAGCACGGTATTCGGCCGCCGCAATTTTACCAAATTTTTCAACCAACATCGGATCAAACGTAGCCGCCATTCCTAACGAACTAGGCCACATCGAAATTTCTCCTCCCGATGCCGCATCGTACTCAGCGCGCGAACGGGTATTGTGCCTTGGGTCAGAGCTGTTATTGGCAGGAATCCCCAGTCCAACACCTTCGCAAAACGCCTGCATTTTGTTGTTCCATTTTGCTGCAATTTCAGGACTTTGGACGGTCGTAATCAATACGTGTCGGAGGTTATCGTCGGCCAAAAATTTCTTTTGCTGGTCAGTCAGGTCAGTTGGGTCAGTTTCGCCCGCTTTAAATGGCTTTCCGTTGTAAGTCCCCGAAAAATACCCGCCAGCACGGGCAGGTATCGACTGATGCGAAGAATACAGCATCAGTCCTGCAATTTGCTCCACGGTCAATTTTGAGGCTAAATCCTTGGCGCGGGCATCGTCCGACAAACGCCAATCTTCGTACTTATCGAGTTTTCCGTTTTTGTTTAAGTCTTTGAAAGCCAAACCATCAACCGTCAAAAGTTTCACTCCCGATACAGGAGCATAGCCCAGTGATTTACCTCCCTGATTTTGAACAAGGGTAAAGCCAACTTGAGAAGTTTCCGACCATTTTTGTTGGGCAAAAGTGGTGGTAATGATGCCTAAAAATAAGCAACCTGAAAGGGTAATTTTATTCATTGTTGTTAGGTCAATTTGAATGTATCATTTCGATACAATGATAATTTATATTCTCCAAAAAGCACAATTCTATAATTGGTAAATCCATGATTTGGGGGGATGAATCGGCAGATGGGGCAATTGACTCGACGAGTCTATTCTACTAAAAAGTCGGGTTTTGAGAAACCCTTTGCACAAAGAATCGGGTTTTGAAAAACCTTTGCACAAAGAATCGGGTTGTGAGCACCCCTCAGCCCTGTCACACGGTCACGACAATCTTGCTTTCGTCCCCGCTCGCAGCTTTTTCCAAAGCTGTTTGGAGTCCATCCAACGGAACAAAACTTGATATAATGTTGCTGGGAGTAACCACTTTTCGTTGTATCAATCTGATTGTTCGTTTAAAATCAGTAGGATGATGGTAGATAATCGAGGGTACAAACGTAATTCCTTCGCGCGCTATCCGTAAGGGCGTAAACTCCGCAGGGCGTTCTGACAGCCCCACCAATATCATTTCCGAACCACGCGGTGCCGCCGACGCTGCCAACGTTGCTGTAGCAGCCGAACCCGCACATTCAAACACCGCAACTACCTCATTGTCAGTCCATGTAGAAAACAACATTTCGGCATCACCATTGGCAGAAATTGCCCCTTCTTGCGTAGCTTTTTGTAATTTTTGCGGGTTAATTTCAGTAACAAAAACCCGATAACCCAATCGAATTGCTAAATGACTAAGCAGTAAGCCAATCGCCCCAAGCCCGATGATTGCAATGGCATCGCCAGGTTTGGCTGAAGCGGTAAAAAGGGCATGAACACCCACAGCCATGGGTTCGATACAAACGGCGTCAAGGTCAGAAATATCGTCGGGAACAGCCCACGCAAAGTCTGAAGGAATGCACACATATTCGGCAAAACAACCGTTTTCAAGCAAACCCACTACGCGTTTATTGGAACAAATATACCCTCGCCCACTTTGACAGAAACCACACCGATGACAGGGAATATTGGGCTCTACCACTACGCGCTCTCCTATTTTTCGGCCAACGACGCCTTCCCCCAACTTATCAATCACGCCCAACCCTTCGTGACCGATGACGGTGGGTTTTGTTAGCTTTCGGTGCCCTAAAAACAAGTGAACATCCGATCCGCAAATGCCTACATTGGTGAGTTTTATCCGAACCTCTCCCGCTTTGGGCTCAGGAGTATCAATAGCCCGATGTACAATCTTTCTCGGTTCTTCTAAAAATGCTGCTTTCATTACTTTAATTTATCTGACTTTATGGCCCAAATACAAGCTCCCATGACCAATAATGGAACAGAGAACGCTACAAACAAAGCATTAATGCTCATGCCAGCGTCGGAAAAATAGCCAAAAAGAAGTGGCCCTAAAATTGCCCCTACTCGACCTATTCCAACGGTATATCCGACACCTGTGGCGCGGAGGTGGGTGTCGTAGAGGCGGGATAGCGTTGGCCAAATACCATTAAAACCTCCTTGCACAAAAAAGCCAATCAGGAGTACCAAACCAAAAACCAACCCCGTTGTAAGGGTTGAAAACGCATAGACTTGCATTACCGCAAAAGCAATTAACATAAACATCAGAATGGTTTGACGAAGTCCCAAACGGCTACCAATTCCACCCACGGAGGCCGACCCAAAAGCAGCCCCAATGTTGAGCATAATTCCCACCCAAGTCGCCAATTCAAACGGTAAACCCGAATCTTTGGCGATGGTTGGCACCCAACTCATCAGGGTATAAAGTGTTAGAAAACCAAAGAATGCCGCCACCCACACTTTTATGGTACTATCCTTATAATGAGGCAAAAACAACGCTTTTACTCCCACGTTTTCTTGATTTTTGACGACAACAGGCAGCGCTTCTAAGTTCGGAAGCCGCATTCGTTTCAGCAGTTGATTAACGGAAGGTAACGTGTCCTTAGATGGATTTTGGAGCATGTAGTCAATGGAGTCGGTCATGTAAAAATACACCAATACCCACATCAGCAATGAAATAATACCTGCCACCAAAAAAGCTGTATGCCAGCCGTAAACTGGAATGTATTTTGCACAAAAAAGCCCCGTCAGAATTGCCCCAATGGGCCATCCTGCTTGCACCAATCCTACGTTAAAATCACGGTATTTTTGGTTGGAAAACTCAGCAGCCGTAGCCGCCATGGTGGGTAAAATCCCTCCAATGCCCAGCCCCGTTATGAATCGAAACAAGAGCATAAGGCCATATTGATGACCCAGCCCCACCCCAAACATACCAATCGTAATCATCCCTACCGAAAGGAGAAAAATCAGACGGCGCCCGTGTTTATCGGCCAAAGGAGCAATCAAAAAACAACCCAACGTCATCCCTGCCAAACCCGCGCTAAAGATATACCCCATTTCGACCTTGGAAAGTCCCCATTCCTTGATAATTTCAGTACTGGAAAAGGAGACAATCAGTACGTCGATGCCATCATTGAAATTTAAAATAAAACAAATCGCCACCATGAGCCACTGAAAAGAGGACATAGGGCGCAATGAAAGTTCCTGATTTGGGTTCATATATTCTTTTATTGAGGCAAGCGGCTGAGTAACCTATTCTACAAAGCCAGCTTTTGCTTTTTGACCTGATTTCACCCAAGCCCGTAACTCGTCAAACGCCAGTCCTGTTTGTTTGTCAGTAAAATTGCAGTGACCTTGTCCATTGGTATATTTTACGGTAAAATAAGCCTGTTTCCCTTGCTTTTGAAGCATATTTTCATAGCTCACAATCGCCAAATCAGCAGGGATTAATTGATCGTACATGGTATGCAACGCCAACGCAGGTTTGTTGATGTTGCCCGTTCGGTCGTATTTTTCAAATAACGTATTCTGACTAACGGTAGCGGCTAATCGTTCGGCTTTTTGATTAACTTCTAACGCATTAGGAAAACGGCCATAAACGGTATTCGTATTGTCGTACGGGTTTCCGCCTGCTTTTTGAGCAACGTCACGCAAAACTCCTTCACCAAACGCCAAAGCAAAGGCAAGGTCGTCGGGCTTCATGTCAAAGTGTTTGGCAAATTCCACAGCAAGCAATGAATCCTTAGCGAAAATGGCTTTTTTCATTATGGCTGCTTTCCGAAATGCCGCAAACATAGGCATCGGCTCCTTCGGTTTTGAGACATCAAAAATTTCGTTCAATGAGGTCGCAATGCCAGGAAAAAGGCCATTGAACGTAGCAAACATGTCAAATTCTTTGCGGGTTTGGAGGTAAATTCTTCCCGCCAACGGGCACATGGGAAGCCCCCCTTGGTAGTTTTGGCCAAAATTTTCGAGGGTCGCTAACGTAATTCCTCCCCCCATCGAATGCCCCGCCATAAAGGTCGAGTCAGGCTGACCGTAGTTTTTGACAAAATACTGACGCAAAGCTTCGGTATCGTCCACCCCTTGCGCCAAAGCCAACCCCTGAATTTTATAATCAGAAGCCGCTACCGCATAGCCACGTTCTAAAAAAGGAGTCATTCGCTTGGGCCAAGCAGGGTCTTGACTTTGGCGAGGTTTTGTGCCCATAAATTCGTAGCCATGGGCGTACATGACGAGTTTTCCTTTCCAATTTTCAGGAAAAAGAATACGGTAACGCGCACCGTCGATGGCACCTGAGTCGATTTTGGAGATATTTTGAGCCCCCAAAACTCCTGATAAAAGAAATATGAAGGGAAGTAATAGTTTTTTCATTTTGGTAAATAGTTTTTGAGACGCAAACTTTGTGCTACTCTGTGTCCAGCCTATTTGATAATAACCCCAGCATTTTTATTGCATTTTCTTTGAGAATCAACGGCTTTACTTCTTCTTTAAAACCCGCATCCACAAAGTCTTTCATCCAACGTTCGGGCGTAATCAACGGAAAATCTGTTCCAAACAACATTCGGTCTTTCAACAAGGTATTGGCGTACTGAATGAGTTGTTTGGGGAAATATTTGGGCGACCAGCCACTCAAATCAATATAGACATTGGGCTTGTGCATGGCCACCGACAAGGCTTCATCTTGCCAAGGCCAACTTGGGTGCGCAATGATGATGGGGCAATCAGGAAAATCAATGGCCACGTCGTCGAGGTGCATGGGGTTGGAATACTCCAGTCGCAAGCCACCACCGCCTCTTACGCCACTTCCAAAACCAGAATGGCCGCTGTGAAAAAGCATGGGAAGTTTATATTCGGCAATCACTTCGTACAAATGGTACGCCATTTTATCTTGCGGGTAAAAACCCTGTACCGTAGGGTGAAATTTAAAGCCTTTGACGCCATAATTTTCAATTAAATCGCGGGCTTCGCGGGCGCCCATACGGCCTTTGTGCGGGTCAATGCTCGCAAAGGCAATCATCACGTCATCGTTTTTGAGTGCGGCTTCAGCCACCTCAACATTTGGAATTCGCCGTTTGCCCACATTATGCTCTGAGTCAACCGTAAACATCACAAACGCCAGGTTATTCTCCCGATAAAAATCGGCCGTTTCTTGAATCGTCGGACGTTTGTCTGACTTAAAATACTTCGCAAATGCCTCGTCCAACTCGGGTCGATAGTCATCATGCGGCTGACAACACGACACTTCGGCGTGTGTGTGTACATCAATAGCGATTACTTTCTGAATATCTATCATATCAACCTCGCAGCGGCAAACCGCCCTAGCCCCCAATGGGGATTTTTTTAATTTAGGTTTATATCATCTAAAACTCAGCGCTGTCCCCCAATTCAAATTGGGGGACACACTGGATTCGCGTCTCTGACGCCTTTAGGCCGTTCCCCACACTTTAATAGCCGTATTTACGACCAACTCCATTTTACGCCATTGGTCGTCGTGGGTCATGTCGTTGCCGTGGTGGGTCGATGAAAAACCACACTGTGGACTCACGCACATCTGCTCCAACGGCATGTACTGCGCCGCTTCGTCGATGCGTTTGGCTAGGTCATCAATGCTTTCCAAGGCTTTTACTTTGGAAGAAATAATGCCGAGCACCACCATTTTATCTTTGGGAACAAAACGCAACGGGGCAAAATCGCCCGAACGTTCGTCGTCGTACTCCAAGAAATAGGCGTCCACGTTGATACTATTAAATAAAATATCGGCTACAGGCTCATAGCCCCCTTCGGCAAACCATGTACTGCGATAATTGCCTCGACAAAGGTGAATACCCACCGTCAGGTCTTTGGGACGTCCATCAATGACCGAATTAATCAAAGCCGCATAAGTACGGGGCAATTCATTGGGGTCTTCACCACGCTCAACGGCCGCTGCCCGCATTTTAGGGTCGCAGAGGTAAGCCAAGTTGGTATCATCCAACTGCAAATACCGCAAACCTGCTTTATACAAATGATCAATTTCTTGGCGATAGGCCGCCGCCAAATCGTGAAAAAATTCGTCCATATCTGGGTACGAATTGATGTCGATGGACTTGCGACCTCCCCTAAAATGCACCATCGTTGGTGAAGGGATTGAAACTTTGGGCGTCTGGCTTACGACCGATTTGAGGTAGTTAAAATCCGCTACTTGAATGTCTCTCACATGCTTTAATTTGCCCGTCACACTCAATTTTGGTGGGGTAAAACCATCTTCGGCTACTTTAGCGTTAGGATTGGCTTCAATTCCACCCGTTACGGTAACACCGTCCAGTTCTTTCAAAAAATCGAGGTGAAAATAATCCCGACGAAACTCGCCGTCAGTGATGGCTTTCATCCCCGTAGCTTCCAATTTTTTTACCGTTTCAGCAATTCCTGCATCTTCAATAGCACGGAGTTCCTCGGCCGAGATTTCGCCTTTTTTCCACTTTAAGCGGTTTTCTTTAACTGCTGGCGTACGCAACAAACTACCGACGTGATCGGCTCTGAAAGGAGGGTTCATAGTTGTATAGCCCCCCGCCCCCAATGGGGGAGTTTTTTGTTAAAAATAGCCCCCATTGGGGGTTAGGGGGCTTGTTATTTTGCAGCCATACGAATGGCACCGTCGAGGCGAATTACCTCTCCGTTAAGCATTTGATTTTCAATAATGTGTTTTGCCAAAGCAGCATACTCATGCGGCTGTCCCAACCTCGACGGGAATGGTACTTGTTGCCCCAAGGAGGCCTTTACGTCGTCGGGCATTCCCATCAACAGTGGCGTTTCAAAGATGCCAGGCGCAATGGTCATCACGCGAATACCCATCTTGGCCAACTCACGAGCAATGGGCAAGGTCATTCCGACAATGCCACCCTTAGAAGCCGAATACGCTGCTTGCCCGATTTGCCCGTCAAAAGCAGCGACAGAAGCCGTATTGATGATGACTCCCCGCTCGCCGCTTTCGCCAGGTTCGTTTTGTTGCATCGCCGCCGCCGCCAATCGGATGACATTGAAGGTGCCAACTAGGTTGATTTGAATAACTTTTGAAAATAGATCAAGTGTATGTGGCCCGTTTTTTCCTACGACCCGCTGAGCTGGGCCAATCCCCGCGCAGTTGGCTACTCCATTAATACTTCCGAAAGTCGTGATAGCCAATGCAATGGCCGCTTGTACCTGTTCCTCGTTACTAACATCGGTTTTCACAAAGCGAGCATTGACACCTAGTTGTTCTTGTGCCTTCTGTCCTGCTTCTTCGTTGACATCTAGTAAAACGGCATTTCCACCGTTTTCGACAATCATTTTGGCCGTTGCCAGCCCAAGGCCCGAAGCTCCACCTGTTACGAGAAAAGTTTTTTGTTGTATGTTCATGGTTATACAATTTTTTGGAACGCGGATAACGCGGATTCTTACGAAACGCAGATATGCACAGATTCTTATCCTTATTTCAATTATCAGTTCGTTTCAATTTCTTTCTAGAATTTTCAAAAACCTTCCTTCTAAATTCAGGCTTTTTCCCAAAATTCAATAAAAGACCAACTTCTTTATTAACCTTTATGACTGATACAATTTTTCCACCAAGTTAGCTCGATATTTCAAAACTGCGCGTTGATTCAATGAACCTTTATCGGTGATTTCACCCAAATCAATCGAGGGTGGATCAATGGCGATGATGTACTTTACTACGCGACTAGCACTACCCGTCGCTTGATGTTCAAGCCGTACGAGCATTTCATCCAAATAATTCCGAACACTCACATGATTAAAAGCCTCTTCATTGTTAGACGTTGGCGATAAGCCCGCTAACCCACGACAAGCCTCTGGATTTAAAAACAAAATCGCTCCAACATATTCTCGATTTAACCCCGTCAAAACCACATCTTGCACAATGGGCGAGCCTGCCGTCAACACTTTTGCTTTTAAAACACCTACATTCACCCATGTTCCTGTCGAGAGCTTGAAATCTTCACCGATACGTCCGTCAAAAATGAGTCCTTTATCGGGGTTATTTTCATCTAAAAATTTGACACCATCCCCCGTTTTGTAATACCCTTCTTCGTCAAAAGACATCGCCGTCACTTCGGGATTTCGCCAATACCCAGGGGTTACGTTGGGAGCTTTGTAACGTGCCTCTAGTTTGTCGCCATCGGGTACTAGTTTCACTTTCATCCCTGCGACAGGAACGCCCAACAAACCCGAAAAACTTCCTCCCCAATTGGCAAACATCGCCGAAGGTCCCGATTCCGTACAGCCCAACCCCGTAATGATAGGTACTATTTCACCCGTGTTTTCGACGGCTAATTCCTCCCAACGGTTCCAAACAGGCTGCGCCAGCGAAGCCCCTGCGTAAAACAGAATTTGTAACTTCTTAAAAAAGGTCGCTCGAAGCTGAGGCTCACGATCAAAATACGGAATCAACATCTCAAACCCTTTTGGCACGTTGAAATAAGCCGTTGGAGAAATCTCGCGGAGGTTTTGAACTGTCGTTTCAATGCCTTGGGGCGTTGGCTTTCCTTCGTCGATATACAGCGTCCCTCCGTTGTAAAGAGCCAATCCAAAATTATGATTTCCTCCAAACGTATGATTCCAAGGTAGCCAATCAATAAACACGGGCGGCTCGGTTTTCAAAAAAGGAAATGCCTGCGTTATCTGCTGTAAATTAGCACACCACATTCGTTGGGTATTAATCACCCCTTTGGGCAAGCCCGTTGAGCCTGAGGTAAAAAGCACTTTGGCAACGGTATCGGCATCAACTTTCTCAAACGCTTGCTGCACCTGCAAAGTTGGTTCAACAGAAAGTATCTGTGCAAAATCAACTCCTTTGCTTCCATCGACGGTTACAAAAGTAGCCTCAGGAAAAAGAGCCTCTGCCCACTCCAAGGCTTTGGCATAAATTCGTCCGTTTTGAGCAAAAATCAGCCCTGGGGTCATCAATTGGAGCGTATGACGGAGCTTTCCAAAATCATCTGACACCAACGAATAAGGGGGAGAAATCGGCGAATAAGGGATTCCCACGTGTACGGCGGACAAGGCTAAAAGTGCATGTTCAAGGCTGTTTTCGGACAAAATCACCAAGGTTCTTTCTTCCGACAGCTCTAAATTCAGTAAATACTGCGCAATACGCTCTACTTTTTGGAGGGTTTCGGCATAGGTTAATTTCACCCAAACTCCGTCTTCATTTCGCCTTGCAATGAAGACAGATTCAGGCTTTTCTATCGCCCAATAGCGCAGTTTCTCCGTTAGTTTTACAGGATATTCTTCTAAAGGAGCCAAAAGTTCAAACTCAACAATGCCGTCTGAATAAACGTTTTTTCGAGTTTGATTGGGGCCAAAATGGACGTTTTTAAACTGCATCATTCCCCCACTTTTTTAGCTCGTCCTTCCAAAAAATCGCGCAATCTTTCTTTGGCTTCGGGGGCACTCTGGGCAATGGCGGCCATCAGTGATTCCATCAGCAACCCTTGTTCTGGCGAAGCATCCACAATTCTTGGCAGCACCTGTACCAAGGCAAAATTGGTCATTCCTGCGTTAGAAGCGACTTTTTCTGCCAATTCAAGGGCTTTTTCTAGGCTTTTTCCTGTTTCTACTAAATATTGAGCAAGTCCAATTCGCTCACCTTCTTCGGCAGAATATACACGCCCTGTGAGCATCATATCGGTCATACGTGCCAGGCCAATCAACTTGGGTACACGCACCGAAGCGCCTCCACCGACAAATATTCCCCGCTGTCCTTCGGGCAAGGCATACATGGTGGTAGCATCCGCAACTCGTAAGTGACAGGCACTCGCAAGTTCCAAACCTCCGCCCACGACCGCCCCATGTAAGGCTGCAATCACGGGCACAGCCCCAAATTGCACTTTGTCCAATACCCGATGCCACATTCGGGAATGGTACACCCCTTGGGATGCGTTGCGTTCTTTGAGTTCGGATAAATCAAGTCCTGCGGAAAAATGTTTTCCTTCGCCGTAAATAACCATGCACCTAATAGACGCAGGAATGGCATCCATCACTTTTTCTAGGTCTAGCAGCAGAGCATCGTTAAAAGCATTACGTTTTTCGGGTCGGTTGAGTCCTACCAAAAGTGTACTTTCTACGACGCTTATTTTTAGAAGTTCTGAGGGAGAAGGGAAGTCAATCATTATTCAGCTTTGAATTGATTTATTTCAACACAAAATTGAACAATAAAAAGAAATTAAAATAGGAAAAATGCAGGCATTAGTATGCAATATCAATCTTTTTCTAATTTAGCAACCATATAAGAACATATAGAGTCTTTTATAATCCCTTATTTGTCCTAATATGGTTGCACAAAAAAGCAAGAAATTATTTCTTAAAAATACGGTACAAACGACCTTGGTCAGTCACGGCGTAGATAGCCCCGTCTTTGCCTTGTGTTACGTCGCGGAAACGTTGGTATTCTTGCGAAAGAAGACGCTCTTCGCCTACCACTTTGTTGTTTTCAATCACCAAACGCGCAATGTGCATCCCGCTCAAACACCCCACAAACAAGTTGTTTTTCCACTCAGGCATCATGTCTCCACTGTAAAACGTCATTCCGCTTGGTGATACCGATGGATCCCAATAATAAACAGGTTGCTCCATACCTTCTTTTTGCTGAATCACCTCCCCAATCTGTTTGCCACTGTATTCGATTCCGTAAGTAATCACAGGCCAACCGTAGTTTTTACCCGATTGCACGCGGTTGATTTCGTCGCCGCCTCTTGGGCCAAATTCATTCGACCATAAATCGCCCGAAACAGGGTTAAATGTAAGCCCTTGCACGTTGCGGTGTCCGTACGAATACAACTCTGGTTTGGCTCCCGCTGTGCTGGCAAATGGCCCATTGGCAACGGGTTTTCCATCGGTAGTGATGTGGACAATTTTTCCTAAACTAGAGTTCAATTGTTGCGCTTGAGGGCGGGTTACCATATCCGAGCGCTCGCCTGTACTCACAAACAAATCGCCTTTTTTATCAAACAAAATACGACCTCCGTAGTGAAGATTTCCCTTGTGGGCAGGCGTGGCACGGTAAATGACCGTCGCACCTTCAATCTTTGTCTCATCGGCCGAAAGTTTTCCTTTCGCTACCGAAGTAAGCGTTCCACCGTCAAAATTTTCGGCGAACGTCCAATATATCATTCGGTTTTTGTCAAAATTAGGGTCGATGGTAATTCCCAAAAGTCCACCCTGACCACTGGTATTTACGGCAGGAAGCCCCGTAATGGGCTTACTCAATTCGCCGTTGGCTTTGGCGATACGTAAATTCCCCGCTTTTTCGGTAATAATCAAACGTCCGTCTGGCAAGCTTTTTACGCCCCAAGGAAACGTCAAGCCTTCCGAGAGAACCTTAAATTCGTACGGTGTTTGGGTTTTTACGCCGCCAATTCGGGTTTGTCCAGCAAAGGCCGATTTGTAGGTCGAATTGGGAGCTTTTGTTTCAACTGGTTCAGTTTGACCCCACGAAGCGTACGCCAATGAGCCAAATACCATCGAAAAAAGTGCTGTTTTTTTCATTTTAGAATCGTTTGTCTTTTGTTTAAAAAGTTAAAATTAGAACACTGATTGAACTGATAATCAGCGATTAAAATCCGCCAAAATCTGTTTTATCCGTTCTATCTGTGTTCTATTAAATATTAGCCTAAAATCTGATTAATTTTCTGTAATTCTTCCGCTGAAAACTCCTTATTTTCAAGGCATTTCAACGAATCTGTGAGTTGCTCTGGTTTACTTACCCCCAAAATAACCGACGTAATACGCGGGTCTTTCAGTATCCACGCCAACGCCATTTGGGCTAAGTTTTGCCCTCTTTGTTGGGCAATTTCGTTCAATTGAAGTACTTGATTAAGTTTCTCTTCAGTGATACGGCCACTTTCCAACGCCCCATTTCCGCGTCCCGACGCCGCTCTTGAGTCAGACGGAATGCCCTTTAAGTACTTATTGGACAACAACCCTTGTGCCAATGGCGAAAACGCAACGCACCCTGCGCCGTTTTGTTCCAACACATCGAGGAGGCCACCTTCCACCCAGCGTTCAAACATCGAATATTTCGGCTGGTGCACCAAGCAAGGTGTACCCATTTCCCGTAACATCTTTACGGCCCTTTCGGTTTCGGCGGCGTTGTAATTTGAGATACCCACATAAAGCGCTTTCCCCTGGCGAACAATCAAATCCAAGGCTGCCATGGTTTCTTCTAAAGGCGTTTCGGGGTCGGGGCGGTGGTGATAAAAAATATCCACGTAGTCTAAGCCCATGCGTTTCAGGCTTTGGTCGAGGCTCGATACCAAGTATTTTTTAGAACCCCATTCGCCGTATGGGCCTTGCCACATATAATAGCCTGCTTTGGTGGTGACAATCATTTCGTCGCGGTAAGGCAGCAGGTCTTTTTTCAAAATGCGACCAAAGGTTTCCTCGGCCGATCCCGCAGGCGGTCCATAATTGTTGGCCAAATCAAAATGGGTAATGCCTTTATCAAACGCCATCGTGATCATGTTTCGAGCATTTTCGAACTGGTCGATTCCCCCAAAATTGTGCCACAAGCCCAACGAAAGGGCAGGAAGTTTAATGCCACTTTTGCCGCATCGGCGGTATTCCATGGCGTCGTAACGCTGCGGAGAAGGTAAAAAAGCCATAGTATGTTATTTTTGCGTTGATTTTAAAAACGATGCGCAAAAGTCGGGGTTATAAATCAAATAAAAATTGAACTGGAACAAGAAGTTTTATTCCATCCACTTTTTTATAACACAAAGTACCGCAGAGGTTTTCACAGAGTTACTCAAAGTTTTTCCCCTGTCAAACTCTGGGCTAACTCAGTGCAACTCTGTGACACCAATTTTTGTACTGATACTAAAAGTAAAAATGCACGCTCAACTCCAACAATATATTTCTCGCTTTGTCCAACTTACGGAAGAAGAAACGCAAGTAGTCGCCGACTGTTTGAAATGGAAAACTTTTCCCAAAAAAACGGTGCTGCTGCAAGCGGGCGATGTCTGCCATTTTGAAGCCTACGTCATTAAAGGTTGCATTCGAGAATATTTTACTGACAAAGACGGCACTGAACTCACCCTTGAATTTGCCGTTGAAGATTGGTGGGTGAGCGATATTAGTAGTTTTGAACACCAAACTCCCAGCAGGATGACGATTGAGACGCTCGAAGACTGTGAGCTATTGGTACTATCTCGGGAATCTAAAGACGAATTGCTCCGACGCGTCCCTAAACTCGAACGTATGTTTCGCCTGATGATTCAACGTCACTTGGCCGTTATTCAAGCCCGGTTGCTCCGCACAGTCTCTTATTCGGCCATGGAGCAATTAGAGGAATTTTTGAAACGCTATCCAACCCTTCCCAACCGCGTGCCACAGCAGTACATTGCGTCGTATTTGGGAATTACACCCGAGTTTCTTAGCAAATTAAGAAAGCGGCAAATGATGGGTAAAAGCTGATTTTACGCTGTAATAAACGGCAAGTTCCAAAGCTCAGGATAACTCCCATATGATTGGGAATAAGCCGCTCAATCAACGTTTTTTCAATTGTCCTATCAATATCCATTTTTGTTAATTTCTTCAGTATAATGACAAAATTAATAAAAAAACATTCAGTATAATGAATAAATTAACTCTATATACCTAAAAAAACCCTTGCAAGAGTCAGACTCCTACAAGGGAAATAAATCGGGGTTACGTGAAGGCGTTTTGCTTGTCGGCTATTCGTATAATTCAAACATTGCTTCAATTTCTACGGGAATGTTGTCGGGTAACGTGCCCATTCCAACCGCGCTCCTTACGCCAATGCCATTTTCAGTGCCCCACACTTGGGCAAATAACTCACTGCATCCATTGATGACGTACGGATGGCGCAAAAAATCGGACGTGCAATTCACCATTCCTAATACTTTCATTACCCGCTTTACTCGGTCCAACGAACCTACGTGGGTTTTGATGGTTGAAAGCATGGTAAGCCCCACTTGACGGGCCGCTAACTTGGCTTGCTCTATGTCTAACTCCTCGCCTACTCGCCCAATTATCAAGCTTTTATCGTCTTGTACTGGCCCGTGCCCCGAGAGAAACAAGTACTTCCCATCAATCAAATAAGGCTTATAGACCCCAAGCGGTGCGGGTGCAGGAGGTAACGATAATTCGAGGGCTGCAAACGCCTCTTCGGGGCTCAATGTTTCAATCACTGTCATGTTGTTGATTACTTTTGTGAATTATTGCTTATCCCACCAAACGCGTGTCAACAAATCGTCCGCTCCTTGGCGTTGAACGGCTTCATTGTACGAAGCTCGGTTGAGGGTTTGTTCTAAAACTGGGTACAAGAAACGACGGAAAATTTTTCCACCCGTGGCGTTTCCAGGATATACGTTTGGCACCAACGCAGGGTAGCCAGTACGACGGTAGTTGTTGTAAACCTCCTGAGCATCAGGAAAAATACCTGCCCAAAACTGGTAATAAATTTGTTCGGTTTGCTCGGCCACCGTTCCCGACGTTTTCAACGCATGGGCTGTGATATAGCTATCAATGCGGGCTTTGTCGATGACGTTGGTGACGCCACTGATTAAATCCCACTGCTGCATGGCGGCACGAATACCTGTTTCGTACAAAGCAGAAGCCGTTTCGGTTTTGTACCAACCTTTGATGGCTGCCTCCGCCAACAAGAAGTTGGACTCTGCCACCGTGAAGAGCAACAAAGGCGCATCTACTTTAAGTACGGTAGTTTGTTTGGGTTCTGAGTAGGTTATAAAGTCGGAAGGTTTGGTACCGTTGATGGTCGCAGGTAGTCCTTTTTGAATGCTCTCATCCGAACTTGCCACTCCATTGACATACACCACCGACAACACCCCTAAACGCGGGTCTTTGTTGGTTTTCAATGAGTTAATAAACACATCTTGGTATTTTCCGCCTTCAGTATTGTTTGTTCCGTCAGCACGAAGGTAATTGTCGTTCAACAACTGCCACGCAATTGGGTTTTTGTTGATATTTTGTCCTGAAGCCAAATAGCTTACCTTGGCAATGTCGGCATAGTCACGAATAACTCCGCCCGCGATGGCTTTTGTCACCCAGTTCTGAGACGCAGCCGCGTCCACTTTCGACAAACGCATTCCCAAACGTAGCATGAGTGAGTAGGCAAATTTTTTCCATTTCGTACTATTGCCGTGATAAATCAAATCTGAATTACCGAAAGTCGTGGTGTTTGAGGCATCAAACGAATTCGCCGCCGTTTCCAACTCCTTCAACATATCGGCATAAATCGCACTTTGAGCGTCGTATTTGGGCTGAAATATCGAAAGATTGTATCCCTGTGCTGCTTCTGAATACGGAATATCACCGTATAAATCCGTCAGGCGACTATAACAAAACACGCGCCAAATACGCGCTGCGGCGTAAAGGTTTACTTTGGAGGGGTCATCTTTCACTGCTTTGATGACCTCTCCGATTTGATTGATTTGAGTAGGGTAAGAATTGGAAAAAACACCACCCGTGGCATTTACTTGCGACGCGGTATATTTCGAGCCGAAGCCCTCTACGTCGTTGTAGCTGGTGGTATATTGCATCAGTCCAAACAACAAACTGCCTTTGTTTCCGCTGTTGGCAGCACCGTCGTAGATGGCCTTGCTAAAAATGTAAGGGGTTGTCGGTACCGAAACCGCATTAGGGTTGGTGTTGATTTCAACAAAATCTTTATCGCACGAGGCAAGGATAGCCATGCTACTCAATGCAAAAACGGGAAGTTTATATCTTGACAATAACTGTTTCATTTTCTTGTGCTTGGGTTAAAATTTCAGGTTCAAGTTAATCCCGTACGAGCGTGTACGTGGCAAACCAATCGACTCAATCCCTTGAGCAGAACCATTGGTCAATCCTTGTTCGGGATCAAAATTGTCGGTCTTTTTGAAGAGAATCAACAAGTTACGACCCACCAACGACACGCTTGCCGATTTTACGCCCACTGCTTTCAGCAGCCCCGCAGGCAAGTTGTACGATACGATGATTTGACGTAGCTTCACAAAGCTTGCATCGTGGACAAACAGCTCGGTGTAGCGGTTTAAGTTGTTGTAGTAAGCACTACGTAGATTGGCAACAGGCACGGTATAAGAATAGGCGTCTCCTTTGGCCGTTACCCCCGTCAACAACAACCCGTTTTCGCGTCCTGGCAGCGTCGATTTCATCAATCCCAAACGCGTAGCATACACTTCCATTACAGAGAAAATACTCCCGCCAAATTTTCCATCCACCAAGGCATCGAACGTAAAGTTTTTGTACTTAAAAGTGTTATTTAATCCCATCGTATAAGGATGTACGCCATTTCCTAAGTACTGATTGTTGTCGGTTTGCAACGGAAGGTTAGAATTGGTATCATAAATGATGTTTCCTGCGGCATCCTTCTTCATGCGATAACCGTAAATTCCACCAAAAGGCATTCCTACTTGGTTGTTGATAAACGCATTTCCATTGGCTGAGTTTCCGATGGAAAAGGTCGAAATTCCGTCAGCCAATTTTAAGACTTCACTTTTGTTATACGCAAAATTGAAGCTTGAATTCCACGAAAAGTCGGTTGTTTTGATAGGAGTTCCTTCAATCAATAACTCAACCCCTTTGTTGCTCAACTCCCCCGAATTTAAAATGGCACTCGTATAACCCGAAGCCCCCGAAATAGGCACACTTACGATGTCATTGGTTGATTTTTTGTTGTAAACAGCCGCGTCAATGTTGATTCGTCCGCCAAACAAACGCGTGGTAAAACCAAACTCAGCCGTGGTAGAAGTAAACGGTTTAAGCTCGGCATTGGTGATGGAATTTGAGCTTACGTTTTGCAACGGTACCGAACTAGCACTTGGCACGCTACTGTAGGCAAGGTTGATAGCGTAAGGATCAGGGCCACCACCACCTACTTGCGCCCACGAAGCCCGCAATTTTAAGAAATCCACCGCATCGGGCATTTTAACAATATCCGAAAGCATCAAACTTGTCCCAACGCTTGGGTAAAAAATTCGGTTGTTTTTAGGACTCAAGGTCGAAAACCAGTCTTGACGCCCCGACAAAGTCACAAACCAGCTATTTTTCAAATCCAAATCCACCGATCCAAACACCGAATTTGTCTTGATTTTACTAGCAACAGGCGTGGCAATGGACGTTGCTAAATTTGAATAACTGTAGAAATACGGAATCGTATAACCTTGGCCAAAGAAATCGAACTGGTTGTTTTCAAATTGGCGGGTATTGGCTCCCGCCAACGCCGATAAGCCAATCAATTCTCCAAAACGGGTATTGTAAGATGCCGTAACCATGCTATTGGTTTCTGATACATCCGACTTAATACCATCATACTGCCCTTGCGGAATATACTGTCCGCCCGTTGGCATGATACTCGTAAAATTATAATTGTAAAAATCGCGCGTAGTCGTTGCCTTCAGCGTGAGGTTTTTTAAGAGGTCGTACGACACCGACGCTTGTCCAATAAAGCGGTCTTTGGTATCGGTCTGTTTGAACTTATTGATAAAGAAATACCCGTTGGTCACAATCCCTGCGTCATTCCAGAAAATTTCGTTTCCGTTGGCATCATGGCCTGGATCCAACCAACGCACATCCACCGTATTGGCCACTTCATAAGCCATCCAGTTGGGGTTTCCGAGGGCATCCCCCGCAATCGGGCGGTTATGGCCCTGTTCGCGATTATACTGCATCACGGCCTCTGCACGAAGTCGGCTACTCAAATTGGCAGAGATACTCAAATTGGCCGATTTACGGTTATACGTATTGGATGGCAAAACGCTTTTAGCGTCCAAATCAGACACCGATAAACGATACACAACGGCATCGTTTCCGCCAGATAGCGCAATAGAGTTGGTGAGGTTAATGCCCGTTTGGTAGAAATTTTTCAAATTATTTTTTTGGGCAACATAAGGGTGCGTTTTTCCGTCGGCAGCTACATAATCCGTGGAACCATCAATTTTTGAGCCAAACGAACGGCGACCTGTGGCCTGTGCCTGAGCGAGCGTTGTAGGTTTTACGCCACCATCGCCTTGGCCATATTCGTACTGAAAATCAGGGAATACCGATACGTTTTCCATCGTAAACGTTCCGTTATACTCTACTCCCACTCCCTTTTGAGATTTCCCTTTTTTAGTAGTAATCAAAATAACCCCATTGGCACCACGAGAACCATAAAGCGCCGCAGCAGCGCCGCCTTTGAGCACCGTCATCGACTCAATATCATCGGGGTTGATGGCCGCAATCCCATCCCCACGGTCGGTACCTGCTTTTGTTCCTAATCCATTGACCAGCGAGCTTCCACCTGGTACGCTGTTGTCAATCGGCATCCCGTTGATAACGTACAAAGGCTGACTATTGCCTGTCAATGAGCCATTTCCACGAATCACCACACGACTAGACCCGCCAGGCCCCGTTGAAAGTCCCGTCGCATTTACCCCCGCAATTTTACCCGTCAAGGCATTGGCAACGTTGTTTTCACGCGCTTGGGTAAAACCCGTCCCTGCAATTTCGGTGACTGAATACGACACCGCTTTTTTGTCCTTTTTAATGCCAAGAGCAGTGACGACAACTTCGGCAAGTTCTTGCGCACTTTCTTTTAGTTGCACCGTAACAGACGTTTGCGAAGGACTGAGGGTTAGTTCGTAGGGTTCATAACCAATAAAACTCACCACAATTGTTACGTTTGTCGCACTTAGTGATTCGGGAAGGGTCAATTTAAAGTTACCCTCTGCATCCGTACTTGTACCAATTCGCTGATTTCCTTTCACAATGACCGAAGCACCCACCACAGGCATTGCATCTTTTGCGGACACAACAGTGCCCTTTAGCTCGCCAATAGCCGCAAATTTTGCAGCATTTTGCAAATTCACCCTTCCTCTCCCATGTGCATCAGAAGGGAAAAAAGGGCTAAAAGTCAAGCACCCTGCCAGCGAAAGCCACAGATAGCGTTGATTTTGCTTAATAAGTCGATTTTTTTTCATATAGAGTTAAAACAGTTTGATAAGAACAAGGTGTTGGTAGTAACAGCGCTAAATATTTGCAATATTTGCACAATGTTAAAAGATTATTATTTATTTACCGCAAAATTTGCAATTAAATTTTATTAAACCCCGCATAGTGCGTATTTTTACTTAATAATTTTGCTGTTTTTGCAATATTCTAGTTAAAGCTTTAGTAGCCATTTAGAATTTTACTTATCTTTGTATCGTACAATCGTTTGTTAATTTTTTGCAATAAAATGCCTGTCAATCTGCTTAAAAAAGAGCGGAAGGACCTGATTTTGAAAGAAATCAACGTCCATACGCGTATTTCATTAAATGAGTTAGTGGATAAACTCAATGTCTCGGAGGATACTGTTAGAAGAGACATCAATGAGCTTTCGGAAGAGGGAGAAATCATTAAGATTCGGGGAGGCGCCATGTCAAAGGCATACCACCATACCTCCAATCTCAAAGAAACCTACGCACATTCTCAGAAGGAAATTATTGGCCGCAAAACGCTCAATTTACTGAAGGAAGGAATGCTGGTCATCATCGGTGGCGGAACCACCATCCGCGAATTTGTCAAGCTCATCCCCGATGATTTTTCGGCAACGTTTATGACGGTTAACCCGCTGACTGCTGTAGAGTTGCTGGATAAACCTAACCTTGAAATTATCTTAATTGGGGGTCAATTGTCACGCTACAGCCAAATGTCGGTTGGTGGTGAAGTACACCATCGGCTATCAGAAATGAAAGCCGACCTTTGTATTATTGGTACCAACGCCATTGATGTACAAACGGGTTTAACCGATTCGGATTGGGAGACCGTGCAAGTGAAGAAAGCCATGATGAAAGCCTCTGATAAGGTGGCGATTTTGGCAATTTCTGAGAAATTAAATTCGGTAATGAAGATGAAAATCGCCGATTTAGACGAAATTGATTACCTCATTACCGAACTTCCCGCCGATGCTGCGATGATGGCATCGTACCAAAATAGCAAATTGAACGTGTTGTAGAAGGGGGAGTTTTAGGCTATATTTTAGATAAACAAAGATGGTATTCCATCATTCTCTATCAATTTTATACATTCTTCCCCCGTCGGTAATCGCATAAAGCGCACCATCCGTTCCTTGGGCAAGGTCCCGAAACCGTTGTCCTTCAGAAGTAAGAAGCCGCTCTTCTCCCGTGACTTTGTTGTTGGTAATAACCAGCCTTGCAATGTGTTGACCACTCAACGCAGCTACAAAAAGATTATTTTGCCATTCGGGAATGCGATTTCCTTGGTAGAAAGTCATCCCGCTGGGAGATATGACAGGATCCCAATAATAAACGGGCTGTTCCATTCCATTTTGTTGTTGAATGCCCGAACCAATGGTTTGCCCACCGTATTCAATACCGTACGTAATGGTAGGCCAACCGTAGTTTGCTCCTGGCAGCACCCGATTGATTTCATCCCCGCCCCGAGGACCGTGTTCGCTTTGCCACAACTCTCCCGTAGTTGGATGCAGTGCAATGCCTTGCGGGTTTCGGTGCCCGATGCTAAACAACTCAGGGAGGGTACCTGTTCCATTAAATGTAGGATTGCCAGAGGCAGGGCCACCATCGGTCGTGATGCGAACGATTTTCCCCAAAGCTCCCGAAACCGATTGTGACAGCGGACGAGTAGCTAAGTTGGAGCGTTCGCCCGTACTGACGAGTAAATGTCCCGTTTTATCAAACAAAATACGACCACCGTAATGCAAGGTGCTGTTGGCCGCAGGACTGGCTCGGTATATGACGGTTGCATTTTCAATGGCCGTCTCACCCGTCGCTAATTTTCCTTTGGCTACTGCGGTGACTGTTCCCCCCGTTACATTTTCCGAGAATACCCAATAGACCATTCGATCGGTTGCAAACGACGGCGAAACGCAAACGCCAAGCAAGCCACCCTGCCCGCCTGCGTTGACGGTTGGGATACCCGTGATAGGCGCGCTCACCGTTCCTGAAGCCGTAATGATACGCATTCTTCCTGACTTTTCGGTGACCAACAATCGTCCATCGGGCAGCGAAGTGATGCCCCACGGCGCGCTAAGCGAAGACGTGAGAAGGGTAACTTTATATAGCGTAGAGGTTTTCACTCCTCCAACCCGAGTTTGCCCCGAAAAAGCTGGTTTGTAGCTCGTATTGGCAGGATTGGTTTCAACGGGTTGCGCAGCTACGGGAAGTTCGGGCTCGGGTACGGTCGTAGTGCTTCCGTCTTCATTTTGTTTTTCGGTGCAAGCACCTAATAAACTGAGGGTTACAATAATGATAGCAAGAGGTGTGGTCTTTTTCATGTTCGTTAATTTTAAAGTAAAACCAGAATCATGTTTTGGTATATTAACGATAGTAACGATGAGCTTGTTTGATTTAGTGGTTGAAAACGGGGAAAATTACAAGATTTCAATCATTCTTTCACCTCAAAACGCACCTTCACATCCCCCACCCCAAGGGCTGTGGCTAGTCCATTGACGTCATCAATTTTACCAATTTTAGTGTAACTATAAGAGGTAGAAAACGCTTTGTAAAAAAGCACTAACGTACTTGACCCGTACATCATCAAATCCCCCGTTTGAATACTCGCAGGCACTGATGCGTTGGTAGGTACACTTTTGGGCAGTTGAGCATATTTTTCGTTGTTATTGAGTTCGTTCATAGTTAACGTCAACGGCAATTGCGCTACAAAAGCCTTTGCAGCAGGAGTATCGGTAAGGGTCGCAGAAAAGGCATTGTTTCCTATTTTAATGCTTATTTTATTGGTGGTTGTTTCAGGTTGTAGTGACTCAGTCATTGGAAGTTCAACTTGATTAGTGATTTGTTCGGTTTTACAAGCAATTGAGACAATTACTGTTACAAAAAGTGAGAATGTTATGTTTTTCATTTTCATCGTTGCTTACATGGTTCTTGAAGTATTTTTCACAATCATTTTTACAAAAGGTTAGCCCGTTAATTCAACTTTTTCAGGTTTTTACTAAAATTGTAACTCACGCCTATGTTCCACATAAACACCTTGTTTCCAGGCACATCAGCTTTAATCGTTTGGTTAATGGTAGAACTTAGGCTAATGGGAAGTTTCTTATGGGCTAGAACTGTAGTTAGCATAACATAATCTCCTGTGTAGCCATCGGTATGTAAGAAAAATGCCGATGGAAAAAGGCTGAGTCGAACATTTTTTGATAGCCCCAAATCAGTCAAAGCCGTATTTAGGAACAAGACATTGGTAAACTGTGGCCCCCACTTTTGAAAGGCATGGCCTTGTAAATACACGGCGCTTATTCCAAATCTCTTGCTAAATTGATAACTTGGCACAATCTCAAACGCTCCGAAGCGAAGCATTTCAGTAATTTCTTTGGTAATTCCTGGTTCGGTATCTTCTCGGCGAATTAAATTGAAAGCGGGGTGTACGCCCACTCTCAAACCAAACCTTTTAGCATCAATTACCTTGTAGCGAAGCCAAAGAAGAATACCACCTTTACTGGCGTTGGGTACCAAGCGAATATCTGGCTCGAAACTCAATCGTTTTTTACGCCAAGATAGGTTCGTAATGAATGCTGGGCTATTGAGCGAAAACGAAGGAATAATCGAAAAACCATTGTTGGTAATGCCCACCGAACCCGAAAATTTGGTTATATTTTTTGTACTGTCAGCCGTTTGAGCTGAGACGATTTGGGTTAAAAAAGTAAAAAGACTGGGAAGAACAAGTCGGTTTAAAAACTTCATTGATAGGCAGTTAAAGTAGATACGGAAGAATTATTTTGCAAAATTACTTCAGCCCCTACTTACTCCTTTTATACATTTTACAGTTTTACCTACCATTTTCACCGACGCTTTTTCAATTTGTGTTTGAAGGTGGTAGTTTTGAAAAAAAGCCCATGTTAATCTTCGATACCATCAAAACCTACAGCGAATTTTTTAAAAATAAAACGCTGCATCCACTCATCAACTATGTCGATTTGAATAAATCGGATATGATTCCGAGGCACAAAGCTCGTATTGATTTTTATGCCATCATCACCAAAGAAACGCTTTGCGGTGAGTTCAGGTACGGCAATAAATCGTATGATTATTCTGACGGTTCAATGATTTTTATCGGGCCTAATCAGATTGTGGGCAGCGAACCCGAAGGCGAGATACATCAACCCTACGGCAAGGCATTGGTATTTCATCCTGACCTCATTAAGGGGACGAGTTTGGGGAAGCAAATTCATGAATATACCTTTTTCAGTTATGAGCTACATGAATCGTTACACCTATCGGACAGAGAAAGGGAAATTGTGGATCACTGCTACACAAATATCATCACAGAAATCAGTCAGAATATTGATAAACACAGTAAAAAACTGATTGTAGCCAATTTAGAGTTATTGTTGAAATACTGTTCTCGTTTTTATGATCGCCAGTTTATCACGCGCGAGCACGTCAATCATGGCCTGATTGAACAGTTTGAACATAAGATTAACGATTACTTGTGGAGTGAGCAATTGAAGAGCGACGGTTTACCAAATGTAGCTTACTTTGCTGACGAGCTACACCTTTCGGCCAATTATTTTGGTGATTTAGTCAAAAAAGAAACGGGAAAATCTGCTTTAGAATTTATTCATTTGAAACTCCTCGAAGTGGCGAAAGAACGAGTGCTTGATTCGACCAAATCAATCAGCGAGGTATCGTACGAACTTGGTTTCAAATACCCCCAGCATTTCACTCGATTTTTCAAGCAAAAAGTGGGGATAAGCCCGTTGGAATATCGAGGAGTGAATTGAGATTAACGAAAGTCGAATAAAAACTGCTGCAACGTGAGGTGATGGATTCCTTTGTACGTATTGGTCGTAGCAAAGCTATTTTGACTAATAACGTATTTCGGGTAGTTATCGTTGATAAGCAGTAGATTGCCAAATTCTCGGTCGATAGTCGCTTGTTCATGAAGCAAGTACGCCACTTGAAAATTTGTATTTGTTGTGACTTGAGATAATCACTGATTTTTTTGGCAGAAAGCTGACTACCTACGTTGTCGGCGATGTAATTGACCAAATTCTCTAAAAAAGCGACGTTTCGTATCTGATTGCGCTTAATAATGTCTCTGTACAAAATCGAATTGTAGATATTTTGCAAATATTCGCGCTTTACTTTGTCGTCGTCTGGTAGTATTAAAAGGCCCGCTAATCCACCAAATTGCAAGAATTTTTGAAAATTAGCTTCATTATTTTCGACTTCGTTAAGCTCTAAAAACTCTCGATAATCCAACGGGAATACTTCTACCTCGATGAAGCGCCCACTGAGCAAGGTAGCCAATTCGCCCGAAAGTAGATTAGCATTGCTTCCCGTGACGTAAATATCGTCTAAGTATTTTCATTATACTGAAATTTTACTGTAAAAATAGACATACTTTCAGTATGATGAAAATACCTGCAAATTCGTATTAAAATACTCCCATTTTCAAGCAAAAAGTGGGGGTAAGTCTGTTGGAGTATCGGGGAGTGAAGTGAAGTTACACTTCAATCACAGGCACATCGCCTTCCACAATCAGTTTTCCTTCTGTCACTGACTGAACATATTCGATGGTGATGCCTGGGGCAATTTCTAATAATTTGAAGCCTCCTTCGGGTACTACCTCAAATACACCCAATTCGGTCACAATTTTTTTGACACAGCCAATACCCGTCAGCGGCAACGTACAGCGTTTGAGAAGTTTAGACTCGCCCGCTTTGTTGACGTGCTGCATGGCTACGATGATGTTTTTGGCCGATGCCACCAAATCCATTGCACCGCCCATGCCTTTCACCATCTTACCAGGGATTTTCCAGTTGGCGATGTCTCCATTTTCAGCCACTTCCATGGCACCCAAAATCGTTAAATCGACGTGCTCGCCGCGAATCATGGCAAAACTCTCGGCCGAACTAAACAACGACGAACCCTCTTGCATCGTTACGGTTTGTTTGCCCGCGTTGATGAGATCCGCGTCCACGTTGTCTTCGGTCGGGAACGGCCCAATACCTAACAATCCATTCTCCGATTGAAGCACTACGTTGATACCTTCGGGGATATAATTGGCAACTAAGGTGGGTATTCCAATCCCTAAATTGACGTAATATCCATCGCGGAGTTCTTTAGCAATGCGCTTGGCGATGCCAAATTTGTCGAGCCCTCCAGCCCCCGATGGGGGAGTAATGGCCTTAGCTCCCCCATTGGGGGTTAGGGGGCTGCTTACTGTCCGCTGCTCAATGCGTTTTTCGTAATTTTTTCCTTCAAAAATGCGCTGAACGTAGATGCCTGGTACATGAATTTCGTTGGGGTCGAGAGTGCCCGCAGGAACTAATTCTTCCACTTCGGCAATACAAATCTTACCCGCTGCGGCCATCATTGGGTTGAAGTTTCGAGCGGTGCCTCTAAAGACTAAATTTCCAGAAGTATCCCCTTTCCAAGCCTTTACAATAGAAAAATCGGCACGTAGCCACGATTCCAGCAAGTATTTTTTCCCATTAAATTCACGCGTTTCCTTTCCTTCGGCTACCTCAGTTCCAACACCCGCAGGGGTAAAAAATGCGGGAATACCTGCTCCTCCAGCCCGTACACGTTCGGCCAATGTCCCTTGGGGAATCAGTTCCACTTCCAACTCACCTGAAAGCAACTGCCGTTCAAATTCTTTATTTTCACCGACATACGACGAAATCATCTTTTTGACTTGGCGCTGTTGGAGCATCAAGCCAATCCCAAAGGTATCGACTCCTGCGTTGTTAGAAATACAGGTCAGTTCTTTCACTCCTTTCTCTACCAATGCTGAAATGCAGTTTTCGGGAATACCGCATAGGCCAAATCCTCCAAGCATTAGTATCGCTCCATCTTGTATATCGGCCACGGCCTCAACCGCGCCACTTACAACTTTATTTATCATTGTTTATTGTCTGTTAATCTGTTTCTGGATACAATCGAGTCTGACTATCGTCTGGGATGTAATCGGGTCTGACTATCGTCTGGGATGCAATCGGGTCTGACTATCGTCTGACCCTGTCCCCTGCCTTGGCTCACGGTCAGACGGTAGTCAGACCGATACCATTGCTTGTAAAACGACCCACGAATGGCTTTAGTTTATTTTATACACCTGAATCAGCACTTTATCGGGCTTGCGAATCCCCGTTGCGACAAACACCGATTGCGACAGCCATACATACTTTGGGTCGGCGGTTTCAAAAATAGGAATCGAGCGAAAATAATACTCCGACGGATCTACATCTTTGCCTTCGGACAGTCGTTTCATCACCTCAGCAGGGCCACGCCGAAGTCCTTGATTAACAATCGTAATCAAAGCACCATCATCGGTTTGAAGTACGTAACGAGCGTCCAATTCTGCCACGCCATCAGGGCGAATTACCTGCCAATCGTACCCTCCTGCTTGAACCTTTCCTTTGATTGCAGGTCCTTCAAACGTACCTCCCGTGATTGGAATCATACGACGATTGCCACGGTGGGTGTCGCCCATAAACTGTATTTCTGCGACCTCTACCCGCAACTCAAATGCAAATTCTAATTCCATCATTGATTTCTTATTTAAAGTCACCCTCATACCCTCCATTCATTCACTTTTTCAGTTTTAAATTTATGGGTTTTGCCGTTTTACGGTTCATTTACTTCTTTTGATTGAGCGTCTGCACATCAAAGCCCGCAATTTTTTTATAATGCTCCATCACGTTTGCCAATTCTTCGTGGGGAATTTCGTCAGGCGTAAACCCTTGTGGAAAACGTTCCTCCATCAAATCCATGATTTGGTCGGGGCCTTTGGCTCGGTTTTGCAGCACCACTTTTGCCGCGGCAGGAACCCGCTCCTGGTCGTAAGCCTCAAACGCCTCCAATGGATTTTCAAATTTGACCAAACATTCCATCAAATAATCAGCATCTAAAATCGCTTGCGATGCCCCGTTTGAGCCGATTGGGTACATCGGGTGTGCTGCATCGCCCAAAAGTGTTACTCGTCCAAACGTCCAGCGGTCGAGCGGGTTACGGTCCGACATAGGAAACTCATACACTGCCTTCGCTCCGTTAATCATGGCGGGAACGTCCAACCAATCAAACGTCCAATCTTTGTAAACTTCCACCAATCGTGCTTTGTCAGCTTCGCGGTTCCAATCACGTGCAGTGAGTTTCGATTTTCCTTCTTTCAAATTTCCCACCCAATTAATAAGATAATCTCCATTTTCGTCGGGCGTAGCATCAATGGGATACACTACCATTTTTTGCTGCATACTTCCAATCATCGCCATCGAAGTACCGTTCAAAAATGGTTTCATACGAGTCGTACCTCGATAAAGTACGTTTTCGGAATAAACAGGTGGGCCTTCGTTGGGGTACAATTGTTGACGAACAACAGAGTTAATACCGTCAGCACCAATCAGCATATCACCCGTTTCTTGGCGAATAATTTCACCCGTTTCCCGATTGATAAAAATTGCTTTTACCTCCGCTTCATTTTGCTCAAAATGCGATAAATGGTGATTTGAAATGAGCTTATCCTCACCGAGCACTCGTTTCGCCTCCTCCCACAAAATCATTTGTAAAGTACCTCGGTGAATGGAGAATTGAGGCCATTTATATCCTGCAAAACGTCCGCGAGGCTCCGTCCAAAACTGCTGTCCAAACTTATTAAAATACACCAAATCAGTGGTTTCAATGGCATTTTTTGCCATCGTTTCTTGCAAACCAAGGTGGGTGAGTACTCGTACCGAATGAGGCAGCGTATTGATTCCTACACCAAGGGGTTTTACGTCTTTGACCGATTCAAAAACATGGACATCAAACCCTGCTTTGTGCAGACAGAGGGCAGTAGTAAGTCCTCCAATTCCTCCGCCGATTATAATAATTTTCATCTTAATTTTTAAAATAAGGCAGTCTGATTTTTAAACAGCATAAAAAATTAATGATCTCCCGCGAAAACAGTTTCGTCATTTTTGTCGAATGTCTGAATTTGATTAGCACCAAACCATAATCCCAACAACCCTATAAATGCCACCCCTGCCATGACGCCAACCATAGGCATTGCAGTTCCGTTGTCAAAATAACTACAAATAGCAGAAGCCACAGCCCCCGCCCCCATCTGAAAACTCCCCAACAATGCTGTGGCCGAACCTACATTTTTGGAAAAAGGGCGAATCGCCAAGGCCATCGCATTTGCGCCAATCATGCCTAAACAGAGCGTATAAACGGCCACTAGGCCCATCAACGAGCCCAACGAAAGGTACGAAAATGCCACGACCATCACCAAAGCAACTCCCATTACCGCTTGTACCAGCAGCCCTCTTTTGGCAATGGTTTCGCTGGAATGGTATTTCAATAACCAACGATTAAGCTGACTTCCGACCACAAAAGAGGCGGCATTGAGACCAAATACCCAGCCAAAAGTTTGTTCGTTGAGCCCAAGCAATTTCATATAAACAAAAGGTGCGTTGGCAATAAAGGCAAAAATCCCCGCCGTGTTCATGGCAGCGACTAAGGTGAAGCCTAAAAACGCGCGGTTTTGAAAAATGGAATAAAAGTCCGTTAGAACGGCTTTGGGTTTCAGTGATACGCTTCGGTCTTTTCCGCGTGATTCGGGCAAAAAGAGATAAACCAAAACCAAAATGAGGCTAGCAAAAGCTGCCAATACCCAGAAAATAGCCCGCCAACCCATACCAACCACGACGAATCCACCCACTGAAGGCGCAATGATGGGGGCAATGCCCATCACCAACGTCATGGTAGAAAAGACCTGTGCCAAGCGGTTGGCAGGAAACACATCCCGAACAATGGCGCGATTAGCCACCATTCCCATGCTTCCACCAATGGCTTGAAAAAAGCGCAGGATAATCAATCCCTCGACGGTATCTACCATGGAACACCCAACACTCGCTATGATATAAACGCCTAACATCAGCAATAATGGGGTTTTACGCCCAAAACGGTCAATGAGAGGGCCGTTGAGAAGCTGTCCCAAGCAAATTCCAACGAAGTAACTACTCATCGAATAAGCGACTTCAGCGATGGTTACGTTCAGTTCTTGGGCAATGGTAGGGAATGCCGCCAAGTACATATCGGTCGAGAAAGGCCCGATACCTTGCAAAGCTCCTAATAATAAAATGATGTTTTGTTCTTGTTTTTTTGTCATGAAGAAGGGGTTGCAAACCTATGAGGTTTCGTACTCGTTTAATTTTCAAACCTCATAGGTTTATTTAAACCAAAATTGACTAATTATTGGAATAGTGCAAATTTCCAATAATTAGTCAAAAAATGGATAGGCGAAATACGTTTTATTTTATGCAGAATCAATCAACAACTTACTCAAAAGCCTCCTTAATGATTTCAATTAATGCTTTTTTAGTAACAACGCTCTCCTCAGATCTGTCAAAATAAGGAGTTGTAAAAACCTCATTTTTCATTCGCTATTTCCCTTTTTTTTCTTTCTCAGGCAAATGAGTGTAAAGTTCGTATAAGGCGTGTGCTTGTGACATGATTTTTGAATGTTAACATTCAAAAATTCAAACCTCACCTTTTTTCCCCTACACCCGCTCAATCACAACCGCGTACCCCATTCCTACGCCTACGCACATGGAAGCCAAGGCATAACGCTGATTAGCACGAATAAGCTGATTTACTGCTGCTTGCACAATACGCGTCCCCGACATACCGAGCGGATGCCCAAGGGCAATGGCTCCTCCGTTGGGATTGATACGGGCGTCGTCATCGGCTAATCCAAGGTTGCGAGACACAGCCAAACATTGAGCCGAAAACGCTTCGTTAAACTCAATGACAGCCATATCATCGAGCGTCAATCCTGCTTTACGAAGGGCTTTTTGCGAAGCACTTACGGGGCCAATTCCCATAATTCGAGGCTCAACGCCTACCACCGCCGAGCTAACAATTCGCGCTTTGGGGCTGAGATTATAGCTTTTTACGGCCTCTTCCGACGCAATAAACATGGCAGCAGCACCGTCGTTTAAGCCTGAAGCATTGCCCGCCGTGACCGTTCCACCTTCTTTTTTGAAGGCAGGTTTTAGCTTGGCTAACCCTTCCAAAGTGGTATTTGGCTTGATAAATTCGTCTTTGTCAAAAACAGTTACGTTGCCTTTGAGGTCGGTCATTTCAACGGGAATAATTTCTTCCGCTAAAATCCCATTTTGCTGTGCTGCTGTTGCTTTTTGTTGAGAACGCAACGCAAACAAATCTTGGTCTTCGCGGCTAATGTTGTACATTTCAGCCAAATTTTCAGCCGTTACGCCCATGGCATCGGTGCCGTACATTTTTTGCATTTTTGGGTTAACAAAACGCCAGCCAAAACTCGAATCAAACATTTGAGCGTCGTTCCCAAAGGGTTTTGAGGTCTTTGAAATCACCCAAGGCCCACGCGTCATGTGCTCCATTCCTCCAGCAATAAACACCTCACCATCACCTGCTTTGATGGCGCGGTTGGCGTGCACTACCGCCGACATCCCTGACGAACACAGTCGGTTAACGGTTTCGCCTGGAACTGTGTAGGGAAGTCCTGCCAAGAGTAGTGCCATACGCGCTACGTTGCGATTGTCCTCCCCCGCTTGATTATGGCATCCCAAAATGACGTCTTCAATCACCTCAGTTGGAATCGAAGGGTTTCTTTTTATCAATTCAATGATTGGTAGGGCCGCTAAATCATCGGCTCTTACGGGTGACAAACTGCCACCAAAGCTACCAATCGGAGTACGAATGGCATCTATGATAAATGCGTCTTTCATATAACTATACGATTGTTCTTATAATGAGATAAAAAACCGAAGGACACAACAAACATCCTAGTCCCGTGTAAAATGTAGCAGTGAGTGCGCCATAAGGCACCAATTTGGGATCAGTAGCGGCTAATCCAGCCATTACTCCTGCATTTGTTCCCATAATCCCCCCAAATACCATGGCAGTGTGCGGATTGTCTAAGCCTATACGCTTGGCAAGCAGCGGAGTGGCAATCGCTACCACTGTCGCTTTTACAACGCCCGTGGCGATGCTCAACGCAATCACTTCCGAACTCGCGCCAATCGCAGCTCCCGTCACAGGGCCAACAATGTACGTACAGGCACCTGCCCCAATGGTGGTGAGGCTGACGGCGTCGTGGTAGCCCATGACCCACGCAACACTCAGTCCGACAGCAAAAGCAACGATAATTCCTATAATCAACGAAATAGCTCCGACTATACCCGATTTTTTCATGAGCAAAATACTTGCCCCAAATGCCGTGGAAACAATGGCAAAATCACGAAACATAGAACCTCCCAATTGACCCATTCCCGAAAGAAGTTTCACATCGGCAATGCCCTTTTCACCTCCCGAAATTGTTCCACCTACGTAGGCCAATAATAGTCCAAAAACAATGGCAACCGCTGGGGTCGGCACTTTTTTATTGAGCAATCGCTTGGATACGTTATCAGCCACCAAAATCATCAACCCAACCACCAAAAACGCAACGACTAACCCATTTTTTTCCAAAAACTTGAGAAAGATTTCCATGTTATTGTTCCGTTGAAGGTTTAAAGGCTTTCGTTAAATAAGGGATGATAAAGTAACAAACCGCAACGGGCAACGCCCCTGCCAACAAGGCCACCGCTCCACTCGAAACGGCGAGTTTGACGTTTTGGGTAGAGGCCATCGCCACGATAAT
Organism: Runella sp. R0.1_18; assembly: GCF_057652155.1. Classification (NCBI taxonomy): domain Bacteria; kingdom Pseudomonadati; phylum Bacteroidota; class Cytophagia; order Cytophagales; family Spirosomataceae; genus Runella; species Runella sp. R0.1_18. Next base: position 160,425 of record NZ_JBYFCK010000014.1, read on the forward strand.
AGGGATATACATTTGGTTCCAAAACTGAATACCAGATTGCGTTAAGTTATCCAGTTTACCCTGCTTTTCTAACCAACTGTTGACGACAATCAGCAAAAGCATGGCAAAACCAACGCCACCCACGTTGGCCTCTACACCGAGCCAACTACCGAGGTATTCGCCGAAAATTTGTCCGACGAGGTAACAAAATGCAAGAAGGGCTACGCCGTAAATGACCATGGAATAATTGTTTTGTTAATCGTTATCTGTTAATCGTTAACAAGATGAAAAATCTCTTTTAACTCCAGCCTTCAGGCTGGAGTTAAAAGAATGACGACTTTTTACCTCTCACAAAAACAAAGGCTTCAAGTCATTTTTGGTCACTTTGCCCATGGCATTTCGCGGAAACTCATCCACCACTTTGTACTGACGAGGGGTTTTGTAGGCTGGCATTTTTTCACGAATCCACGTATTTAATTCCTTCATATCGACCGCTACGCCATCAGTTATGATAGCAGCTACGACCAACTCTCCCCATTCTTCGTTGGGAATGCCAATCACGCTGCAATCTTTGATGGCAGCGTGGGTTCGGAGCACTTCTTCGATTTCGAGCGCTGAAATTTTATATCCACCCGACTTGATAATATCAATCGAATCGCGACCCAAAATACGGTAATAGCCTTTTTCTTTAACGGCTACATCTCCCGTTTTGAACCAACCATCTTCGGTGAAGGCTTTTTGGGTCGCTTCGGAACGACGCCAATATTCCAGAAAAACGTTATTGCCTTTTATTTGAATTTCGCCCGGGGCACGGCCTTTTACTTCGTTTCCTTCATCGTCCACCAACCGAACTTTCACCCCCGCCAACGGTTTTCCGATGTAGCCCGCTTTCCGTTCACCGTCGTAAGGATTGCTAATTCCCATGCCAATTTCGGTCATACCGTAGCGTTCCAAAAGCGTGTGCGTGCTTATCGTTTTCCACTTTTCCATCACCGTCACTGGCAATGCCGCCGAACCCGAAACCATCAAACGGAACTTCGATAGGGCTTCAGTGATTTCTTGTTGGCGTTCAGCAGGCAACCCTTCCCAGTACGAAATGAGTTTGAAATAGATTGTCGGGACGGCCATAAACAAGTTGACTTTCCCTGCCAAAAAAAGCGTAAACAAGGCTTCTGCGGAAAACGAAGGCAAAAACTGCACCGTCGCTCTCGACCATAATGCACATGAAACGACATTGATAATCCCGTGAACATGGTGCAGCGGCAACACACATACGATGTGGTCGTTTTCGCTCCACTTCCAAGATTTTATTAAGGTTGAAATCTGGGCTTCGAGGTTTGCGTGGGTCGTCACTACACCTTTGGGAAGGCTTGTCGTTCCGCTGGTGTATAAAATCATCGCTCGACGACTTTTCTCCAACGTTGGTAGCCCTACTGGTGAGTCATTTACCTCTTTTTCATCGCCCAAAACAATGAATCGAAGCCCTTTTTCCAAGACCCAGTCTTTCAATAAAGCAACGTATTCAGGGCCAACGACGACTATTTCGGCTTGAGTATCTTCAATGACGTACTGCAACGATGGCAGCGGATAGGTAATACACAGTGGCGCCGCGACGCCCCCCGCCAACCAGATTCCCCACTGTACACGCACGTAATCGAAGCCAGGCGATACCATAAAAGCGACACGAGTTTCGTTGAGGTCAGCGGATGCTTGAAGTAGTTCATGCGCAAACGCCCTTGCTGAATCAATGAGCGATTGATACGTATAACTTTTTTCCTCAGCGAGAATGGCTATTTTTTCGGGAGATTTTAGCGCATTTTTCGTAATTTTCAACATTTGAGTTTTGGCTTTAGGTATCTTTTATTTTTTGTGTAAAAATAGAACGCAGATGACACAGATACTACCGTAACGCTGATTATCACGGATTTGTAATATCTAGTCCTCCTCATCACTTATCTCTCCTCTCTCATCACTTATATCTTATCTCTCTAAGAAAGTTTTATCTCAAAAGCAGCACTTGTTTTGGCAACTACTTCTTCGAGGATGACGTTTGGCATTAAGCCTGTCAAAGTAAGTTTACCATTTGGAAATTCAAATACAGCCAATTCTGTAATCACCATGTCCACCACGCCTGATGCCGTGAGAGGCAATGTACATTGGGGTACAATTTTAGAAGAGCCATCGGGGTTGGTGTGGGTCATGGTAATGATAAGTTTTTTGGCACCTTTAGCCAAATCCATCGCCCCTCCCACGCCCAACAACGGCTTTCCAGGCACGGCCCAGTTGGCCAAATTGGCGGCTTCGTCCACCTCTAATCCTCCCATAATAGCCACGTCGATGTGCCCTCCGCGAATCATGGCAAAGGAATCAGCACTGTCAAAATAGCTACTTCCTTTTAAGGCTGTGACAGGAATTTTCCCTGCGTTGACAGGGTACTCCATCGCTCCGCCGCCGTCGGTAGGCACGGGACCAACGCCCAACATTCCGTTCTCGGTGTGCAAAATAACCCCATGTTCTTCGGTAATTAAATCGGCTACCAACGTTGGTATCCCAATACCCAAATTGACAACATTTCCTTTCTGGAGTTCGGCCAATGCGCGTTTGGCCATGTTCATACGGCTTTCGTCCACTTTCTTGGACGACGAAACCGAGGCAGAACTGCCCAAATCTTCCAACGTAAGTTTTGCCTCCACAAGGTAATCGACAAAACAGCCAGGTGTATGTACATTTTCGGGCGCAATTTCACCCACAGGAACTACTTCCTCCACCTCCACAATCACCAAATCCGCAGCAGTTGCCATCGCTTTGTTGAAGTTATTTTCCGTCATACGATACTGCAAATTACCTGCGGTATCGGCTCTCCACGCTCGAATAAACGCTACGTTTCCCCGTAGAGCTTTGATAAACACCTGTTCTTCACCGTCTATGACCTTGGTTTCACGCCCTTGGGCGATAAGCGTCCCCGCCGACGTAGGTGTATAAAACCCACCAATACCTGCTCCACCTGCTCGAAGCGCCTCAGCCAAAGTTCCTTGCGGAAGTAACTCATACTCCACCGCCCCCGATTGAGCTGCCTTAACGGCATCAGGATTGGAAGTAAAAAAAGAACCTATCATTTTTTTGAGTTGGCCATTACGAAGCAAACGCCCTCCTCCCAGCCCAGGTTCTCCTGTATTGTTGCCAATAAATGTCAGATTTTTGGTTCCAATTTCGGCCAAAGCGTGCATCAAATGCACGGGATTGCCCGTCATGCCAAAACCTCCTTGGAGCAAAATATCACCTTCTTTGACCATACTAGCCGCAGTATGAAGGTCTATTATCGGTACTTGTTTCATTTCGTTATGCGAGAACTTTGTATATTCGTAAAAAAAACAGACTATGATTACGCTACGCCCAATTGACGAAGTGATTGACTTTATTACTTCATTTCCAGAACCACAGCAAATCCTTGATTATAAAGCCTCCCCTGCTTTACAAGAGCGTGTAGAAGACTTAGTTTATAAAAAGAAAACTTCTGAACTTAGTTCAGAGGAAACACTCGAATTAGAACGGTACCTCTTACTTCAGCATATCATGATTATGGCTAAAAAACGAGCCCAAAAGCAACTAAATTCATGAGCCGTTACATTCCTGATTCACTCAAGAAACAAGTAATAGAAAGGGCTAACTATCGTTGCGAATATTGTTTACAGCCCGATTTATTTGCTTACATCGCCCATCAAATTGACCACATTATCAGTATAAAACATGGAGGCCAAAACAATTTAGACAATTTGGCTTATGCTTGTTTTCAGTGCAATATCAATAAGGGTAGCGATATTGGAACTATGCTTCTCCCTGATAGAACTTTTATTAGACTCTTCAATCCCAGAGAAGATAATTGGCACGACCACTTTGAAATCGACAACGGCGTTATTTATGCTAAAACTACCATTGGGCAAGCCACTACCAAAGTACTAAACCTTAACGACCTTAACCGAATCATTGAACGTAACGATTAATTAATTTCTCATCCACTAATTCCCCCACTGGGACGGGTGGTGCGCCACTGCGACGCCGCGCGGGTTAGGGGGCTAAACGCTTCAAAAGGCAGCCCTACGTAGTTTTCAGCGATCATAGTAGCATACGCTTTCGATATGCTGATGTAATCAAATTTCGCTTTTTGTAAGTGGTACTGAAACGACCCGTGTGCATCTTGTTTGTGGAAAAGTGTCGTCATAAAGTTAGAGAAATCTTGCGCTCTCCAAATTCTTTTCAACGCAATCTCCGAATACGCATCCAACAGCTTCATGGAGTTGTTTTTATAAAAATCCACAAAGCCATCCACCAAATGTTTTACGTCGGCTACGGCCAAATTAAGCCCTTTTCCGCCCGTAGGTGGCACAATGTGCGCCGCATCTCCCGCCAAAAACAATCGCCCCGCTTGCATGTTATCGGTAAAGAAACTACGCATCGGAGTAATACTTTTCTCAAAAATGGATCCCGATTTCAGCGTCCAACCCTCCGTTCCCAAGCGTAGCGAAAGTTCTTCCCAAATACGATCATCTGACCAGTTATCGACGTGGTCATTGTTGTCAACCTGAATATACAAACGACTTACTTTTTCCGAACGAAGACTGTGCAAGGCAAAGCCATTTTGGTGGTAGGCGTAAATCAGTTCTTCCGAAGATGGAGCCACGTGTGCCAAAATCCCTAACCAACTGAATGGATACGTAATGGAAAATTCATTAAAGGTATTTTTCGGTAACGTTTTACGACCTACACCGTGGAAACCATCGCAAGCGGCTACAAAATCACACTCAATCACTCCTGCTTGTTCTTCGTGCACAAAGTGGATTTTGGGCGAAGGAGTGTCAAAACCTTCAATTTGAGTGGCCGTTGCTTCAAAATACAGCTCACCTCCACCCGCCAACCACGCATCGGTCAGGTCTTTAACCACTTCTTGTTGGCCGTAGATAGTGATATTTCGTCCATTGGTATATTCTCCAAATGGTACCCGAATGCGGTTTCCATCAAAACTCAAATACACACCATGGTGCTCTTGTCCTTCTCGAACGAGTCGGTCGGCCAAGCCCAATTGTTTGTAAATATCAACGGTATTTTGCTCCAGCAATCCCGCACGAACACGAGCTTGAACGTATTCACGACTTCGGTTTTCGATAATCACCGACTCAATGCCGTGTTTTCGGAGCCAATGGGCAAGCGTTAAACCCGCTGGCCCTGCGCCAATAATACCGACTTGGGTTTTAGCCCCCTTGCCCCCAATGGGGGAATTTATCTTTGCCATAATTTTGATTCAAACAAATATATTAAAATGGTAAAGTTTAATACTTACTCTACCTTTACCCCATTGGGTCGGGCCCTCGCAGGGTTAGGGGGCTATTTAACACCTCTTCTGCCGTATGAAAGGCTTCATTGGCAGCGGGTAAACCACAGTACAACGCGGAGTGCATAATGACCTCTTTGATTTCGGTCACCGTAACGCCATTGTTCAAGGCCGCTTTGACGTGCATTTTGAACTCGGCTTTGCGATTGAGAGCTATCAACATTGCCATCGTAATCAAGCTCCGATTATGCTTCGACAAATCGGGGCGAGTCCAAATTTCACTCCACGCATAACGAGTAATAAAATCCTGAAAATCAGCATTAAAATCATTGATTTTGGCCGTTGCACGGTCAACGTGCTCATCGCCAAGCACCGTTCGACGAACGTGAAGTCCCCTAGCCCCCAATGGGGAAAAATTAGTGTTACTGGTAAAAAAAGAAATCAATGTCTCAGCATATTCTTTAGGTAATTCGGTGCTAGCTAAATGACGCGCATGGAGGATGTAAAGCGTGGCGTTGGGAATATGATTGACCAGAAACTGCGCTTGTTCGACGTTAGTAACAGGGTCTTCGTCACCCGTTATGACGAGTGTTTCAACCAGCATTTTATCGAGTTGTTCGCGAAAATCGGCATCACGAATTGCTTCACAACACTTCGAGTAACTTTTGATGTTGCTCCGTAAAAACATCGCTTTGGTTTCAGCGACACGGGTTGGATTAGTCTGCCGAAAGGATTCCGTAAACCACCGCTCCATCGTATCCTCAACGATGGCCTGCATTCCATTTTTGGCGATGGTCTCAATTCGACCATTCCAACGTTCGTCGTTGCCGATTTTGGCTCCTGTATTGCTCAAAACTATTTTTTTGAAACGCTGTGGATAATGTATTCCCAACCATTGGCCAATCAAACCGCCCATCGAAAGCCCACAGTAATAGGCTGTTTCAATGTTCAACTCATCCATCAATTGAATGACTTGTTCCCCTAACTCATCAATGGTACAGGAAGTAGCTTCATCATACGTGTCTGGGGGGCTGGTATGGTAGCGTAACACCCTAAAATAAGGCAGCAAATACGGCACAAGTTCGTCCCACATCATCATTTCTGACCCTAGCGAGTTCGAAAATATCAAAACAGGGCTGTTGGGCGTGCCTTCCAGTTGGTAGTTGGTGTTCATTTTCTTACATGGGTTGTTTTTTCTCACAAATGTTCTGTGTGGATTTAATCCGCCTTTATTTGTGTGCAACAGTTACACTTGTCGAAGCACTTCATCAATAAGTTCTAAACTCAATCCAATTGAATTTTCTGGCTTAAAAAGTTCCTCTAAATCAGGCAAATCCAATTGGAGTTCAAGCAGGATTTCTTTTAAATGTTTCTGTTGTTGAATAGCCGTTTTGCACGCCTTTTCTACCAATTCGTGGGCCTGCATTTTGCCCATTTTGGGCGCTAAAGCCAAAGACACATTTTCGGCATAAATCAGCCCTTTGGTCACTTCTAAGTTGGTCAGCATTCGTTTTTCATCCACTTCCAAACCACTCACCAATTCCAAAGCACGTTCGACCGAACCCGCCGTTAGCGTCATCAACTCCACCAAAACCTCCCACTCAGAATGCCACAACCCTGCCGAGCGCTCGTGTTCTTGGGGCATGGCCGAAAGAATCGTCGCCACCAAGTGAGGAGTTCGAGTAGCATTGGCTAATAAGGCGGCGCAGGTCACAGGATTTCGTTTGTGAGGCATGGTGCTTGAGCCTCCTTTTCCCTCTCCAGCTCCCTCCAGCACTTCTCCTACTTCGGTTTGCATGAGGAGAGAAACGTCTTTCGCAATTTTCCCAAGACTTCCCACCAAAACCCCCAGCAACCCTGCCCACTCGGCGAAGCTATCACGCTGGGTTTGCCACGAAAAACTAGGCGTTAAACCTAACTCCTGGGCCATTGTCTGGTGAACTTCTTGACTGATAGACGCATTTCCGCTGCCCACGGCTCCGCTTAATTGTAGCTTCAACAAGCGAGGCAGAATCTCACTTAGGCGGTTTTGTGAACGTACAATTCCCTCCAACCACCCTGCGGTTTTTAGCCCAAACGTAATCGGACGGGCTTGCTGAAGTAAAGTTCGACCAATCATCAAGGTCGAACGGTGTTTTTGAGTTAAAGCGACCAACAGCTGACGTAATTGATTGAGTTTTGACTCCAACCACACTAAAAACGCTTTGATTTGAAGCACCATTGCCGTATCAACAACATCCTGACTGGTGGCTCCTAAATGTACCATTTTCGAGGCTTCTACATCGTTGTTTTTGACGATACGGGTCAATTGTTTCACCAGCGGAATAGCCGCGTTTCCTCCAAGTTTGACTTCTACTTTAAGCTTCTCTATGTCAATTAGGTACGAATCGCAACAATCGACAATAATGGCGGCGGAGGTTTCCGAAACAATCCCATTTTTAGCTTGGGCTTGGGCCAAAGCAGCCTCAAAACGCAGCATCTCTGCAATGGTGTTTCTGTCAGAAAACAATCCATTGATTTCGGTCGAGTAAAATATTTCGGAATATAGAGACATACCTACAATGACCCAAAGGGCTAAATATCAAAAAATACGGTTTCTTTTTCGCCTTGCATCCAAATGTCAAATTCGTAGCCTGACGGTGTTTTTTGAGCAATTAGAGTAGTGCGACGTTCTTCGGGGACTAGGTTCAGAACCTCATCGGTTGCGTTTAATTCGGTTTCATCAGAAAAATACAGGCGGGTATATGAGTGTATCAGCTGCCCACGCATAAACACGATGATACTCAAATGAGGTGCTTGCCCATTGACCGATGCAGGCTTTTTGGTATAAAAAACAAAGCGATTTTGTGGGTCTGTTCCTGTACCAAAGCGGCCAAAAAGCTGTTGTTGTCCATCGTTTTGCCATACTTCAATCATCGCATCAGGAATAACAACTCCCTCTCCGTCAAACACTTTGCCTGTGATGGTGATTACTTCTTTTTCGTCAATGGGGCTTACCATTTGATTCCCTACCAACTGTTTAAAATCGTATAAATATTGCTCGGGCGAAAGGCCGTAGGCAAAATAAGGGCCAACCGTTTGAGAGGGAGTCTGAAAAACAGCCCCCCTGCCCTGCGAGGGTCCGACCCCAATGGGGGAGTTATTTTTTTGTTGAAATGTATTTTGTTCCATTTGCGTAACTTTTTATTGGTAAATATCTCCCCGTCGGGGTTAGGGGGCTTGGACGTTTTGATTGTGACCTCTTAACACAAAATCAAAACGATAGCCCAAAGCAAAATGCGGTTCCGTAATGCTCAAATCAAATTGAGAAATAAGCAACTCCCGACCTTTGGGTGGCACCCCCAAGAAAATAGGGTCGTATTGTAACAATGGGTCTCCTGGAAAATACATTTGTGTTACCAAACGATTGGTAATATTAGCGCCAAACAACGAAAAATGGATGTGGTTAGGCCGCCATGCGTTGTAGTGATTTCCCCAAGGATACGCGCCTGGCTTAATGGTATAAAATTTATAATTTCCGTCTTTGTCCGTCATACATCGACCCGCGCCTAAGAAATTGGGATCAAGCGGGGCATCGTGTTGATCCACTTTGTGTACGTAACGACCCGCAGCGTTGGCTTGCCAAATTTCAATGAGTGTTTGCGGAATCGGCTGACCGTTTTCGTTTACAACCCGACCATGTACCACAATTCGTTCTCCCAAAGGTTGCCCATTGACCATCGAATTTTTGGTTAAATCATGGTCGAGGGGGCCTAAATTAAAATCACCAAAAAGCGGCCCTGTCAATTCACTAAGCGACTGCTTCACTACAATCAAAGGCTTGGTAGGAGCCCGAAGGACGGTAGATTTGTAGTCGGGAGATAAACGTGGAGGGTGTACCTCTTCATCAAATCGGTTATAAATAATATTGCTCATGTTGTGCAACGATTGGGAAAATATCTGCTTAAATGACACAACAAAAGTAGCGGGAAGGTGAAAGATTATCTTGGATAAATCAAAATATAACTTGTACAAAACAAACATTTTTTCTTCCTTCAAAATTTACTTTTTACAATTATTTTCCAAGAAGCTTGAATCCATTTGAGTAAAAAGTCCCAGAATCATCAAGAATTAGGCAAAAAGTATTAGCACACGGATGAAACGGGTGTTCCATCACGGATTTTAACGATTTCATTAGCGAAGATTAGCATTTTCAAAGAAACTTGAGTTATCCCAAGTTTTATTTTCTAAAGTTCTCTAAAACATATGTTATCATTTTATAGTCTTTCTGCGGCAGTTTGTGTAAAAATCTGTGCAATTCTGTGTAAAATTGTTTTCTAAAACTGTTCTTTTGTAAGCTAAAATCACCAATTTTATACTAGCAATTTTCAAACATCCATGATGCAAAAGGCATTAGTCCATTTTAAAGGGCTTTACGGCGACAACCCTCATTCTCTTTTACCCAACTTTATCCATTTTGAAGCCCTCGAAACTCGTAGTAAAATATACGATTGGGAAATCAAGGAACACTTGCACACGGATTTATTTCAGGTGTTTTTGATTAAAAGTGGGGAAGGTTTGCTTGTTTCTGAACAAAAAGAATGGGCGCTCACGGGACCTTGCATTGCGACTATTCCCGCGCATAGCCTTCACGGTTTTGTGTTTCAACCCAACATCAACGGTGAAGTGCTGACATTTTCTGACTCTTTTTTGGAGGGGTTATTAAAAATCTCGCCCAAAACATTACTAGAAATCAATCATTTACGAGTACTTTCATTTGATGAAGATTTTGAAACATTTGAACGACTCATGGGATTTAAAAACCTCATTATCAAAGAGCTATACGAAGACTTTACCGAAAAACAGGTGGTTTTACAGTCGTTATTTCAACTCTTTTTTACGCATCTTTACCGTTTTTCCCTTCGACTAAGCAACGCTTCTACTTCGTCCGATAATCGGACATTACGTTATTTTCAGCTTTTTCAGAAAAGCATTCGGAAGTCGTTGCAAGAATCAAAGTCTATTCGTGAATATGCCAAAGAGTTAAATATCACGCCTGTCCACTTGAATCGCATTTGTCAGGCGGTTGTCCAAAAATCGGCTTTGCAAATTGTCCATGAACATCTGATTAATGAAGCAAAAAAATACCTCCTTAATACGAACTACTCAATTTCGGAGGTTTCTTATTTTCTAAATTTCAAAGACCCTGCGTATTTTACACGGCTTTTCAAAAAAGTAACGGGGGTTTCTCCGAGTGAGTTTCGGAAAAATTAGCGCGCTTCATTTTTTGAACCATATAAGACATATAAGGGCATATAAGTGTTTCCAGATGCCGCCTTAACTAACCCGTTTTGAAGAAATATACATCGTAATCACACCCGCAATGACGGTCGGGACGGAAAAAATCAAGAAATTAACCGTCATTGAAAGTCCCATTCCAATGAGGACACCTCCTAAAAGCGGCCCAATGATGCCGCCCAAGCGTCCCGAACCGATGGCCCAACCTACGCCAGTTGTCCGAAATTCGGTGGGGTACATCCGCGCCGCTACGGCATAAAGCCCCACAAAACCGCCTTGAATACCAAAACCAATCAGTCCAAAAATAACCAACAACCACGAAGAACCTTTGAACCACCCAAAGGCGACCATCAGTACACCCGTCAAAATCAGGAAAGTGCCGATGGTGCGTTTTAGGCCATATTTGCTTGAAAAATAGCCTTGAATGACAATCCCCACAAAAGCACCAAGATTAAAAACTGTGCCCGCATAAATCGCCAATTCCATCGAGAGTCCAGCGTTGGTGGCGAGTTTCGGAATCCAGTTGGTCAAAAAATAAAGGGTAGCAAACGCCATAAAAAGCGCCCCCCACAGTTGGAACGTCGGCAGTTTAAACTCTTCCGTCAACATTGATTTGAACGACACAGCTGCTTGTTCGGCAGGTTTTGTTGGAAGTTGAGACAAACCAGTTACCCCCATTTTACCCAAAATCTCGTTGGCTTTACCAAGGGCATTGGCGGGTTGTGCTTTAAAGTAAAAATCAAGCGACTCCGACAACAAAAAGTGAATCAAGGGCACCGAAAGTGTAGTGAAAAAACCTGCCAATTGAAACATCGTACCCCAGCCCAATTGCGGTATTACTTTCGCTGCAACTAACCCCGACAAAACCGCCCCAATTGGGTAACCCGAAATCACAAAACTTACCCAAAAATCTTTGGTTTTATTCGGTGTATATTCCGCCGTCAGCGTAGCGGTACTTGCCAACATCGCCCCAATCCCTATCCCACTAATGAGCCGAATAACTACCAAAAACTCAATGGATTGGGCAAAAGATGTACTAAAAATGCTGATTCCCATCAGTACAGCACTTAACAAAATCATGTTTTTACGGCCAATCACATCTGCTTTTGGGGCCAAAAACATCGCTCCCAAGGTCATACCGACCAACCCTGCGCTAAAAACAATGCCGAGAGCTTCGGGCGTTATGCCCCATGCTTTTACAATGGCAGGTGCGGTGTAGGAAATTACCATTACGTCCATGCCGTCGAGCATGTTCATTAGGAGGCAAATGAAAACAGTTGCGTACTGCAGCCGTGTCATTTTATTGGAATCAATGTGTTCTTTTATATCAAAAGTCATCGGGAGATGGATAGGCTAAGGGCTTAAATAGATGTATTCCACGAAATAATTGGACATAACTTTGCAAAAATAGAGGTTTTTTCAGAGACCCATCACGCAAAATCAATTTCCTTTTGTGCAATATCAATCTTTATCGAAAAAGGGGCTTGCGCCCCATTTTTCCCAGTTGTCATTTAAAAGTTAGCCTACAGAAGCGCACAGACGAAGAACCAATGCTGGGATTACTGCCCAATCAACTGCTTCACCTCTGAAACCGACAAAATGTACGCCAATTGAGCAGCATATACGTCGGCTTCTGCTTTGGCAATGAGCGCTTTGGTTGTTAGCATATCCGTTTTGAGGTTCATCCCTACCGATTGTTTGTCTTCTTGAAGTTTCAATTCTTCGCGACGGTAATTCAACGCTTTTTCGGCCACTCCAATCAACGATTTACTTTGAACCGTTTTTCGGTACGCTTTTTCCAAGTCGTACGTCAATTGTTGCTGGGTGTTGAGGATGTTTTCCTGGGCCTGTTTTAACTGAAATGAGCGTTGTTTTACCACCTGTTTATTGGTATATAAATCCTGCAAATTCCATTTCAGGTTCAGCCCAACAAAGGGGTTGTTCATGGGGCTAATTGGATTACCACTTTGGAAAACATACCCAGCCACCAAGCCTACGTCGGGACGGTCGCTTAGTTTAGCCGCTTTGATGCCCAATTCGGCTTTGTTTTTGGTCAGTTGAGCCATTTGAAGGTCAGGATTTGACGATACCTCCCCTGCCAATGTTACATACGCAGGTAATTCAGGGAGAACAATCACTTGGCTTTCCACTTCAAAATTGTCGTCATCGATACCCGTAAACTTGGCCAAATCTGATTTATAGTTTTGGATTTGGTAGGAAAGTTTAAGCATGTTTTGCTCTTCATCAGCAATGCTTGCTAGCAATCCTGCACGGTTCACGCCAATCGTTTTTCCAGCTTCTAAGGCGTTCGTGACATCCTCTAATTTAGCCTTGGCCAACTCCAATTTTGCTTGTGCCTCCGCCAATTGTTTTTGGTTGATAAGAATCCCAAAATACAACTGCTCGATGCCATGTTTGATTTGGAGCGTTATTTTTTGTTTTTCTTTTTCGGTCAAATTCACCTCCAACTTACTAGCTTCTATTCCTGTTTTGATTTTAGCTTGTTGCGAAAGAGGCTGGTAAGCCGTGACCCCTGCGTTGTACATGTTGTTTTTGCCAACGGTAAACGTTTTATCGACATTCGGCAAGGGCACTTGGTTAGTAGCACTCAACGGAATGACGCCGATGGTTCCTGCGGGAATGGTAATTTCGGCCAAATTAAAATTATACTGGTACGAGCCATTGACGTTGACCACAGGCAAACGCTTGATTTCGTCCTCTTTGATTTTGGCTTGACGTTCTTCAATTTGAAGTTGTTTTATGGCCAAAACATGGTTGTTTTTCAGTGCAATGTCTGTAAGCTGGCCCAACGAATAAGTCGTCGATTGGGACAAGGCTGTTCCCCCAAAAAGTACCAAAAGCACCGCAGGGAGGGTTTTATTGAAAGTTTTCATGCGCATTTCATTTCGATTTTAATTCTTTTCTTTGATCCAACCAATGTACAGAATAGGGACGGTCAAAAGCGCCATAATCATGCTCCAAACCACCCCAAAGGCCAACACACTCGCCAACGGTGCCCACATCGGGGATTTAGAAATAATCATGGGCAACACCCCAATCGCTGCCGCCATGGCCGTTAGGAAAATAGGGCGCAAACGTCGCTTGCCACTTTCGATGGCCGCCGTTCGGATGTCCATGCCGTGTTTGCGAAGCTCATTGGTATAATCCACCAAAATAATGGCGTTCCGAACCACAATTCCCGAAAGGGCAATCAGCCCAACAAAAGCCGTGAAGCTGAAGTTGTTTCCAGTTACGTAAAGACCTAAAATCGCCCCAAACAAGCTCAATGGAATGGTCAACATCACAATCGTGGTTTCCTTGAGGTTTTTGAATTGGAACAACAAGATGAAAAATATAGCCACCAGACTCACCATCAAGGCGGTCACCATTTGGCCCAAGGTTTCTACTTTGTTGCCCTGCTCGCCCCCGTACTCAATATGGTAGCCGTTGGGTAGCGCTATTTTTTCGATTTCGGGTTGTACTTGTTTCAGCAATTCGGCGGGCAATACATTTTCCACTACTTCCGACTGAATGGTGAGTGTACGCACGCCATTTCGGTGCATAATTTTGCCCGTTTGCCACTGCGGAACAATATCAGCGATTTGACGGAGCGGCACGTTTACGCCCGTAACTGGCGATTTTAAATAGACTTTTTGGAGGTCGTCGGTGTTTTGCCGTTTGATATCGTCCAATCGAAACAAAATACTTACGGGATTATTGCCTTCGTACATGGTCGAAATGGCCGCCCCACTAAAACCCGTATAAACGGTTTGGGAAACGCTGGTGGTGGTAAATCCAAGCCGACTGGCCTCTGGCTTTAGGTTAATGCCAATCCCGTAATAATCTTCCGCAAAATCTTTTCGTACATACTTACTTCCGTTGGCTTGTTTGAGAATGACCTCAATCTGCCCCCCAATTTCTTTCAAACGTCCCATGTCATCCCCTACGATACGCACCTCCACGGGCGCTTTTAAGGGCGAGCCTTGCTGCATCAATTTAACGAAAGTCGTTCCTTCTGGAATCGCAGTATCAACTTTTTGGCGCAACTCTTCTGTCAATTCTTCCGCCGTTTTATCGGTGGTTGTATTGACCAAAATTTGGGCATAGTTGGTTGTCGGAAACTCAGGAGAAAAATTATAGTAAAACCGTGGAGCCGCTGTTCCCGTAAACGTGGCATACGTGGTCACTCGTTTGTCGTTTTTAATCAACGCCTCGGCCTTCAAAATGGCCCGATTGGTTTTATCTAGCTTGGTTCCCGTCGGCATCCAAAGTTCGATAACAAATTGATTTCGCTCAGCGGCAGGGAAAAACAATTGCCGAACCCCTTTGGCAAACAAAAGTCCCGCCAGCGCAATTGACAAGAAACTCACCGCAATCGTTGTTTTGGGGAATTTTACGCACACATCCAACAACCGATTGTACCCATCTTGCATGTAGTCCAGCAACGATTTGCGTTTAGCAGGCGCATTTTCTTCGTGCTGGTGTAAGCCCTTTTTGATAAAGACATAGCACAACAAAGGTGTCAACAACATAGCTACCACAAACGACGAAAGTAAGGCGATGGCAACCGTAATGGGCAAGGCATAGATAAACTCACCGATGCTTCCATTGAGTAAAACCATTGGCATAAAGGAGGCGATAATTGTCACGGTAGCCACCAACACAGGCACCACCAAATCGTTGGCACTTCGCCACGCTGCTGTCCAGCGGTCAATGCCTTCGTCAAGCAATTCGACGTAATTATCGGCAATGACGATGGCATCGTCCACCACCATTCCAAGCACCAAAATCAACGCCGCCAGCGATACTTGATGAAGTTCAATCCCAAGGGCGTGCATGAGCGCAAACGTCACCGCGACAGTCACAGGGATGGCGGTAGCAGCCACGGCCGCAATGCGAAATGGCAACAATAAAATCACTACGATAATCACCGAAACAATGGCTAAGAAAAACTCTTTGATGAAGTGAGATATATTTTCTTGCACCAAATGCGGCTGGTTAACAATGGTCGTTACGGTAACATTTGAAGGAATGACTTGTTTGGCAAGTTCAATTTTTTGGTCAATGGCTTCGCCAAACTTCACGATGTTGTTTCCCTCTTGCATCTGAACGGTCAGCAAAATCGCCTGTTTGCCATTGACGGTAATGAGGCTTTGCGGCTCGGCGTAGTCGCGTTTAAGCGTAGCCACATCGCCCAATTTTACCAGCGAACCCGATTGCGACGTTCCTACAATTTGATTGGCAAGGTCGTTTTCGGTCGTAAAATACCCATTCGTATATAAAGGTGTTTTGCTGTTGTCCGTTTTAATGTCACCCGTTGGATTAATGGCATTTTGCGATTGCAGAACCTTCACTACTTGCTGCAAACTCACGCCGTACTGCGACATTTTTTCAGAGCTAGATGAGACAACAATCTCTTCTTTTTGTTCGCCAATGCGCTTCACTTTTGACGTGGCAGGAATCGCGCGGAGGTAATCTTCCAATTTTTGAGCGTATTCCTTTAACTCCGTTGGACTGGCGGTTGGGCTTTCCAAGGCGATTACCATGGCTTCGGTATCGCCAAAGTCTGAGTTGACCAACGGCCCTCGAACGCCTTCGGGAAGGTCGAGTTGCTTGGCTACCAACAACTGATTGCGCAATTTGCTCCAAAAAATATCAGGTTGTTTTACCCGTTCTGTCAATTCCACGTTGATAACCACCACGCCGTCTTTGGTAGTAGAGTACGTTTTGGCTTTGTTAACTTCCTCGTATTGGAACAAATACTGTTCGAGTTTCTTGGTCACTTGGTCTTCCACTTGGGCAGAATTAGCCCCTGGAAAATAGGCAACGACCAAGCCTGAACGAATGGTAATTTTGGGGTCTTCGCGGCGGGGCATGTTCAACAATGACTGTATCCCGACGGCAAACAACATCAGCAAAACCGACAATGTTATTTGCTTGTATTTTAATGATGCTTGAATGATATTCATGGCTGTCTATTGGTTAATTGAAACCACGGTTCCGTCCGTAATTTTTGTTTGTCCTGCTACCACCACACGCTCTCCTGCTTGCACACCTTTGGTGATTTCAATTTTGTTTTCTATCATTTTACCGATGCCTACCTCGCGCTTAAACGCCTTGTTTTGCGCTTTATCCACGACATAGACGTACGTTTGGTTATTCAAATCATGGATGATACATTCGGCAGGAAGTAGTAAAGCCTGCGAGCTAGCATCAACCTTTATTTTTGCTTCAGCAATCATCCCAGGGCGAATTTGGGAGGCAGGATTGGCCACTTCAATCTTGATGGTAAAAGCACGGGTTGTGGCATCGGCGGCAGAACCAACCTCAATCACCCGCCCCGTAAAGGTCTTTTCTAGCGCCGAAACGGTGATTTCAGCACGTTGACCAATTTTGATAAAACGAAGTTCACCCTCTGGGATATACGCCAACACTTTCACTTTACTAATGTCCGAAACGACAAAGGCAGGAATGCCGACACCCACAATTTCGCCCGTTTCGGTGAGTTTTTTCAACATCACCCCCCCAATCGGTGAATACAACTTGGTGTCGCTTTCGTTTTTAGCGTGAAGTTGTTGCTGAAGTTTGGCTTGTTGCAAGGAAAAATTCACCTTTGAAAAATCACTATCCGTTACGCTTCCTTTGTCGTGCAAGGTTTTTAGACGCGAAAATTCGTCCGAAACAGCATTGACCTGAACGTCCGACAATTCTTTGGCGATGTGGTAATTCGTAGGCTCCAAACTTGCTACCAACTGGCCTTTTTTGACCATTTGACCTTCTTTGGCCGAAATAAAATTGACTTTACCTGCTACCAAAAAAGCCAATTTTACGGTGGTATTCCCTTCGATATTGCCGCTGACCGACACATCGTTTTTCACGGTGGTGGTCTGCACTTCTTCTATGCTAACGGGAATGGCTGCGGCGGCCGTTTTCTCGGCCAATTTTTCGGATTTTGAGTTACACCCTACCAGCAATGCAACCAAGGCTGGTGCGGCAAAAATGACTATTTTTTTCATGGGGATTGCGTACCTTTTGATTTGATGATACAAAGGTCGCGGGTATTTTTCCCCCAATTTTTAAGATAGATTAAAAAAATGAACCGATTTTCATTTTTTAATCAACGAGCCCTATTTAACCGATTTGCCCACGAATGACGCTGAGGGTTTGTTGGGTAATGCCCAAATACGACGCCACGTGCCCAAGCGGTGCCCGAAGAAGAATGTTGGGATACTCGGCAATCATACGCTCGTAGCGTTCTTTGGCCGTATGAAACTTCAAAAAGTAATTGGTATCAGCTAGTTTTTTGATAACGCCGTATAAAATGAGTTTTTCCAAATGACTCACTTCGGGTAGCTTGTTGCTCAACTCCGTAAAGTCACGAAAATTGAATGTCGTAATTGTGGTCGGTTCTAGGGTATCGCAGCCGTACGGAGAAAGTTGTTGGTAAAAAATACTTTCCACCGACATCAATACGGAATCTTCGGCAAAGAAGCCGTGGGTGATTTCTTTTCCATCTTTTTCATAAAACATCCGCAAAAGTCCTGATTCGATGAAATAGACGCGTTGGGGAGAATCGCCCTCGGCAAATAATACCTGGCCTTTGGGGTAGGTCTTGGTTTTGGAATGATGCTGTACCCAATCGACGAGCGAATCTGAGTAAATACCGTGCTGTTTGAGGTACGATAAAATATCCATCGAGAATGCCTGCTTGTAGTTGGGGAGTAAAATAACAAAAAACAGTACATTAATTCATCATCCGATACTCACTCGGTTTCATTCCCGTTTGCGATTTGAAGAAACGAGCAAAATCACTAATTTCATTTTTCCCGATTTTATAAGCGATTTCAGTGACGGTAAGGTTGGTTTGTTTCAACAACACTTTTGCTTCCAGCAGTAGCATTTCGTTCAGTAAATCATGGGCTGATTTTCCCAAAGTCATTTTTACACATTTATTCAAATGATTGGGCGAAATGGCCATCATTTCAGCATACTCGGTCGTTTTTTGCTTTTCATAAATGTATTGTGATAGGTACTTTTTATACTGTTCAGTGATCAGAAAAGCAGAATTTGAAATATTGGGTTTAGATGAACCGATAAAAATTTTCAATTCAGTGAAGACCGTCATCAAGTACATTCTTAAAATATCAAATCTACAATTTTCGCCCGCATTGTATTCTTGAATGAGTCTTTCGAGCAAAAGAATTATGCGACCTTTAGCTTCATCATTAATCATAACGATAGGATTGGCATGAAACTCCAAAAAAGTAAATTCATTGATAAGGTCTTTTGTTTTATAGTCAACATTTAACAATTCCATATCAAAATGACAGTAATATCCTTCGCTACCAAAACATATCTCTTGGTGCGTCGTAATCTGATAAGCAGGCAGAAAAAAGAATGTATTTTCGCCGAAATCGTAGCTATTTAAGCCTTTACTTCTGATGCTTCGCCCTTTGGTTAGAAAAAAGAAACTATAAACCGAGATTCGACGAGGCACAATGTCGGATTGAGTTGGAAAGTTCACTATTTTCATGTAGTCTTCGATGCGATTAATATGAAAATTGGAGTGAACTTTCGTGGTGAAAGCAACATGCGTTTTCAATTCTTTATGCAGATTAGACATAAGCTGATTTGCATCAATGATTGGAACGGAACTGCTCTCTTTCATAATTTTACGGATTAATTTGTTTAATAACTTGCTCGCTCGAACGCACCGCCAAAGCTACACTTGTCAGCGTAGGGTTTGATGCCGTAGCGATTGGAATAACCCCGTTGCCGCCTATAAATAAATTATCAAATCCCCATACTTTTGAATAAGTATCACAAACAGAGCTTCCATCGTTGGCAAGTCCCATTCTGGTTGAACCTTCGTAATGTAAAGAAGTACCTGGAGGCATCAAAGTTTGTCCACCGTCTTTGATTTCTTTTCCAAACTGATTTACCACTTTTTGCTGATATGCTTTAGCTGCTTCAATGGCTTCTAGGTCTTTTTCGGTGTATTTGAATTTGAAATTCATTTTGGGCATTCCAAAGTAATCTTTTTCTGTTTCTGAAAAAACAATTTGGTCTTCAAAATTTGATTCTTTCAAACAGCCCCAACCCAAACCAACGATATGTTTTGAAGCCCCCCCCGCCCCCGATGGGGGAGCCACGGTGGTTTTTAATGGCGACAAGTCCATGTGCATAATTTGACCGTGAAAAGGATGGTTGGGTGCATCAAATGGTGTCCAAAATACGCCAGCAAGCCCCCCTGCCCCCGATGGGGGAGTCTTAGCTCCCCCATCGGGGGCGGGGGGGGCTGTCAATTCAACAAATGTAAAAATAAATGGATGTTCGTTGAGGTAATGCCCCAATGCTTGCGGTCTGATACCCGAAGCCCACAACAATTGTGGCGTGCGTAGGGCATCGGCTGCTACGATTACGATATCAGCTTCGATAAGTTCTTTTTGTTGTGTAGGTAAATGTTCTATTTCGGCACTGGTAATTTTGCCATTTTGGTAATTCAGTTTTCTACAAATCGTTTCAGAGCGAAGTTCAAAATTAGGATGATTAAGGGTATCTCCTAAAATCAAGTCTGAGGCTGTCCAATAACGGTTGTATTCGCTATCTACTTTGCAAGCCAATGGCATGGGTTGAGCCTGACGTTTGGGCGAATGTTTATCTCCCAAAGTCTGGTTGAGGATATGCAAAATGGTTTCTCCTTCTTCCGAAATCGGAAAAGCCTCTTGGGTTACGTGTAGAATTTTTTCAGCTTTGGTAAAAGCTTCGTCCATTTCGTTTTCGGGAATAAAAGGAATCTGTTCGCCTTTGCCCGGTCTTGGGCAAGCACAAGTCCAATGAATACCCATGCCACCAATATTGGTTGACATCGAAAGCGAAGGCATTTCGTTTGCTTTAATTTCTTCTGGTTGGTCTAAAACCAAATGCGTTCCTGCACGAGCCAACACATCGGCAGTTAATTCACCTCGCTGAACAGCCAAGGCTCGTTCGGCTACTGAAATCATCGGATATGGTGTTTTTTTAGGACCTTGCGAAAGGATTTGAGCCATTTCCATTGCCTTTGGGTCAGCAATATTCTTGACGTGTTGCCCAACTTTATCAGAAACTTTCGGTCCAACCTCAACCATTAGAATGTTGGCGTTAGGTCTTTGTTCTGCAATCATGCGTGCATAAGTAGCCCCAACTGGGCCAGAACCTATTATGAGAATGTCGGTTTTCATAAGTAAATTAAAATTAAGCTTTTTAATACTTCAATATTGAATAAAGCACCTCTAACGCACTGGCATCTGGTAAGGCGACAGCCGAAGGTTTTTCATTAAACATTATTATCATTTTCTTTTCTCCAGTATAGGGTTGCCATGTTGGTAAAGATGCTCCGTTAGGATTGCCATTTTTTACGAAATTAACCCAGTACGACGACATCGACTTTGACAATTGGTGGTCTTGCTGTTCCCAATCTCGGTTAAAAAATTTCAAATTATCGAATGCAAAAGGTACTTCTGCCGTGTGAAAAGCCCCATAAAGTGCATCGCCTTTGGGTTTTATTTCGTGAGCAAAACGGTATAGATACACTTTACGACCATTTTGTGCATGGAGATTAGCCCATGTAAAGTTCTGTAAGCCAAAAATTACATCACTTTCTAATTTAGCTTTTTTCACGGCTATGTCTTGTTCGTTGGCTGGTGCGTAAGCCGCCAATACTTTACTGCTGTTTTCTTTGAATCGTTTTTCAACTGATTCTTCGTATTCTTTCAACGTTGTTGGTGGTACTTTTTTGCCGCCTTCATGCTCATTCCAACCAGTAAGTAAAATGATTGGATTATCTTTTTTCTTGGATACAATTGCGGGAATAGGTTCGGGCAAAACGTAGCCATCAATCACAGGAGCAAAAAAACGTTTGACATTTTGTACGATCACCTCTGAAGGTAAAGCTCTCAATTCTTTGATAGATGAAACACCACATTTTTTCAAAAAATTAGCTCCTTCTTGTTCTTCTTGTTGCATACTGGGTGTTTTCACGAGCGGATTGCCACTGGTAAAGCAAGCACCACTTTCGGCAATAGCTTTTTGAAAAAGCCCTTTTGCCAATGGCGAGCTTACCAAACAATTGACACTCATAGACCCAGCCGACTGCCCAGCGATGGTAATATTGGTGGGGTCGCCACCAAAGTTTTGAATGTTTTCTTTTACCCAACGCAAGGCGGTAATTTGGTCTAATAAGCCATAATTTCCAGAGGTTTTTGTCGGCGATTCGGCTGAAAGCTCCGAATGAGCTAAGAATCCAAACACATTTACACGGTAATTAATGCTCACAAAAACGATTCCTTTTTGAGCGAGTGCTTCACCATCATAAATCGGAACAGAGTTACTTCCGCCCATAAAAGCACCGCCATGAATCCAAACCAACACACCTTTCTTGGCTGATTTTTTGGTGTTGTTTGTCCAAATATTAAGATGCAAACAGTCTTCGCTAATGGCATCTCCTGGCGGAATAAGTTCCTGAGTGTATCCTCTAAAAGGGGCTGGTTTATCCTGCATGGCAATGGGACCGTACTGGGTGCAAACCTTCTTTCCTTTCCAAGACTCTAAAGGCATGGGAGCTTTCCAACGGTTTTCGCCAATCGGGGGAGCAGCGTAAGGAACTCCTTTGAAAACGTGTACCTTACTGGATGTGGTGTAGCCTTCGACCAAGCCGTAATTGGTTTTTACAACGCTACTTTGTTGTGCTTTGACAAGCAGTCCAGAAAGTATGAATAGAAAGATAAATATCAAATTTTTCATAATTACCATACTGCTAAAGTGAATTATCAAGTTTTAAATAGGCTTCCAACATAGCATTTTCGCCTGCTACTCCTGCCACAGCATTGTAATGTTCCATGCCAAAAATGAAGTTTTTATCCGTAGCTTGAGCCTTTTGATAAATGTGTTTGAATACATCAAGATGATTGATTTCGCCTGTACCTGGTTCAAAACGTTGCGGTACATCACCAATCTGAAAATAGCCTATTTCGTCCCAAACCAAATCAATATTGCGTTTAAGGTTTCCTTCGTTTTGTTGTAAATGGAACAAATCGAACAGGATTTTACAGGCTGAGCTATTCACAGCTTTTGCCAATAAATAGCATTGTGCCGAAGTTTTGAGGTAAACTTGTGGCGGAAAGCTGAGTGGTTCTAAAACCATTATCATGCCATGAGGCTCGAAAATTTCGGCGGCTCTTTTGAGGCTTTCCAGTACATTAGCCGTTTGGATTTCGTAAGGCAAAGTAGGGTCTGCGGCATCTGGCACAACGGTGACGTATTTGCCGTTGAGACGTTTGCCTACTTCTACCGCTTGACGGCATTTGTCTAAAAAGATATTTCTAAACCCTTCTTTTCCCGACGTAAACGCTGCGTTGGGTGGCCAATTGACAGGCCCCATCACAAACGTTCCCATTTCCATGTTTAAGTCGGAAAGCGTTTTACCAATTTTATCTAAGTACTCAGGTGTTTGTCCGAGCATTCCTATGCCCATCAAATTGGGCATAGGTACGCCCGAAAAGGCGTTGTCTTCAAAAGCGGTAAAGCCTAAGTCTGCCGAGTATTTAATTTGGTCGATAAGCTCATTTCCTGCCGAAGCGAAAGAGCCAAAATGAGGGGCGTATTTGAGCCTCCAAACAGCCCCCCCCGCCCGCGCGGCGTACCGTCCCGATGGGGGAGCTACTTTATTTGATTTAATTTCTGTTGAATTTTTCATTTTATTTCTCATTAAAATAAGTCCCCCATCGGGGGATTTAGGGGGCTGTCTGCTTGTTTATAAGCTTCCAAAAGGGCATTTTCGCCTTCAATGCCGTCTATCGAATTGAAATGCTCCATGCCCAAAATGAAGTTTTTACCAGTGGCTTGCTGCTTTTGGTGAATATGTTTAAAAATGTTTTTATAGTTAATCTCACCGGTTCCGGGTTCGCATCGTCCGGGTTCATCGCCTATTTGGAAATAACCAATTTCGTCCCAAACCATGTCGATGTGATACATAAGCCTTCCTTCATTTTTTTGCAAATGATACATATCAAACAAGATTTTACAGGCATCTCTGTTCACGGCTTTGCACAACATATACGCCTGTGCCGAGGTTCTGAGGAAAAGCTCGTGGTGGTCGGCAAGGGTTTCTATCGCCATTGTTACGCCGATAGGCTCAAAAATATCACTTGCTTTTCTGAGGGCATCAATGGCATGAGCCGTTTGCATTTCGATAGGCAAAGAGCGGTCGAAGCAATCGAGCGTAATGGTTACAAATTTGGCATTGAGGCGTTTGGCAACTTCTACCCCACTTTTACATTTCGTAAGAAATTCCTCTAAATATTCAGGTTTACCCGAAGTGACCAATGCGACGGGCGGCCATTGGGTGGGTGTCAATACAAACGTGCCCATTTCCATGCCTCTCTTGGCTAAAGTTTCGCCAATTTTAGTGAGCATTTCAGGTGTTTGACTACACATACCAATCCCCATGCGAGTAGAATTAAACTGAACCAAGGGCGACACAAAGCCACTATCTTCGAGGGCTTTAAAGCCCAAATCAGCCATATAATTGATTTGGTCGATTGGGTCTTTTCCTGCCGAATGCGTAAACGAACCAATATGCGGGGCGTATTTTAGCCCCCAAACCACCGATGGGGGCTTAATTTCTTGAAAATTTATATTTATATCCATATAATTAGAGATTCTATTAGCTCCCTCATCGGAGCGGTCCGACGATTCAGCGGGGGGCTTGGCTTAATATCTTCTTCCAAAGTTTATGCTGTTTTTCTACTTGGTCGAAAGCGTCGAATTCGTCTGTAAATGCCGAACCTTCGTATTCTGAAGAAATGTAGCCTTGGTAGCCTCCTTTTTGAAACACCTCAAAAATTTTAGGGTAATCAATCGAAGGCTCGTCGCCGTTTTCGTCGAAACCATAAAATTTCCCATGCACGTGTACCACATAAGGCATGATTTCTTGCCAGTTTTCGACAGGCTGACGGCCATTCATACTAAATGCCATGTTCAAACGCCCGATTTGTGGCGGTGTAACTCCCATCGGAACTAATTTTTTAGCCAACTCACCAAACTTAGCTGGTGTTGGAATATCTTTATGCCAAATCTCTTTGGTAATGGTAATCATTTCGTCGGTTACGCCTACCGATTTGAAACTTGTAAGCAAGGCATCTGGAATTGCACGCATACAAGTACCCATGTCTGGAACAAAACCTAAAACGTGGGTTTGAGCTTTATCAAACATTTCAACCATTTTAATCACCGAAGGATGGTCAACGCTGTAAGGCGTATGCAGCTCTATGCCCATGATTACATTGGCTTTTTCGGCAAAAGGTATAAGCTTTTGATAGACTTCGGCAGGGGCGGTAGTCTGACACCTGAGAATAGGAAACCCCAGTTTTTGAGCTGCCAAAATCTGAGGTTTGATGTATTCTACCGTTTCATCAATACTCATAATAGCATGGCGTTTGATACCTACATCTATGTTTGCATCCAATGCTACGGGTTCAAATTCGTACTTATCAAGTAGGTGCTTTACTTCTTTGACGGTTTCGTTTGAAACGTAAGGGAAGCCTCTAAGGCTCTGAAAACCAATTATTTCTAAACCAGTACCCAAATCTCTTTTTCGAGTTTCGGCGATGACATCTTCTAAAGTATATTGTCCTGAATTCCATTCATAAGCGTAGGAAAAAAGGGAAGTAGCTAATTTCAGCCCCCCAGCCCCCGATGGGGGAGTTTTAGCCCCCAAACCCCCGATGGGGGCTTTTTTTTCGCTCTTAATAATTATACTTTCTGTGTTACTTACCTTAGCTTCATTCGAGATATTAGCTACCCCATTGGGGCGGTCCGACGAATCGGCGGGGGCGGCTGTTCCCCCATTGGAGGTTAGGGGGCATTTTACCAAACTACTCGCCAATAAAGGCGTAGCTTGTGGCCCTACCAGTATGTAGGGAATGTGTAAGTCGTACTTAAATTCTACATCATAGACATTGCCTTTTTCTAAAGGGAGGTTTACTTCTATCGCTCCTCTGTCCAGAATATACAACCATTCTTTGTCTAATTCAGGAAGCTGGTCATAGCTATATTCATTGCCATTTGCTTTGATTTTGAATTGACTTTTTTCGATTTCTTTGCCATTCAACTTGAGGCTGAAATCCATACAAGACAGTGGTAACGCTCGATACCAGTGTGATTGAAACTTTAGCTGAAAGCCTTTTTCTGTAGCTTCCAAAGCATCTTCTTTTAAAATATATTTGTCTAAAGGGCCCATTTTGATTTCGGATTTACGATTTTTTTGATTTCGGAATTTTAAAAATTAGAACACGGATTACACTGATGCAAGCACCACAGATTTACACAGATTTTTAATCTTTTTAAATCTGTGTTTCCAAAAGAATCTGTGTCATCCGTGTCCCAATAATTTTATTTATAAATTGCATTTAGCTCATTATCAATATAATATCTTGAAAGTACCATTGAGGCGAGCAAATCGGGCGTACCGTCGGTTTCGACCGTGACCCAACCTTTGAATTGGTGTTTTTTCATTAACTTGTATAAGCCTTTGAAATCAAGTACACCTTCGCCAGGCTCCCAAAACCAGCGTGTGCCATCGTCCACAATTTCGATGTCTCGACTATAACGCACTTCATCAGGCAGATTGGGTGTGGCTGTATCTTTCAGGTGAAAAGTACAGATGCGGTCATGATAGTCGTCATAAAACTTGACTATATCTTCGCCCAACAAGGCTACTTGTGCCGTGTCAAGGCAATAATGCACATAGCGTGGGTCAGTGAGTTCGAGGTATTCACGGTGGTTTTCTTTGTTGATTGCCAAGAAAAATTCGTTGTGAATGCCAATCTGTACACCATAATCAGTAGCATACTTACCCACTTCGGTAATGATTTCGGCAGCCGCTTTGATTTGGTCACGACTTAGTGGGCCATTTCCAAAATAATTGTTTATTGGAGCAGAATTTAGTTGAGTACCACCAAATTCGACCACCAAATCCACTGCTTTTTTCCCTTCTTCAAAAGTTTGTTTGTGGTGCGTTCGGTCGTGGGATTTGTCGATTAAATGAAACATGCCACTTACTTCAACGCCACGCTCGGCGGCAAATTCTTTAAAGGCTTTTGGTGAACCAAAAAGCGGTAACATTTCAGGAAAATCCCACGGGGCAAGCTCAATACCGCTGAAACCCAATGCTTTTTGATAACGCAGGATTCTGTCCCAGTCGGTGTAATACGCCGCATTGGTTTTGTCTTCGTAATAGAACTCACGGAAGTTATCAATCCTCTTGTAAGGAATGTTCTTCCAATGGTTCATGTGTGAATATCTAATATTTGTCATGTCGTTTGTTTACTTTTTAACCTTGACAAAGTTTTGAACTTTGTCAAGGTTGATCGAATGTTAATAATGTGCTTCTGCTTCTCAACAAAGCTCGCATGGGTTCACGGGTTTGACGGTTGCTTACAATCACCCAGCCATCGTAGTTGATATTTTGAAGCGTTTGGTAAAACTCCTTCAAATTGACACTACCGAATCCTACATCTTTAAAAACCTGTGTTGCTCGGTCTTGTGGATATTCGGGCAAAGGCGTTTTCCACGTTTCGTTATCATCCACAAATGCGGTGTCGGTCAGATACACACTACCAACTTTAGCTCCTAAATTTTTCAAAACTTCTGAAGGTTCTTGACCAGCAATACTGAGGTTGGCGGCATCTACATTCAGAAGAATAGAATTATCTAGTTCAGCCGAGATAT
Organism: Runella sp. R0.1_18; assembly: GCF_057652155.1. Classification (NCBI taxonomy): domain Bacteria; kingdom Pseudomonadati; phylum Bacteroidota; class Cytophagia; order Cytophagales; family Spirosomataceae; genus Runella; species Runella sp. R0.1_18. The sequence continues at coordinate 187,774 of NZ_JBYFCK010000014.1, forward strand.
TTTGATGGCGAAAAACCGACCAATACTCACTTCTGAGCGAAATTCTAATCCCTTTTTCTTGAGCAATTTTTGCAAAACCGTTCATCATTTCAACGCTTCGTTTGGTAAAATCTGCTTCCCAATTTTGACCATGATAATGCTTTACCAACCCGTAGGGCGGCGTGGGGGTGATGGCGATATAATCACACCCTAATTCGGCAGCGTAGCGGATAGCCTCTCCCCCAAAATAGCCAGAAGCACCGAAGTAAAAATCGAGGTTTTCGTTACGCATAAAAATGGTAGGATTAAAATGAATCCCCGCCACTTTTTCTATGCCATTTGCTTGCAAATGAGCCACAAACTTCGCAACTGTTTCAAATTTCACTTCGATACAATACTTGGTAAAAGGCACTCCCGACCCTCCCCTAAATATCCAATATGGGTCGAAGGGAATCTCAACAGCCGTGAAGCCTGCCGTGGCTATCATGGGGTACAATTCATCCCAATAGTATTTACTTTCGTAGCGATTACGGTTGGGTTCTTGGTGATGAACATTCACCATATCAAGACTTATTCCTATTTTCATATTAAAGCCCCCTAACCCCCGATGGGGGAATTTTATATTAAAAAACTATTTACCCACTGTTTCCCCTCCATGAATTCAAGACTTTATCGGTATTATTCATTTAAAATTTACCACTCGATATAAAGTCCCGCATCGGGGGATTTAGGGGGCTTCAAAAATTCACCTTCCTCTCAAATACCCTGATACTCGGGAAAGGCATATAGCCGATTCGGAGATTGATTTTCAGCCCAATGGTATGTTCACCTGCTGGCAAATCGCCTGCGTTATCAATCGAGAGTGTGGCTACCTCACCCATTTCCCAACGGTCAGTCGTTTCATTTTCTCGTTGTTTGAGGTTGTAGGTATTGCCGTGAATCGTGATGGATACATCGCTCTGTGGTAAGGTTTCACCATCTAATGAAACTTCAATTTCTTCGACCATCGAAAGAGACACGCCCCTGTAATAGGGCAATCTTGCTCCAATTTCAAAGCCAGATTCTGTTATTTTGGCCTTTTCAGGCACTATCATATATTTTTCGTACATAATAATTCTAATTAAATTGTTCGGTTTATTGTAGAGACAAGGCATGCCTTGTCTCTACGGGTTGAATCACGAATTGATATAATTCTCCAACATCATCTGATGACGGCGAACCTGCTCCACACTGTCCACCTCGTAGATGTCTTGAATATGACGGTTGCCTTCGTACTCAGTGGCGATGTAGCCGTTATAGCCGTATTTTTTCAAAACGTCTATCACCTCTTTGTAAGGAATACTGTACTCTGTATAATCTTCGAGCATCTCTAAACATTTGCCATGAATGTGTACGATTCTATCCATGTGTGGCACCAAACTAAGCGGATTGACGAAGGTATTATGTCTCGACATCTCTGCTACGGCCATATCTATACGTCTATTGCTCATTTTCGAGACTTCATAAATCGTATATTCGGCCATTACCCCTTTTTCGTGTTGCTCACAAACGTAATTGGCAATTTCGGGGTCGGCTCCGTTTCTTATCATTCGGTCAATCTGCACACGAGGCAAACGCCTGGTAAAACCGCCCATATCTGGAATAAATCCAAAATGTTTTGTGCCTGTTCTTTCCATCACTTCCCAGTGGCGTTCCATCCATGCACTATTGATATTCCAAGGTGCGTGTACTTCTATTCCTAAAACGATGTCGTGCTCTTCGGCAAAAGGCAATACTTTTTCAATGATTTGTGGCGTAGTATTAACAATCACACGAATGATTTTGAACCCCAATGCTTTGGCGAAAAGTATGTCTTTTTTGAAGGACTCAACCGCTTCTTCGTCTGACCAATAATGTCCTTTTTTCTTGTTGTAATCCAAAAACATATCGTGGGCAACAGGCGTAACTTTGTACTTATCCATCCACCCAAACCATTGCTCAATAAAGGCTTCTGATGGAATTTTCGGACAGCCTGGTACACTTTGTTCTCCTACGATTTCGATCCCCGTTGCACCCGTAGCCGCCGCCGCCGCAATGCAGTCTTCAAGGCTCATTTTTCTTAGGAAATACTCTTCCTGATAGCTGTAGAGGCTTACAGCACGTTTGATACCAGCCCCCGCTCCCCCAATGGAGGTTTTATTTTGTTCGTTCATTTTCCTAAATTTTGACTATGAATTTTAGAAGATTTTACTCTTTATCGAAGATGAAATTTAATACCACCATTACCAAGCACACCACACCAAAGATGACAAAGGCTTTGAGTATATCGCCTGAAAGGGTTCTTACAAAGCCAACAATGAAGGGTGAAGTTGAAAGCCCCAAGAAAAACCCGCTGCTCCACACGCCCATACCACGTCCACGGTATTCGACTGGTACTGAGCGCAATCCATAGGCTATCAAAACAGGAATTGCCATTCCACAGCCAGTTTGTTGGATTATGGCACTCATTTTAGCCATACCCAAACTTGTAGAAAGACCCACGCCGATTAGTCCAATACCAATGAACGTAAACATAACACCGAATTGGATTTTATTACTTTTCGTACCCAGTAGCTTGAACATAACCGCCCCAAGTGGCAGCATTAAACTGGCCACAGCCGTGATACTTCCTACCTCTTTGGGGTCACTGATGCCTATTTTGTCTAATGCCATCGAAAAATGCAGCGTATAGACATAATACAAAACAGAAGCGATGTAGGTGGTAAAAAATATTTTGATGAAAGTCTTTTTTGAAAAAGGAAGTGAGCCTGCTTGTGTACTAGCGACCGATGCAGCTTTGGATTCTGGCTCAAAAATAAAGAAAAAAGCTCCGATAGGAATAATCAGCGTAAAGGCATATAGCAAAAACGGATATTGCCAGCCGATAGAAGCAAGTTGTCCGCTGCCATTGATGATAAAAAAACCAAAAGCAGGCCCAACAATGCTCTGAATCATCAACCAGGTATTCCTTTTGCTTTGCTCGAAATAATCTCCCAAAAGGATGTTGGCAATTGTAAGAATGAACGCTTCACCGACTCCCAAAATAAGCCTTCCAGCAATCAAAGCACTGAAACTTTCAACAAAAAAAGGTATAACACCACCAATTCCGTAAAGAATAGAGAAAATAATGAGCAATTTCCTACGACCTATTTTATCGGCTAAAAAACCCGCATAAGGCGAAAACAAAGCCACACACAAACCTGGGGCGGAAATCACGAACGGTGCCAATGTTTCGATGTACGGAACATCTTTAAAATGATTTCGCAAGGTTGGCACGACGGGCATGAGCGTAATGACTGCCATCATGGGTAAAATACTTACCAATACGATGATGATTCCCTGCGGTATTCCTGCGGTTCGGGCTTGGGTGTTAGGCATAAGACTTTGTTAATTAAGGTTTCGAGAATGGTTGGGGAGAAGTGATTGCTTCTCCCCTTTTATTTTATAAACGGAAATTCAATTGAGCACCTATTAATCTTGGCGAGCCAAATATCCAGTTGTAAGTATTGATAGTACCTCCATTGAAACCAGAGAAGGTAATAATACGATTATCTTCAAGGTTCTGAGCAAATACCCCAATATCAAACTTACCACCTTTAGCTGTATAGGTAACATTTATATCAGTTTTAGTGTAAGCTTTTTGCTTGTCCATGGCATAGTTAAATGCAGTGGTATAATAATCAGACTTATACAAAGTTTGAATACCAGCATTCAAAACACCTTTACCTACTTTAAAATCATGGTTATATCCTGCCGTAAGCGTTACTTTAGGAGCCATTGGTGCTACATTTCCTTCAAGATTTCTTTCAATGACAGCCGCACCAACTCTATTAGCAACCGTCTTTAGGTCTTTGTATTTTGCATCCAAAAGATTCACAGAAAACCTGAATCTATCTGCTTTGCTTGCAGCGTATTCTCCATCTATTTCTAAGCCTTTTACTGTACTAACTCCCGCATTTTGGATAGCTCCACCGATGGCGGTCGAGATAAATATCGTCACTTGTTGGTCCTTGTAATCGTAGTAGAAAGCCGAGGCATTCAAACGTAATTTGTTATTGGCAAACTTATTTTTTGTTCCAATTTCGTAAGCTGTAAGGCTTTCTGGATTATACTGACCTAAGTTATCGAAACCTCCTGCTTTGTAGCCTGTACTCACCTTTGCAAACAACATTTTATTGGCGTCTATTTTGTATTCCAACCCAACCAACCAAGTGGTTCTATTCCAGCTTCCTTCGGTCGGAATGCCTTCAAAGGGTTTCATCCCCGCTTGAGTAGCAGACGTAGGTACATTTGGGTAGAAAAATCTGACAATTGTAGGTGGTCCGAAAGGCGCAGCCGCTAAGTTACCGCCACCTAAAACTTTTTTATCCGACGTATTTCTAATTCCAAATGTTAAACCTAACTTCTCGTTGACATTGTAAGTAGCTTGGCCAAAAACAGCCGAGGTCTTGGAGTTAACGTCTCTGATAAAAAAGTTTAGAAACGGAACCTGCCCACCAAAAGCCCCAGCAGCCGATACCAACAGTAACCCTCTTGCAGTATTTTGGTCTTCGTCGCCGTAGAAACCGCCCAACTGCCAGCTCATTTTAGCCGTTTCTCCATTTAATCTCAGTTCATGGCTTTGGGTTGCGGATTGAATATCGTTATGAAAACTATTGGTTTCTGGCAGATACCCATTAAGTGGCTGGTAGCCAGTCATATCTACTTTACGATAACCAGCCGAATAAGTCAAAATCGCTTTTCCAAAATCATAGGCAATTTTTCCCCTGATGGCAGACTGGTCTATTTTCATAAAACCAGCCGTAGCAACTGGGAAATCTTTTGGCAAAGGAGTCGTCCAAGAAATGGGTTCTTTATCTTTTAATTCGGTAAGGTTACCCATCGGAACCCCGTATTGCGAAGGAGCTTGTTGGTCGGTTTTGTTGATTTCGCCAGCTATATAGACAGCCAGCGCCTTTGTGGGATTGATACTAAAACCCAATCGGGCCGCCCACATATTTCCGTTATCAATCCGCCCCACAGCCCCTCCATCACGGTAGCCATCGTGTTTTGATAAAATACCCGCCGCCCGCACCGCAGCGATTTTTCCCAAGGGTAAATTTACCATCCCGTTCAATTTCAACGAATTATAATTCCCATAGCTTACCCCCAAATCGGCTTCGCGCGTTTGAGTTGGCTTTTTTGCAATGATATTGACAGCACCCGCCGTCGCATTACGTCCGTAGAGCGTCCCCTGTGGCCCTTTCAACACTTCCACACGGTCAAGGTCAAACATGGCAGCATTGAGTGCTACAGGTCGGTTGATATACTCACCATCTATTCCCACGGTAACAGCTTGGTCAGATAGCTCGGCAGCCCCTTGGTTACTACCCACCCCACGAACATTGATTTGGTTGAAAATGGTATTGGTTATAATGTTCAAACTTGGCGCTATCGCTTGTAGCTGTAATAAATCAGTAATTCCCTGTTTTTGGATAGTTTTCCCATTCACCAAATCCATTGTTATCGGTACTCGTTGGGCTGAAACTGAACGATTTTCAGCCGTTACTACTACTTCTTCGAGGCTCTCTGAGGCTTCTTTGAGGTTAATATCTAAAGACGTTTGATCGCCAACGGGCACTTCTTGAAGTTCATACCCAAGGAATGAAAAAATAAGCGTTTGGTTTTTGCGAGCGTCGATGCTGAAAGTACCGTTTTTATCGGTTGTTGTACCCTTGGCGGTTCCTTTCACTACAATATTCACCCCTGGAAGTGTCTCTCCGTTGTTCGACTTTACTTTTCCCGTGATTGTTTGGGCAACCATACCCATCGTTGGGCAGCCTAAAATTAAAAGTAATAGCAAGATTTGGTGCCAGTTGAATTGGCAGAGAATAGGTTTTTTCATACTTTTGACAGGTTTAAATTTTTACAGACTTTCTGCCAAACTTGTCAGGAAGTGAGCCAAAACCGTCTCTATTCGCAGTAGAGGCGGTTTTTTTATAAAAGGCCACTATCTTGACTTATTCAGTGAATTTCTTGGACAAAAGTAGCTTACTAAACAGTGCAATTCTTTATCAAAATGATGCAAAAGACTGACAAAATCAATCCATCCCCCCAAATTCAATCCATAAAAAAACGCTACCCTTCGTCGAGGTAGCGTTTTTGGTAAAAAATTTGAAAATTTATTTAAAACTCTCGTTCCCCAAACTCGCTCGATGGCAACTTGGCTTTGCGATCCGTTTTGTTGAAACTGTAAGAGAGGTTAAGCAAGAAAATATTGGTTTCTTGAATGTAGTTGGTGGTAGTATAAAAATTACCGCCCCAAGTAGAAATTCGCTGTTCGTTCACTTTCATATTCCCAAACGATGTATTTTGCCAAAGCAGCGAAACACTCATTTTGTTGTTCATCAATGATTTCTTTATCGAAAAATTAGGCTGATAAAAACGCGAATCTTCCCCTTGCGCCGTGTTTCTGGCCGATAAATACGCGAGGTTAAACTGCGTACTCAAAGTTGGCGTAAACTGGTAATTGAGGTTTGAATTAATCGAATACACCCATCCTTGGCTATTGACTACCACCGAGTTATCAAACAATAAACCCTTAATTTTTAGATTATAAACATTTCCACCCACAAATATTTTTAGCTTCTTGACGGGCGAAATCGTCACCCCGATTTCTGAGCCCATCAAGCGCGCTTTGCCTGCATTGGTATAAATTCGATTCAAAATCGTGTCATTATATACACTATTGACTCGGTTGACGATGTTGGTGATTTGTTGACGATACACATTCCAGTACAGCGAGACTTTCTTAAAATCCTTCGTGAGCCCAAGTTCATAAATCCCTACAAACTCAGGACGGATGTTGGGGTCGCCTTGTTCGAGGGTTTCACTGTGTTCGCGTTCGGGATAAGGATTCAGCTCGTTGTTGGTCGAACGTTGCACGCGGCGACTGTAGGCGGCCTTCAGGCGCAGGTCTTTTCCCATATCATACAGCAAATTGGCCGAAGGGAACAAGTTTGACAATTTCAATTCATTCGGTTTTCCTCCACGGTCGTCCGTAAACTTACGCAGGGCATTCTCATACCGCAATCCCGACGAAAATTCTAACCTTTTATACTTGCCCGCGTACTGCGCATACAAACCATGGATTCGGTTATAAATAGCAACATTGGCCGTAAAAGCACGATTAACCACCAACGGCTGATTATTCCCATTTTTATCAGAATAGACAAACACGCCCTCTTGGTTTTGCTCGCGGTACTGGTAGCCCATCGAGAGTTTCCCAATTCCTATTTGCTTCTCAAAATCAGCTTTGAGGCGGAGGGCACGGAGCGGATTCGAGCCCGTATTGAGGGTATATTGAAGGGTATCTCGGAGGTTATTGATGTTGATATTGCTATTTTTGGTAAAACCATCAATCATAGCATCCTCGTACAAGCCCGAAAGACTCAAAGTTGAGGCATTTTTGAATTTGTGGGTATAATCAAGATTTACCACTTTAAACGCCCCCGATTTTAGCACCAAATTGGGGTTATAATACTGCGCTCTCCCCACCGTCTGACTGGTCAGGAGGTTTACTTTGGTGTTGTTTCGGTAATAAATATTGGCCGTGCGGTACTGTTCGCGCCCACCTACATAGACGCCCGCCGAAAGTTCATCCGATTTTGAAATGGTATAAATCGCGGAAGCTCGTAAGCCATAGTTTTCCCGTTTTAGACTCCGCTCTCCGTCGCTCGGGAATTGGGTCAATACATTATTAATTATCGTATAAACATCTCCGACGCGTTGGCCTGCAATGTCGTTTTTGAGGTAATTTCCCGAAACCGTCACGTCCCACTTACCTTTGCGATAGTTGAGCGTGGCGTCGGCCCCGTTGCGACGGGGTTCGGTGGCATTTTCGTAGGCTTTCAGGCGAGGCAAGCCGTATTGCAGGTTGGTGGTTAGGGATAAACCGTCGTTGGTACCTGTTTTGGTAATGATATTGATGATTCCCGCTTTGCCGTCGGCGTCGTATTTGGCCGAAGGAGCCGTTATCATCTCAATTTTTTCGATGGTGTTGGCAGGAATTTGTGACAAAATCGTGGCCGCATCAATTTGCGAAGGTTTGCCATTGACCAAAATCAAAAAACCTTTTGACCCTCTGACCATAATTTCCCCTTCGGCATTGACCATCACCGACGGAATATTTTTCAATACATCAGTGGCCGTCCCGCCCCGTGCTACTTCAAACTGTTCGGCCTTGAATACTTGTTTTTCGAGGGTCGCTACTACGTTGGGTTTGACTCCCGTAACAGTGACCGCATCGAGTAACTGGCTTGAGGGAGTTAAATAAATGGCCCCTAAGTCAAGGCGTTGACTGGCTTTGTCATAACTTACCTCAATGTACTTGGTTTTGTACCCGACGTACTCCACTTTAATGACGTATTTGTCGTCTTTTAGACCCAAAAACTGAAACGAGCCTTTGTCGTCGGCCACTTCTCCTTTTACCAAGCTACCTTCTTTTTTTGACGCCAACCGAATGGTCGCAAAAGCCAAAGGTTCGGTGGTTAGCGAGTCAACGAGTCTCCCCTTAATAAAGCTACCCGACTGAGCATAACCCGCCAAGCCGATTACTAACAAGAATGGGATAAAAATTGACTTTTTCATAGAATGGGGTAATTCAACTTCCGACTACAAAAGTATGAACTACCTCCAAGCTACTTTGGTTTCCAGCGGGCTAGACGCTTACCTCACCTCCAACACCACAGGCCCGCACGGGTTTATTTCGTTTTATGGCGTCTATCCAACCTATTTGGAAGATAAACGCCATAATGCACATGGTTTTAACAAGCTTTCTACTCGTAAGCGACCTTATTGATTACATAATCTCCAAGTTTTGAGCCATAAAACGCTCTTGTTTACAGATCAATCACCCTCAAAAGTGCTAGACGCCCAAAATATGTCCTTTGACCCAATTGGAAATTTGAACCATTTTTCTTTTTTTTGTTAATAGTTGTAGCCGTTGTTCTCGAAAAACAAAGCCTTTTCAAGAACCAATACGGTATCATTACGAAATAGACGCTATAAAAACCGATAACAAACGGTTATAAACGCTTGAAAACGGCGGTGTGGCGTCAATACAATCGTTAGCTGATATTTTAAAAGTAATACAGAATAAATGAATTTCATAGATATATCTGATTTAAACATATCAACAACACTTGACGTTTTAAAACGAGATACCCAACGTAATAGCTTATTATTGTATCAACATAAAGGTGACTTTTTTGCTGATGCTAATAGGATTGGGAATGCTAATCAAAATATTGCACATACAAAGTTTTTAAAGGTTTTAGAAAAATCAAGACAAGATAATTCAGACCTCGTCTTATCTCCAGAATATTCTTGCCCAGTAAGTATTATTACGCACATCATATCTACTGAGGATTTTCAGCCTCAAAGGAACAAAATATGGGTTTTAGGAGGTGAATCAATTACTAAAAGGGAATTAAATCAGTTAAATAATGCTAATCAGGAAAATGTTTTAGTTCATTTTGAAAGTGACGTTTTAAATTCAAATAAAAGATATTTAGACCCACTATACTACATTTTTAGAGGAGTACATAATGGTCTAACTAAGCTGATTGTACTTATTCAGTTCAAAACAAGACATATGGGAGTTTGGTCAGATGATGTGGAAAGGAACAATTTAATAGAAGGAAATAATATTTACATTATCAAAAATAGCAACACGTCTGTTAGGTTAATGTCTTTTATATGTTCTGAAGCAATGAACGTAAGAACAGATTTACACCAACAAGTTAAAAATGATATTTTATGGGATGATATGCCATTTTTAATACTCCATCCTCAAATCAATCCAGACCCATCACATCAAAGTTTTGTGGACTTTAGGAAGTTTATTTTAGAAGGAGAAAAAAAGGAAGTTATCTCACTTAATTGGGGAGTAAACACTTTTTTTAATGGAAACAATTGGTATTCCGCAAGAGGTAATACAGCAAGAAGTGGAATATTTTTCAAAACAGACGAATTAAACTACGAAAATACTCGTGTAATTAGAAATCATAGAAAAGGACTATATTTTTTACATATCAATAAAAATAAGTTTGTTTATTATTTTGATGGTATCCCTGAATTATTCCATATAGAAAATCCACCAGTTCACATTAATGAAGGAGAAGCTCCGCAACGAAGAAGAGAAGGGCCCGAAGTTATTGAAATTTATTGTTTTGATAATGCAGCATCAACTTTTAATGTGATTCAAGCTACTAATGATAAACATTTACAGTTTTTTATAGATAGAGGGATCTCTAATAATTTTCTACTTAATGCGGATAACTCAATCGTGGATAAGGAAAGACTAATAAATATTTCCACTGGCAAAATCATTGGTAAGCTTGAAAACAAATGGTGTGATGTTATTTATTTGAATAGCTTTAACCTGAAAGAAGCGGATGAGTGTAATTGTAGAATGACATATGTGGAAGACACATATGCATCAAGTGAAACGATTAGAACCCTTAATTGCACCAATTTAATAGAATTGGATCAGACAATTCTTCCAGATAAATCCAAGTATCCAGAAAGTATAAAAGATCTTACTCATCATACTATTATTCTTTCATATTCTAAGAATGCATCTACCTATAAATACAAGCATAATCTAACTAATGATAAAGGAGATATAAAAATGGCAACAGTTTGCTATTTAGGTAATGTTTCACTTAGTCAGGTTAAAAACACCTATGATGAACTACAAAAACTATTTGACGAAGGGGCAGAAAGTAAACGTAGAATAGTTGTTTTTTATAAAAACGGAACAGATTTACGTTCTAAATATGATGAAACTGCAGGCAGTTTTACCACTCCCTCTAATGATAATAGTTCAATTCTATAAAATTATGAACACTTCCCAAATTATAGATAAATCGAGAGAGTTATTTACTCATTTTGAACCAATAAATGATACTTTGTATAAGGGCAACTATCAAATAAATGATAAGTTGGCTGGAATTTATTTTCTAAACTTCAGTGAAAGAATAAGCGAAGAGGATTTTGAAGAACTTCAATATAAATATTTGGCTGAAGAATTTTACAAAAATGAAGACAGCCTTCAATGGAATATATATTTACTCTTCATAAACAGCACTATTAATGAAGAACTAAAGTCAAAGATATTATCTAACGATAAATATGCTCGCAAGCTAATCTTCCAAGAAAGTGAGTTTTTGGACTATTTTGAGTTGGAAAAATCAAATAAAACCTCTTTACCCGATTTAGTTTCTGAATGGAAAAAGGAGCTTAAGAGTGTGGATTTACAGGAGGTTTATAGTGAAGCTTCCTATGTAGAAGCTGTTGCCAACTTTCTTGAAAATTCAACAATTAAGGAAGTAAACGAAGGTGCTTCAAGAGACTTATCAAGTATTCCAACAATAGAAAGAATAGCAAATATTAGTCTCAAAGAAAATTACAGAGCCTTTCCTTTAGTGAGAAATTTTGAGTTTGGCTCAGTAAATCTGATTAATGGAGTAAATGGAACAGGAAAAACAAGTTTACTCGAATCAATTGAACTCATTTTAACTGGTAAATCAAATAGAAATAGTGATAAAGATGAGGTAGTAGGATCTATAAGTGCTATTTTAAATAATGATATTGAAGAAGTATACACCCCATATGATAATGGTAAGTATAAATCCAGAGATATTAAGTGGTATAGTCGTAATCATCTTGTAAGAGGAAACAATTGCTATCAATCATTTAATCAGTTTAATTTTTTTAATACTGATGCTGCATATCAATTCGCATCTTCCGACCACGAAGATCAGATTAATGAATCTTTAAAACAAATTGTTCTTGGTGCTGAATACACATTTTTGAGAGATAGAATTCAGGGTTTTGAAGGTAGACTAAGACCTGAGCTAAATAGTGTAGAAAGAATGTTAGTAGAACAAAAGGAATTAATACAAAATCATACTCAATTAATTAATAGTTTACAATCTGATAGCAATCTTGAAGATATAAAGAAAAATATAGCAGGTAATATTCTTACCCTGAGATATAAAAATACATTATCTGTAGATAATTATACAATTCCAGGTTTGTATATCAATGAAATAAAGACAGAAATCGAATACATTCTTAATCAAAATCTTGTTTTTGACCTTAATGGCCTTAATAAATTAAGCAGCCAGATTGATGAACAATTAAAAACAGTAAGTTCTCTAAAGGATAAGTACAATGAAAGAATTAGCCAACGAATAGATTTTCTTAACAATCAAAAGTCTTTAGAAGTTAAACTTGATAAAATAAAATCAGTACTTAAATATTTTGTCATTGACGATCTTAGAAGCATCGAAGATATTGAGGAGCAACTTCAAAAGCATAATTTGAAATTATCGAAATTAGAAAAGATTAAAAAAGAGTTTTCCATATTAAATCTTGATTCTTTTCTGAATGATAATAAAGGATTTGAGGATTTGAAAAACTCCAAAAACGAAGATTTTCAAAAGGTTAGTTCCGATAGAAAAGAGATAGAAAATGAAATAAGAATATTAAGTGAAAATTTTTCAGCTATTGAAGACATACTCAATAAAATCAAATTATTGGGTAAAGACTTTTTATCTTATAATGAACATTCCAAAAACTGTCCTCTATGTGAGCAGCAGATTTCTCATAATGAGCTATCGAATAAATTAGATGAGGATTTTAAAAACAATGTTGACAAGAGCATATTGGAAGAAAAATCTAAAAAGCTATCAGAGTTAAAAACTAAAGAATCAAATTTAACTTTTGAATTAAAAACGTTAAATAGTTTGAAATTTATAGCTCAGGAAGAAGTGTCGAGTTATGAAACATTGTCTGTAAAAGAGATTGCATCCTTCTTAAATTCGATTTTAAATGAAGAAGCATTATTACTACAGGGGAAAACAAAAATAGAAAGAACTTTAGCCCAAGTAGCAGCTATTGGAGGTTCGGTTTCGGAGTTCAAATCATTAAGAGAAGAAATCGGTGCATATTTGAATTCTAATAATACTTTTGAAAAAAATGATATAGATAACCTTTTATTAAGTTTGGAAGATGACATTAAAAAAACAGTCGATGATGTTGAAAAACTAAGTGAAGAGAATAATTTACTTATTTCGAACTTAAATAAGTCACTTCAGCTTAATGAAACCACAAACAATATTTCTGAAATATTAGACGGAATAAATTCTCAGAACGAAAAGATAAAAGCTTTAGAGCGAAGCTTTATTAAAATTAAAGCATATATAGATCTTCAAATTGATAGATCAGTAACAGATTTAAGTAAAGATTTGTACATTTTAGAAGAAAATATCAAATCTCTCAAGGACTCTGAGAATAGGCAAAAGGAATTGCAAAGAGTATCAAAAGAATTGGAAGACGCAAAATCCTCCATTTCAAAAAATACACTTATACATACTCGTCTTAAAAAAGCTGTAGAGGTGCTTCAAAAACTAAAATCTAACGATGGTGAGAGTGTTTTAGGTGATTATTTTAAAAACAATCTGAAGGAAATAAAAGATATATTTAAAACGATTCACTCACCACAAGAATTTACAGATTTAAAGTTTGAGAATAAGAGATTGTCTTTGTACAAAAATGAAGTTAAACATTCAGTAAGTCAAATAAGTACTGGGCAAAGAGCAGCGTTAGTAATATCAATTTTTATTAGCCTTAACCGAAAACTGAAAAATGGCCCGAATATTATAATATTCGATGATCCCGTCACTTTTATTGATGATTTTAATGCCCTCTCTTTCTTAGACTTTTTAAGATATTTTATTGTCAAAGAGAATAAACAGATATTCTTTGCGACAGCTAATAAGAAATTCTCAACTTTATTTAAAAAGAAATTCGAATTTTTGGGGGAAGAATTTAAAGAATTTAATTTAACTCGTTAAAAAACATCAGCTAACAGCACCTATCCAAAAGTGGCGGTTCAGTGGTTAATTCAAGCTTTGTACTTCTATCAAAGTTTGTGCTTGGTTGACAGTGAAGTGCTTCGAAATCGCCACCTTCGGGTAGCTGCAAAACGTTGGGCGTTACCTTAAAAAAGCAATCTTCAAATGACAAACGAACTAAAAATAGAAACCTTACATTTATTTCCCATCTTGGACAGGAAACTGATAGAACTATTAAAATCTCTAACAGTAGAAGAATGGGAAAGTCAAACTGTGGCTAAACTTTGGAAAGTAAAAGACGTTGCATCTCATTTACTTGATGGAAATTTAAGAGCCTTATCAACTTCAAGAGATAATTTTTTTGGTGAAAAACCTGAAAACATAAATTCATATCAAGACCTTATCGATTTCCTGAATAAATTGAATATGTCTTGGACAAGTGCAACAAAAAGATTAAGCCCACAAGTAATTATCAACCTCTTGGAGAGTACAGGGAAAGAATATACAGAACACTTAAAATCACTCAATCCGTTTGACAATGCAATTTTTTCAGTGGCTTGGGCAGGACAGGAAACTTCGCCAAATTGGTTTCATATAGCAAGAGAATATACCGAGAAGTTTTTACATCAACAACAAATTAGGGACGCAGTTGGCAAACAAGGCATTATGACAAAAGAATTATTTTATCCGTTTATTGATACTTTTATGTTTGCTTTTCCATATACATTCAGCAAGATTTCAGCAGAAAACGGGACAGTTGTTGCTATTGAAGTTAGCACTGAAATTGGCGGAGTTTGGAATGTTGTAAAAAAAGACACAGGTTGGGAATTAGACAAAAGTAAAAATCTTAATTCAGTATCTAAGGTGCTTATTGACCCTGATACAGTTTGGAAGTTGTTTTCAAAAAGTTGGAAAACCGAACAAGTAATTGATAAAGTTAAGATTTCAGGTGATGTTGAATTGGGAAAACAAGCACTAAATATAGTTGCAGTAATGGCGTAAAAAAGACAAACGCCCAACATTATGTTTGCGAAAAGGCGGGCTAATCTGCGTATTTAGGCTTTTGTACTTTCTATAAACTTTGTGCGTAGGGCAAGGGAAGTGCTATTAAATTCCGCCCTTCGCAAACATTTTTCCGTTGTGCGTAACCTTAAAGACAGACATAGTACAAAATAAAATGTGGACATCAACAAATTTTACGACATATAAAAAACCGTTTAACTTTACTTCATCGGAGCAAGGTAAGCCGATATTTACAGCACTAAAAATTGATGATAAAGACTTTATAAATATGGTTGAAGGTTTGGAAGGAGAAATTGACGACAACCAAATTTTTCAAACTATTCTTTGCGACCATTGTGGCTGTTATCAGTGTGCTTCGGGAAATTGGGTTGCATTAAGACAACTAAATGACTTAATTTTTTTCATTCCTGCTTTTGACGACTTGAATACTGAAATTGGTGAAGGAATATATCATCCACCATATGAATTTAGACAAAAAGGTGCATTTTGGTTGACAATCACGGACTTTAATAAATTCAAAAAATTAGTTCCTGAAATTGACAAACTGACGACTATAAAAGATATGACAAAGTTTGAATTAATTTCTTTGTATAAGTGGGACACGCCTCATAAAATGTTTGGAGATTTTCCGAGCTTTAAACCATTAAGAAAAGACCATATTTTGACTGTTTCTGAACTTGACAACGAAACATTGACAAGTATTTTAAATGCAAAACTGACAGAGCTTGAAAATTCAACAGAGTTCGGACTTGAACCATTGGTTTATGAAGACAATATAGTAACTGTTTATCTTGACGACCATTCAACAACTGAATGGAAAGCACTTTATAAAATTGAAGACAACTATGAACTTTTATTAGGTGGACAATTTAGAATAACGACAAAATGAAAAGAAAGGCTACGCACAATAACTAAGGTTTCGTCGTGGCTGAAAGCCAAGCCATGAAATAGATGGGGGACGCCCAGTCTTAAACGAAAGCTTCGGTAGCGGCGAGTGCTCACCAAACCCTTTACTTTTGTTATGGAGTTATTGTTGAAGTTGCAGCTACGTTAAGGGCAGGTTTTGACCTGCTTTTTTGCTTTTAGAGTA
>NZ_JBYFCK010000015.1:0-190092 GCF_057652155.1 Runella sp. R0.1_18
GCATTACTCACTTCGTAGCAGAACACATCTTCACCCGTTTTACCTGGCGTCGGCGTATAAACAAAACTTCCGTCAGGTTGCAACGTCACCGTTCCTTTCGTCGGTGGCGTCACTGGCGTGGTTGTCACCACCAACGTTCCCCCTTGCGGGTCGTCGTCGTTGGTCAACACATTCCCATTCACTGGTTTATCTTGTGGTGTCACCGCAATGTCTGGGTTCGCTTTTGGCGCTATGGCGCACGATGTCCCCGAATTGTTATAATTGCTCTGATAAACATCAGCAAAGTTGAGGGCATTGGCAAAATAATTATTAAAGTCTCCACCAAGCATCCCAGCCGCGTTGGATTGGGGATCCGTAGCATTTTCAAACAGACGCACCCCCGCCACGCAGCCGCCAGCAAGGGTAAATTTAAAGAGAAGCGTTTCTGCCCCCGAAGTCCACGCCATCGGCGCACCCGTGGTCGATACCCCATGAAAATCCAGCGTCGATGCTGCTGTGGGGGCATATATACGGGAGTTATCCACCCATACGCCTCCATTAACGGAGGTAATCGTTAGGGCATTATTGGCTACACTCTGCGGCAGCACAACGGTCAACTGCGAGCCGCCACCTACGTTAAACGCAGCAGCGCTGAAGTTGGGACGCCCATAGACTTCGTACTCGCCCGAAGAGGAATTGTAGCGGACTGTAAAGTCAACTTTCTGGGCGACCACACTACCACAAAGCAGTAAAAGTCCGCATAGAAAAATGAATATTTGTTTCATAATTACTTATGTTTATTGAAGTTCTGGTTACAGTGAGTGAACCTTGGAGTAATGAAGGCCGATGAGCGTATGCTGCTCATCGGCCTTCATCGCTTTAGGGCAGTTGTTCAAACATATTGTTGTAATTGTATAACTGCCCCGTGTTGAGGCCATACAACAACACGTTGTTCTGTATATAGATGACGTCGTTGGCGCTGCCCGCATACTTCACCTTACCATCCATATTGATGTCACCCTGCTTGTACCCAAACCCATTGTTGAAGTTGTAGGTAGTCGCTGCAAAATCCACCAATATTTCGTTCAATATTTTGGCTAAATCTGTACCAGAACCATCGTATTTGAGCTTATTATCTGCCACCGCATTTCCCGCCCAGAGCGCATTTTTCCCCGTAAGTACCGTCTTGTTTTGCTCAAAACCATCGTAATTGTCGGTACCTACCGTCGGACGGTTCCACTGCTGTGCGTCGCTCATCGTCGTAAAGTCCACCAACGTACCAGTGGTCGTTAGTGCAACAGCCGAGGCTGTCATCGCTCCCAAGTGGTTGCGGTGTTTTACTGCTACGAAATAGGAAGTACCAGGGGTATTTTGGAGGGTAAGCGGCGAAGTGCCATCCGCTGCCGATACTACGTCACCGTCACGTTGAACTAAAGCAGAGAAGGTGCGTACTATCTGCGTTGGATCGACGCTACTACGCAATTCAACAAATACCCAATCCACAATCGCGTTGGCAGTGCCTGCATTGGCGGCCAATACGGCCGTAGTGGTGGTTTCGCCGCCGCTATTCACAGCCTTATAGCGGTCGGTACCCAAGGCGATATTCAAGGCAGCATACGGTTCGGTCAACGGCAGATAGCCTCCTGTTCTCAAGTCATCACGCATCAGGCCATCGGTAGTACCAAACAAAGCTCCCTGTAATAATATTTTTACTTGAAGCTTTGCCAACGGCTCATCCAATATCGCTATGCTCACTGTAGCCGTGTCACACTTGCTAGGACTGCCACTGTCGCACACTTTGTAGCTGAAACTGTCGTTGCCGATGTAGCCTGTGGTAGGTGTATAAGTATAACTACCATCGCTGTTTACCGTCACTGTCCCGTTGGTCGGGTTCGTCACTTTCGTAAAGCTCAGCGGTACATTATTGTCAGGATCGTAGTCGTTGGACGCTACTGTACCCGATACTGGCGTGTTTACATTCGTCAGCTTGGCATCGTCCACCGCTATCGGTGGCTGATTGCCCGCCACGGGTTCGTTCACCCGTACATTCACCGTCGCCGTGTCGCACTTGCTCGGTACACCATTGTCACACACAGAATATTTGAATGTATCTGTCCCCACAAAGCCAGTATTCGGCGTGTAGGTAATCGTGCCATCTGGGTTTACCGTCGCCGTGCCGTTGGTTGGGTTACTAATCTTCGTCGGTATTCCCAACACATCTCCGCCATCGGGGTCACCGTCGTTGGCTTTGACATTGATTGTTACAGGTGTATTCTTCAACGTCTCCGTGTTGTCATCCACTGCCACGGGCGCATCATTGCCCGCAATGGGAGTCGGTACTATATCCACCGTCACACAAGCTGTGTCTTTCAACCCTTGTGCATTGCTTACTTCGTAGCAGAATACGTCCTCGCCCGTCTTGCCTGGCGTCGGCGTATAAACAAAACTTCCGTCAGGTTGCAATGTCACCGTACCTTTTGTCGGTGGCGTCACTGGCGTGGTTGTTACCACCAACGTGCCCCCTTGCGGGTCGTCGTCGTTGGTCAACACATTCCCATTCACTGGTTTATCTTGTGGCGTTACTGCAACGTCTGGGTTCGCCTTAGGAGGAAGGTTAGCGGGTGGACAGATAGTTATTGTTGCTTGTACTGGCGTAGAAGTAGGGCTGTAACAACTATTTGTTGCATCAAAATATGCTGCATAGTATGTCCCTGCGCTTACCATCGTGGCATCGACCACTTTGTTTGCTGCCGTAGCAGGTGTGCCCGTATGCCACGTCACCGTCGTGCCCGCTGGCGGCGTACTTGTAACGTGCGTCGTCAAGTTCACCGTCGTGGCAGGACAGGTATTAGTTGCTTGTATCGTGCCACAACTATTGATTGTTACTTGTACTGGCGTTGAAGTTGGGCTATAGCAACTATTAGTCGCGTCAAAATAAGCCGCGTAGTACGTTCCTGCTCCTACCATCGTAGCGTCAGCCACTTTATTGGCCAACGTGGCGGGAGTGCCCGTATGCCACGTTACCGTCGTGCCCGCTGGCGGCGTGCTTGTTACGTGCGTCGTCAGGTTTACCGTCGTCGCAGGACATGTATTGCTCGCTTGTATCGTACCACAACTATTGATTGTAACCTGCACTGGCGTTGAAGTTGGGCTATAGCAACTATTGGTCGCGTCAAAATAAGCTGCGTAATACGTCCCCGCGCCTACCATCGTAGCGTCAGCCACTTTATTGGCCGACGTGGCGGGAGTGCCCGTATGCCACGTCACCGTCGTACCCGCTGGCGGCGTACTTGTTACGTGCGTCGTCAGGTTCACCGTCGTCGCAGGACATATATTGCTCGCTTGTATCGTGCCACAACTATTAATTGTCACCTGCACTGGTGTTGAAGTTGGGCTGTAACAACTATTGGTCGCGTCAAAATAAGCCGCGTAGTACGTTCCCGCTACTACCATCGTAGCGTCAGCCACTTTGTTGGCCGACGTCGCAGGAGTTCCCGTATGCCACGTCACCGTCGTGCCCGCTGGCGGCGTACTTGTTACGTGCGTCGTCAGGTTTACTGTCGTAGCGGGACAGGCATTGGTTGCTTGTATCGTACCACAACTATTGATTGTTACCTGCACTGGCATTGAAGTTGGGCTGTAACAACTATTGGTCGCGTCAAAATAAGCCGCGTAGTACGTCCCCGCGCCTACCATAGAAGCATCGGCCACTTTATTGGCCGACGTGGCGGGAGTGCCCGTATGCCACGTCACCGTCGTGCCTGAGGGGGGAGTCCCAGTCACGTGCGTCGTCAAGTTGACCGTCGTGGCTGGACAGGAGTTGGTGATACTAATTTGTCCGAAAGCTGTACGAATTACCCACAGCATCAGTAAAATCAGACCCCATCCCCCCCTGTATGTTGGTGTATAAATGATCATTCTCATTAATTGGTTATGTATCCATTTTATCATCGTTTTACTTTTTGAAACCGCGCTGTACTGGGTAACTGATGCTCTTTGAAACAAGGGGTAGAAAAAATTAGCACTGACGTACAAACTCGATTTAAAAGCTTATTCGGACTTTACGAAAACAACGTATATAGCTTCAATCACTATAAAACCCTGTTTTTTTAGACAAAAAACACCCATTCTCGCCCATAAGGCGATATAGCATCTCAAAGTCTTGTCATAAAGAACTGCTTCTACGAACAATCAAACATTTCAGCGCTATAAACCGAAATCATTTCTCTGATTTTCGATTCGCGCTCCATTGTTTAATTAAAACTCCCGCAGCTAGTTGACACTAGGGGCGGTTGTCCCAGCGGCGCAAGGTCCAGAAGACGTTGATAAATAATACAAATAATAATTGTTGGAGGTAGGCGTACACGAACTACCTGTTACGGTCACGTTATAAATCCCACCCGTGGTGGTAGCATACGTTGCGCTCGTTGCTCCGCTGATGGCCGTAGCAGTCCCACTGCTTGCGTTGTTCCATTGATACGTTCCAGAGGTAGAAGACGCATTGAACGTAACTGATGTGCCCGAATTGGCAATAACCGTCGTAGGCGTAGTCGTATTACAGGTACCGTTATTGAAAGCAGCATAGTAGGCACCTGGAGCCGTTGCGGTATAAGACGCCGACGTGGCGCCGCTGATAGCGGTTCCATCTTTGTACCACTGATAGTTGCTGCCTCCTGAGGCGGCGGTCAATACGTATGAAGTGCTGCCACTGAATTGGCAATAGCCTGCTACTGACAACAGGCAAAGAGTTATAAGTTGAAAAATGAATTTTTTCATGATTTCCTAAAGTTTTTGATTTTTAAATCCCCTTCTGTTCACCTTTTTGTCAGTCAACAGATTACCTAATTGATTTAACTTGCCATGCCATATGTTTTGTCATGCTGAGGGACGAAGCATCTATAGCCACTTCCCTCAGACGACTAGATTTTCTCTAACGTAGGAATGACAAGCAAACACTTTCATTACATTTTGTTTCGGTTCAGCCATTGAGCTACCTCAGATACTGATTTAGGGCGGGCGACAATCTTCCTGTTTTTATCCACCAGAAAATACGTTGGTGTCCCAAAAACATGGTATCGCTGCGTCGTAGGAGCATTCCAATCTCGACCTACAAAATGGCTCACCCAAGGATTGGCTTGACTTACAATCTGATGAATCTGGGCATTGTCGTCCATTCCCATCGCTACCACTTCGATGTCCTGCTTTTTTAAGTCGGCATACATTGCCCGCAGCTCAGGGATTTCCTTTTGGCAGTGTTCGCACCAACTGGCCCAAAACACAATGAGTTTGTAAGCCGCTGGTAGTTCACTGATGTGCTTACCATTTTGCAAAAGTTCGTCGGGAGCCGTGTTACCTACTTTCAATAGACTGTACTGCTCCAGTTGCCGCTTGATTTTGCTAGGCATATCGTTGCCCTTGATGTCGTCGCACTGTTGGTTTGCTTCCAACATCTTTTGGCTAAAATACTCCGCAATAGTTGGTTGTGCTTGGATGACCCCGATAATCTCTTCGATGTAGGTATTTTTGTAGGGGGAGTTTGCCAGGCTACTCGCCAGAAAATCACTGGCGTGCTGAACCCCTCCCTCCAATACCGATGATAGCCGAAAGTAGCTATATGCCAACCGATGCAAGATACCGCTGTGCCACAGGCGGTCATCATCAAAATTAAACACCCGTTCAAACAGATATTGGGCATCTTTCAACCTTTGGAGGGGCGGTTGTGTCTGTGCTTCCAAAAGTATATTCATGGTCATCAAGCTCTCCTGTAATCGTAAGAAATACCCGACATCACCACGGAGTGTATCTATCTCGGATAGGAATCGGTTCCGAGCCAGCTCTACCTTCTTTTGCTCTTCGGCCAAATCTAAACCAAACCCTTCAGTGGGCTGATAGTAGCGGCTGAGTTTCCCGATTTGGTCAAGACGAGACAAATCTTTATCTCCTTTTTGCCGATAGGTATAATACAAACCATTCGGGCTATTGGGCGAAAACACCAAATTACCTGTGCTTGTGAATGTAAACGGCTGTGGCCTAGATTCAGCGGGAGTCAGTATAACGGGGATTTCGCCTTGAACTCCCTCTACCTGTAATTGACCCATCCCTCGATAAAATGAAGGATATTGCAAGGTAAAGCTACCATCTGCGGCTACCACCGTTGTGTCCATACACTGAGGGCGTTTGCCCTCGTAGCCCATCAACACTACTGTACGCCCTTGACCTAAAGCTGCGTTTTCAAACTTACCAATAAGTACATTACTCTGTTCTTGACCAAAAGCATGTAGAATTGCCAGTCCATACAATACACAATAGCTAATCAACCAACGCATAATACTATAATTTACACATTCTTACATCCGTTAAATATGCATTACCCGCAGTAGCATTGGCAGAATAATAATATAGCTGTATGCTAATGTAATGTATTGCGGCCCCAGCTGGTAGAGACACTGTCCTTGTAAATTGTGTCCAAGCAGAATTTATCGGTATCTGGCCAGTAGAGACTGAAGTTGGAGCGGTTGCTTGAGATGCAAGCGTAAATTGTACATATGCTGGAGTAATTATCGTTGTTGTACCACCTTTCGCCCATGCTGACACTTCAAAATTCATTGGTGCCGATGAAGAGTTACTTACATAAAGCCATTGGCTTATATCTGTACTGCCTGCCGTAGATTTTATACCTGTTGTAGTGCCTGTACTCGGAATACCTGACCCTGCCCCTGCAAGAGCAACCCCCAAAATAGTGTAACCTGCAACTTGTGGATGGACATAGCCACCAGCTCCTTGGAAGCCTGCGTTAGACAAAGACCAATTTGGCACAAATGGGCTGGATGGATTAACTTGTTGAAACTGGGGATTACAAAGCATATTATCCCCCGAAGCGCATGTACCATCTCCTTTTTGGCAGGTATAATAGCCACCAGCAATACCTTGTGCCAGCAGTTGATCACTAGAACTTCCGTTTGGAAATCCACTTGTTAACGAAGTACTCGTCCATGTCGTATTGGTTATAAATGAGCAAACACCCCCCGTTGCTTTGGTAGAGCCTGTAGCACTGTTGGCAAAGACCGTCCAATAGTAAGTAGTGCTTGGTTTAAGAGCATAGGCAGGTACAGAGAGCGAAGTTCCTATCTGGGTATAAGCTGCCACGTTTTGAGACATAGTGGCATCGGTCGCAATCATGATAGTATAGCTGGTAGCTCCTGAGGCCGCCCCCCATGACATGGTTAGAGGTGCACCTACCAAAGCAGGCGTACAGCCTGGTGCGGTAGTGGCAAATGCGCCAGGGCCGTTGCAGTTAGAACAAGGAATCGTCGGCAGGGTAACGGTGGTTTGCGCAAATGAGCTCGCATAACCTGCTACAACCAAAAATGCCGCAAAAAGTGAGCGTGAAAGAAGTAGTTTCATAGGGGTAATTAGATTAATTGTGAAAAAATTAGTTTTTATATTTGACAAAAAAAATAACACTGGTATAAAACATGAATGTTTTATAAATAATACAAACAATTAAGTTTGATTTTCAATAAATACATGTTAAATAATTTTGTTTTATCGATTCATTGATTGAGGTTTATTTATTAAGTATCGCAATTATTTAGACGCAACATTTATACCATTGATACTTAATTTATTTACTTGAAGGTGACGAAATGCAACTCATGGGTACGTAAGCAATAATCATCGAAAAAAATTAATTGTTTAATTAAAAAAATCACCCCTATCAAATTCTATGCCATCATTTAAACAAATGGCTACCAAACAAAAAAGCACTCAAGTTTATTGAGTGCTTACACATTACCACCGTATTGACTTCTTATTGATTTTACCTATGAACCCTAGGTAGTACTATTGTAAAATTCGTACCATTGGCTTCCGAACTTTCCACCCAAATAGTTCCTTTGTTCTTCTGAACAAATCGCCCAATCATAATCATGCCCATACCCATGCCTTCCGCACCTACCAATGCTCGTTCTGGTTTACGAAATACTTTCTGGATCATTTCTAATTTGGCAACCGAAATTCCCTTTCCATTGTCTTTAATTTGTATTTCTACTTGAACAGGGCTACTATTCCTCGCAATTACCCTCACTTTTCCATTTTCGCCTAGCGCTTTGTACGAGTTATCGATCAAATTGCGTAAAATTAGCTCAACTGCATTGTAGTCAGCATATACCAAAATATCTTTGGCGCAGTCGATTTCAAACGAAATACCCTTCACAATGCTTACTTTTTGGTACAAGTCTATCACCGTATTGATGGCCGTAGCAAGTCGAAACAACGTAGGGTTATACGGTAATTCGTTTCTTTGGGACAAAACCCAATTCAACAAATTATCAAGCATTTTTTGGATAGCTATTCCTGACTCATCCAGCGACTTAGAGAATCGTTCAATAGCCTCATATTCTTTTCGTTTAAGATGAAAACTAATTAAATCACCTATCCCATGAAAAGCGTGCATTGGTCTGCGTAAATCGTGAGCAATTATCCCAAAAAGTCTTTCTCTTGTCCCGAAATAAAGTTGAATTTTTTGGTTTGCATTGTACAATTTATATCCTAAAAAGCTTACACCAACAGTAATCAAAATGGCTATTAGTAAAAAAACAAGGTTTCGGTTTTTAGCTTCTTCTAGCTGCTTTATTTTTTCTTGCTTTCGCTCAAATTCATACTGTGCCAGTATGTCCAGCATCTTATCATTTTTCTCCTCCTCAATTCGTTTTCTATAATGCCGAAACATCTGATACTCATATTCTAGTGCCTGCTTATAATTCCCCTTTTTAGCCTCAAACCATTGCAAGTTGTTAAACAATCCCCAGCGAAGTACATGATTTTCTTTTTCATACTTATCCAAAACAGCCAATCCTTTTAGCGCAAGCTCTTCTCCTTCCTTTATTTTGCCAAGCGATTTACAGTCGTTAGATAAATTCAAGTACGCAGTAGCTTTTTCACGGCTTTGTTGTTCAGAGAGAGAATTTAAGATTTTTAAGTTTAGAGCAAACGATTCCAGCATTCTATTTTGGACATAGTATGTGATTGCCAACAGAGCTCGAAAATCATCTAGTGCATAATCAACAGAAGTATCCTTCTGTGTCAAGGCTATCGCTTGCTCTGCCATTACCTCTAGCCGATGTCCCTCAGTGACATACAATCCTTCACTAACCCCATTCCTACCTTGAGGCATGGCTGAGTTTTTCTTAACGATATCAGAATACCCTAATGTTAGAAAGGCAACCTGAGCCTGCACAAAATCGTGAACGGTGTAGTGTTCTTTCAAGATTTTATGAATACGCTCTATGTACTCTTTTTGTAAAAGACTACTTTTGGTCACGGCATCACCAAAATTTGACGACTGTATAAGTACATACAAAGCATAACAATGTAATATCCCAGAAGCATCACCCAAACGTTCAAATTGAACCAATGCGTCTTTGAGGTGAATAGATGCTTGGTATGTTTGTCTCTTCTTAAAAAAGAAGTAGGCTTTGAGGTATTGTAATGACGGCTGGGCAAACGATTGATTGGGGAAGGCAGGGATTAACTGCTCAATTTCTTTAAAATATCTTCCCTGTTTATTTGCATTCACCCACGTGTATGTACGTTCAAGTACCAGTAGGTTTTGCAATCGTTCCATTCGCTTGCTTTTATGTCCAGCCGTCCATTTTTCCAAACTATCTATTTTTGATACAGGAGGTATGTCAGCAAACTTAAACGCCTGAGAAATACCAACCTGTACCTGTCCAACAAATAGTGTGATATAGAAAAGAAACCTCATTTACCTAGTTATGTGTGTATTCATTGCGTATCCTTACTGGCTAAACAGCCTGATAAGATTCTCACGAAATGATCGCCCTACGGGGATAGGACTCCCATTGACGATTACCTCCTGCGCCGACAAATCAAGGCGGGTGGCAAAATCACCATTAACGACAAACGCTTTGTGAACTTGCAAAAAACGAGCGTCTAATTCGTGGAGCACAGTCCGTAATGAACGCTTGATGCTATAGCGACGCTCAGTTGTTTGAAAATGAACGTAGTTGCGGTCTGCTTTAATGTATATAGTTTTTTCATAGGGCAAGAAAAGCTTCTTTCGGAACTTACCAGGGATCATCAATCCTTCTTGCGACGGAGCAGGCGGTAATAGGTGCTCAATCATGGCCTGTAAACTTAGCTGATGAAAAGGCTTCACAATGAACATTGTTTTGGGCAAGGTCAGTATTGATTTCAAATAATCATTATTCGGATGCCCCGTCAAAAAGATCACTGGGTATGTTCTATTAGGAATATTAAATATGTCATAAGAGAGCCCATCAGGAAGCACAATATCCGAAACTACTAAATCAGGCTCCCACCTCACCACTATTTCCTCCCCCTCTGATAAAGAAGAAGCTAACCGAATAGAAGCATCATGTTTATACTGAAGAAGCATCATCTGAAGCTTTGACTGCCATAATGGATCATCTTCAACTACTAATACTTTCATAACTGTTTATAAATTTATTTTATGTCATAAAGATACGTACACATATAAAGCCATACCAAGTTATCTAAGCAAAAGACTACTACAAACGGGGACAAAATGCAGGTCAAGGTGATATTTCAATCGAAAGCATCACACATCGTGTACTTATTGCGCATTATATCCCCTTTATACATTGTTTTCCTTCAAAATAGCCCGATTATTGGGAATGTAAATACAAGTGTTAATTGAGTCAGTATAAATAAAAAACTAATTGGACAGTTTACACATTTATAATAACCCTATTAATTAATTTTTTTACAATGTTTTAACCTACTTTTAAAAATTTTAAATCAGATCATTATGGACACACTTGGATTCTCCGTTCGAATCAGTCAGGAAAGCGTGATAAAACTGACGCAGTTTCTTATATATGAAGGAATACCTTTTCAGTTACAACCCACAACGGTTTCCAGTATTGACCAGCCCACAAACCTACATGCTCCAGTTAAGAGGGTTGGCCAAGAGGAAACAGTGGTAAATGCTCAACGGTCGGAAGAAATAATTGGGCATTCCTCAACGAAACCTCGTGACTTGCAATTATGTAAAGAATTAATGCAGCAGTACCTTAACGGTGACTTTTCTCAGCCCATACCTACTGAAACTCAGATTGCCAAAAAACACGGTATAAGTGTCATGAAGCTAAAATTGCTTTTTAAGCGCGTGCATGGAAAAACGCTCTATCAGATGTACATGGATAAAAGAATGACACAGGCTTCTTTGCTCCTAAAATCTGGGTACAAAGCCGTAGAGGTTACCAGATTGGTAGGTTACAGTGCAAATTCTTCTATCAAATTCAATAAAATGTTTCAAAAATATTTTGGAATGACCCCAAAAAAATACCAGATAACTTTCAGAGAATCAGCCAACCTTTCCTCTCATCTTCGTAGTTAGAAACACAAAAAGCTAATTGGGGCTGTTACTTTTTGAAGAAAAATCAAAACATAACAAAAATCATGTTTTGTAAATAACCGTTAAACAGCTGTTTTTTCCGAACTTGCGAAAAGACAGCTGTTTAACTCCTCCTTATCTCAAAAACTCTAACTGCTCTACCCACCATGAAACTTATTCTACTCTTATTAGGCATATTCATTGCGACTACATTACCCCTATACGCACAAGTCCCTACCCTTGGGCAAGTTTTTATGACGGCTAATACCGATAGCCTCGCCCAAACCCTTCCCCAAAAAACAGGCACCGCAAAAGTTTCGACACTTTTAAGTCTTTGCAAAAACCTCGACCTATGGGAGACCAATGAAAAAGGGACAAGCATCTATATTGACCAACTCAAAGGTGAACTAAACACCTTTCCACAAATCAAAGGCCATTACTTCTATTTTTTAGCCAAGCAAAAAGCTTCACAAAATAAGATTGAAGAGGCTTATAACTACAGTAAGTTGGCATACGAACATTATAAGACCCATCACGATACGACTGGGACGGTCTCAGCTCTGCTAAACATGGGGATGCTTATGCTTGAAAGAGAAACAAACTCACCTAAAAATACCCAATTTGGGCATCAATATTTAGAGGAGGCAATGGCGCTTTGTAAAAACACCTCAAACCCTGAGTTAAAGATTCTATATTATTATGCTTATGCTCGATTTGTGGGGAGAGAAGCATTTACTACTCAAAGTACCAAGCTTATTGCCGAACTCAAAAAAGCGCTTTCTTTGATTGAACAGCACCCTCAATATATTAGCTATAAGCCATTCTTATTAAATATTTTAGCTGCTATTTATGAATCAAAACAGCAACTACTAGAAGCACAGAAATACACCCTTGAGGTTGTTCAACTCTTTCAACAGTACCGAGGCACAAGTATTCCGATGTCCTCTCTCTATAACCTTGCTCTTTTTAGTGAAATGTTACAAAAATATGAGCAAGCATTATTCTATTATCAGCAATCAATGAAACGAGCTCATACCTTAGGTGATTGGACTTTTAAATATCGCTGGGATATAAGTATGGGTATCCATGCTTCCCTAGTAGGCTTGCGGAGGTATAAAGAAGCGGCAGTGTGGGCGGACAGTATCTACACCTATGCCGAAAAATACAATCTTTTTAGCACAAAAACGAAGCTCCAAAACGCCGTTGTTGAATATGAAGTCGAGAAAAAAGAAGCTCGTGCTAAAGCATTAGAACAAGAAAAACGACTCGTAGAGTCGCAAAATAAGTTATTTATGGGCGTGGGGGGGGCAATTACACTCGCGTTTTTGGTAACCATTTTTCTCCTGTATCGCCTGCGGCAGACTAATGCTAAACTCAAAAATGCGTACGATGAAATTTTACAGCTTCACCAAGTCCGCGATTATTTCTTCGGAATCATTGCGCACGATTTACGAAGCCCTCTCAATAGCTTTCAAGAAATGGCAGAAGTGATAAAGTTCTATATTGAAACGAAACGCTATGATGAATTAAAAAAAATCTCGGATGGCATTGATCAAATGGGCCTGCGCATCAGGGTGCTACTTGACAATTTACTAAGTTGGGCATTGAGTCAACGTCATGAATTGCCACACTCGCCCGAACGGCTTGTTCTGCTCGAAAAAATTCTTCCCATCACCCATCTATACCAACAAGTTACTTCTTACAAACAGGCGACAATCACTATAGCGTGTCCTACTGACTTAGTGGTGTATATGGACGCAAATGCCTGCGATTTGATCATCCGTAATTTAATAGATAACGCCTCCAAAAACCTACGACAAGGTGGCGAAATCCTGATTAAAGCAGCCTACAACAAAACCAATAATCATGTTGAACTCACCGTCGAAGATAATGGGCAAGGAATGTCCACAGAAAAACTCAGCCAGCTTACCAACACCCTTCACCATCCAGAAATAAGTCAAAATACTCCACGGGGACTAGGGATGATTCTTATTGGTCGCTTCCTTCAAAGAAACCAGATTTCATTTGGAGTGAAAAGTGTTTTGGGAAAAGGAACGACTTTTAATTTGATGATTCCTGTCGCTTATCAACAAAAATAATCACCTGCCCTGAAAACCCCATTTTGAATCTATTTTTCAAACAAAACCCCCATTTGTTCAAAATGAGGAAAAGATTGTTCAAAATGAGGAAAAGAATCTAAAATACCTTCTGAGAGGCTAAAAATGGCCATGTTACAAGTTCAAAATGAGCAAAAGATTGTTCATTTTGAGTTAATGCCCTATGCCCAACATTCCCCACCTTTGTGTCATCCAATTGGATAAAAAACACCTAATTTTTTACGACCCATGAAATTGCTTTAATCTTTCAAAACGTATGAAAAACTCTTAATACCACTCCCCCTACATCACGGTTTGCCCTACTCTGCAAGGTCACCCAAAAAAGGTGCTCAGGCGATAGCCTTGCCCTTTCTCAATGACCTTTATTTTGAACTTTCGTGGTAGAAAGGGAAAAGGAGGAAACAGGGGATTGTTTGACGAAACATCCCCTCCTCCTTTTGAGCCACTACCCAAATTATGTTTTTCTCAATCGCTATAATTACTCTCTTCTACCCATGAAAAAGCTCTTATTTTTATTCTTGGTTTTGGTAGTCCAACAGGCAGCACTTGCGCTGAACTACACATGGAATGGCTCTGCGAACAACGCTTGGACAAACCCTTCCAACTGGACACCTAGCGCTGTCCCAAGCGCTGCTGATGCCGTCGCTATCCCCAACACGGCAACTCATCCTGTTATTAGCTCCGATGTCAGTGTTACTCTGGTACATATTTTGACAGGTGGACAACTGACCGTCAATAGCGGGGGAGTTCTCAACGTAAGTCAATTTATCTCAAATGGCTTCATTTTGGAGAATGCTGCTACCTTGATTAATAGTGGCACCATTAATTTTAACTCCACTGCGGCGAATATATACGCAATGTTAGTAAATGGAGGTGGTACTGTAACCAATACAGGAACTATCAATGTGTCAAGTGGCTTCGGAATTGCCAATGAACCTGGGGCCACATTTAACAATAACTCTTGCGGTAAAATCTTTTTTACGTCTGCCAATAACAATGACTTCCGAAACGAGGGAACATTCAACAACAATGGCTTGCTACAAGTGTATTGGTGGTTGCACAATGGGGGTACGATTACCAACAATGGGGTACTAAAGTATGAAACCCTCAACAACACTGGTACGCTTATCAACAACCGCATTCTACTTGATGACAACAAATCCCCATTTTTTACATTTGGTGCAAGTAACAACGCGACCGTCGATGGAATTTTTACCAATAGCACCGCCACTACTTCAGCAGGAACATTTACCCAAGCCTCTAATACCTTTTCCCCTTCTCTACCTGGAGGAGAACAAACCCTCTACGCCAAAATCACTCTCTCAGGAGGAATTTGTACCTTTATTGTTCCTTTTTTATACACGAATAATATTCCCGCTCCTGTTATCACAGCCAATCCTACCTCAGTAACCACTTGCGCAGGAACAGCTACTACCTTTTCAATTACTGCAACAGATGCTGCTAGTTATCAATGGCAAGTAAGCACCGACGAGGGAATGAACTGGAGCAACCTGAGTAATGCCACGCCTTATTCCAACGTAACGACCCCAACCCTAACCATTGGTGATGTTACAGGCTTAAACAATCGTCGGTATAGATGTGTGGCCACCAACAGTGGTGGAAATGCAGAGTCCGCCTCAGCAACGTTGACTGTGAGCTCGCCCGTTGCAACCCCCACAGGAACCATCACTTGGCAAGGCGCTGTCAGTACCGACTGGAATACCGCCTGCAACTGGTCGCCTGCCAGCGTACCTGACGCAGGCAACACCGTAATTATTGCGGCAGCCTCTAATCAGCCTGTGGTTACTGGAAATACAACGGTTTCCCAAATCACGCTACAGGAAAATACCAGCCTTACTGTCAATAGCGGAGCGACGCTGACTGTTACAAAAAGCAATGGTGATGGCATTATTTTCCAGAGTGGAAGTACTTTCACCAACAACGGTACGACCATCGCACAGGCCAGTTCGGGCAGTATGTACATCGCCTTTTATGCCGAAGATGCCAACAATGTGACCATCAACAACAACGGCACCATCCAAGCCCAAATCTCTTCAACGGGTTTTGCCGCATTTCAAAGTTCGATGACCGTCAATAACGCTCTTAATGCGAGTATTACTTTGGGTGGAGTTGGGGCTGGCTTTAGCACTTATACACCAACGGACAACATGGTGCTCACAAATAATGGGAGTATTACATACAATGGCCCTTATGGTATTTTCTCTGGGCTAAAAGGCACTATCACTAACAACGGCCTTATCAATTGCACCAGTGGAACGGGGACGCTTCTTTCTTCTGCCGCAACTTTTACAAATGCTGCATGTGCCCAGTTTATTATCGCAACAGGCTATTTTTATGTTGATCCACAAGTAACTGTTCAAAATTATGGTTACATGTACATTGGCGGAGAACTTAGTGGTACCACTTCAAACTTCCTCAACTATAACGTATTAAAATATGGGTCTCTCGTACTAAATAACCCTATTTATAATGCGCCAACGAGCTCTATTGTTGTTAATAACTCTGTCCCCATTTTTAGCTACAGTGGCAATCCTAACAGTAATACCAGCACAATCGCGATTTATAGAGATGCTGCGGCCAGCATTTCAGCAGGTACATTTAGTAAACCTAATTCGTTTAGTCCTTCCAATACCTTACCCGCAGGCTCACAAACGCTATACGCTAAAATAACCCCTAGTGTAGGAAGCTGTACTTTCATTGTGCCTTTTACGTATATTAACACACCATCGGTTAGGATATCTTCTTTAACTAGCTTTATTGCCGAAGATGGAGGAACCAATCTGCGATATACATTTACGCTCTCTTCGGCAGCGACAACAAGCGACCTAACCATTAATTTTAGCGTAGGAGGTACAGCAACACCTAAATACGCAGGCGACCCAGTTACATCGTCAACCGACTACCAGATAATCGGTGCAAGCACTTTTACCAGCAGCGGGGGGAGTATCGTCATTCCAAGTGGAAGCACGAGTGCTTACGTTGAGGTTGACCCCTACGTAGATAGCGAAATAGAAAGCGCCGAAACTGTCACCCTGACCGTCACGAGCGGCACAAACTATACCATTGGGACTCCAAATTCAGCAACGAGTAGTATCTTAAACGATGATCAGGTCGATATCAATGTAAAAGGGAATAATATCTCTATTGCTGATGGCAGCACTACGCCTAGTCTCACTAATTTTACAGATTTTGGAGAACAAATGGTGACTACGGGCATGATTGAGCGGACGTTTACCATCGAAAACACTGGAAGTCCCTTTTTACTTTTGACGGGCGACCCGCTGGTAGAAATTACTGGCACTCATTTCAGCGACTTTACCGTAACAACCCTGCCTGCCACTTCTATTGCTAGAGTCCTCCCTACCACTTTTGTGGTGCGATTCGTACCCAGTGGAGCGGGGCTACGTACTGCCACCATCAGCATTGCCAATAATGACTCCGACGAAAACCCCTATAATTTCGCGATTCAAGGAACGGGAATTGCCCCTGCGCCCGAAATCAACGTCAAAGGCAATAATGCGAATATCAGCAGTGGTACCAATCCACCCTCTACGACTAACGGCACTGATTTTGGGAACAAACCCCTTGGAACAGGGTCAGTATCGAAAACCTTTACCATCGAAAATCTTGGAACGAGTTCATTGACACTTTCAGGATTACCTATTGTCAATGTAACTGGAACAAATGCTGCTGAGTTTCAAGTAACAGCCCTTCCTACTGCTACTGTTGCAGCAGGAAGTTCGACCACCTTTACTATTGGATTTACACCAGGTGCGGTAGGGCTACGTACAGCTACGGTCAGCATTGCGAATGACGACAGTGACGAAAATCCATATACGTTTAACATTCAAGGAACAGGTGAATGTAATATAACCCTTACCGCTGGGACAGTGACTAACCCAACGACTTGCGGAGGTAACAACGGTAGCATCGCCTTTACCACCACCAATTTAGCCAACGGTGAATATACCTTGAATTACAAGAAAGGCACGACGGCTTTATCAACGCTTATCAACGTCTCTGACAATGCCTTTACATTGAGCAACTTAACCCAAGGCGGCTACTCAGATTTCAGTATTACTAATGCGGGTTGTACGGGCAGCGATGCTACAGCCAAAACCTTGGACGACCCACTAGCACCAACGCTCGCAGCGGGAGCAGCCACCAATCCAAGCACTTGCGGAGGAAACAACGGTAGCATTGCTTTTAGTACCACCCATTTAGGCAACGGTGAATATACCTTGAATTACAAGAAAGGCACGACGGCTTTATCAATGCTTATCAACGCCTCTGCCAATGCCTTCACCTTGAGCAACTTAACCCAAGGCGGCTACTCAGATTTCAGCATTACCAATGCGGGTTGCACAGGCAGCGATGCTACGGCCAAAACCTTAAACGACCCACTAGCACCAACGCTCACAGCGGGAGCAATCACCAACCCAAGTACTTGCGGAGGAAACAACGGTAGCATTGCTTTTACCACCACCAATTTAGCCAACGGTGAATATACCTTGAACTACAAAAAGGGCACGACGGCTTTATCAACGCTTATCAACGTCACAGCCAATGCCTTTACATTGAGCAACTTAACCCAAGGCGGCTACTCAGATTTCAGCATTACCAACGCAGGTTGCACGGGCAGTGATGCTACGGCCAAAACCCTAAACGACCCACTAGCACCAACGCTCGCAGCGGGAATAGCCACCAACCCAAGCAGTTGCGGAGGAAGCAACGGTAGCATTGCTTTTACCACCACCAATTTAGGCAACGGTGAATATACCTTGAACTACAAAAAGGGCACGACGGCTTTATCAACGCTTATCAACGTCACAGCCAATGCCTTTACATTGAGCAACTTAACCCAAGGCGGCTACTCAGATTTCAGTATTACCAACGCGGGTTGCACAGGCAGCGATGCTACGGTAAAAACCCTAAGCGACCCTCTAACGCCAACGCTCACAGCGGGAGCAGCCACAAACCCAAGCACTTGCGGAGGGAACAACGGTAGCATTGCTTTTAGTACCACCGATTTAGCCAACGGTGAATATACCTTGAATTACAAAAAGGGCACGACGGCTTTATCAATGCTTATCAACGTCTCTGCCAATGCGTTTACCTTGAGCAACTTAACCCAAGGCAGCTACTCAGATTTCAGCATTACCAATACGGGTTGTACGGGCAGCGATGCTACGGCCAAAACCTTGAACGACCCACTAGCACCAACGCTCGCAGCGGGAGCAGCGACCAACCCAAGCACTTGCGGAGGGAACAACGGTAGCATTGCTTTTACCACCAATTTGGGCAACGGCAATTATACCCTCACTTATAAAAAGGGCACAACCTCACTAACGACAAACGTCGAAATCACAGCCAATGCCTTTACCTTGAGTAACTTAACCCAAGGCAGCTACTCAGATTTCAGCATTACCAACGCGGGTTGCACAGGCAGCGATGCTACGGTGAAAACCTTAAACGACCCACTAGCGCCAACGCTCACAGCGGGAGCAGCGACCAATCCAAGTACTTGCGGAGGGAACAACGGTAGCATTGCTTTTGCCACCACCAATTTAGGCAACGGTGAATATACCTTAAACTACAAGAAAAGCACGACGGCTTTATCAACGCTTATCAACGTCTCTGCCAATGCCTTTACATTGAGCAACTTAACCCAAGGTAGCTACTCAGATTTCAGCATTACCAATGCGGGTTGTACGGGCAGCGATGCTACAGCCAAAACATTGAACGACCCTCTAGCACCAACGCTCGCAGCAGGAGCAGCGACCAACCCAAGCACTTGTGGAGGAAACAACGGTAGCATTGCTTTTAGTACCACCAATTTAACCAACGGCAATTATACCCTCACTTATAAAAAGGGCACAACCTCGCTGACGGAAAACGTAGAAATCACAGCCAATGCCTTCACCTTGAGCGGATTAACCCAAGGCGGCTACTCAGAATTCAGCATTACCAACGCGGGTTGTACGGGCAGCGATGCTACAGCCAAAACATTGAACGACCCTCTAGCACCAACGCTCACGACGGGAACAGCGACCAATCCAAGTACTTGCGGAGGGAACAACGGTAGCATTGCTTTTGCCACCACCAATTTAGGCAACGGTGAATATACCTTAAACTACAAGAAAGGCACGACGGCTTTATCAACGCTTATCAACGTCTCTGCCAATGCCTTTACCTTGAGTGGATTAACCCAAGGCAGCTACTCAGATTTCAGCATTACCAATGCGGGTTGCACAGGCAGCGATGCTACGGCCAAAACCTT
The DNA here is from genome assembly GCF_057652155.1 of Runella sp. R0.1_18. Classification (NCBI taxonomy): domain Bacteria; kingdom Pseudomonadati; phylum Bacteroidota; class Cytophagia; order Cytophagales; family Spirosomataceae; genus Runella; species Runella sp. R0.1_18. Next base: position 19,799 of record NZ_JBYFCK010000015.1, read on the forward strand.
AAACGACCCACTAGCACCAACGCTCACGGCAGGAGCAGCGACCAACCCAAGCACTTGCGGAGGAAACAACGGTAGCATTGCTTTTACCACCACCAATTTAGGCAACGGTGAATATACCTTGAACTACAAGAAAGGCACAACGGCTTTATCAACACTTATCAACGTCTCTGCCAATGCGTTTACGTTGAGCAGCTTAACCCAAGGCAGTTACTCAGATTTCAGCATTACCAACGCGGGTTGTACGGGCAGCGATGCTACGGCCAAAACCTTAAACGACCCATCAGCGCCAACGCTCACAGCGGGAGCAGCGACCAACCCAAGCACTTGCGGAGGAAACAACGGTAGCATTGCCTTTACCACCACCAATTTAGCCAACGGTGAATATACGTTGAATTACAAAAAGGGCACGACGGCTTTATCAATGCTTATCAACGTCTCCGCCAATGCCTTCACCTTGAGCAACTTAACCCAAGGCGGCTACTCAGATTTCAGCATTACCAATGCGGGTTGCACAGACAGCGATGCTACGGTGAAAACCTTGAACGACCCTCTAGCGCCAACGCTCACAGCAGGAACAATCACCAACCCAAGCACTTGTGGAGGAAACAACGGTAGCATTGCCTTTGCCACCACCAATTTAGCCAACGGTGAATATACCTTGAATTACAAAAAGGGCACGACGACTTTATCAACGCTTATCAACGTCTCTGCCAATGCGTTTACGTTGAGCAGCTTAACCCAAGGCAGCTACTCAGATTTCAGCATTACCAATGCGGGTTGCACAGACAGCGATGCTACGGTGAAAACCTTGAACGACCCTCTAGCGCCAACGCTCACAGCAGGAACAATCACCAACCCAAGCACTTGTGGAGGAAACAACGGTAGCATTGCCTTTGCCACCACCAATTTAGCCAACGGTGAATATACCTTGAATTACAAAAAGGGCACGACGACTTTATCAACGCTTATCAACGTCTCTGCCAATGCGTTTACGTTGAGCAGCTTAACCCAAGGCAGCTACTCAGATTTCAGCATTACCAATGCGGGTTGCACAGACAGCGATGCTACGGTGAAAATGATTACCGCTTCAACAGCTCCGATGGCATTCAACGTCACGGGCGGTGGTGTGTATTGTGTTGATGGTGCAGGGGTTAGTGTAGGATTGAGTGGTTCGGAAATGGGTATCAACTACCAGCTCAAAAAAGACGGCAACAATACGGGTAGCATCGTAGCAGGAACAGGCACTACACTAAGTTTTGGAACGCAAGTAGCAGGGGTTTACACAGTAGAAGCTACTCATAGCTCAGGAAATTGTAGTGCTACTATGACGGGTAGCGTAACAGTAGTTGTTCAAACCAAACCAACGATTACACTTTCTATTTTACAACAAACGCTTAACGAAGGCAACAATCCCGTTCTTTGCGACACGGATGCGAATTCTGTTAACAGTTTACAGTTTAATGTTCTAGGTTCGTGTGTTTCTGGTTCGCCTGTTTGGCGAGTACAAGTGGGCAGCGGTGCATGGAGTGCGTGGTCGGCAACTGCACCAATTAACCAACCTTCCAATAAGCAAGTCCACCGTTACCAAGCAGCTTGTGATGCGAGTTGTGAATCAAATTACTCGGGCGTGATTACCTTGACGATTGGTGTGCCTCCTGTGCCTCCCCAACAAGTAACTGTGAGTAAAACGACGGGTTGTCCAGGTGAAACCGTGACACTCTCCGCTCATTGTGGAGCTCATACCATACGGTGGTATTCATCAGATTCACCTAATTTCCCCCTTCCAAGCTCTACCATAACCATTACGCGCGAGATGCCTAGTTACTGGGTGAGTTGTGTAAGTTCACTTGGTTGTGAGAGTGTTAAAGTAGCAGCACCATCGATTGTTGCCAAGCCCTCCGCAGCGCCATTTGGTATCACAGGGGGAGGCTATCTGGGCTGTAATAACGTTTCTGCTATTTTAACCTCTGGTTCAGAATTGAACACCTTGTACCAGTTGTACTACAATTCGTTGGGGACTAGCCAGCAGGTGAATGGAAATGGAGGCGTTTTAAGTTTTGGTATTCCGAGTTTTGGGGGCACTTATCGTGTGATCGCCAAGGATAAGACGAGTGGATGTATTACGGAGTCGAGTGGAGAAGTGGTTTACTACAATGTTAGCAAGCCGAGCAAGTTTCAAGTGACGGGTGGGGGCAGTTTGTGTGGAAGCGGAAGTGTTTCTTTGGGGTTATCCAGTTCCCAAGTAGGTGTTAATTACCAGTTGAAGCGCAATGGAGGGTTATATGGTAGCAATGTATTATCAGGGACAGGTCAGAAGTTGAGTTTTGGTTCGACGCTTGAAACGGGGACATACACAGTAGAAGGCACATCGTCCTCGGGCTGTGTTTTGACGATGCAGAATGGGGTATTGGTGACGAATTTTCCGTGTGGTCTCCGAGTTGGGGTAGATGATTTGTTTGGGATATCTGTTGATTCATCTATTGACTCTTGGGTGAGTATCTTGGGTAATCCAGTGGGTAGTATTTTGTCGTTACGTTTCAACCAGTCGATTAATGGAGAGGTTATGGTGGTGTTGGTTGGGTTGAGAGGTGAGGAGTTGTATCGGCGTTCATTGTTTGATTTGGAATCTGGTCATGTGGAGAGTATTTCAATGGAAGGCTATGTAGCGGGGAGTTATGTATTACGAGTTTTATGTTCTGATCATAGGCAAGATTTCAAGATTAGTAAATTGGGTAGATAGTCAGAATGGGGTAGATTAAGTAGTAGATAACAGTTTTCCTGAAGTTCTCCCCAACCCAATTACCAACATTCTCCGCCTGCAAGTGCAAGACAGCAAGGGGCAAGTTGTGCAAACTACGTTATTGGATGCTGCGGGTCGGGAAGTGTTACGTCGCCAATTTGTGCCTGAAACCGACACGCACCAAGAAGAGTTTGGCGTAAGTGAATTGCCGGCTGGAATGTATTTCTTGAAAGTATCCAACTCAACTACATCAACTACCTTGAAAGTGATCAAAGTACAATAAATAATCAATTAGGGTTGTTTGTCAATGACGAGCAGCCCTAATTTTTCCCCATTCACACTACGTTTGGTATCTTTTTTGGAAGGTTACGTCCCATACATTGAAAAAAGATGTATTTTTACTCAACAACCTTCAAAACCGTCAAATGCGTAGTTATTCTCCACGAGCTTACCACAAGTTTTGGATAATTCTTCCACTTTTTCTAATACTGGTTTTCGCTACATTTACACCTGTAAAGGCTCAAAGCCCTGAGGTAGTTTCGTTTTTAAAGCTAAAAGACCTAGCTCGATTGGATAGCCTAGAGATGCACTTTATTTGGGCTAGTGAAAAACGAGATAGTGTTTCGAAGGCCACCGATTTGAAGTTTCTTGAGAATCATGCTGACAAAACACAAGACAAACTCTTACGTATTTTTAACAATTATGTAAAAGCCAGGTATTTCTCTTCTAAGCTAGTACCCAAAAATAGTTCTAAGTACTTAGAACTGAAAAAATCGCTGGAGGAACTACTAAAAATGCCGCAAACCCCCGAAACCGAACGAGTTAGGGCTTATGTGGAATTTGCAATGGCTTTGCTTCTGTACGACCAACGTGCCAATTCAATTACACTCGTCAATCATTTTCTTACAGCGGATTTACTTTTTCGAAAAATAGGCTACGACCATGTCTTGTTGGCAGACCACAAGCTCAACCGCCTTGGGACTTATTATATGAACCAAGTGTCTGATTTTAAGACGGCTATCAAGTATTTTAGAGAGGGCGAGCGCTACTTATCCAAAGAGCCCTTTGATCACTACCGTATTGACTTTTATAAAAATTATGCCAATTGCTTGGTCTATCTAAACCAATACACGCAAGCCATTAAATACAACAAATTGGCGATTGCTCAAGTCCGACTAAAAAAAGATAGCTTAAAAATAGGCACTATCAACGGCAACATTGGGGAGATTATCCTCAACCACTACCCTAACCCTGCCCAATCAGAACCTTATTTTAAGCAAGAGCTTATCTATCGGCAACGTTACAAACCTAAAGGGCTCGGGGACATTGCCAAAGTTTATGGGAATTTGTGCCAAGTGTCGGGGGTAAAAGGAAACAGAACAGAGGTCGTGCAGTATTTTCAGAAGGCAGTTGTCACGCTAAACGCTGACCCAGATAAGCGGGATTACCACGCGCTGTTAGCGGTATTATACAAAAATCGCATGATTGCCGATTCACTAATCGGTGATTTTAAAAACGCTTATTTGCACCGAAAAGGATATTATGAAGAATTGATTATCAGCAACGAACAAGAAATAAAAGCCATTACCTCAGAAGCGTCGGTGCGGTTTGACGTAGAAAAAAATAAACTTCAAGCTGAACTTGCCAATGAGCAAGCCCAAAATTCGCGTTTTTGGGTAGTTGCCGTTTCGTTGGTGCTTATTATCGTTCTATTTGGAGCTTACTTTGTTTATTACCGCCAAAAAACGCGACGGGAGGAATTAATGCAACGACTGTCTTTTGAGAAAAAAGAAGCAGAACGATTAGTAGCACTGGATGAAATTAAAACCAGGTTTTTTACCAACATCTCCCACGAGTTCCGAACGCCCTTGACCCTGCTTGTGGGTCCACTGGCTGAGCTAGGAAAAAAGTACCCTGCGGAAAGCATGATTCCTGTCATGCAACGAAACCTGTCTCGACTCCAAAATCTTATCAATCAACTCCTTGACCTTTCAAAGCTAGAAGTTGGAAAGTTAGAGCCCATCATTCAGTATGCCGACGTAGCCCATTTTTTACGCTACCAGTTTGCGTCGTTTGAGTCACTTGCGCAAAGCAAACAAATCATCTTTGAACGTACCCAGAGTCATCAGAAGTGCTTGGCCTATTTTGATGAAGATAAACTGGAAAAAATCGTCACTAACCTACTTTCTAACGCCTTTAAGTTTACCAATGAAAATGGTCGGGTCATTGTCAATGTTCAATACGCTACTCCCCAAGAGGGAACGACTGAGAAAGGGACGCTCCTTACACTGACCGTGGCTGACAACGGAATTGGTATTGACCCCGAACGGCTTCCTCGAATTTTTGACCGATTTTACCAAGTCGATGATAGTCAACGTCGGCATTACGAAGGAACAGGTATTGGATTGGCCTTGGTCAAAGAGTTAGTTTTGGCACTTAAAGGAACCATCGACGTCACAAGTAAGCCCGAAAAAGGCACAACTTTTATCATTACTCTCCCCTGCAATGAAGCAAACTGGGGTGCATACGTACAGCCAAACAAACCTACACAAGCACACTCAGATTCGCCCTCGAATTTGGACAAGCCTGCTTTCATTGACTCTTCTATTAACGAGAAAAATGACGAAGCCCCACTGCTACTCATTGTAGAAGACAACCCCGATTTGCGAAACTACATCCGAAGTATTTTTGGAAATACCTACCGCATCGAAGAAGCACAAGACGGCCAAATTGGTCTTCAAAGAGCGATTGAATTGATTCCAGATGTGGTCATTTGTGATGTTATGATGCCAAGGCTCGATGGATTTGGATTTTGTAAAGCCCTTAAAACTGACATCCGTACCAATCATATTCCCGTCGTGATGCTCACTGCCAAAGCAACCCTCAGCGACCGACTGGAAGGGCTTGAAACAGGAGCTGATGATTATTTATCAAAACCGTTTCACACGGAAGAGTTACAGATACGGGTAAAAAATTTGCTCTTTAAGCAACAATTATTGCAACAAAAATACGCCAACAACGTCACAGTCGCCTTGCCAGCAGCACCTGTGGAAGTAGAAAGTGTGTCGGTCTCACCCATCAATGAGTTATTTTTACAAAAAATCGAGCAAGTTTTGGCTCAAAAATATTCCGAAAGCAGCTTTGATGTGGAGCAGTTTGCGGAGGCGATGGATTTGACATCGGTCCAACTTCGTCGTAAATTAAGAGCACTCACCAACCAAACCGTAACCGAATACGTCCGAAATTACCGCCTCCAATTGGCCTCACAGATGCTCCGAGACAAAATAGGAACCGTGTCAGAAGTGGCTTATAAAGTAGGTTTTGAGAGTCTGCCCTATTTCACAAAGGTCTTTACTGAACGATTTGGCATTTTGCCCAGTGAATATGCGTAGTATTTTTCGATAAAGCCGCCACCAAACCAAGCAATACCAGCTACGTCAAATGCCATTTCCTTTTTCCAATTAAGCAAAAAATCCCTAATTTTCAGACAGTTAACAAAAAATACTACTTTTTAATTAAGCAAAACATATTCACTTTTACTAAACCCAATAAGGAATATATTCTGCAAATTTGGTAGAGATATTATGAATATCTTTTACTTTAATTTTACCTTGTTCTATTGCGTCTTTTATTACAAGAGATACTTGTGGTCTTTGCTTTTCGTTCATTTTAAAACGTTCTCTCAAACTGGTATTAGTCATACCACCACTAGAAAAATACTTGATAACACTATGCTGATAACACGCTTCAATTCGTTCTTTAGGCGTCATTTCAGCAAACGTCTTAGGACTATAAATAGTCACCCTGAATGAATTTTCTAACTCCTCGAACTTCAAGGGAGGCAGCCCATACAATTCTATAGCAAGAACCGCCTTTTCCAATCCACTTCCGCGTTCTTCACAAATTTTGTACCTCCGAAAAGCTGATGCCAAAATTTCATTCCGTGATTCAGGAGTGGTTCCAATCAGTCTATCTATTTTTTTTGTAGGTAACAGCTTTCCTGGATTTGATATTTCAATTCGATCATCGAATATCTCAATCATTGGACCAGCTCCCCTTATTGTAAAATCTTGATGAATTATTGCGTTAGCTATAACCTCTCGAAGTGCTATTTTAGGATATACGGTAGCATCTTCTCTAAGTGCATTTTTTATAATTTCGCTTTTGGGGAGTACGGCATCTAAAAAACCTAGTAAACCCTCAAAACCAATCGCGTATCCTTTTGTTCCTGGGAACTCTCTCTCTGTTTCCTTTTTATTTAGCCCTTTATATTTAATTACACGTATTACTTTTCTGTTAAGGGAATCAAAATCTTGCAAACGATAGGCTGCTGCCAAAGCGCCAAAATTTGTAATGTAGTAACCCAAATTCATCGGCTTTATCATCTTTTCATCCTGCATCCAAATCACAACTTCTTCGCTTGACTGTGGGATAGGTTTTTCAAGAAGTTTATAAATAGTTCTAAAATCAAGAGCGTCTAAAATTTCTGGTGTAGATTTCAGCATTGAAGCGTGTAATTCTTCAAAATGTGGACTTTGGCTATTTAACATCAAACCTCCAATCTCTTGACGAGATGCCTTTCTGGTCGTACCTCCGCTTCTGATATAAGCGTCTTCTAATGTCCCACTCGCCAAGTGAACTGGTTTAACAGCACTTTCACTAACATAGACCAACAACAAAGGTATATTCTTATACTCTTCGATGGCATGATCCATTCGTATAACAGGATTGAGAGAATCCCTGCATATACTACTTAATTTTTGAATGATTGCTTCTGCACTTTGTTGAGTCACTCCAACCAAATTTGCTGTTTTATCCTCCAATCCAAAAACCATGTACCCTCCCCCTGGCTGATTTGCAAAGGCAGAAAGATGTTGGCTGAGTTTTTTATTGTTAGGTGATAAATTTTCTTTCCAATCCAATTCGTTTATTTCATGAGGCATAGGATTAAGAGTATATTCCAATAGTTCAAATGCCTTTGTTATCCAATTTTTCATCATTGTCTTTTTTCTAATTAAGCAAAAATTCATTGACTATCAACGCTTTAACAATAAAAATCTTATTTCAATTAAGCAAAATACAAGTACTCTTACGTAATGTACGATACATCAATAAAAAGTCACATATTTCGTTTCATCACCTCCACGCACCTCACCAATTCCTCCTCATTAGACGAGGCAAACCCCAAACGCGTCCCGTTGAGGGTCGGATGCAGATGTTTACCATTGGAAAAAAACAGGTCGTGTTTGAGACAGCGTTCGGTGAGTTGTTCTATATCAATGCTTTTATCAAACAATGCCCAAATCGCCATGCCTCCGTCGGGAAGTTGAAACTGTATATGTTCGCGCAGCTCGTTTTGAAGTAACTCCGCAAAAACGTCCCGCCGTTTGCGGTATTCTTTCAACGATTTACGAAGGTGCCGTTCGATAACGCCCATCTGTAAAAGCTCAGCAACCGTATTTTCTAGCATCAAATCGCCCTGTCGGTCGATAATCCTCCGTAGTCGTGCCAAATGCGTGATTACATCTTCAGGCCCCACCAAATACCCCACCCGAAACGCAGGCGAAATGGCTTTGGTAAACGACCCACAATAGAGTACCATGCCCGCACGGTCGGCGCTCGCCAGCGGCAACAACGGCTTGCTCAAATAGTGAAAATCGTAGTCATAATCGTCTTCAAAGATGATAAAGCCGTATTTTTCCGCCAATTTCAACAAATTCAGTCGGCGGTCAGCACGTAGGGTGACGGTAGTCGGATAGTCGTGGTGAGAAGTAACATACACAAAACGAACGGTTTTTCGTTGGCACAGTTTTTCTAATTCTTCTACAACCAAACCGTATTCGTCCACTTCAATGGGCTCAATTTGTGCCCCAGCTTGCACAAAATTAGTTGTAGCCGTTCCCCAACTCATCTTGCCCGTCACGACCACATCGCCGCGTTGTACCAAGCCAGCACTTGCCAAGTGGATTCCCATTACCGTTCCTCTCGTAATCAGGATATTTTCGGGGGTAATTTTAAGCCCGCGAGTTTCGTTTAAATAAATCGAAAGTTCTTGTCGCAACCAAGCTGAGCCTTTGGTATCACCATAGCCTAACTTCACATACTGATTCCCCAACAACAATTGGCTGCGATACACGCGGCTTAATTCGGCAAGCGGTGCCAGCCGTGGGTCAGGAAAACCATCATCTAGGTGCAAGGCATAACTCGACGTCAGTACGTCACGACGCAAATGTTGTGGCTCCGCAAAAGCGAACCCCGCTTTTTTGGCAGGGTTCACCTTTTCAACCGTTCGTTTACTCAGTTTTTGGGGTTCTACTTCGGGCAACGTTTCAGCTACGTAGGTGCCGCTGCCCGTCTTACTTTCTAGCCAACCTTGCACCAACAATTCATCGTAGGCTTGCACGACCGTTTTGCGGTGAATATCCAGCAGTTCGGCCAATGAGCGAGTACCAATCAATTTTTGTCCTGCGCGCAACTCCCCCGTCCGAATCAACTGAATCAATTGATTGGCCAATTGCAAATACGCAGGCTGCTTGGCGTTTTTGTCGATGGATAGTTGTAACTGATAAGCAAGCATCGTGGTTAGTCTCTATAATTAAGGGCTGGTTTTCGATCCCCTACCAAAGCTTTGTAGGTAAAATCAGACCCACGGCGTTTGTCAAATTCGGCTTTGGCTTCAGAAATGATTTTTTCGTTTTGGAACAAATCAATGGCTGTCGTTGCCAATGCTTTCGCAGCAATCACCATTCCTTTTCGGCCAATACTCGTGCCGCCCGCTGCCACGGCTTGCCAACTATGGGCAGGCGTACCTGGCACCCACGTAGCCGTGCGTAACCCAACGGTTGGCACCGCCCAGCTCACATCACCCACGTCTGTCGAAGCGCTACTTAATCCTTCATTTGCCAATGGTTCAATGGTTTCAACCGAACTCAATTCACGAATGCCCATGCCTTGGGTTTTGCTGAGTTCTTCGGCATATTTTAGTTCTTCTGGCGTATATTTCATTCCTCCAATGCCCTTCAAATTTTCGTGCATCAACTGCGACAATACATCGTTGGGCAAAATTTCGTGTACACCGCCAATGATTTCTTCCTCTACCGTTGTGCCCGTTGCCAATGCCGCGCCTTGCGCCGCTTTTTGTACGCGCTCCCAAATCGAGGCCACGTATTGGCGACTTGGATGACGAACGTAGTAATACACTTCGGCAAAATCAGGAACAACATTTGGCGCTTTGCCTCCATTGGTAATCACATAGTGAATTCGAGTGGCCGAAGGAATATGTTCACGCATCATATTGACGGCATAATTCATTACCTCCACGCCATCCAAGGCCGAACGCCCTCGATCTGGTGCAGCCGCAGCGTGCGAAGAAATGCCTCTGAAACGAAATTTGGCCGATTTATTGGCCAACGACGACGACGAACTTGCGCTATTGCTGTCGCCTGGGTGCCAGTGTAGCACCACATCCACGTCTTTAAACAAGCCATCGCGCACCATATATACTTTTCCTGACCCACCTTCTTCCGCAGGTGTACCGTAAAAACGAATCGTTCCTTTGTGTCCTGATTGAACCAGCCAATTTTTAATGGCAACCACTGACGCCAACGACCCTACGCCAAACAAGTGGTGACCACAGGCATGACCAGCAATACCGCCGATTGATTTTTTGACAGGGATAGAGTCTTGCGAAAGCCCAGGGAGCGCATCAAATTCCCCCAAGATGCCAATCACAGGTTTGCCTTCCCCAAAACTAGCTACAAAGGCCGTGGGCATATCTGCCACTGCCGATTGCACCTTAAAGCCTTCTTTGCGGAGCTGATCTTGCAAGATGGCTGAGCTTCTAACTTCTTGGTAGCCGACCTCCGCCAATGTCCAGATTTGCTTTGAAAGAACTCCGTACTGCTTTTCTTTTTGGTCAATCTCTTTGATAACACTTTCGTGGGTTTTGTTGGGGGCTTGGGCAAAAGCCGTACTCATTCCCGCTAAAAACACCCATAGGTTTTTGGTTCTCATCGTTTGTTTAGGTTAAAAAGTGGACTACTTACTTTATTAAAAGTGGATACGTATAGCAATCCAGTAAAGATATACTTTTGTCAAAAAAAAACCAATCAACCCATGCAGCCAACTCCACGCACCACCCCGAGTCGTTTGGCCAAACGCGCTCAGTACGACGAAGAAACCGTTTATTCGATTTTGGACGAATCGATGTTTTGTACCGTAAGTTTTACCATTGATGGCCAGCCTTTTGCCCTCCCCACGGCATTTGCCCGCTACGAAGACCGTATTTACCTTCATGGGTCGGTCGGTAGCCATTTTATTCGTGAACTCGAAAAAGGAATTCCCGTTTGTATTTCGGTTATGTTGACGGATGCTTTGGTGGTGGCCAAATCAGCCTTTCATCATTCGGTCAATTATCGTTCGGTAGTTATTTTTTCCAACGCCGAAAAAGTAGAAGATTCTACCCTTAAATGGGACGCACTCCGCTGGATTACGGAGAAAATCGTCCCTAATAGTTGGGACTATCTGCGTCCCATGACGGAGAGCGAAGTGCGCAAAACAACAGTTTTGTCATTCCCCATCGTAGAAGCTTCGGCCAAGTCGCGTACAGGAATGCCCAAAGATGACGAGGAAGACCAAGAACTGCCAATTTGGTCGGGGCTGATTCCTCTTCGTACCATTCGTGAAATTCCTGTGGGGGATGAATTCAGTAAAAATGTATCTTTACCCGAACATTTAACTCACCTACCTTCATGAAACGTTCCGACATCCAACACATGCCTCAGTATTTTGACCGTTACATTTTACTGGTTGACGACATTGACATTATCGACGGCCTGGAGGCAACAGCTCGCCTTTATCACACGCCCGAAATCAAAGAAAAACTGGAAGCACTTGGCGACCAAGTCTATGCGCCAGGCAAGTGGACTGCCAAGGATATCATTCAACATTTGATTGATAATGAGCGCATTATGTCTTATCGAGCCATGCGTTTTGCCCGAAACGACAAAACCAGCCTGCCAGGCTATGATGAGGAGTTATTTGGAGCTAATACCACCGCCAACCAACGTACATTGGATGATTTGTTGGACGAATTTGCCGTAGTTCGTCAATCCACCATAGCGCTTTTTAAAAGTTTCAACGACGAAATGTTCCATCGTTCGGGAGTTAGTTTTAACCAGCAAATTTCTCCCTTAGCTTTAGGCTTTGTGTTGATTGGCCATCCCATTCACCACTTACGGGTGTTACAAGAGCGTTATTTCCCTTTGATTTAAGCCTAATTTGATTCACGACTTTTCTGTTTTCAATAAAATTCGGGCAAGTTAAAGGCATAAAAAAAGTAGCCTCTGGAGCAATCAATAGCCACTCTATATTTTAATGCGTTCAACCTGAAATTCGGGAGGCTTTTCCACTTAGACACTTTTTTTTAAAAACTTTGAAAAAAAATAAAAAAAAATTGTGACCTTGTATTCGACCTATAGTCTAAGCTATAGAGTTTTTCATAACGTTGAGTAAAGGTTAAAAATCCGAGTGGGCTTCCCGCTCGGATTTTTTTTTGCCCTACAAACTGGTATTATTGCTTTATCAAAAGCATTTTTCATCCCAAACTGGATTCCCAAGCAAACTACAAGCACTCTTCTACTATGAAAATTTTTCGTCTAGCTCTGCTATTTTCGATTGTTCACTTCACCCTTTTCGCCCAAAAATACACTTTTACGCACGACGATACACTGCGGGGTAGTATTACCAAAGAACGTGCTTGGTGGGATTTGCAGTTTTATCACCTCAACACCCGCATTAACCCTACTGATAGTACCATTGGCGGCCATGTTGTTGTCCGTTATAAAGTATTACAGCCCGCCCAAGTGCTTCAAATTGATCTCCAACGCCCTCTGACTATTTCCAAAATTACCCAAGATGGCCAAGAACTTTCGTTCAGACGCGACGGTGACGCTTTTTTTGTTTCATTGGTCAAACCCCAAAGAACCAATGCACAAGAAGAAATCACAGTGCATTATGGTGGCCGACCTCGCATCGCGAAACGCGCTCCGTGGGATGGTGGTTTTTCTTGGAAACGTGACCAAAACGGGCAGCCTTTTGTCGCTACTTCTTGTCAAGGTTTAGGTGCCAGTGTGTGGTGGCCATGCAAAGACCACATGTACGATGAGCCCGACAGCATGAAAATCAGCATTACTGTGCCGCCAGGTTTGACGGATGTTTCCAACGGACGTTTAAGTAGTATTTCTAATAACGCCGACGGGTGGCGTACTTTTCATTGGTATGTTCAAAATCCTATCAATAACTACGGCGTAAACGTAAACATCGGCAACTACGTCAGCTGGACCGAAACCTTTGAAGGCGAAAAAGGCAAGCTCGATCTGTCGTTTTATGCACTACCTGAAAACGCAGAAAAAGCCAAAGTACAGTTTCAACAAGTCAGACCCATGCTCAAAGCCTTCGAACATTGGTTTGGGCCGTATCCCTTTTACGAAGATGGATTTAAGTTGGTAGAAGTCCCCTATTTGGGCATGGAACACCAAAGCTCAGTGACGTACGGCAACGGCTACCAAAACGGCTACCTTGGCCGCGACCTTTCGGCTACGGGTTGGGGATTAAAGTGGGACTTTATCATCATTCACGAGTCGGGGCACGAATGGTTTGCCAATAATATTACCTACAAAGACGTTGCCGACATGTGGATTCATGAAAGTTTTACAAATTATTCAGAAAACTTATACACTGAATATCACCACGGTAAGCAAGCAGGAGCAGAATATGTGATTGGTTGTCGAAAATTAATTCGCAACGACAAACCGATTATCGGCGTATATGGTGTTAATCACAGTGGCTCGGGCGATATGTACTACAAAGGTGGAAACATGCTCCATACCATTCGACAAATTGTGAACGACGACGAGAAGTGGCGCGGCATCTTGCGCGGATTGAATAAGACGTTTTACCACCAGACCGTTACGTCACCACAAATTGAAGATTATATGAGCGCACAAGCGGGAATAAACCTGTCAAAAGTGTTTGACCAGTACCTCCGCGATGTCCGCATTCCAACATTAGAGTACAAACTCGAAGGTAAACAGCTTTCGTATCGCTGGAGCAATTGCGTAACAGGTTTTGAGATGCCAATAAAGTTAAAAATTGGCGACAATTGGAAGACACTACAGCCGACTTCTGATTGGAAAACACTCAAAGCCTCTAAGGCAAGCGCTGTGATGATAGACCCTAATTTTTATGTAGAAATAAAAAAATTAGAATAAATCATTACACCATTCTTACGACGTATGCACATCCATTATGAACAACACTCGGATGGAGAAAAACCACTTTTCTCCATCCTCATTCCTACCTGGAATAATCTTTCACTGGTCAAACTTTGCGTTGAGAGCATCCGCAAAAACTCTACTTACAACCACCAGATTATTCTCCACATCAACGACGGCTCCGATGGCACTCTAGCCTGGGCCAAACAACAACAACTTGACTTCACCCAAACGGCCGAAAATGTTGGAATTTGCGTTGCTTGCAATGCTGCGTTCACGCTTTCCAAAGCGGATTACATCGTTTATATCAACGACGATATGTACGTGTGCCCCGAATGGGACAAGCGCCTTTTTAGGGCCGTTACTGATTACGGAAGGGACGATTTTTACTTTTCATCGACCATGATTGAACGGGTAGCAGCCAACAGCGGCAACGTCTCGTCGCCGCACAACTATGGTGATAGCGTCGAAAATTTCAAGGAAGAACAACTGCTGAAAGAATGGTCGAGCTTGATGATTCCCGACTGGCAGGGTGCCAATTACCCGCCAAGCATCATGCACCGACGGATGTGGAATTTGATTGGCGGCTTCAGCGTCGAATTTAGTCCTGGAATGTATTCTGACCCAGATATTTGTAGAAAACTGTGGGCCGTGGGCGTTCGTAACTTTAGAGGAATTGGCGATAGCCTCGTGTATCACTTTATGTCGAAGAGCGTTTCACGCATCAAAAAGAACGACGGTAGTAAGCAGTTTTATCAAAAGTGGCGAATTTCAGCCCGTACCTTTTTTGATTATTACCTTCAATTTCAAAGGTCAACCCAAAACGCTTATTACAAAGGGATTCTGAATGAACCCGCCGAAAGTACCGCGCTTCGTTTCAAACGTACCCGCGACAAAATAAAGTACTGGTTTTAAGTGCCACTGTGCATCGGGGTATGAGTACCCCGACGCACGTACTAAAAACTTGGTGTTTTATCGTTGAGGAGCGTTGTATCCACTACGCTGCCCGTGCGAGGAGCGCCCGCTTCGATCCACCGCCGCACAAACTCAATTTGTCCTTTAAAAAGTGCTTTTCCATTGAGCGGCATGGGGTTTCCGTAACTCAGTCCACTGTGGTGACCACTGTCTCCCCAAACCAGTTTATGATAAAAAAGACTTTGCAACGAAAAATAAGGCGTCACTAGCTTCAGTTTTTCAGTACGGGCATTGGCGTTCTTAGGGTCTTTGTTTACCAAAAAATCATACGTTTTCCCCTTGGCCAATACCAAACCGTGCTCCGCAAACGTGCTTTCTTGCTCCGACGCATGACAGCCCGCTGTGGCGCAGGTGGGCGTCAAAATACGGTCTTGAAGCAAGTCAAACGACGCTGCTTGAGGTACGGAAACGGGCGTTTCTTTGGGCGTGCAACCCTCCAGCGCGATTCCTAACGCCAACATACTTCCTGCCCAGTACAGCTGTTGTATAAAATTTTTCATGGTTAACTCAAAATTGGCATTGCATCAAAGTTAAACAATTCTCCATTGCCACGCTATTTTACTATTTTTGCAGCCTCAAATTTGATTTATTATCCCATGAGTAAGAAATACACCGTTACGGCGGCCCTCATTTACGCCAACGGCCCTATCCATATTGGTCACTTGGCAGGTTGTTATGTTCCTGCCGATATTTACGTGCGTTATTTACGTGCCAAAGGCGCCAACGTAGCTTTTGTCAGTGGCACCGACGAGCACGGTGTGCCCATCACCATCCGTGCCAAAAAAGAAGGGATTACTCCCCAAGAAGTAGTCGATAAGTATTATGCCCAAATCAAGCAATCGTTTGCTGATTTTGGTATTTCGTTCGATGTTTACTCTCGCACCAGCCTGCCTATTCACCACAGCACGTCGCAAGAGTTTTTTAAGACCATTTACGACAAAGACGGTTTCGTTGAAGAAACCAGCGAGCAGTATTACGACGAAGTAGCGCAGCAGTTTTTGGCCGACCGCTACATCGTTGGTACTTGTCCTGTGTGTGCCAATCCGAATGCCTATGGTGATCAGTGCGAGCGTTGCGGTACAGCCCTCAGTCCCATGGAGTTAAAAGAACCACATTCGACACTTTCGGGCTCAAAACCTGTCTTAAAATCGACCAAAAACTGGTACTTACCTTTGGACAAAATGCAACCCGACGTGGAAAAATACGTGGGAAGCCATACCGAATGGAAAACCAACGTGTTTGGTCAGTGTCAGTCGTGGTTGAAAGAGGGTCTTCGGCCACGCGCCATGACCCGCGACTTGGACTGGGGCATCAAAGTACCCCTTGCCGATACCGACGGCAAAGTGTTGTACGTGTGGTTTGAAGCGCCAATTGGGTATATTTCGGCCACCAAAGATTGGTTGACTCAACAAAACGGCACCGACGCTGGCTGGGAATCGTGGTGGAAAAAATCGGACAATGAAGATACTAAGTTGATCCACTTCATCGGCAAAGACAATATTGTGTTTCACTGCATCATTTTCCCCGCTACACTCATGGCAATGGGAAATGAGTATTTGTTGCCTGACAATGTTCCTGCCAATGAATTTATGAATTTGGAAGGTGATAAAATCTCGACGTCTCGTAACTGGGCCGTTTGGTTACATGAATATTTAGAAGAACTTCCTGACAAACAAGACGTGCTTCGCTACGTGTTGACGGCCAATGCCCCTGAAACCAAAGACAGTGAGTTTACATGGAAAGATTTCCAAACCCGCAACAACAGCGAGTTGGTAGCGATTTATGGCAATTTTGTCAACCGTGCCGTTGTCTTAACCCACAAATACTGCCACGGTAGCGTTCCTGCCTTGGGTGAGTTGACGGATTTTGATCGTGAAACGCTCGCCTCGTTGGCCGAACTCCCCGTCAAAATTGGGGATGCCCTCGAAAACTATCGTTTCCGTGAAGGCTTGGCGCTGTTGATGGATTTGGCACGCTTGGGCAATAAATATTTGGCCGAAACCCAACCTTGGCAAGTCATTAAAACCGATGCCGAACGCGTAAACACCATCATGCACATCGCGCTTCAGATTGCTGCCAACTTGGCCATCGTCAGCGAGCCATTCTTGCCATTTACAGCCCAAAAACTACGTAATCAGCTATCGCTTTCCCATCAGCAATGGGCAGACGCGGGTAGAAACGACCTTCTATCGGTAGGACAAGCCGTTGGGGAAGCTTTCTTATTATTTGAAAAAATCGAAGACTCCCTCATCGAAAAACAAGTACAAAAACTGCACGACGCCAAGAAAATGAACGAATTAGCCACCAAAACTGTCCCTGAACTCAAGCCAACGATTCAGTTCGACGATTTTGCCAAATTAGACCTTCGCATTGGTACCATTTTGGAAGCCGAGCGCGTTCCTAAAAGTGATAAATTATTGAAGTTTTTGGTGGACGATGGCTTTGAAAAACGCACGATTCTGAGCGGCATCGCCAAGCATTTTTCGCCCGAAGAAATGATTGGTCGTCAGGTGACTTTTATCGCCAACCTTGCCCCGCGCAAAATCATGGGACAAGAGTCTAACGGGATGATTCTCATGGCCGAAGACCGCGATGGCAGCCTGTCACTGCTCCAACCGCACAAAGAAGTGTGGGCGGGCGCATCGATTTCGTAAATGGCTTGGAACCTGATTATAAAAAAGTGAGCGGATGTCCTTTTGGGACATCCGCTCACTTTTTGTAAATACCAATCAATATGTGGTTATCCAGCTTGTCCAATTATTTCACCGCCAAATTTCCCCAAATCAAATAGTCGTTTCACTGCCCAATTAAGTTCGTCTTGGTTGCAATAATATTCTTCAATTTGGCCATATATTTTGTAGTCCGAAATATTGAAGCCATCTTCGATATCATTGTACCAAATAACCTTTGTCCCGCAAATTGCCACTACCCAAAATCCACCACCTTCGTTTCCATAATCTTTCTCCGTCCACTTTGTCGGGTCTATTTTAATCAATTGCCAAAAGTTCCCCGTTTAAATCTGCTTCTGTCTTTTGGATTTGGTCGTTAAGTTCACTCCGTGAGATTGGTTTCCATTCTGTCATTATTGTCTGTTATAATTGTACATTAAGTTTTGGCTCTTAACGCAACGGTGGCGCTCAACTAGCAAATCATATAAGGGCTCCAGCATTAGCATACATGCCTTGTTGGGCAAAACCTTCGGTAGCTATATCGTCACAAGATTGCATTTGTGCGCTACAATTTATTGATTTCGCTTTCAGAAAGTCCTGTAAGCTTCATTATGTCTCCTATCGAAAGTCCAATTTTCTTGGCAGATTTAGCAACCTCAATATTTCTTTCTAGCTTTCCTTCTAGTTTTCCCTCGTCAAAAGCAGTGTCTATAACACCTTTTAAGTCTCGATAAGTTTTCAAACTATTTTCATAATTATCTAAATCCGCCTGTCCGTATTTTGCCAATTCCGCTTTTTCAAAAGCTTGGGTAAATACTTCGTCCCTAAATATTGTCGGGATTGTTTGAAAGTCTTCCAGATGTTTGATGAAATACAACCATTTGTCCAAACGGGTTGCCAAGTCTGATTCGCTCAGATTAAAATTTGGCATTTCAAGATAAATGTAAGTCAGTTTCTCATAAAAAACTTTGCCATTTTGATTTTTAAGTTTGATGCTATGAACAAATTCACTCTTTTCGGATTCGCTCTCATAGTCGCCAAACCTAAAATCTAAAATTCCAACGCAATAAACTGCTTTCAAATTATAGTTCCACTCTCCTTTTTCGGCTTGTTCTCGAATAGGAAAAGTCGAATAGTAAATAGTCCTTTCTTTGAAATAATTTTGTTTAGCTTTCTGAAGTTCTACAATAAATTTTTCACCATTTTCATTTTCACAATAGATGTCATAAATAGCTTTTCGGTCGGAATCGGTTTGCCCTAATTGCTCAGTATTTTTAAAATTTAAGTCAACAATTTTGTTGGTTTGAGGTAAAAGTGCATTTAAGAAGTCAATAAGCAAAGGCTTACTGGCTTCTTCCCCGAAGATTTTTTTAAATCCGAAGTCTGTAAAAGGGTTTATATATTTTGCTTTCATCGTTTTATCTAAATGCGCTAGCCAAATTTAAACAAATTTAGGTTTCTCAAGCACAAAACTACTTCACAACCTCCTAAAAATTAGCCAAAAAATCGAGGCTATCCTTCTGGGACAGCCTCACTTTTTATAAATACCAATCAACGTTAGGCCAATGGAAAACCTTCGAGTTCTTTCAAGCCCGATTTGAGTTCATCGTCAGTTAGGAAGTGATCAGAAAGTTTGCCATCGAAATAATCCATGTAAGCCTGCATATCCAAGAAACCGTGGCCGCAAAGGTTGAACAAAATCGTTTCTGATTTTCCTTCTTCTTTGCAACGCTGCGCCTCTCTAAATACCTGCGCGATGCCGTGCGTCGCTTCGGGCGCGGGAATAATTCCTTCCGCTTTGGCGAAGGCTACACCCGCTTCAAAACACTCCAACTGCTGAATAGCGTTGGCTTCGATGAGGCCATCTTTCAACAACTGCGAGCACAATACCGACGCCCCATGGTAACGCAAGCCTCCCGCGTGAATGGCCGCAGGACGGAAATTATGCCCAAGCGTGTACATCGGTAACAACGGCGTAAACCCAACCGAATCACCAAAATCGTAGCGGAACTCACCTTTGGTTAGTTTAGGACACGAAGCTGGTTCTACGGCAATGGCGCGTACGTTTTTGCCTTCAGTAATGTTTTTATGTAAAAATGGGAACGAAATCCCTGCAAAATTGGAGCCTCCACCAAGCGGTGCAATGACGATGTCAGGATAATCACCTGCTTTTTCCATCTGTACCAAACACTCTTGGCCAATGATAGTCTGGTGCATCAACACGTGGTTCAATACGCTTCCGAGGGCGTACTTACAGTTTTCGTCTTGAACAGCACACTCAATTGCCTCCGAAATCGCAATTCCTAAGCTTCCTGGCGTATCGGGATATTGTTCCAAAATCTTCCGTCCCGACTGCGTTAGCTCCGAAGGAGAAGGGAAAATTTTGGCACCAAACGATTCGATGAGGGCTTTACGATACGGTTTTTGGTTGTAGCTGATACGCACCTGAAACACTTCACACTCAATACCAAACATCTGACACGCAATGGCCAAGGCCGTCCCCCACTGCCCTGCACCTGTTTCGGTAGTAATCCGTTTTACGCCTTCCATTTTATTGTAATACGCCTGCGCCACCGCTGTGTTAGTTTTGTGGCTACCCGATGGACTTACGCCTTCGTATTTGTAGTAGATTTTAGCAGGAGTATCGAGCATCTTTTCCAAGCGGTGCGCGCGGAACATGGGCGTTGGACGCCACAGCTTATAGATTTCGCGTACCTCCTCAGGAATTTCGATGTACCTTTCTTGGGATACCTCTTGCTTAATTAGCTCCATCGGAAACAACGGAGCCAAATCGCCTGGCCCTACAGGCTGTTTGGTAGCAGGGTGCAAAGGAGGCAGTGGCTTGTTGGGCATATCTGCCTGAATGTTGTACCAATGTCTTGGAATCTCGTCTTCGGTGAGTAAAATTTTGTGTTGCTTTTCCGACATGATTTAAGGAATTAACGTGATTAGGAATATTAACCTTTAAACTTAAAAAGGATTTTCCCGACCTGCAATGACCTTTGTCGAAAAGTTTTTTTATATGCCTCCCGAAAGTTTCAGAACTTTCGGGAGGCTTTTGACGAGTCCATATTAACTTCCCGAAAGCTCCAACGCTTTCGGGAAGTTTTGTTTAAAGGGTAACAGAAACTTTAGCACTGATTTAAAGTCTAACCAACGTGAATTATTATTGACTTTAAAGGAGTTACAAAATGAAGAAATATGACATTCCGCTTATTCCTGATACATACTATCATGTTTTTAATCATGCAAACGGCAGGGATAATTTGTTCATGAACAGAGGCAATTATCAGTTTTTTCTACAACGCTACACCTTTTTTATGAATCCCATTGTAGATACGTATGCGTACTGTTTATTACCGAATCATATACATTTTTTGGTACGTATCAAGGATGAACAAGAACTGAAAATGGCGTGGCAAGTGAAAAATAAACCTCATTGCCAATTAACCAAAGAGATAGACTGGTCCGCTTTTATAAGTCGAGAGTTTGGTAACCTTTATAGCTCTTATTCACAAGCGTTTAATCGCCAACAAGGGCGTATGGGAAGTTTATTTATGCCAAATTTTAAACGACGAGAAGTAAATAATGAGGAGTATTTTATACAATTGATTCACTACATTCATGCAAACCCCGTTCATCATGGCTTTGTAGATTCGATGGATAAGTGGGAGTTTTCCTCTTTTCGTGCCCTAAAAAGCGAGCAACCAACAAGTTTGAGACGAGCTGAAGTGCTGGATTATTTTGGTGGAATCCATGAGTTTGTCAGATTTCATCACCAAATGCCGATTTCAAAAAAATGTTTAGAAGAAGGGGAATTTTAGACCTTCCCGAAAGTTTAGAACTTTCGGGAAGGTAGTTCTAGGAGGCTTTTGTTTTACTTCTTCAAATTCGTCAGGTACTCTACTAAATCGCGAATTTCGCGTTTTGACAGAATGCTACCCATCGGCGGCATACCCGATGGCATGTTTTCGCGCTTGCCAATGCGCGCCACAGGAATCACCAATGGCTCGGCGTCGGAGGTATTGATGGTTAATTCTTCCGCCGTTTCTTTGGCCAACGTTCCGTTCACTACTTGTCCGTCTTTCAACGTCAACGATACCATTCCAAACCCTGGTGCTAAACGGGCACTTGGTTCAATCAATGCCTGTAACAATTGCTCGCGGGTGAGCACATCACCGATGTGGGTCAATGAAGGACCAACGGCTCCGCCCGTACCACCAACAGCGTGACAGCGTACGCACTGTGCCGCTGAGTTGTTGTTGAATATGTTACGACCCGCCATGCGGTTTCCGCCAAAAAGTGCTTCGGCATATTCATCCACAAGCGAAGCACCAGGCTTCACCGTTGCCATTTTTTCTTTCAACGCTGCTATGCCCGATGCTTCTATGGCTTCTTTAAGCTCTAGTGATAAGTTAGGCGACAACTTTTTGGCCTTCAATTGATCAATCAAATCGCTCAAAATTACCTGTGTTTTGTCAGCTTCCATTTTTCCCAATACATCGAGCATTTTTTGTTGTTCGCGCGTTGAGCCTTTGGTAAAAATAGAATTCACAATCAGCGGCAAACTCGCTTTTGTCACGTTGTTGTTGTTCAACATCCCCAACGCTACGGTACGTACACTCTCCTCTTTGTCGTCCATCCCTTTTTTGATGATGGCATCCATTTGAGGATAATTTAGCTGATTGAGTGCTGTCAAAATCGCTCCTTTGACGCGTGGGCTTTCGCTACTTTCAAAAATTGCCACCAATTGCTCATTGGCTTCCGTGATTTTTACGTCTGCAATTAAGCCCACAATCGCTGCTAAAGGCTCAGGATTCTTTTCTTTCAAAAACTCATTGATGAAAGGTAACACCTTAGCTTTGACGGCCGAAGGATCACGCTCGATTCTACCACGGTAGCGGCCGTCCACACGGTCGGTGTACGAAGGGTTTGCCCAAGTCCCAAGCGCTGCCAATGCTTCTGCCTTAATGTCTTCTTTCAAATCGGTACGACGAGCAAAATCAAGCAATAGTTGGAGTTCTTTGTCCCCTCCTACCCGCAATGCGGCATTAATTGCGCGACGCACAATCACTTCCGACGTAAAACGGGTTTCTTTGAGGGTTGCGGCCAAGGCTGGCAATGCTCCTACAATCGACAAGTCGTCGTTGATGGCGCGGGCTGCTTCAGCTACGATGTATTCGTCTTTGTCGCTCAAGAAAACGGCTACATTTTCATTACGTAAGCGTCTCAATACCAACACCGCTGCTGTCCGCAATGCTTTGCTTGGGTTGTTGGCCAAGGCTACCATTGGCTCTACTTTTCCAATGCGCGACAAGGCCAAAACGCCCGCGTGACGCAGGTAAAGGTCTTCGTCGTTGTTGGCACCAATCATTTCAATCAGCGGCGTTACGGCATCTGCATAAGCAATACGCCCCAATGCTTCGGCAGCGTAAAAACGAACGCGTGGGTTGGTGTTTTTCAACAAAGGTATCAAAGCGCTACCCGCATTGGCGATGCGTGCATCTCCGAGCATTTTGGCCGCTTGGGTCATAATCTCAGGATCCTTGTCATTCAACAAAGACATCAACGTTCCAGCATTGGCTTGGTCGATGCGCGTCAACTGTCCAATTCCCCAAATTCCGTGAATACGCGCCAATTGGTTCTGTGTTTGTTCCGCTGCTTTTATCAACTGCGGAAGTCCTTTTTTACCGCGATTGACCAACTCAAATTGGGCTTTTTGACGAACCCGCATATCGCCGTACGAAAGCAGCGAATACAGTTTTTCTTCGGTTTGCGCAGGGTAACTCAACTGAATCATGCGTTTTGTTTCTTCCCGTACGGCAGCCAAATCATTCTTATCTTTGGTCACATCGAGCTTCCACACGCGTCCGTAGTTTTTTGTATCCCAACCATTGATCCAGTCAGCCACGTAGAGCGCACCATCAGGGCCAAATTTGATACCCGTTGGCAAAATACCACTCACTATGTCTTTTTCACCGTCGAGGTCAAACGTTGCTCCTTTTGGTTTAAGCCCAAATGACCAGATGTGGGAGCGTGAAGGTGTTCCCACAAATTCTACCAAGAAAAACTTATTTTTCCACTCAGAGCCTAGGGCCGTGCCTGGGTTGTATTCCATCCCCGTCGGGCCGTTGTGGTAGTTCATAATCGGAGGCAAAATATACGCAGCTTGGCCTTCCCAGCGCGGTTTGAACAGTTTTTCGTTCATCCACACGTTGTATCTATTATTGCGGGGGTCGGTGTATTTTCCATACTGCCAGTTTGAGCGCCAACCCGCATCATGTCCTTGTACGACGTGTACGAGACGCTCGCTTTCGCCTGGATGGTCACCGTCGTTGTCCGATGAAATGAGGTTGCCGTATTCATCAAAAACAAACTCGTGGGTATTGCGAAGTCCTGACGCAAAAATCTCAAAATCAGAGCCGTCTGGATTAGAACGAGCAATGATACCAGAGTTGGGGTTTTCCCATTTTTTGCCGTCAGGAGCCGTAATATTGGCACCAATATCTCCAATGTTCCAGTAAATACGTCCGTCAGGCCCCTCAGTTACGCCCGACATACCGTGTCCACTAAACCCAATGTGTACACCGTATCCGTGACTAATAGATGTTTTTTTGTCCATAATACCGTCGCCGTTGGTGTCTTTCAAACGCCATAAGTCAGGAGCAATTCCGACAAAAATCTCCCCAGCTCGTACCAGCATACCTCCTGCCACGTCGGTGACTTCATCAAAAAAATCTTCCAAGACCCGCAGCGAAACGTCGGCGATACCGTCGTTGTTGGTATCTTCTAAGCGCCAGATTTCATCTTTTTCTACCGCTAAGTCTTTCCAGTCGTGTACGCCATCTTCGTTGAGGTCAGCGAGCCACTCGTTGGCTTTGCTTTTCTCGGGCGAAAACGTTTTGCGTAAAAACGCACGGCGGTCTTCAACCGTTTGAAGGCCGATTGACTCCGTCATCCAATCACGGTGTCCACGAATGTCAAATTCTGAGTTTTTCTGACGGTTTGTTCGATTGATATATACTCGTCCTTGGTCGTCAATCGCCATCGCCACAGGGTCTGGCGCTAGCGAATCGGATGCCCAAAGGGTCATTTGTAGCCCTTCGGCAAGCTTTACGGGCGTTTTTTCACGGATTTCCTTGGCCCTAGCAATGGCCTTGGAAGGATCTTCTTTGATGACAACGGGCTGGCTATTGCGGGGCGTTTTCATACATGACACCACTAAACAAGCCGTCCCGATTGCCGCCGAAAGTTGCAATTTTGACTGTTTTTTAAAACGCATGGGTTAATCAAACTTTTGTTAGAGAGATACTTAAAAATAAATAAAACGACCAAGTTCTGCTTTTTACTTATTTTATCCTTGTTTTTTAGAAACGAACCTATCTTCCAGGTTGAACGCATTAAAATATAGAGTGGCTGTTCATTGCTCCAGAGGCTACTTTTTTTAATGTGTTTAACCTGTCTATCCTCCCCTTTATCTTTCAATCTAAAAAGTCATTTTCTACCATAAAATCTTAGACAAAGTAGCGTTGAAGAGGTACAAAAACCTCCTTTTTTATGTCAAATTGAAAAAGAAACCATGGGCAAATTGAAATGAAAAAAGGATTAAAATCGCTTTACAAGGGTTGCGTACATGACTGCCCAATCAAGTCGGTGTATATATTTGCAGCAACAGCATTACTCCTAAAGGGGTGGAAACGAACACTTTGACACATCAGCAACCCACATCGTTTGTATGAAAATCTTATTAGTTGAAGACGAGGACAGACTCGCCTCTTTTATTCGTAAAGGTATTTCGGCCGAAGGCTATGAAGTAGAAGTTGCCTACGACGGGCGCATGGGCCTGTCGCTGTTTCGCAAAAACAGTTATGACATCATTTTATTGGACGTCAACCTTCCCCACATCAATGGCTTTGAATTATGTCAATTAATTCGGGCTGACAATGAAAGTGTTCCCGTACTAATGCTAACCGCCCTCGATAGCCTCGCCGACAAGGCCGATGGTTTTAACGCAGGTGCGGATGATTACCTCGCCAAACCTTTTGAATTTCAAGAACTTCTGCTACGGCTTCGGGCTTTGACGCGGCGAAACGGTACGAAGCCAAAACAAGTGTTGCAATTGGCAGATTTAGAACTAAACCTTGACACCAAAACGGTCACTCGGGCTGGGCAACGTATCGACCTGACGACCCGCGAATACTCTTTGATGGAATACTTGATGCTCAACAAAGGGAAAATTATTTCTCGGGTGGACATTAGCGAACGCGTTTGGAGTTTAGATTTTGACAGCAGCACCAACGTCATCGACGTCTATATCAGCTACTTACGCAAAAAAATAGACAAAGGCTTTTCTACCAAATTGTTACACACCATCGTTGGGATGGGCTATGTGCTACGCGAAGGATAATCGTTTTCCCAATATGCTCATTCGTAATCGACTTACCATTATTTTTACCCTGCTTGCCACGGCCATTCAGGTGACGTTGTCGTTGTTGGTTTGGTATTTTTACTCGCTGTACCGCCAAGAAGAATTTTATAGCCGATTGGAGGGAAAAGCACGGGTTGCGGGGCGGGTTTTGATTTCGAGGCGGCATCTGCACGATGATTTTTTCAAAAACATGGTTCGTACCGATTTGCTCACCATTGTGGAGGAACAAATCAGTATTTTTGACCATCAACACAAATTGGTTTTTACCAACCGTACCCTGAAAGAATCGGATTATTACAAAGAAAAAATCCCGCACTTACCCTCCGACTCACTTTTTGAGTTTCGGTCGGGGCACTTGGAGTCTATACTCCTCCCCTTCTATGACCGTGGGCAGCGATTCTACATCTTTGCTTCAGGATACGACCGAATTGGCTTTGCAAAACTTGGCACATTACAGCAAATCTTGCTGTTGGCCAATATGTTAGGCTTTTCGCTAATTGTATTAGCGGGGTGGTATTTCTCAGGCAGGGTGCTCAAACCCATTTCGCAAATTGTGGACGAAGTCGAGCAAATTACGGCCAAAGACTTGCACAAACGCGTTAATGAAGGCAACCGTCGCGACGAAATTGCGCAGCTTGCCATGACGTTCAACCAAATGCTCTTTCGGCTCGAAGATGCTTTTGTTTCCCAACGGAGTTTTGTGGCCCACGCCTCTCACGAACTTCGGACTCCGCTTACCAATACCTTGGGTACTTTGGAAACTTCGTTGCGCTACGACCAAAACCCCAACGACTGGCGCGACAGCATGGAAGTGGCCGTGGAAGAATTAAAAAAGGTCATTTCCCTCACCAATAGCTTGCTAGGATTGGCACGCGTAACCGATGGTGCTCTTACCCTCCAAAGGGTGCAGGTGGATGATTGTTTACTGACGGCATTGGGACAAATTCATGCCAAATATCCGCACCGAAGTTTACCCATTCAGTTTGCAACCGACGACCACTCGCTGACCGTCAAAGGAAATGCGACTTTGCTAACCACCGCCTTTCTAAACCTCCTCGACAATGCCTGCAAGTACTCCACTGAGGCCGTTGCGGTACATCTTCAGACGACTTCTGATAAAATTTTGGTCGTCA
Organism: Runella sp. R0.1_18; assembly: GCF_057652155.1. Lineage (NCBI taxonomy): Bacteria > Pseudomonadati > Bacteroidota > Cytophagia > Cytophagales > Spirosomataceae > Runella > Runella sp. R0.1_18. The sequence goes on from NZ_JBYFCK010000015.1 coordinate 47,017, forward strand.
TCAAAGACCAAGGACGGGGCATTGCGGAGGCTGATATTGCCCATATTTTTGACCCACTTTACCGAGGAAAAAACGTAGAGGGAGTGCCTGGGTTTGGCATTGGCTTGGCCATGACGCAGAAAATCATTGAGCTTCACCAAGGTTTTCTTCACCTGAATTCTAAAATCAACGAAGGCACCACCGTTTCCATCTCGTTTCCCAGTTTAAATTAATCTTTTTTAGGGTCGATTCTCAGCTCAACATTAGAAAATCACTCCATTTTTCTAATGTCTTTTAATTTGTCTCCTAAAAACATATAATTGTACAATTCCTAGACAATCCTACATTACTAGCGATTTTCATACGGTTTCAAAGCCCAAAAATGGAGCATTAAAAGCATTTTCGCCTTTCTATACTCCTACAAGCCCTTCGAGTCATTTAGACTTTTCTAATGTTTTCTAATTTCCTTCTCACATCGTTTTAATGCCTAAGTGGTTGCTTTGTTTTGTCAATCAACATAGCTATCCACTCTATGCGACGCCATTATTTTCCATCGATTTTGCTTTACGGTTTGGGGCTCACGTTGGCCCTCTCACTAGGCTTCAACGGCTTTTTGCTTTATGAACAAACCCGCCAACGGAGCCTCTATGAATTTGAATTAGCTAGTGCAGCGAGCAGTGTCGATAATGTGTATTGTCGGCAGCAACTTTCGGAATGTATTCGCAACAACCAAGAAAAAGATAGCCTCCTACGGGAATTGGCTCAACACCCCAACGCTCCCCCATTGACCAAAACGGACTCCCATTCAAAAAAATAAATCCACTCACATTATTTTCCCCATTCTCCCTACACAAAAAGTGAATTTAGTATGAATAAGACCCTCATGCTCGCAAGTTTCTGTGCTTTGTTGTGGTGCACAAGCTGCTCAGAAAAAGAAGAAGAGAAGGAAGAAATTACCAAGTTTTTGGTAACTACCCCCCTCAAAAAAGACACTACCATTACCAAAGACTACGTCTGCCAGATTCACGCTTTTCGTCATATTGAGCTCCGCGCTCAGCAGCGAGGCTACCTCCAAAACATCTACGTGGACGAAGGGCAGTTTATCAAAGAAGGCCAAATGATGTTTCAAATCATGCCCAAACTGTACGAAGCGGAAGTGCAAAAAGCCGAAGCCGAAGCGAAGTTTGTCAGCATCGAATACCGAAACACCAAACGCCTTGCCGATAGCAACATCGTAGCACCCAACGAATTAGCGATGGTCAATGCCAAGTGGGACAAAGCCAAAGCCGAACTTGCCTTGGCCCAAGTTCACTTAGGTTTTACCAAAATCAAAGCGCCTTTTTCAGGCATCATGGATCATTTTCAAGTACGTCCAGGAAGTTTGGTGGACGAAGGTGACTTGCTCACCACGCTTTCTGACAACAGCAAAATGTGGGTGTATTTCAACGTACCCGAAGCCGAATACCTCGATTTTAAAAGCAAGGCGCAAGACGGCAAAAGGATGTCGGTTAACTTGGTGATGGCTAACAATCAACTTTTTGGTCATTCGGGGATTGTCGAAACGATTGAAGCCGACTTCAACAACGAAACGGGAAACATCGCTTTTCGGGCGACTTTCCCCAACCCTAAAGGGCTACTTCGTCACGGTGAAACGGGCAATATTCAGATGGTGGTTCCGCTTCGCAACGCCATCATCATTCCTCAGAAAGCTACTTTTGAAATTCTGGAAAAACGCTATGTGTATGTGGTAGGAAAAGACAATGTTGTGAGGTCGCGCGAGATTAATATCGCCGCCGAAATGCCCGACCTCTACGTGGTAAAAGATGGCCTAGCCGCCGACGAACGCATCTTGCTTGAAGGTATCCGTAAAGTACACGACAACGAGAAAATTCACTTTGACTACCAAGAGCCGCACAAAGTATTGGCCAACCTTAAAGTATATACCGAGTAATAGCTGTTCGCCCCAAAACATCGCACGAATATGTTTAGTAAATTCATACATCGGCCAGTACTTGCTATCGTCATCTCGCTGGTTATCATTTTTATGGGGATATTGGCTATCACTAGCTTACCCATCTCGCAGTTTCCCGAAATTTCGCCCCCAATGGTCATCGTACGGGCTTCTTACCCAGGGGCTAGTGCGAAGGTACTTACCGAATCGGTGTTGATTCCGATGGAACAAGCCATCAACGGGGTACCTGGCATGAAATACATGACTTCTGACGCCACCAGTGCGGGGGAAGCCAACATCCAGATTGTCTTTAACCTCGGTACTGACCCCGACCAAGCCGTCGTCAACGTCAATACGCGTATTGCGCAGGTGCTCAACCGTTTGCCCATCTTGGTACAGCGCGAAGGGGTCATCGTAAACCGTATCGTTCCTAACATGTTGATGTACGTCAACTTGTACAGCAAAGACCCCAAAGCCAACATGAAGTTCCTCTTCAACTTTGCGGGGGTAAACATGCTGCCTGAACTTCAGCGGATTACGGGGATTGGACAGGCCAGCATCTTGGGTAGCCGCCAGTACGCGATGCGGATTTGGCTCAAACCCGACCGTATGCGGGCCTACAACATCTCTGCCGACGAAGTCATGGAAGCGTTGAACGACCAAAGTGTAATTGGGTCGCCTGGGCGGATTGGCCGAAGCGACGGAAAACGCGCCGAGGCATTGGAGTACGTATTGACCTACCAAGGGCGTTTTAACGACGTGGAGCAATACAAAAATGTGATTGTGAAGGCGAACCCTAACGGTGAAATTCTCAAACTAAAAGATATTGCCGAAGTGGAACTTGGGAGCGAATATTATGACATTTATTCTAACCTCAATGGCTATCCATCGGCGGCGATTATGCTCAAACAAACCTACGGAAGTAACGCCAGCGATGTTATCAAGAGCGTAAAAGCCAAACTGGACGAAATGAAGAAAACCTCGTTCCCTCCAGGGATGGACTACGAAATTAGCTACGACGTTTCGCACTTCTTAGATGCCTCCATCGAAAACGTAATTCATACCCTGCGAGATGCCTTTATTTTGGTGGCCTTGGTAGTGTTTATCTTCTTGGGCGACTGGCGCTCTACGCTTATCCCTACGCTGGCGGTGCCTGTTTCGCTGATTGGGGCGTTCATTTTTATGCAGTTGTTTGGGCTAACCATCAACATGATTACGCTCTTTGCGTTGGTACTTGCGATTGGTATTGTGGTGGATGACGCCATTGTGGTCGTCGAGGCCGTCCATGCCAAAATGGAAGAAGAGCCTCACCTCACGCCTTACAAAGCCGTCAAAAAAGTACTTCGCGAAATCAGCGGTGCCGTTATTGCCATTACGTTGTTGATGACCGCCGTGTTTGTGCCTGTGGCCTTTATGACAGGCCCCGTGGGGATTTTCTACCGTCAGTTTTCCATCACAATGGCTACGTCTATTGTCATCTCGGGGCTTGTCGCACTTACCCTAACCCCTGTGCTTTGTGCGATGATTTTGAAAAATCACCACGGCCACAAACGCAAGAAAACCATCATCGACCGCTTTATTGATGCCTTTAACCGAGGTTTTGAAAAACTAACGGGTCGGTACGTAGGGCTCTTGCGCCTTATCGTCAACCGCCGCGTGGTGACTTGGGGAATCTTGTTGGCTTTTGGCGTCGGAATTTTCGGGATTACGGCCAAACTCCCTTCGGGTTTTATTCCGAGTGAAGACCAAGGGATGATTTACGCCATCGTACAAACGCCTCCAGGCTCGACCTTGGAACGTACCAACGACATTACCCGCAAACTCCAAGCGATTGCCGAAAAAGTAGAGGGTATTCAATCAGTTTCGGCCCTTGCGGGATACGAAGTACTTACCGAAGGTCGGGGGTCAAACGCAGGTACTTGTTTGATTAACCTTAAACCTTGGGACGAGCGTAAACACACCGTCAACGAGATTATTTATGAATTAGAAGAAAGGGCCAAAGTTATCCCAGGGGCTACCATCGAATTTTTTGACCCACCAGCCGTACCAGGATACGGAGCTGCGGGTGGTTTCGCGCTGCAATTGTTGGACAAAACCAACACGGGAGACTACAAACAACTCGAAAAAGTCAGTTCTGATTTTATGAATGAACTCAAAAAACGGAAAGAACTGACGGGCTTGTTCACCTTTTACAGTGCTAATTACCCCCAATACGAGCTCGAAATCGACAATAAATTGGCCATGCAGAAAGGTGTTTCGATTGGCAACGCCATGAATACGCTCTCGATTTTGATTGGTAGTACGTACGAACTCGGTTTTATCAAGTTTCAGCGTTTCTTTAAGGTGTTTGTGCAAGCATCGCCCGAATACCGCCGACTTCCCGATGACATCATGAACTTGTACGTCAAAAACAAGTACGATGAAATGGTGCCGTTCTCGGCCTTTATGCGCATTAAAAAATCGCAGGGCGCCAACGAAATCAACCGCTATAACATGTACACCACTGCGGCTTTCCGTGGAGCGCCTGCCAAAGGGTACAGTAGCGGGGAAGCCATCAAAGTGATTCAAGAAGTAGCCAAGAAAACCCTCCCAAGGGGCTATGACATCGACTGGGGTGGGTTGTCGAAAGACGAAGTAATGCGCGGCAACGAGGCACTTTATATTTTCTTAGTGGTATTGGCCTTTGTCTATTTCGTGTTAGCTGCCCAATACGAGAGCTTTATTCTGCCGTTGGCGGTGGTGTTCTCGCTGCCTGCGGGGGTCTTCGGTTCTTTCTTACTTATCAAAGTGATGGGTTTGGCCAACGACATTTATGCCCAAGTAGGGTTGGTCATGTTGGTCGGGTTGCTGGGGAAAAACGCCGTTTTGATTGTGGAATTTGCCGTTCAAAAACACAAAGAAGGCTTCACCGTCTTAAACGCGGCCATCGAAGGTGCCAAGGTACGTTTCCGCCCTATCCTCATGACGTCTTTTGCCTTCATTGCGGGGTTGATTCCGCTCGTACTTGCCACAGGTGCAGGAGCCATTGGCAACCGTACGATTGGTTCGTCGGCCCTGGGAGGAATGCTTTTCGGGACTGTATTCGGAGTCATTATCGTCCCAGGGCTGTACTTTATTTTCGGAAAAATCGCCGAAGGTCGTCAGTTGATTAAAGGTGAAAAAGAGAATCCGTTAACCGAAGAAATTGAGCACTAATGTTTAAGAAAATCATCACACTCGGCATAGGAGTCGTGGGGTTAACGCTAGCCATTTCGGGCTGTAAAACCCCTGCGTTGGTCACCAAAACCGAAAGTAATACGTTACCTGCGGGTTTTAATAACTCGCAGGACTCGACCAACAGCGCCACGATTCGATGGAAGGAGTTTTTTACAGACCCCTACCTAACAACCCTGATTGACAGCGCCTTGCAAAACAATCAGGAGCTAAACATTACGATGCAAGAAATCGAAATCTCGCGCAACGAAATCATGGCTCGCCAAGGGGAATACAAACCTTTTGTGGGTGTCCGTGGAAGTGCTGGGGTGGACAAAGTGGGACGTTATACCAACATAGGCGCCAGCGAAGCGACCACCGACATCAAACCTGGCCGAGAAACCCCCGAACCTCTTCCCAATTTTTTGGGCGGCCTGTTTGCCACATGGGAAATCGACATTTGGCATAAATTGCGCAATGCCAAAGATGCCGCCGTGCATCGGTACTTGGCAAGTGGTGAAGGTAGAAATTTCATGGTCACCAACTTAATTGCCGAAATTGCCACTTCGTACTACGAGTTGTTGGCCCTTGACAATCAATTGGCGATTATTCACCAAAACATTGATATTCAGAACAATGCTCTTCGGATTGTACGCCTTCAAAAGGAAGCAACCAAAGTGACCGAATTGGCCGTACGACGGTTTGAAGCTCAGGTATTGAACACCCAAAGTTTGCAGTACAACATTCAGCAACGAATCATTGAAACCGAAAACCGCATCAATTTTTTGGTGGGACGCTATCCCCAAACCGTCGCTCGTAGTTCGCAAGATTTTGGTAATTTGGTTCCAGCCAACATTCATACGGGCTTACCTTCGCAGTTACTGGCCAATCGCCCCGACATCCGTCAGGCAGAACAGGAGTTGGCCGCCAACAAACTAGACGTACAGGTTGCCAAAGCCCGTTTTTATCCTTCTCTTGGTATCTCGGCAGGTTTGGGTTATCAGGCTTTCAATCCTTTGTATTTGTTAAAAACCCCTCAATCGCTCATTCTTTCGTTGGCGGGGGATTTGACGGCACCGTTGGTCAACAAAAACGCCATCAAGGCTTCTTATTTCAATGCCAATGCCAAGCAGATTCAAGCGGTGTATAATTACGAACGAACGCTGTTGAATGCCTACATCGAAGTGGCCAACCAAATGGCTAAAATCGGTAATTTAGAAAAAACGTACGACACCAAATCGAAGGAAGTTCAGGCCCTTACGCAGTCGATTACGATTTCTAATAACCTGTTTAGTTCGGCTCGTGCCGATTACATGGAGGTGTTGCTAACACAACGGGATGCTATTGAGTCGCGGTTCGACCTTGTCGAAACCAAAATGCAACAGATGAATGCCGTTGTCAATATTTACCGCGCCCTGGGTGGGGGTTGGAATTAATTTATTTTCCGTGGTCAGTATGAAAAGGTTTTTTTTGCCATCTATAATCAAAAGACCAATGAAACACCTTTTCACAACCCTCTTAATCGGTTGGGCAGCCATCGCCAGTGCCCAACCGACCCAACGAAACCTCCTCGGCAACGCCTATTCGCTTGATGCCGTTCGGCAGGTGCTCATTCCCCAAGCGCAGTTTAAACCCTACCCCAAAACCTCCGTCGAATGGCAATCCCAACTGCCCGATAGCGTGGTGACACGGGTCATAAAAGCGGGGGAAGCCGTGTTGAACTACAAATTTGAAGCCATTCCAGGCAGCGTTTCGATGGATTTTGTACGCTCTGGCGACCGCGAACGCCACGGTAAACTTTCGTACGGAAAACGAAACGCACTCATTGACCTTATTTTGGCCGAAAGCGTAGAGGACAAAGGCCGTTTTACGGAAGCCATTTTCAACGGAGTTTGGTCGATTTGTGAGGAAAGTTTTTGGGGCGTTCCTGCCCACATTAGCGGTACAGGTCTGCCCAACGTCGAAGACCCCGTCGTGGATTTGTTTGCCGCCGAAACCGCTGCCGTACTTTCTTTTGCCGACTATTTTGTGGGCGAAAAATTAGATAAAATCAACAAACTCATCCGCAAACGAATTTACTTTGAAACCAACCGTCGGTTGTTTGTCCCCATGATTCAAAACCCCGATCGCTACGGTTGGATGAGTAAAAAAAATGCCGTTAACAACTGGAATCCGTGGATTATGTCCAATTGGATGACAGCGACGCTTTTGTTGGAAAAAGACGAAAAGCGCCGCGCGGAGCAATTACACGCCGCTATGCTCGGTTTGGATTTGTACCTCAACGGACTGGGAGAAGATGGAGGCTGCGACGAAGGCCCAAGTTATTGGTTTGCGGCAGGGGCTTGCGTATTTGATTGTTTGGAATTGCTAGAAGCTGCTACTCAAAACAAAGTAAGTGCTTATCAGCAGCCGCTCGTTCAAAAAATGGCTTCGTATGTTTTCAAAACCCACATTGCGGACGATTACTTTGTCAACTTTGCCGATGCCGACCCCAAACTCAAACCCGACGGCATCATGCTGTATCGTTTTGGTAAAAAAATCAACGATACCCAACTCGCACAGTTTGGATTATGGGCAACTGAAAAATACCCATTTGCAGTGTCAAATAACGGCTACCATCGGATGCGTCGTATTCAAAACTTACTTACTGTCAAAGAATTGCCTTCCACCAAAACCACGTACCAACCCGTCAAAGACGCTTGGCTTGGCGATATTCAAGTACTAACGGCCCGTAGTAGCAATGGTTTGTACTTGGCTACCCACGGCGGACACAATGCCGAAAGTCACAACCACAACGACGTAGGCGACTTTTTGCTGTACGCCAACGGTGAACCAGTCATCATCGACGCAGGTCGCGGTAACTACACCGCCCGTACTTTTTCGTCGAAACGTTATGAACTTTGGTTTACCCAATCTCAATACCATAATTTGCCAATTGTCAACGGGCTAGGACAACTTGCGGGGCGAACCTACGAAGCGCATAACGTCAAAAGTACCATCAACGAAAAAGAAGCAACGTTGTCGATGGACATTGCGCCTAGCTACGCCAAAGAAGCGGGAATCCAAGCATGGAATCGTTCGGTGAAGCTCAATCGCTTAAAGAATATTGTCGAGATAAACGATGATTTTACGTTGACCCAAAAACCTACTTCGCTACAGCAAGTATTTATGACTGTTTGCGACACGGATTTAACCACTCTTGGCAAAATTAAATTGACCACACCCAAAGGACAAAACTTTGTTATTCAATACGATAGCAAACTCTGGGATGTATCAACTGACCTTCCTTCTACCGACGGGATGGAGTACGTTAGTTTCAAAACTAAATGGGACAATCGCCCCGTGCGGCGGCTTATTCTTTCGCACAAAGCATTGCCACAGAAAGGAAAATCTACATTTTTAATTATGCCGAATTAGGCACATTGTTTGCTGTGTTTTTTTAAGTTTTACCCGCGGATTAACGCAGATTTAGAGCCGCAGATATTCGCTGATGAAAATAGCTTCATTAAGTCATTTATCAGCGAATATCTGCGTTTGTATTATTCTGCGGGTAAAAAATAAAATTATGTATTAAGCTAATATTTCCCCTTTTTTCATCGTCGATGTAACTAAATGAGCGCTAAAGTCAAAACTTAGCGTTAACTTTACTTACACATTCTACACCAAAAGGCCAAAACAGCTGTTTTTGACGCCTTATTGCTCATTTTTTTCCCTCAAGTGGCTAATCATGGCATGGTTCGTGTAAATGAAATTAAGTTAGTTACATTGACGATTGGTATGGAGATGCTGACTTTTAGGTTTACTTTACTCCTTTTTGTAGTTGAATTTGTACTTGGCACACGGTCTCAAGCGTGCGTGGTAGATTCTTCTAATACGGGGTCGTCAGCGCATTCAACCAAGAAAATTGCGGTAGTTCCTCCCAAAAAAAACGTTCCTCAGAACCCTAAGCGGTTTCCTCAACTCAACAACGGTGGCATTCAGTACGCTTACAATCAGCGGTACCAAAGTGCGCAGTCGATGTTTTTGCAAGCCCAAGAATACGACGCCAACAACGATACCCTACTGTATAATCTCTCGCTTGTCACGGGTGTGTTGAAAGAATACGACACTGCCCTGCAACTCTTGACTCAGACAGGAGCTGGGCATCGTTATTTGCACAATAAGGGCGTTTGGGAAGCTCAAAAAGGCGATATTCAACAGGGTTTGGCCACGTGGGAACACGCTCCTCCTAGCGATACACTCATTTTTAACATCGCTTTGGCCCATTACAAATTGGGTGATTTGCAGCAGTCGCAAGATTGGAGCAAACGAATCGGGTTTGCCAAAGCGGCCGAATTTCATGAATTAGCCGCCAATGTTCATTTTAAACTTGGCGACTACAAACAAGCCGAACGCCTCTACGAAAAAGCCGACAAACTCGCAACTCGGGTAGGCAAGCACCCAAGCGGGCCGCGCTTTTTGGTACAGCGCGGAAACAGTTCGCTGGCTTTGGCCGAATATACAGCGGCGGAGGCGCTTTACCGCGAATACCTTGCCACCAAAGACCCTTATTATCGCTTTGCGGCGAGGCTGGGTTTGGGGCACGCGCTTTATCGGCAACGCAAGTACCAAGAAGCGGTATTGGAGTACGACGCAGCTTGTCGGCTCAACGATTTGTCAGCGGAAGCGTGGTTAAGTTTGGGCAATGCGTACGTCGGCACCAATGGGCAACGTCAGGCCCAAAAAGCGTACGAGCGGTCGTTGGATTTAGATTCTACCCAAAAACACGCGTGGCTTGGGTTAGGCATTATTTATTATCGCCTTCAAAACTACGGAGAAGCGGTATGCTGCTTTGACCAAGCAGGGGAAATTCTAAACCCTAAAAACCCGCATCATGCCGATTTTTTTGCGGCACGGGCTTTTTGCCGACTTTATTCCAACCAAACCGCCCTGGCAAAAGATGACGTTCAAACAGCGGTGAAGCTTTCGGGAAAAGGTTTACTACCTTGCTTGGCTATGAGTGAATACTGCCGCATCGAGGGATATTTTTTGACTTCTCTCAAGTGGCTGGAAAAAGCCATTCGGGCCAACCCCGAAATCAGCGTTCGGATGCTTGTCAACCGAGGAAATATTTACCTTAAATGCAACGAATACCAGCAGGCTCTCGACGACTTCACCCAAGCCCACGCCTTAGACCCAGGCAACATCAACGCCAGTAATGGATTAGGAGTTTCATACCTCAACATCGACGACATAGACCGCGCAAAGGTACTCTACGATAGCCTTTTGCGAAAAAAACAATTGCCGATGCTGTACAACAACCGTGGGATTGTTCAGTCGTATATGTCATTGCGTGAACGCCACAACCGCGACCAAGCCGAAGAAGCCAAGTTTTCCGACTTATCGCTCAAAGATTTTGAAAAAGGTTTGGAAATTGATTCTACCAAAAAGGCGTATAATGTCAACATCGGGAATGTCTTCAAAAACCGCCACGAAGAAACGGCAGCCATTGAGCATTATCAATTGTATTTAAGCAAAAACGCCATCAACAACATGGGCGTTTTGTTTGCCAAAGACACCCGAAAAGACTTTTCAAAGCACTACATCGACATTGCGATTACCTACGACTCGTCAAACACTGTTTATCTGTACAATCGTGCCAAACTTCACCACGACCATTTTAAAGACCAGTTTTTCCGCCGAGCCGATTTACAGCAAGCGTTTAAACTGAAACCTACCCAAGACATCAGCCTCAAGTACAGTCCCGATGGGTTTATTACGATTTTCTTGTTTGACTACGAGTTTGAGACGTACCATTTCCCTGGCGACCCGCTGTTTGACATTCATCCTCAGCCGATTAATGACTTTGCGTTTTTGCCGTCGTTGGATTTTATTCCGATGAAAGAAGGGGGAGAGATTAGGACGCGAAACGGAAAAGGAGGGTATTTGGTCACAAAAAATCAACTTCAATTTCGTCCCGCTTCGCGCAAACAACGTGGTCGAACAAAGTGCCCTAAAATTCGGTAAAACCTTCCCGAAAGTTTGAAACTCTCGGGAAGGTAAACTCACACTTATATACGATAATAATCTTCCCAGCCTTTGCGCGGCGGAATGCCTGTTAGCATAGCGTTGGCAAAAGGATGGTTGGTGATGGTTTTTGTCGTACGGTCAAACAACAATTTGGTGTTCAAACGTTGCGCCATTACCCCCAACGAAAATACCTGACACAATGGCCCTGCAATTTCGAACGGTGAACGTGTTTTTTCTTCGCCTTGGCACGCCAACAAGAAGTTTTTGAAGTGGTTGGACGGGCTGGCAGGCACTACGGGTAGTTTTGACTGCATCTCCAACGCTTTTTCTTTTGGAATAATACTCAACGTACTACCGTGCGAACCGCCCTTGAAAATGAGGTCTTTCGAGTAAATAATCTTACCTGGGTTCAAGGTCGCAGCCTTGATTTTCTGGCCTGCTACCACTGGAATATTCGGGTCAAGTTCTGACAAACCGTATCCGTCGGGCAGCGGTGGCTGGTTATTGACCCCATCGTACCACGTAATGTCCACGGCTGGCATTCCTTTACGCTCAGGGAAGCGGAACAAAAGCGTCGATGACATCGGGAAGAAGAAATCATTGTGTCCGTCCAACTTCACCGCAGTCACTTCGTTTGGCAACCCGAGGTCGAGGAATTGGTGCGCCGTATCCAAGATGTGCGCGCCCCAGTCGCCCAAAGCACCCATGCCGAAATCGTACCAGCAGCGCCAGTTGCCGTAGTGGTATTTTTCGTTAAAATCGTGGTACATGGTGTTCAAGTGCCACGTCTCCCAGTCCAACGTTGATGGAATGGGTTGTGCTTCGGGATATTTTGAAATCTTTGGATCCCAACCGTGCCATCTGCGGGCCGAGTTCATGTGGGCCGTAATTTTGGTAACGTCTTTGATGATACCCGCGTCTTTCCACGCTTTAAATTGAAAGTAGTTCGCCTCTGAGTGTCCTTGATTTCCCATTTGGGTCACCACTTTAGGGTTTTTCTTAGCCAACTTCATTAGCAACTCTGACTCGTGAAACGTCCGCGCCATTGGTTTTTCAACATAGACGTGCTTACCCAACGACATCGCATGTACGGCCACTACGTAGTGGGCAAAATCAGGAATTCCGATAGAAACCGCTTCAATCTGATTTCCCATGCTGTCGAACATCTTACGGAAATCTTGGAACTGTTTGGCATTGGGGAACATGGCCGCAATTTCTTGCGTGTGCTTGGCCCCCATGTCAATGTCACAAAGCGCCACAATCTCAGCCAAGCCCGTTTTATTGAGTTCTTTAATGATTTCTCCACCACGGAAACCAATCCCAATACACGCCAATTTGACTTTCTCGCCTTTTCGTGCTGGATTTGTCATAATGCTTGGGCTCAATTGCCCCAAAGCTAGGCCCGAACCCGCAACCCCTGCTTTTTTTATAAAATCCCTTCTAGTTGTCATTTGGTAACGATTATGTTAAAACTTTAAAAATCTTATTTACTGGTTATCGTCGAGAGCGGTCGGGTTGTGAGCAACCCGACGCACGAATTAACTGTTTGTTAGCGATTGGGTTGTGAACAATCCGACCCACCATATAACGATTATTTTTTTTCTAAAATCTTAATGTTTTTAAACCACACCTCATCACCGTGGTCTTGGAGCAAAATGGGCGCTTCGGTAGCATTGCCAAAATCAGCGTATTTTTTGTATTTGCTGTAGTTGACCAACGCCCGCCACATCTGGTTGTTGCGGTCGTATTCTACAATTTTTACGCCATTCAACCAGTGTTCTACGTGATTGTTGTTTACCACAATCATGGCCGTATTAAAGTCATCCTTTTTAAGCGGTTTTTTGGGGTCGGCCGTAATCAAGTCGTACAAAGAGCCCAAGGTACGGTTACCCTCCACGCCTGCTTTGGCATCGGGATGTTTGTCATCATCCAACACTTGGTATTCGCAACCAATCCCCGACGAGTTCACGAAGTACTTGATGCCACTGTTGGCACCTTCGGTCAGTTTGAAATCTATTTTTAGGACAAAGTTTTTGTACTTATTCGTCGTAATAATATCGCCTCCTCGGGCACTTTTCAAGACTTTCAACACGCCACCTTCCGTTGACCAACCTGTGGCAGGAAAACCATCGGCTTTTGTGCTTTTCCAGCCAGTATTGGTTTTTCCATCCCAAAGGAGTTTCCATCCTTCGGTTTTTTCCTTTTTCGTCAGGGTATTGTCTTCAGATTGGGCGTACGAGAGTGAAGTACAGAACAATAAAGAAGCCAACAAACATTTTACTTTCATGCTTTCTTAGATTAATATTTACCATAAGAAGGCATTTTTGGCCAAATGATACTGCAATCAGAGCGGAATTTTAAGTTCTACGCGCGTGCCTCGGGGGTTACCCTGATCATCCATCAAGTCGATGGTAATGGCACTAACGGCCTGGGTTCGGTTGGCATTGAGGAGGCGAATCCTACTATCGGTAAAGGAAGTACCGCGCGAAATATGCGAGCGACGGCGGTGGGAGTTGATGTACGCAGCGGCCTCGCGGCCAATACCGTTATCTTCAATGACGCACAACAAATCATCAAACTGTCTCAGAATAACCACTTTAAGCCGCCCTCCACCTTCCTCCTTTGGACGAAGCCCGTGTAAGATGGCGTTTTCGATGTAAGGTTGAAGCAACATTGGCGGAATCTCCGTCCGCTCGGCATCAATGGTTTCATCAATGTCGATGTGGTATTCAAATTTATTTTCAAAACGAAGTCGCTCTAAATCAATATAATACGACAATGCCCGCGTTTCGTCGGCCAGCGATACGCGGTCGTTCACCGAGTTTTCCAGCATTTGACGAATCAGTTTTGAGAATTTAGCCAAATAATTCAGCGACTCTTTGGTCTCTTGTTTGAGGATAAAATGTTGAATCGATCCCAGCGCATTGAACAAAAAATGTGGATCCATTTGGGCTTTCAATGCCTGCAAACGCAAGTCGTGGTTGATGTGTTCAATGTCCAAGCGTTGGCGCTCAATTTCCTCGTTTTGTTGGCGAAGCAACGCATTGGTATCATCCAAAACTGCACGCTGGCGATCGGTTTCGTCCAAAGCCTTTGTCAACTTTTGCTGATTGCCACGGTTGACCAGTTGAAGGTATATAAAAGCCACCGTCAGCATAACCATGCCTCGAATGATGCCCATGTGCGCTACGTGCGGGTTGTCGTAGTGGGCGTCGTTGGCAATCCAGGCCGACCGAGGAATTAAGTCTGTTACGTAGTCAAACGCTACCACCGTCAGAAAAACCAACCCAAGCCCAAATAGCATTTGCAACCACTCCGTGATTTGAAAAAGCAAAATAGGCAAGATAATCATGGCCATAAACGAAATTTTGGCCGCCGAAGCAGGCCCCTCGGTGAGCAATCCAGCGCCTATCAAATTGAACACAGGCGGCATGAGCACAAACCACCACCGCGCCGTCGAGTACCACCCCAAGCGATTGATAAAAATGGGTGTCATGTAGCTCAGAATCGCTAAAAAATGCAGAATGAATACATCAAGTACTTGAACGTAGTTGAACAACGGTGCGATGAGCATCAAACTAACTGTTGCCGCCAAGCGGTTGGTCAGTTTCACTTTGTTTCTACGGTCTTCGGAAAGCGCGTCAGTAATGCCTTGTCTCGACACCCAACTCCATAAGGGTCGAACCCAACGGATCAAGGTCTGTGAGAAGGCATTTTTCTTGGCATTTAACGATTCCGAAAGCGCTTTCAACATACGTTATGATTTTAAAACACGATAACGGATTTCGTAACGGTTAGGGACAGACGTCGAAACCGTAATCGTACCCGCTTGGGCTGCGTTGTAAAGCTCCATCCGTTGCCACATCAGGTTTAATGACGCGTTGTCGATCTCTGATTTATTGTTGATGCTTAATAAAGGCTCTCCCGTTGGTGCATTTACTTCAATGCTCCCCACAATGTATCCATTCTTATAATCAAACCCAACTTGCAGAAAACCATCGTTGTCTTTTCTAACCAAAATACCTCGGTGCAAGGCAGATTCAATCAGCGGGTATATCAACAACGTCGGAATTTGCCAATCTTTGACGGCTTGGTCATACTGCACTTCAAAGCCAAATTTGTCGGCATAACGGATTTTTTCCAATTGCAAACATTGCGTTAATAACTGACATTCTTCCTCTACCGTACAGAAGGTCGTTTCGGACTGTTGCAACAAACTAGTCATACATTCCGACAGCGCCGTCAGGTACGCAAGCGTACTTTTTCGTTCGTTTAGGCTTACAAAATACCGAAATGTGTGCAGTGCATTGAAAACAAAATGAGGGGTTGTTTGTGACTGTAACACCCGTAGCTGCAAATCCCGATTGATGCGTTCTATCTCGCTTTTTTGGGCCAAAATCAACTCGTTTTGCGTTCTCAATACTTCCGAATATTGCTTCTTGCTGCGATAACGAAGGTAAAAAACCAACATCAATACCAACGCGAACACACCCGTGAGTAAAATAATATTCCGAACGTCACGCTGAAATTCTGACTCTTGAGCAGCTTCGATGACACGTGCCGCAAACAAGTCTTTCTCAATTTGTAATAACTCCAAATCGTTTTGATTTCGCATCGAATCGTTCATCACGTTCAGAAATACCAGTTTCCACATGTGCGCCCCCAAATACTTACGGGCGATTTGCTCAAAATCACGCTGAAAATCAGCACTTTCAAAATACGCATCGACGGGTACTTTCCAATCGCTTTTCTGAGGATAAATCCCCGCAAAACCTGGACGTTTGACGGCCCAAACGGGCTGGCGTTTGACTTTGAGGCCACGCTGAAGCGCCACAATGTATATCGACAATGGCAGATACCCAAACGCTTTCTCATCTTGGGAAATCGCCTCGGCAATCTCGTAATCATTGTTTTTAAACGTTGTTGCCACCTGAGGAATCCGCGACCTAAGTTTGGCAAGGTCTTCGGCCATCGTGGTGTTGTTCATCGCAAAGCTGTGCATCTCTCTAGCACCGTCTAAAAACGCTTCGGGCGATTTGTACAGTGCTTGGTTGGCGTGTGTCACTAGCACGTTGAGGTCGGGCATGTAGGGTGGGGTAAATTGAAGAAACTTGGCCCGTTCGGCGGTGATTGACACATACCCCCACGCAAATACCCCTGCTTGTTTGCTGTTTTTGATGGCCGCTATCATCTGCTGAAAATCGGGGTTTTCCACCCAGTTGACGGCCAACTTTACCCCATATTTTTTTTCGGTAAAACGCACAAATGCTTCCATTACTTCGTACTCCACGCCCATCAGCCGCCCATCTGAAGCCTTGAACACAAACGGGTCGATGCCATTCCAAAGCGACGTGACTGTTCCTTGTTTATTGCGCAGTACTTCTTTCCACGAATCACCCTGATACGCGGCTGTTTTCTGCGCAAAAACACTTAGTTTCCACAGCACAGCCAGCCCTATCAGTAGCATTTTTTTCATTGATTTCTGTTCGCGATTTTGGAGTTTTATCTTAACCTCCAAAAATACCAAAACCCAGCGAGACCATTGGCATATATATACGTAAAATGCCCCGAAACGGGGCATCCACTTATTTAGCGTAACAAATACGTATTTTTTCAAAAAAATAATGCCCTAAAAATACTTAATGAATAGCTCAATGAGCTTTTTGACTTTGTCGGTATAAGGCGGATAGATAAACTTCATCGTTCCAAATTGTCGTTTAGTAACTCCCCTCAGATTGCTCATTTCTTGAAATCCGAAAAAACCATTCGACTTTCCAATTCCGCTGTTGTTTACGCCCCCAAAAGGCACTTCGGCGTTGCTAAACTGCAACATCATGTCGTTGATGACCGTATCTCCCGCTGTGGTATTATTCAGAAAATAATCAATACTGCGTTGACTATTACTGTGAATGTACAAAGCCAGCGGTTTTTCTTTACTGTTAACGTACCCAATCACCTCCTCTTTTTCACGGTAGGTCAACACAGGTAGCACAGGTCCAAAAATTTCCTCCTGCATCACTTTCATGCTATCGTTAACATGGGTAAGGAGCGTTGGTTCAATGAAATTTTGGTCAGCAATGGTAGCTCCGCCCACTTCAATTTTAGCACCCTTTTCTACGGCATCGTTCAGATACCCCTTGATGCGCTGAAAATGACGTTGGTTCACAATGCGGGCATAACTATCTGAGGTTTCTACTTTCGTGCCATCTGAGGCGTACATTTTTTTGACTACGTCCCGATAAGCATTGACAAACGCGTCTTTTTTCGACTCATGAATCATCACATAATCAGCCGCAATACACGTTTGTCCGTTGTTCAAACATTTACTCCAAGCCGTCATCTCAGCCGCTTTTTGAATATCTGCCGTTTCGTCGATGATATTAGGCGACTTCCCTCCTAGCTCCAGCGTTACCGATGCCAAATGCTCGGCCGCCGCCCGCATCACCACTTTGCCGATGGAAGGCGCTCCTGTAAAAAAGATATGGTTAAACGGCAGTTTCAATAGCTCCGTAGCCACAGTGGCATCGCCTTCTACCACCGCCACTTCGTTTTCATCAAACAGCTCACCAATCATTTTTTTGATAAACCCCGAGGTATTTGGCGTCATTTCTGAGGGTTTGATGATGGCGACATTCCCCGCCGCAATGGCCGAAACCAACGGCTTAATGGCCAACGAAAGTGGGTAATTCCAAGGAGAAATAATGAGTACATTTCCTTTGGGTTCGTGTTTGATGTAGCTTACGGTGCCTATCATCCCCATGGGCGTCGAAAGCCGTTGCGGGGCTACCCAACGTTTCAAGTTTTTGCAAGCAAATTTTATCTCCGAAGTAATGCTGTAAACTTCCCCCAAAAGCACTTCAGAAGCTGGTTTTCGGAAGTCATCGTACATAACTTTTTCCACCTCTGCTTGGTTTTCCATCAAATACGCCTGAATCTTTTGGAGTTTTGCTTTCCGCTCATTGGCGTCAGTAAGGGCAATGTAGGCTGCTTTGCGCCGCTGTTTTTCAAAAATACGTTTACAGTCCGCATGGACCATTGGTTCTTGTACTATCATAGGTTTTTGGTCAAAAAGGTTAGGTTAAGTCAGCGTTGGGTAAGTACAAAAATACAATTTTTCAGCAGGATAGTTACATATTTTTAGTAAAACAGAAATTTATCTACTTTTACTAAAATTTTTATCAAAATCGCCATGAGCATTGTCAGCGACAACATGAAATACTTGCGGAAATTGCACGGAATGACGCAAGACCAATTTGCCCGCCGAATTGGCATAAAACGGGCTTCTGTGGGCGCTTACGAAGAACAACGCGCCAATCCCAACATCGACGTTTTGAAGGTAATGTCGAAGTTGTTCAATGTTTCTGTTGACGATTTGCTAAAAAAAGACCTTCGGAAAATCCGCGAAACGCCGAGTCTTATTCCCATCGACAAACCAGCGGTTTCGTCGTTGGTATCGGAGCCTCAAGAAAAAGAGCCACAGACACTTTCGAGCATTTTTGACCAGTTTTATGTGCCGCCTACGTCCACGCAGCCGCGCCCACAGCCTGTGCCTGTGCCCCCACCCGCTGCCGTAGCGCCTCCTGTCATTGAGCCCCCCAAACCACCGAGCCCGCCCAGCTATTCGGCGCCCGTTACACCGCCGCCTGTGGTACCGACTTATGCCCCAGTGACGACGTTCAACAACAATTATGACGGAGGTTCGGCTACCATTGTCCAAACACCAAGTGCGTACGATAAGCCAAATCCCCAGGCGATTCCTTACGTTCGGCAGTCGCAAATGAAGGAGTACATTGACAAATTTTCGCAGAACGATTACGTCAAACGTCTTCCTTCTTTTGAATTTCCACTTTTGCCCAACGGCAGTTACCGCGCCTTTGAAGCAGGCGACGATTTTTCGTACGTCAATTCGTTTTTGGTGGGTCAGCAAATCAGCAATTGGTACGACATCGCTGATGGGAAAATGTACGTTTTGGTAGCACGAAATTTGGGGGTGGTTTGCCGAAGAGTTTATAACCAAGTAAAAATCAAAGGAACACTTTTGTTGAGTTCAGATAAAGTAAACATTCCTACCTTTGAGGTACCCATCAAGGACGTACTGGAAGTGTGGGAAATCAAGGCATTTTTTAGCACAGTTTTGCCCGAGCCTACCGTTTCGCTTGACCATCTTCGGTATTTAGTGAATCAAATGCACGAAGAACTGAACCAAATTAAGAAATAGATGGGTTGTTAATACATGTCTAAAGTTATTCTCATTACTGGAGCTTCGACGGGGATAGGCCGCACTACCGCCGAGTACTTAACAAAACTAGGGCATCGCGTGTATGGCACCAGTCGCAAACCCTTCAACGAGGTCGTTTCTTTTCAAACGGTTGTGATGGACGTTACCGACGATACTTCGGTGCAAAACGCCATCGCCCACGTTCTACAACGTGAACAACAAATCGACATCCTCATCAACAATGCAGGTTTGGGAATTATTGGTGCCCTCGAAGAGGTTCCCGAAGAGATGATTCAACGGGTTTTTGATACCAACGTATGGGGACTTTTGCGGGTTTGTCGCGCCGTGTTGCCCGCCATGCGCCAACGCCGCAGTGGACTTATCATCAATGTAGGCTCGATTGCAGGCCGCATGGGTTTACCTTTTCGGGGCATTTACAGCGCCAGCAAAGCCTCGGTAGAAATCCTGACCGAAACCCTCAGCATTGAACTCAAACCTTTTGGGATTGAGGCATGTAGCGTATTGCCTGGCGACGTCCGCACCAACATCAACGCCAACCGTTTGGTGGCGCACAGCCCTTCCAATTCGCCTTACCGAGCCTACGTGGACGACATGAACGCCAAGGTAAACGCCGAAGTAAGCGAAGCCGCCGAACCGATGTACATTGCCAAAACGATTGAAAAAGTAATCAACGCAAAGTCACCCAATATTTATTACGTAGCAGGGCCGTTTCTCCAACGTGCTTCGCTATTGCTCAAACGCTTTTTACCCAGTCGAGTTTTTGAATATTTACTTCGGGAAAATTATGGGATGAAGTGATGATAGGCATTTTTGAGGGTTTTTGATAGGGGACTAATAACGACTAAATTGCCCCCTATTCGACATTCTGCACTAGAAATTCGACACTCCTTCTACCCTTTTTTCATATAAAACTTCACATCATGTTGGCGAAGAAACTCTTTGATGATGTCGGCGCTGATACACACACCTACGTGTAAAAAGGGGTGATTAGAAATCTTGGCGCGGTGGGTTCCCCCTACCCAAACGTCGTGATTGACCATGTCAAACCCCATGTGCAAGTGCCGAGTCGATTGTTGCATTCCGTAAACTGTGCCTTCGGTATCAAACAGCGGGCCACCACTTTGTCCTACCAATCCTGGGGTACTCATTTCAATAGCAAAGGGAGTTCCTGACTCATCGACAATATGTCGAGTGACAATTCCATCAATGGGAAACGAAGGAGTTACTTGGTTATTGGTTCGAACCCACTCAATGTCGTCTAAATCTGAATTGTAGCGAAAGTTGGTGTATTCGGCAAACGGATACCCCAAGCGGCACAATGACTTTCCTTGCTTGGCACTGGCTCCATCGGCGACAAATTCGGCAGGACGTTGAAAAAACTTTTGTCCTGTTCCTTCAAAACGCAAAAGTGCTAAATCGTATTTTGGATGGTACGTGACGTGGATTTGGGATAGACTTTCAAAGCAATTGATAAAATCGAATTTTTGCCCAATAACCGTCCCCAACTTCATATTAAACTGTTCTTCCAATCGTTGCCGCAAATAGTCGTGCTGCGGCTCGCGTAAAATTTTACGGTACTCTGCCATAAAACGTGCATAGTGCTGCTGGATAGCTCCCACGTTGACAATCAAGTCGGCTACGTGCTTACAAGTGATGGCATCGCCATTTTCATTGATAAAAAACAAGGTCGCAGCGCCAGGTCTGATTTCGGCTTGGTTGTATAAACGAGTGATAATATGGATAGGTCGAGTAAACTCACTAACGCGTTCGATGGCTTTTACAAACATTTTTTCTCTTAGGTATAAAGTTATTGCAATACTATAGTACAATTCTCGTACCACAAAAAAGCCCTCAGCGGAATTTCTGAGGGCTTTGGGAATTAAAAAAGAGAAAGAAAATCGTTAGACCAACGGCGCCCCCGCCAAGATTTGCGGACTTGCGTAATCGCTGTATTTAGCAAAGTTACTGCGAAACAAATCGGCAAGGTACAAAGCTGCGTGGTCATAAGCTTCAGCATCGTTCCAAGTCGCACGTGGGTTAAGCAATTCGCTAGGCACATTTGGGCACGTTTCGGGCATTTCAAAGCCAAAAATCGGGTGTTTCACGTAGTTTACCTCTTCCAAATCGCCTTTTAATACCGCCGTTATCATTGCCCGCGTATAGGCCAGTTTTATACGCTCACCTTCGCCATAGCCACCACCCGTCCAGCCCGTGTTGATAAGCCAAACGTTTACTTGGTGTTGGTTAATTTTTTTACCCAACAAATCAGCATAACGCGTTGGGTGAAGTGGTAAAAAAGCCGCTCCAAAACAAGCCGAAAAAGTCGCTTGCGGTTCTTTGATGCCCATTTCTGTGCCTGCTATTTTGGCAGTATATCCCGAAATAAAATGATACATGGCCTGACCTGTCGTCAGTTTTGAAATTGGTGGCAGTATGCCAAACGAATGTAGTCAATGGGGAAAGTACACAGCAAGCGTAATTATAAAAATAACCGTTGGTGTTTTTTATAATTCTTTGGCGATTATTTCATCATCGATTTAAAATTTTCTTCAACTCCTTCACATTACCAATAATAATGAGACGATCTCCTGGCCGCAGTTCGGTTTCGGCGTCAATATCTAGGTTGAGCTTTTTAATTTTTCGGGTATTTCCCCAGAGGCTTTTTTCATTTTTAACCTGCACGTACGCTACTACTTTTAGCTCTTTGGCCTGCGCCAGTTCCGTTTCAGATAATTTTTGATAATAAAACTTTTGGGGAATCGACAGCTCCATCATCGACGAATTATCACAAATCTGCACCGAATTATCAACCAAAGGCAGGGTTAACTTATTGGCGACCCGTTCGGCGGCATCTTCTTCGGGAAAAAGAATTTCGTCCACGCCCAAGGCTTCAATCACCGTTCGATGCACATCGTTGAAAGCTCGACTTATGAGTTTTTTTACATTTTGTTGTTTCAGCAACGCCGTAATCAGCACTGATGCTGCAAAGTCTTCGCCAATAGCCACCACTACCACATCCATTTCTTTCAGGGGGACGGTGTGGAGGTTGGTCGCGTCTGTGCAGTCCATACAAACGGTATGCGTAATTCTATTTTTGAGCGATTCTACCTTTGTGAGGCTAATATCAGCGCCAATCACTTCGTGCCCCATGTCCGTAAGCCGAATACTGAGGGTAGAACCAAAATTTCCAAGACCAGCTACAAAAAACTTCATGGTATTCTAATTTATAAAAACGTTTTCGTTGGGATACTGATAGTTGCGCGCTTTGGTACGTTGAACAAAAGCCACAAACAATGTAAACGTCCCAATCCGACCGATAAACATGAGAACAATTAGTACTATTTTGGTGGCATCCCCAAAAAGAGGCGTAAGATTAAGGCTGAGTCCTGCCGTACTGAAAGCAGAAAAACATTCAAAAGCGACCCCAATGAGCGGTTTATCTGGTTCTAATACGGTGATGATTAAGATAGCTGGGCCAATAAACAATAAAGAAAGCGTCATAATGGCAAATGCCCTTCTTACCGACTCAGTTGGAATACGACGCCGAAGTACCTCTACGTGTTCTTTTCCACGGGCCAAACTAAACACATTAAGCAACGCAACGGCAAAGGTGGTGGTTTTAATCCCCCCTCCTGTTGAACCTGGCGAAGCTCCAATCCACATCAAAAGGAGAAAAATCAACACTGTTGCGGGCGAAATTTCCTCCAAATCAAAAGAGGCAAAACCTGCCGTTCGAGGGGTTACCGCAGCAAAAATGGATGTAGTGATTTTATCAACAAAACTGGGGTGTTGAAGCAATACTCCACTGGCTTCACTCCACCAAAATGACAAGGCTCCGAAGAAGATTAGTACCGTCGTCAAAACCAAAACCAAGCGAGTATTGATGCTTAGTAAACGCGACAAATGGTGCATTTTTTCTTTGTAACGAACCCAATAATACAACTGACGAAGGTAATGTTTTAAGAATAAATACACGTCGTCGATAATACTAAACCCTATTCCTCCCAGAACGATTAAGACAATTAATACCCACTGAAAGCCCAAATCTTGCCGCAGAAAGTCATTTAAAAGCCCGTTTGGAACAATTGAAAAACCCGCATTACAAAAAGCTGAAATACTGTGAAAAATAGCGAACCTGAAACGCTGCCCACTTGTTACGAAAAAGGCATTATTCTCAAGCATAAAATAAATAAAGACGGCGCCAATCAGCTCAATGGCCAACGTTATTAAAATGATTTTCATCAACGTTCTAAACACATCCCCTATTCGGTCGGAAGTGGCAATATCTTTTAGAAACAACTGATTTTCAATCGAAAAACCACCTTGGTACAGATACCCAAAAAAGCTGGTAAATGACAGCATCCCCAGCCCACCCAGTTGAATCAATATTAGCAAGATAATCTTACCCAAACGGGTAAATTCTACGGCCACATCCACCGTCGATAAGCCCGTCACACATACCGCACTTACCGACGTAAAGAGGGCATCGACAAAGCTAATTCCATGAACCGTAGCCCGAGGCAGCATGAGCAGCCCCGCTCCAATCAAGGCCAACAATAAAAAACTAAGAATGAATGATAGAGCAGGATTAAAGCGCTGAGAATAGAGCGACAGCACCTTGCGTGAAACATCAAAAAGCAATAAAAATCCACAAATAGCCAAGCTGCCCACGTTCATCCACGAATGGGGTGCAAACGCATGTTTGAGGTGATTAAATTTATAGCCACAAACAAATAACAGCACGATAATCAAGAGCAGCCGCAGCGCATTACTCAGGTTGCTTTTGCTCGGAAACAGCAACGTACGCAGGGTAAAAGCCACGGTAAAAGTGCTCAAAAAAAGCAAATAAACACTCGAAAAAAAAACGGGCTTAGAAACGTGTCGAAACCCCAAGTCATAGGCCATTACAACGGCTGTTACAAGCCCTACGTACAGAGAAAATTGCTCAAAAAAATTGTGTAACGAATGGAGCAATTTTATCTTGAAGCGCTGATAACGGTGATAAAGACGACGTAAAGCCATTGAATCCTAAATAGGTTGTAATACGAATTAGTTACATTTTGGTGAGAATATCAAACTTTCAGCAGTTTTTCGACCTTTTCTATACCTTTGCCAAAAAATACGCACTTCACACATGAAACGCTTGCTGTTCCTATTCTTTCTAGCTTTTTTATTGGTTCAAACCAGTTTCGCCCAACAAACTACCCCGCCTTTTCTCCAAAACCCAAATCAACGTTGGGTTGACTCAGTCTTTAATAGCCTTACCGCCGACGAGCGCATTGCCCAACTCATCATGGTCGCAGCGCACGGATACCCAAACAACCCAAGTCGTGTGATCATTGATACGACTTTTACCAACCCGCGTGTGGTAGCAAAGTATATTAGAGATTACAAAGTAGGCGGCGTGATTTTCTTCCAAGGCGGCCCAGTTCAGCAAGCACAGTTGACGAACTATTATCAGTCGATTTCCAAAGTACCATTATTGGTCGCCATGGATTCCGAGTGGGGACTTGCCATGCGCCTCGATAGTTCAGTACGTTTTCCATACCAAATGACGATGGGGGCGATTCAGGGCAACGACGAGCTGATTTATAAAATGGGAAAACTCCTTGCCGCTCAAAAACGCCGTTTGGGGGTGCACATCAATTTTGCACCTTCGGTCGATGTCAACAACAACGCCAACAACCCTGTCATCAACTTCCGTTCATTTGGCGAAAACCCACAGGAAGTGTACGAAAAAAGCTTCGCCTACATGAAAGGAATGCAAGACGGCGGCATTTTGAGTTCGCTCAAGCACTTTCCTGGCCACGGCGATACGGGCGTGGACTCACACTACGACCTGCCCGTTATTCCTCATAACCGCGCCCGCCTCGACTCAGTGGAGCTGTATCCATTCCGTAAACTGATTGAACAAGGAGCTGACGGAATCATGATGGCACACTTGGCCATTCCAGTGTTGGATACGGCCAAAAACGTACCTTCTACGCTTTCAAAACCCATCGTAACGGGGCTGCTCCGCGACCAACTCAAATTCAATGGCCTGATTTACTCGGACGCCATGAACATGAAAGGGCTTACAAAGTATTTCCCCAACGGCTTGGGCGATGCCAAAGGTTTAGAAGCAGGCATGGACGTGTTAGAGTTTAGTCCCAATGTACCTGCGGCCATTGCCGAAATCAAAAAAGCCGTGGCCGAAGGACGCATCTCTCAAGCGGAGATTGACGCACGGGTCAAAAAAGTATTAGCGGCAAAAGCGTGGGTGGGTCTCGACAAGTTTACCCCTATTAAAACCCAAAATCTGATTGAAGACATCAACGATAAACAATCAGAACTTATCAATCGCCAGTTGACCGAAAATGCGCTGACCGTTCTCAAAAACAACGACAACGTCCTCCCCATCAAAGATTTAGATAAAGTAAGTATTGCCTCTATTTCATTGACCGACGCTCCTGCCATTACCACCGTCACCAAAGATGGGGTCATTGCCCTTGGCACCCGCAACGAAACTGCTTTTACGGGAGAACTCACCACGTTCCAAAAAACATTGTCACTTTACACCAACATCGACCATTACGTCATTCACCCAAAAACACCTGACAGCCTTCAAGGTAGCATTCGAGCCGCCCTCAAAAGTTACGATATTGTACTGGTAGGTGCGCATTTGAACAACATTCGCCCAGGCACCAACTATGGCATTACGCCCACCACCGCAGCTTGGGTAAAAGAACTTGCGGCCAACGGAAATTCGGTCATTACGGTATTTGGAAACGTTTACGCACTCAACAAACTACAGGACATTGGCAAGGCCAAAGGTTTAATCATGGCCTATCAGCTAACGCCATTTACGGAAGAATTGTCGGCCCAATTGATTTTCGGCGCTATTCCTGCCAAAGGCAAACTTCCCGTATCGGTCAATACCCAATTTCCGTACGGAACAGGCATCGAAACGCCTGCGATTGGTCGGCTAAAATACACCATTCCCGAAGAAGTGGGCTTGGATAGCAAGTGGCTTTCTTTCAAAATCGACTCCATTGCCAACAATGCCATCGCCCAAAAGGCGGCGCCGAGTATGGTGGTGCAATTGGCCAAAGATGGCAAAGTATTTTATCGAAAAAGTTATGGCTCCTTAATCCCCAATGCGGGAGCTACAAATTTGTCCCCATCGGGGGTTGGGGGGCTCTATGATTTTGCTTCGGTTACCAAAATTGCGGCCTCTACCCTTGCATTAGCCAAATTGCACAGCGAAGGTAAGTTCAACTTAGACGGGACGATGAAAGACTATCTGCCGTTCTTGAAAAAATCGAACAAAGCCGACTTAGTTTGGCGACAAGTACTCACCCACCAAGCAGGTCTGAAAGCCTTTATTAACTTCTGGCGCGATTGCCGCAAGCCCAATGGCAAATGGAAACCTCGCACGTTCCGCTGGGGTAAAGAAGCACACGGCGCTTATACCGTGCAGATTACGGACAGCCTTTGGTTGCACAAAAAATACCATAACAAACTGTTTGCTTCGCTCAAAAATTCAGCCCTCAACGAAAAAAAGGAGTACGTGTATTCCGACTTGTCGTTTATGCTTTATCCGCAAGTAGTGAAAAACCTCACGGGCATCGAATTTGAAGATTATTTAAAGTCGAACGTTTATCGGAAAATCGGGGCTAATAGCCTTACTTTCAACCCGCTTCGTTTCAACAAACTAAGCCAAATCGCTCCTACGGAACGGGATACTTTTTTCCGACAAACACTCGTTCACGGGCGCGTACACGACGAAGCAGCGGCCATGTTGAATGGCGTAAGTGGTCACGCAGGCTTGTTTGGAAATGCCAATGATTTGATGAAAGTAACGCAATTGTTCCTCCAAAAAGGCAGCTATGGCGGCGAATCGTTCATTTCGGAAAAGACCATGAATGAATTTACGCGTTATCAGTTCCCAGAATCACGCCGAGGAATTGGTTTTGACAAACCTAGCCGCGTTTACAACGGCAATGCACCCAAAAGCGCCAGTCCGCAAAGCTACGGACACACGGGTTTTACGGGCATTATGATTTGGAACGACCCTGCATACAACCTCAATTACGTATTTTTGTCAAACCGTGTCTATCCCACCCGCGACAACAATAAGCTTTCGTCGCTCAATGTCCGCACGGCCATTATGCAAGTGGTGTATGATGGATTGGGAATAAAGTAAAGTTGGTATATTCATCAGTTTAAACGCACTGTTAAGTACATCAAAAGTTTTTTAGGAATTCAAAGTAGCCTCGGTAGAGGCAAAACCTTTGTAGGAATTCAAAGTAGCCTCGGTAGAGGCGAAATCTTTGTAGGAATTCAAAGTAGCCTCGGTAGAGGCGAAATCTTTGTAGGAATTCAAAGCAGCCTCGGTAGAGACGAAACCTTTGTAGAAATTCAAAGCAGCCTCGGTAGAGGCGAAACCTTTGTAGAAATTCAAAGCAGCCTCGGTAGAGGTGAAACCTTTGTAGAAATTCAAAGTAGCCTCGGTAGAGGCGAAATCTTTGTTTCTACAAAGATTTTCTGCAAGAAAAAGCCCCATCGGGGTGACACACTCAGTTGAAGATGCCACCCCGACAGGGCTTTCTTGCAGATTTGCTTAATTTTTTCTATTAAGATGTAGCTCCTCTGGAGCAATAATTTGCCCCTCTAAGCACTGTTGCCTCATTTCCCCGCCAAATACGTCTGAATATTCTCGGCAACCTTATCCATAAGGCGAATTCTAGCTTCGATACTCGACCAAGCTATGTGAGGGGCGAGCAATAGTTTTTCTGGATTTTTAGCTTGTAAATAGAAGTGTGTAGCGGGAATGGGTTCTTGGGTAAATACATCAATGGCTGCGCCCGCAATCAAATCATCATCGAGTGCCCGTACCAAATCTGCTTCATTTATAATACCTCCCCGACTTGTATTGAGCAACAAAGCCGTAGGTTTCATTTGGGCTATACGCTCGTAGGTAAGTAAATTATCGGTATGTTCGTTGAGCGGCGCATGTACCGAAAGCACGTCGCACGTCGCCAAAAACTCGTCCAACGGAAGTGAAGCATAAGGGACATCATACGTTTGTCCCGAAGCGGAATAATATACGATTTCACAACCAAACGCCGTTGCGATCTGCGCAACTTGGCGGCCAATTTCGCCCAGCCCCAAAATTCCAAAACGTTTCCCCCGCAGCTCCCAATAAGGCCGACCAAGGTGCGTAAACATTCGTTCTTTCGAATATTCCCCTGATTTTACGTACGCATCGTAATAGGCTGTCGAGTTGAGCAAGGCCAACAACAACGCCATGGTTTCTTGGGCTACGCTGTCAGTTGAGTATCCTTTTACGTTCTTTATTTGTA
Organism: Runella sp. R0.1_18; assembly: GCF_057652155.1. Lineage (NCBI taxonomy): Bacteria > Pseudomonadati > Bacteroidota > Cytophagia > Cytophagales > Spirosomataceae > Runella > Runella sp. R0.1_18. The sequence continues at coordinate 75,731 of NZ_JBYFCK010000015.1, forward strand.
TCCCCAACTCCTTGGCTGCGACCAAGTCAACGTTATTCATTCCCGTGGCTGCCACACAAATCAGCTTCAACGACGGCGAGTTCTCCATCGTTTGACGAACCACTTTGACTTTGTTGGTAATCACGACTTCAGCCGCCTCTATCCGCGAGGCTACTTCATCGAGTTGGGTATCGGGGTAAAAAACGACTTCGCCTAGCTCAGACAATTTAACAAGGTTAGGAATATCTCCTAGTGTACGGGCATCTAAAAAAACGATTTTCACGGGGTGTAGTTATGATTAACGTTTTGCTTTAAAAACATTGCGTATCTATTAAAGCATTTACCGAAGCTTACATAACCTCAATTCAACAAAAAAATCGGGGACAAACGGGTGACCCGACGGGGTCAGGTCATAGTTAGCCAATGTTTAGCAACAAAAAATCCCCGTTTGCCAACGGGGATTTTTTTATAATGTTTATCCATCAAATGCTTGACTATTGCGACAATTTCTCAGCAATCAGTCCTTCGAGGTATTCTTTGATAGCTCCAATTTTGATTTGGCTAATGACATCCTCACAGAAAGCATACATCAACAACGTCTGTGCTTCAGCCTTAGGAATCCCACGCGAGCGCATGTAAAACAAAGCTTCATCGTTGAGTTTACCCGTTGTCGTTCCGTGCGAACACTTTACGTCATCGTTAAAAATTTCCAACTGTGGCTTAGTATTCATGATAGCCTCATCCGAAAGCACCACGTTACGGCACGATTGGTACGCGTTGGTTTTACTGGCTCCATCACGTACAAAAATCTTCCCGTTGAAAACACCCGTTGATTTATCTTTCAAAATCCCTTTGTACAACTCATTACTGTACGAATTTGGCTGTGCATGGTCCACCAATGTATGGTTATCTACGTGTTGTTTTCCGTTCGGGAAATACAAGCCATACATAAACGCCTCACAATTTTGCCCATCCAACACAATGTTGAGGTTGTTTCTGACAAACCCACCATTGATGGTTACTGTTACGGCGTAGAAATGGCTATTTTGCTTTTGGCATACTTGCGTAGTACCCACATGATACGACTTTTCGGTATCATTCTGTACTTTGTAGTATTGAACGTTGGCATTTTCTTCCACCACAATTTCGGTCACGGTGTTTGTAAATGCGCCATTCTCTCCCAGCGTACGGAACGCTTCGGCGATTTTCACTTCGGCATTTTTACCAACCACCACCAAGTTACGGGGCTGTGAAGCCACGTTGATACTGCGGGCATCGGTGATAAAACGCAAGATAATGGGCTGTTCTACTACTTTTCCCGCAGGCACGTTGATGACAACACCGTCGTGGGCAAAGGCGGTATTAAGGGCCGTAAAAGCTTCGTTTTGGTAATTGGCATATTGGGCAAAATACGTTTCCAACAAAGTCGGATTTTCTTTTACCGCTTGGCCAAAGTTCAAAATTTGCAGTTGGCTTTCAGGCGAAACAATGTTCGACAGTTCCGCATTATAAATGCCGTTGATAAAGTACAAAACGTTTCCTTCCAAATTAGGAATTGAAAGGGTAGCAAGTTCATTTTCCCCGAACTCCGTTTTGACGTTAAAGTCAAACGCCTGCTTTATTAAATTGCTGACGTTGCTATATTTCCACTCCTCGTGCTTGATAGTTGGGAATCCCAACGTCTCAAAATTTTGCATTGCCGCACGACGCGTCTGATGCACCGCCGATTTGGTTTCGCCGTTGAGACGCCCTTCGGTCGCTTGAAAATTGGCAACGAGTTGTTCTTTTAAATCTATGTTTTTTGACAAATCCATGTTTGAATTTTTACAACTCAATAATGAAACTTACAGCTGATGATAATTATCTCATCGTTGGTAACTTGATATACCAAACGATGTTCATCATCTATCCTTCTCGACCAACACCCTTTAAGATTGTGTTTAAGAGGTTCTGGTTTACCAGTTCCTTCGAAAGGATTTCTTTGAATTTCTTCCAGTAATTTAATGATACGATCCTGTATTTTTTTGTTTATACTTCTCCAATCATTAAACTGGCCGAAAGCCGTAGGAGTAAATGCAATATTTCTCATTTACTCAATTCACCTAATTCTATGACAATTTTTTCTCCTTTTCTCGCTTCTTCCAATGACTTTTCAAGAGCATTGCGATTGGCAGTAGTTGAAAGCAGATAATCTGTTTCGTCCATTTCACTATCAATAGTCAAACGAATCTTACGATTTTTATACATCGACTTCAGCCCTTTAAAAAACTGATAATCAAGCTCTTCTGCCCTCAATTCTATGATAGTAGTCATACGAATTATTTTTAAATTTTAAGGCTACATCGTTGCCGCTACTTCTGCCTTAATCCAGTCGTATCCTTTTTCTTCCAACTCAAGCGCCAATTCTTTTGGTCCTGATTTTACGATACGACCTTTGTACAATACGTGTACGTAATCAGGCACGATGTAGTCGAGCAAACGTTGGTAGTGCGTCACTACGATTACTGCGTTTTCTGGCGAGCGCAACTTGTTTACACCTTCGGCCACGATACGAAGCGCGTCGATGTCCAACCCTGAATCGGTCTCATCCAAAATCGCTAATTTTGGCTCTAACATCGCCATTTGGAAAATCTCATTACGTTTTTTCTCACCACCTGAGAAACCTTCGTTCAACGAACGTTTCAACAATGAGTCGTCGATGTTTACCAATTTGGCTTTTTCACGCATCAATTTCAAGAACTGCGCTGCATCCAATGACTCCTCTCCGCGTGATTTGCGGATTTCGTTGAGGGCCGTTTTCAGGAAGTTGATAGTCGTTACCCCTGGAATTTCTACAGGATATTGAAAGGCCAAGAAAATACCCGCAGCCGCTCTTTCTTCAGGCGACATTTCTAGCAAATCTTCTCCGTCAAAATCAACGCTACCGCCTGTTACTTCATATTCTTCCCGCCCCGCCAAAACCGAAGCTAAGGTACTTTTACCAGAGCCGTTTGGCCCCATTATCGCATGGACTTCGCCTGCTTTGATTTCCAAATTGATTCCTTTCAAAATCGCCTTGTCGTCAACCGACGCTTGTAAATCCGTGATTGTAAGCATAATAAGTGTTTGTTATCTAGGTAAGGACGAGAATGATTCCCGTAATACATCCGAAAAAGTCTGCAAAATTACAACAAAGAGTCCATAAACCCTTGTGTTTGAGTAACAATTCTAATGAAGGAAAAGTTGGAGTAACCCCTAAAAAGTTTCAAACGTTCAAAAGGGAAATATTTAGTTTAAACATTAATACTCGTATATCGAAAGGGTAGCGCTTCCTAGTTGCTATTTAACTGCGTTTTAATCTAACTTTTAAACTCCTTTAATAACACCCACCGACATTTGTACAGTCAACTTATTAACAGCCTAACGCTCTATTTTTCATTTACATTTTATCTAGCTATGCGTATTGTTCCATTGCTTTTTGCCATCACGATGGTGACTTTAAGCGCACGCCCCGTTCACGCCCAATCCGACTCGTTGCGCCTTTCTTTGCCCCAAGCCGAGCAACAGTTTATCCAAAAAAACTTTGTGTTATTGGCTCAAAAATACAACGTCAATGTAGCCGAAGCTGCCAAAGAACAAGCCAAGCTTTGGTATAATCCCAACTTATTTGTAGAAACCAACCTCTACAATGGGTACAGCAACAAACTGCTTCCGTACGGTCGCAACAACGATTTGTACAACCCAACGGGCGGAGTCGTCAACGTTCAGGTACAGCAAATTGTGAGCTTGGTGAAGCTAAGAAGCAAACTCGTTCAGTTGGCCGAAACCAACATTTCGCTCCAACAATCAGCTTTTCAAGACCTTATGCGAAACGTTCGTTTTCAGTTGGCACAGGCATTCGGGAATTTGGCTACCAACCAACAAAAACTAACCATGCTCCAATTGCAAGGTCAGCAGCTTGCCTCGCTTCTGGAAGCATTTCGGGCTCAGCTCAAATTAGGCGTCATTGCTCCTTACGAAGTGACACGCCTTGAATTGGAACAAAAAAATTGGGAAAGCGACCTCACCGACTTACACGCCCAAATCAGCCAAGACGAAGCTACATTGCGAACTTTATTAGCGGTAAACGGAACGACGTATATTATTCCCGTTACGGAAATGACTGCCTCAAAAACGGCGCAACCTCTGAACGATTTGGTCAACCAAGCGCTCGCGCAACGCCCCGATTTGCAACTCGCCGATCAACAGGTCACTTACAATCAACGCAACTTCACCTACCAAAAAGCCCTCGCTACGCCTAACCTTACCTTGGGTGCTGATTACCAACACGTAGGTGGACCATTCCCCAATTACGTAGGAGTACAAGCCTTGATTGATTTACCCATTCGTAACAAAAACCAAGGCAATATCCAAGCCGCTCGCTGGGGTATTGACCAAGCCAAAGAAAGCCGCAACGCCGTGGGGATTCAGGTAGAACAAGAGGTAGTGAACGCATTTCAACAATACAACCAAGCCACGCAGTTACAAGCCAAAATCACACCCGAATACCTCCAAAGTATCCAAGATATTTCTAAAAACGCTACCGAAGACTACACCCGTCGGGTGATTGATTTGGTGAGTTTTATTGACAAAATCAGGGCTTATAAAGATGCCCAAATGATGCTAATTGATAGCTCGAATCGTCTATATCAAGCACAGCAACAACTTAACTACGTCACCAATTCTAAGGTGTTTTAACTCTCAATTCTATCATACCAATGAAAACCAAGTTACTGTTGTGGGTACTGTGTTTACCCGCATTCGTTCTCCTCTCGTGCCAAAGCGAACAAAAAAACGAGGAACCCAAGACCAAAGACATGGGCTCGGCGTTTCGTACCGATACAGTCCAACTCCGCAACTACGAACAAGAACTACAGTTTACGGGGCAAGTATCGTTTGACCAAAAACAAGTGGATCGTGTGTATCCAATGGTTAGCGGGAATGTACTGGATGTCAATGCCGAGTTGGGGGCTTTTGTCAAAAAAGGGCAAGTATTGGCCAAACTTCAAAGCGCAGACGTCAGTCAATTTGTGAAGGATTATAACACCGCCAAATCGAACTACGACATTGCCAAGCGCAACGCCGACAACGTAGAACAGTTGTACAAAACCAAGTTTTCGTCAGAAAATGACTTGGTCAATGCCCGCAAACAACTCGAAATCGCGTCATCAGAACTTGAACGTTCTAGCCAAGTGCTAAAAATGTACGGCGGAACTTCGGCCAACAGCCAGCCCATTTTTACCGTTTCGGCACCCGTAAGTGGCTACATTGTAGAGCGTAACATCAACCCCAATATGCAAATTCGCCCCGACAACGGCAACAGCCTCTTCACGATTTCAAACCTTTCGGATGTGTGGGTGCTTATCAATATTTATGAGTCTGATATTCAGGCCGTCAAAGTAGGTCAAGAAGTAAATATCAGTACCCTTGCGTATCCCGACCGTGTGTTCCAAGGCCGCATCGATAACATCAGTCAGGTTATTGACAACGACAGTAAAGTGCTGCAAGCACGGGTAGTGCTTCAGAATCCAGGGGGCTTGCTCAAACCCGATATGTTTTGTACGGTAAAACTGCACATCGAAAAACCAGAAAAACTGTTGGCAGTCAATCCTAAATCGGTCATTTTTAGCGAAGATCGCTACTTTGTCATTCTCGACAAAGGCAAGGGCAATTACCAATCCGTCCCCGTAGAAGTCATCAAAAGCACCTCCAAATACAGCTACATCAAAGCCAATCTCCGCGACGGCGACCAAGTCGTGACCGAAGGCGCGCTCTTGTTATTCAATGAATTAACCGACTAAGTCATGAACAAATTCATCAAAAATATCATTGGCTTTTCACTCAAAAACAAGGGAATTGTCTTTTTTGTCACCTTGTTGGTAGTAATTGCTGGGGCCGTAAGTTTTTACAATACCCCCGTTGAAGCCTATCCCGACGTTACCAATACCGAGGTGGTCATTATCTCGCAGTGGCCTGGTCGGAGTGCCGAAGAAGTAGAACGTTTTATTTCGATTCCGATTGAAACCGAAATGAACTCCATTAGCCGCCGTACGGCCATTCGGAGCGTCAATTTGTTTGGTTTATCGTTTATCAAAATCATTTTTGAGGACGGCGTTGACAACTTTAGCGCCCGCATGGAAGCCAGCCAAAAACTTTCTAACGTGGACTTGCCCGACGGTGTAAATGCCGAAATCCAACCTCCCGCAGGCCCCACGGGCGAGATTTATCGCTATACGCTCACATCGCCCACGAAGTCGGTGACCGAACTCAAAACCATCCAAGATTGGGTGATTCAGAAAAACCTGAAAGCCGTACAGGGCGTAGCCGACGTAGTGAGTTTTGGCGGACGTGTGCGTACTTTTGAAGTAAGTGTGAACCCCAACTTACTCACCAAATACAACCTTACTGCCCTCGACGTGTACGGCGCACTCCAACGCGCCAACGTAAACGTGGGTGGTGACATCCTGCGCGAAGGTCAGCAAGCGTTTGTAGTACGTGGGATTGGGATTGTAAAAAATGTACCTGACATTGAAAAAATCATTGTCAAAAACATCAACGGTGTTCCTGTCAGGATTTCAAACATCAGTACGGTTCGTCCTTCTAATTTACCGCAGTTGGGCATTGTTGGTCGCGATTTCCACGACGACGTGGTCGAAGGCATTGTGTTGATGCGCAAAGGTGAAAACCCAGGCGAAGTATTGCCAAAGCTCAAAGAAAAAGTAGCCTACCTCAACTCAACGGTGTTGCCACAAGACGTTAAAATCAAGGTATTTTACGACCGTACCGAACTCAACAACCACACCATGCACACCGTGGGTGAAAACGTAGCGTTGGGGATTACACTGGTAACGGTCATCTTGCTGATATTCTTGGCCGATTGGCGCACTACGGTTACGGTTGCGCTCATCATTCCGTTAGCGTTGTTGTTTGCCTTTATATTAATGCGGGCCAAAGGCATGACTGCCAACCTCCTTTCCATCGGTGCCATCGACTTCGGTATCATCATCGACGGGGCAGTGGTAATGGTCGAGGGGCTATTTGTGATGCTGGCGCACTGGGCCGAAAAAGAGGGCATGGAACGCTTCAACAAACGCGCTAAACTTAGCCGAATCCTAAAAACAGCCGTCGAAATGGGAAAATCCATTTTTACGTCCAAGCTCATCATTATCACGGCCTTACTCCCTATTTTCTCTTTCCAAAAAGTGGAAGGAAAGCTCTTCAGTCCGTTGGCATTTACGATTGGTTTTGCCTTGTTGGGAGCTTTGTTATTGGCCCTTACATTTGTCCCTGTCTTGAGTAGTATTTTGCTCAACAAAAACGTCAGAGAACGTCATAATCCCGTAATCACTTGGCTCAACAAAGCCTATGCTCCGATGCTCGACGGCATGATGAACCACCCCAAACGAGCCATGGTAGCGGGCGTAACGGCACTCGGTTTGGCACTTGGGGCGTTCCACTTTGTAGGGTCAGAGTTTTTGCCCCAGCTCAACGAAGGCTCAATTTATGTTCGGGCGAGTATGCCCCTTAGTATCAGCCTCGAAGACAGCTACCACTTTACACGCAAGTTCCGTCAGGTGTTTGAACAATTTCCTGAAGTGAGAGGCGTCATTAGCCAAACAGGCCGCCCCAACGACGGTACCGACCCCACGGGCTTTTTCAACCAAGAATTTTTTGTGGATTTGTACCCCGCCAACGAGTGGAAACGCAACATCACCAAAGACCAATTGGTGGCCGAAATGCAAGCCAAATTGGCAGGTTTCAGAGGCGTTGATTTTGGATTTTCGCAGCCCATTTCCGACAACGTTGCCGAAGCTGTTTCGGGGGTAAAAGGATCGATTGCGGTAAAAGTCCAAGGAGACGACCTCAATGTGTTGGACAAAAAAATCACGGAGGTTTTCAACGTGCTCAAAAATGTCCAAGGGGTAGAAGATTTGGGGGTATTCCGTAATTTAGGCCAACCCGAACTTCGCATTACCCTCAACCCCGATAAAATGGCCCAATATGGCATAGACGCCGCCGACGCCAACGCGGTCATCGAAATGGCGATTGGAGGAAAAGCCGTGAGCCAAGTGTTTGAGGGGGAAAAGAAATTTGATTTACGCCTTCGTTACGACCAGCCGTTTCGTTCGTCGATTGAGCAAATTGGTCAGCTCCAAGTGCCTACCCTCAACGGCGGAAAAATACCGTTAAAACAAATAGCAAGTATTGAAAACGTAGCTGGGCCTGCCTTTATCTACCGCGAAGACAACGCCCGTTTTATCGCCGTGAAGTTTTCGGTGCGTGGCCGCGACTTGGGAAGCACCATTGCCGAAGCCCAAAAGAAAGTAAATGCCGTCGTAAAATTGCCCAAAGGCTACGAAATGAAATGGAACGGGGAATTTGAAAACCAACAACGCGCCCAAAATCGCTTGGCCTTGGTGGTACCCATCAGCTTGATTTTGATTTTCTTTATCTTGTTTGTTTCCTTTGGCAACGCCCTCGACTCCATTTTGGTGCTCCTCAACGTACCTTTTGCGCTTATTGGCGGGATTGCGGCTCTGTTGCTTACGGGGGTCAACTTTAGTATTTCGGCGGGGGTTGGGTTTATTGCGTTGTTCGGGATTGCCACCCAAAACGGGGTTATTCTTATCAACAATTACCACAAAAACCTAAAAGCAGGAATGCCGTTGATTGAGGCGATTAAGGAAGGTTCTAAGTCGATGCTTCGCCCCATTGTAATGACGGCTTTAGTGGCTTCTTTGGGCTTATTACCCGCCGCGATTTCGACGGGGATTGGCTCCGAAACCCAAAAACCACTGGCGATTGTCGTCATCGGTGGGCTTATCACGGCTACCTTATTATCGTTGCTCATCCTTCCTACCGTGTATGAATGGATTTACAGCAGCCGCGAAAAGCGCAAACAATTATTAAAACAGTAACTTCAATGGTCTAATTGATGACAAAAACGCTACTTGGGGTTTCCGAGTAGCGTTTCTTTGTATCTATTATTTTGCCATTCCGACGCAACTCTTGTCATCCGACACAATTTGTGTCATTCTGACGATTTTTTTGTCATTCCGACGATAGGAGGAATCTACACCACCGCCAATAAGCAGAGGATTTAGTCCCCTCCTTACGTCGGGGTGACAAAAGGGAAACTTTTTTGTCATTCCAACGCAACTTTTGTCATTCCGACACAATTTCTGTCATTCCGACGATTTTTTTGTCATTCCGACGATAGGAGGAATCTACACCACCACCAACAAGCAGAGGATTTAGTCCCCTCCTTACGTCGGGGTGACAAATGAGAAAGTTTTCTGAAAGGAAATACTTTAGCTAAACTTCTTCTTCAAATACTCAATTGAGTGCTTGTAAGCATCCGCCGTCGCTGTTGCGTCGTGCTTAGGATTGCTTGGATTGGCAAAACCGTGTACGGCATCGTACATTTTCACGGTTACTTGCTTGCCAGCAGTTTTCATATCTTCCTCAAATTTTGCGACCATTTCGGGCGACGGAGCTTTGTCTTGTTTGCCAAAAATACCCAATACGTCCACGTTCAACGTCTTGAGTTTTTCTACATCTTGCTCAGGACGACCGTAATACATCACGCAGCCCACCGCTTGCTTGCCTTCTAACAACGCCGATTGCAACGATAACATACCTCCAAAGCACCAACCTACGCTCGCAATTTTAGCTTTTTTACCAACGTGCGCCAACGCACCTTGCATAATAGCCGTCAAACGCTCTTTCGGCACCGACTGCATGATTTTGCCAGCTTCTTGGGGAGTTGTTCCTACTTGACCATCGTACATATCCAAGGCCAACACGTTTACGTCGCCCAAATCGTTGTAGAACGTTTCAGCTTCGTGCTTGATGTGGTCGTTGAGTCCCCACCATTCTTGATAGACAAAAAGCCATTTATCCGACTTCTTAGGAGCTTTGATCAAAAAGCCCGATGCCTCTTTTCCGTCAGGCGTCGAGAACTTAATGGTTTCGCCTTTGCCCGCGTAATGGTAAGCTTCAGGTGCTTCGTGCATGGCCATAAAGTTGGCATCAGCCGCCCAAGTTGCCATGTCATGCGAGGTGTGGCACAATGGAATGGGAGCTTCTGCTGGACGTTGGATAAATGCCTGCATGGCGAACATCGCCCCGACGAGAATCAATTTTTTCATTGGTGAATGAGTTAAACAGTGATATATGTTGGTACACGTATTAGCAAACCAAAATTGCAAAAAATGGTTTAAAAAAGCACGTTAAAAAAAATCCTACAAAAATAGTTTGCAAACTACAATTATAGGACTACATTTGTAGTATGGAAAAACTAACAAACAAAGAAGAAGAAATCATGCACGCGCTTTGGAAAGTAGAACGTGCTTTTGTGAAAGACCTTTTACCGTTTTTCACCAACCCACCTTTGCACTACAATACGGTGTCAACGATTATTCGCAACCTCGAAGAAAAAGGATACATCGGGCACCGAACCTACGGAAACACCTACGAATATTATCCACTGGTGTCAAAGGAGTCCTACCAAAATCAATTCGTTATCAGCAAGTTAGTTGACAATTACTTTGACAATTCGTACAAAAACCTAGTCTCCTATTTTGCCCAAAACGACAAAGTCTCTGCCGATGAGTTACGCGAAATCCTGCGCATGATTGAAGGAGAAAGCGACACTTAAAGCATTTCGACCAACCATTTATTCACCTCTTAACCTCGACAAAACCGTGAACTTCGACCTCCTCTCCTATCTACTGAAAGCCAGTTTGGTGATGGCTATTTTGACGGGCGCTTACGCTTGGCTCGTCAAACGCGAAACTTTTTTGCAGGTGAACCGATGGTTGTTGTGGATCAATGTAGCCGCGACCTTGGTTTTGCCCATCGTCCCCGTACCCGATTGGGAATGGGTACCCGACACCCCTGCCCAACTCGTCAATCAAGCCGCTTCTTGGACCAAGGAAAAAGCGCCGAAGCAACCCTTCTCAGCGACTCAGGTCTCTTCATCGCGCACTGCTCCAACAATAGTTAAGGAAGAAAGTCAGTCCAAGGCGGTCAGCCCTGCCGCATCTGCACAAAAAGCGTGGACACTCTTTTCTTGGATTGCGTTGGTCTATTGGCTAGGCGTGGGGGTATTGGGGGCAAAATTTTTGGTACAATTGGCTTCCCTCTGGCGGCTCAAGCGCAAAAGTACGCTTTATGCCACCGATTTTAACGTAGTATTGGTAGAAAACCCAACCCTTACAGCCCCTTTTTCATTTTTTCACTGGATTTTTTACAACCCTCACCAACATACCACCGACGAATGGGAGCAGGTATGGACACACGAGTGCATCCACGCCCAGCAGTACCACAGCCTCGATATGCTTACGTCGGAAATACTCAAAATTGTTTTTTGGTTCAATCCTTTTGCGTGGTGGCATCAGCGTTTGGTACAAGAAACCCTCGAATACATTACCGACCGTGCCGTGCTCGATACGGGCGTTGAAAAGAAATCGTATCAATTTCATTTGTTACGAAATACCCTCAATACCTCCCAACAAACCTTCGCTAATCACTTCAACCAAGCGCTACTAAAAAGTCGAATTGCGATGATGAACAAACGCAAGTCTAGCTGGAAAGCCATGGGAAAATATGGGCTATTCATTGCCTCGCTTTGGGTATGTGCGGCGTTTACGAAGCCCTATCGGGAAATAGTAAAAGCGACTCTTGTAAAAAAGATGCCTGAGCTTCAACCCGTTTTGCAGGTCTCAGCCAGCATTCCCAGAGAAAATTTACGAGATTTTGAATGGAAAAGCCCCGCTCCTATCACCCTTTTAGACTCTCATTCCATCTCTACTGAGCCCAAATTTGTTTCTACTTCACAACCTGTCGCCTCTACTAAATACTTGATTTATAGAGATAGTACAGTCTATTGGCTAGTTACTTCAAAATCAAAGCTTTTAGATCTAAATGCCATTCAGCAAGAGCTTAATAAATATGGGCTCGAATTTGAGACTACCGAATTTAAACTTGATCCGCTACGGTTGTTTAACCAACGTATCGGCGTAATATGTCTGAATAAAGGCGCAGGAAGTACCTCCTCGGCCATTGGGGACGCAGAGTTGTTCGTACCTTGTCAATCCATTTCAGGTTTTGCGACGATTAATAAAAAGGGAATGATGGGAATTAGTGAACTAGAGCCTTCTTTACCCGAATTCAAAAAACTGGCAGAGGACGATTACCGCGCATCTCTTGAGGATTTACGCGCCCATCACCTCGAATACCTTGTTATCGAAACAGACAAAAAAGTAGGAGGAGGAGGTAATCGTGATTATTCCAAAGCATCTTTGGAGTATTTAAAATCCCAAAATAAACCTTCTACTAGAATCAATTTATCAAGTGACAATTATATCAGGATTGGAGAAGAGTACCGCAGCAACATAGTGTATTTGAATGGCAGAGTTTCGAGCATTGAAGAAATTGAAAAAATCTCATTTCAAGATTTGTACTTAGCCCGTTTCAAGGATGCCTTCAGAGATAAGAAAGCCCATATTTTAATCTTTACTTACCACTAAAGCCATGAAAACCCTCACTTCCCCCGAACATTTTACGTTTACCAACCACTTCAATCAATCGCTGCTCAAAAGTCGGATTGCGATGATGAACAAACGCAAATCTAGTTGGAAAGCCTTTGGCAAATATGGGCTATTTATTGCCTCAATTTGGGTATGCGCGGCGTTTACAAAGCCTTATCGGGAAAAAGTCGCAGCACAAATCGTTAAGAATGTTCCTGAATTAGAGACAGTTCTGACTCCAAAAGCAAAAAATGAAACTATCTTCAATGATTTTATTTTTGAAGCTCCTGTTCTCTCTTCTTTGGACTCAGCATCATTACCAGCTCTTCAAAACCCAGTTGTTGTCAACACCGATACTCAAAAATACATTTCGGCAACAAAATATATCATTTATAAAAATGATGCGCTTTATTGGCTAATTACCCCTAAAACAACAATGGAAGATTTGGTAGATATGAAGAAAGAATTTGTCAAACATAACCAAACTTTTGAAGTATCAGGCTTCCAGTTAGATCCACTTAATTCGTTCATTATTTCAGTTGAGGCAAAGGGAAATGGTTGTGGTTATAAATCGTTTATCCCTGACAATTACGACAAACCCGTAAGTTCACATGGAGGCTATGTTTCTTTAATCAAAAAAAGTTGTGGTACAATTGATAGTCAAAAAATGCCAGATGAACTAAAGGTTATAGCACAAAAAGACGACCAATTAGCTCAGGCACTACAGCAAAAAAACAGAATCAGCTATTTGGAAATAAAAACTAGCGAGAGTTTAGGCCCAGGAGGAAGCACGTCAATTACAAAAGAAACCTTACTAAAACTGGCCAAGCCAACTCCTCAAAATTCCCTTGTAAAACAATCAAAATATCTCAATCTAACAGAAAACGATTTTCTCAACATTGCCCAACCACGGCGTAACGACATTATTTTATTAAATGGTAATCCATCAACACTTGAGGAGGTAGAAAAAATACATATTAAAGACTTTTACTCGGCCATTTTTAAAGAAACTTGGCAAGAAAATAAACTTTTAAGGCAACATTATATTTTGGTTTTTACCGAACACGAATAAAGCCATGAAAACCCTCACATCCCCCGAACATTTTACGTTTACCAACCACTTCAATCAATCGCTGCTCAAAAGTCGCATTAAGATGATGAATCGAACCCCAACGTGGCGAAGCAGCTGGCGATATGCCTCGTTTGTGGTGGCCATAGGCGTTATTTTAATGTGTTTGCAATCCTACTCACCCGCCCAACGTACGTCGTTGAGTCCCTCCGAGTTCGGAACCCGTTATTTGGTCGCCAAAAAGGGAAAACTTTATGGCGTTATTACCCCGTACGCCACCGATAAAGACATTGCTGCCATTTACAAAGCACTAAAAAAACACGGAGTTGCCTTTGAACTTCAAGGCATCGAACGTGACGCGGAAGGGCGCATTTCAGGCATCAAAAACGTGATTTTGGGCGACTATGGCAGCGAAACCATGAAGATTATCAAACGAAGAGACGAGACATCAGAAGGATACAAAATGGCCTTTTTTGATTTTTGTTACGACCCAGAAGTGGGTTGTTATCCCAAAATTCTGCCGTCTGACTACCCCAATGTGCTTTCTCAGGTCTTAACGCAAGAAGGTTTGTTTACCCACAACAGCACCTTAAAACAATCTTTATACGACGTTTCTTTCAAAGATAAAGTGAGAGGCGCTCAAACCAATCCCGCCGAAACTCGCGAAAAAGCGGAAAGAACTTGGTCGGGCAACATGAATCAATTGTTGGAAGCAAGTTTCTTCAAACGACAGGGAACGATGGTCTATGTGCGACCCGACAAATACTTAGACATCTATCCAAAATACCAAGAGAATGTCACCCTATTTGTTGATGGCAAAGAAATTACCCTAAAAGAACTTCATAAGGTACATATTCGGCAAGTAGCCAAAGTCTATGCCCATAAACGTCAAACAAAGGAAGATTTTTCAGGTATTCTCAATCGACTAAAAGGCCAAACCGATTATGTCGTTTGGATAGAACGTGCACCCAATCGCTTACAGCGCGACTCTAGCCATTATGTCGTTAGCCCATTTTACACGGGCGACTTCTAAAAACAAAGACACCTAGGCTCAAACCGAACCTAGGTGTGCTATAAACAACCCATTCTCGCAAGATTTTTATAGTTTGAGTGCTATGTTCAGCACTATACTCCTAATGTCTCTACAATTTCTAAGTGGCACACAAGCACGGGAATGTTCGTAGCGAGTACCATTTTTTTTGACACGCTTGGATTGATAATACCCGATAGCCAATCACGTTTGCGCGTTGCCATCACGATCAAATCCGCGTTTTGTTCTTCGGCGTAGGTTTGGAGACCTCCCACAACTGTGTCGGCTTCTATGACCTGCAAAGTGTACTTTTTTGTACCCAAAATCGCCGCAATGTCCTGCATAAACTCTTCATCGTTAAACACATCCACTTCAAAAGGCGCTCTTACTTTTACTAAATCAAGCTCCGCTTTAAAGTGCTCGGCGAGGTTGAATGCAAACCCAAGTGCATTTTCTTCGGGGCGTTCGAGTTCGGTCGCATACACTATTTTCCGAATCGTACGAGTTTCTGTTTGGGGTGGTAAAACCAACACAGGACAACTTGCTTTTGCTGCAACGCCAGCCGCTACACTGCCAATAATTTTATCCAACCAACCACCTTTTCCTGTTCTCCCCATCACCACCAAAATCGGCTTTTGCGTTTTGATTTCTTCCAAAACCACTTCCGCTGCGGCGCCGTACACGAGTTTACTTTGGCACGCAAAACCATCTGCTCTACAATCACTTTCCCACTTCAAGAGTGTCTCTTGATTGAGTTTTTCGGTTTGTTCAGCCAACGCTACAAGCGTTTCAGCTGGCAAGTTGGGATCCACAACGGGCGGATGAAACGCGTGAACCAATGATATACCTGCGTCGTAACGTTCGGCTATTTCCTGCGCAAACTCCAAAGCTCGTTGTGAATTTTCAGAAAAATCTATCGGAACTAATATTGCTCTCATCGTTGTGTGTGGTTGAATTGAACGATGTAAAATTCTCTCTATAAAACTGAAAAATGTATGACAAAAATCAGTTATCTTGATGACTATCATCAATTAGGTCAGTAGAAGCACCCTTTTTACGGATTTTAACTCAAAAACCACTTGTATGAAACAACATTTTATCCTCGGATTTTTTCTTTATTTGGCAACTTCCACCTGTCTTTTTGCCCAAAACAACCCCGCAGCTGCAGGTTTTGACCAAGCAGGCTCCGATTTAAAGGCCATCGAACTCGCCGACAAAGCCATGGAAGCCATGGGAGGGCGAAAAAATTGGGACAAAACCCATTTTATTGCTTGGAACTTCTTCGGAAACCGAAAATTAATTTGGGATAAATGGACAGGAAACGTTCGTATCGACAATGTCAACAACGACCAAACCATCCTAATAAACATCAATGATGGAAAAGGACGAATTTTCAAATATGGCCAAGAACAAACCCACCCAGACTCATTAGCCAAGTATCTAAAACAGGGAAAAGGCGCTTGGATTAACGACGGATATTGGCTCACTATGCCTTTCAAACTCAAAGACTCGGGAGTAACCCTAAAGTACCTCGGCGAAGAAAAAACGCAAGACGGCGCCGATGCCGACGTCATCCAATTGACATTCAAGAACGTAGGAAATACGCCTGACAACAAGTATAAAGTATGGCTCAACAAAGCCAATCATTTGGTGTGGCAGTGGGCGTATTATCCCAAATTTGATGCCGAGAAACCAGGCTTCGTTCGCCCTTGGATTGACTACAAAAAACACGGAAAAATCCTTCTTTCGGGTGAGCGTGGTGACCGTGACCTTACCGACATCATGGTGTTTGATAAACTTCCCGAAAGCATTTTTACTGATTTCAAACGCCCTGATTTGAGTCAATACGCTACAAAATAATTTCAACCTCCCAGCTTTCAACCGATTTCGTTGCCGTCGAAAAATTGACGCCCACTGCCACCAATTCTTTCCCCAGTGGTTTGTAGGGCGTCAAATACCCTTTCGTTTTTACTTGTGCCAACGCCTCCGATGATGTCTTATCTAACTTAAATTCAAACCCATACACATAACGCTGCGTTTGTACCAACGCATCACAACGACCCCGTGAAGTGTGAACTTCTGACTGTACATACACGCCCAACAATGTAAAAGTCAAATGAATAAGCGCGTGGTAGAAACGCTCATTCTCATTTTGCCACAAATCATAAGGCAACGACGAAAACACGGTATTCATCACCTCCATCGCTTTGGCTAAGTCATTGTTTTGCAAAGCATTCCGAAGATGTACTACCATCGACAAAGCTCCTTCACTTTCATCTTGCCGATACGCCTTCAACAAATACTGATTCAACGAGAGTTTTACTTCTTGATTAGGAAAATCAAGTGTGTATAAATAGTCCTCTGGGCTATAATTGGCAATGGTTAGGTAGCCTGTTTGAAATAACAACGTTATCGGACGAAGATTGTCGATGTCGAACGAATTGAGTTCATCTTCTGTCACTGACAAGTGACTAAAATCGTACAAAAACTTCTCCTTCGCCAGTTTTACCAACCAAGTAGGTGTGCCTGTACTGAACCAGTAATTTTGAAAAGCGCCTCTCTTTGAAAAGAAATTTAATAATGAAAAAGGATTATAAACCCTATCAACCCCGTTCCATGAATACCCATTGTACCACTCTTTCACTTTCTCCAGAAACGCTTCTCTAGAAATTTCTTGTTTTAGTGCAAAAGCGCTAATCTCTTCCTCAAAACTGGCTTCCAATTCAGATTGATTTATCCCTACCAAATTAGCGTAATCGTCATCTAAACTTATGTCATTGAGATTATTCAAATCCGAAAACACACTCACTTTCGCAAACTTACTCACGCCCGTCAGCAACACAAACTCCAAATGCTCGTCCGAAGGTTTGAGTATTCCGTAAAACGATTTCAACAACTGACGGTTCAAGTGTGCAATGGGTAGTTCCTCCAAATAATCCACTATCGGTTTGTCGTATTCATCTACCAACACTACCACTTTTCGACCCGTCTTGACGTGCAGTTTCTCGATTAACTCTTGAAACATAAAGCCCACCCCTTCACTCTCTAACACTAACTCATGGCGGCGCGCTTCGTTGCGCAACGTCGTTATCAGCGATTGCTCCAAACCCACATCACGCAAACTCATCTGATTAAAATAAATCACAAGCGTGGGGTTCGTCTGGCTAAAATCCCATTTATCAAAAATGTACAATCCTTCAAAAAGCTCCTTTCGGCCTTCATACAACGACTGTAACGTACTCACCAACAATGACTTCCCAAATCGACGAGGACGCGATAGAAAATAGTAACCTGCTTGCTGGGTAAGCCGATAAATGAAGGCCGTTTTGTCAATATAAACAAACCCACCTTCTCGCAATTTCTGAAAATTCTGGATTCCTATCGGATATTTTTGCATCGTTTCTCGCTTTCTTTAAACAAAGATAGACCCAAATTTTGTCAGCGTATCAATTTAAAACCGCTACCTCCCAGCTTTCAACCGATTTCGTTGCCGTCGAAAAATTGACGCCCACTGCCACCAACTCTTTCCCCAGTTGACGGTAGGGCGTCAAATACCCTCTCGTTTTTACTTGTGCCAGCGCCTCCGAAGATGTCTTATCTAACTTAAATTCAAACCCATACACATACCGCTGCGTTTGTACCAACGCATCACAACGACCCCGTGAAGTGTGAACTTCTGACTGTACATATACCCCCAACAACGTAAACGTCAAATGGATAAGCGCGTGGTAGAAATGCTCATTCTCATTTTGCCACAAATCATAAGGCAACGACGAAAACACGGTATTTATCACCTCCATCGCTTTGGCTAAGTCATTGTTTTGCAAAGCATTCCGAAGATGTAATACCAAAGGTAAGCCCTCTCCCAATGAACCTTGACGATAGCCTTGCAACAGATATTGCAAAAACGATTGCTTCACTTCTTGATTAGGATAATCCAACACATAAATCCCATCTTCCTCTGAAAGTATCGTCAAATAGCCCGTTTGAAATAAGATAGGATAAACTTCTAACCGTTCAATATCAAAGGTATCTAAACTAATGGCCGATACCTCCTGACCCTCTATCTGATAAATCCCTTGGCTACGCAACAAGCCAATTAACCACGTAGGCGTCCCTGTACTGAACCAGTAATTTTGAAAACTACCGTTGTCCGCAAAAAAGTTGAGCAACGAAAAGGGGTTGTAAACACTGACCTTGCCCCCCCAAGAATAGCCGTTGTACCAATGCTTGATTTGACCCAAAAATACATCCTCAGTAATCCCTCTTTCTCTGGCTAAGTCTGAAATTTCTGCCTTAAAATTCAAAACAAGTTCTTCTTGGTTAATACCAACCAAATCCGAAAATTGTGGATTAAGGGTAAGGTCTCGCAAATTATTCAAATCAGAAAACACACTCACTTTCGCAAACTTACTCACACCTGTCAGCAATACAAACTCCAAATGCTCGTCCGAAGGTTTGAGTATTCCGTAAAACGATTTCAACAACTGACGGTTCAAGTGCGCAATGGGTAGTTCCTCCAAGTAATCCACTATCGGTTTGTCGTATTCATCTACCAACACTACCACTTTTCGACCCGTCTTGACGTGCAACTTTTCGATAAGCTCTTGAAACATAAAGCCCACCCCTTCACTCTCTAACACTAACTCGTGGCGGCGCGCTTCGTTACGCAACGTCGTTATCAGCGATTGCTCCAAACCCACATCCCGCAAACTCATCTGATTAAAATAAATCACAAGCGTGGGGTTCGTCTGGCTAAAATCCCATTTGTCACCAATGTACAACCCTTCAAAAAGCTCCTTTCGGCCTTCATACAACGCCTGTAACGTACTCACCAGCAACGACTTCCCAAAACGACGAGGGCGAGACAGAAAATAGTATTTCCCCCTACTTACCAAGCGGTAAATCAACGCTGTTTTATCAACATAGAGATACCCCCCCGTGATAAGCTCTTGAAAATTCTGGATTCCTATCGGATATTTTTGCATCGTCCCTAAATTTCTTTAAACAAAGATAGACCCAAATTTTGTCAGCGTATCAATTTAAAACCGCTACCTCCCAGCTTTCAACCGATTTCGTTGCCGTCGAAAAATTGACGCCCACTGCCACCAATTCTTTCCCCAGTTGACGGTAGGGCGTCAAATACCCTTTCGTTTTTACTTGTGACAATGCCTCCGATGATGTCTTATCTAACTTAAATTCAAACCCATACACATAACGCTGCGTTTGCACCAACGCATCACAACGACCCCGTGAAGTGTGAACTTCTGACTGTACATACACGCCCAACAATGTAAAAGTCAAATGAATAAGTGCATGGTAGAAACGCTCATTCTCATTTTGCCACAAATCATAAGGCAACGACGAAAACACGGTATTTATCACCTCCATCGCTTTGGCTAAGTCGTTGTTTTGTAAAGCATTCCGAAGATGTAATACCAAAGGTAAGCCCTCTCCCAATGAACCTTGACGATAGCCTTGCAACAGATATTGCAAAAACGATTGCTTCACTTCTTGGTTAGGATAATCCAACACATAAATCCCATCTTCCTCTGAAAGTATCGTCAAATAGCCCGTTTGAAATAAGATAGGATAAACTTCTAACCGTTCAATATCAAAGGTATCTAAACTAATGGCCGATACCTCCTGACCCTCTATCTGATAAATCCCTTGGCTACGCAACAAGCCAATTAACCACGTAGGCGTCCCTGTACTGAACCAGTAATTTTGGAAACTACCGTTGTCCGCAAAAAAGTTGAGCAACGAAAAGGGGTTGTAAACACTGACCTTGCCCCCCCAAGAGTAGCCGTTGTACCAATGCTTGATTTGACCCAAAAATACCTCCTCCGTAATCCCTCTTTCTCTGGCTAAGTCTGAAATTTCTGCCTTAAAATTCAAAACAAGTTCTTCTTGGTTAATACCAACCAAATCCGAAAATTGTGGATTAAGGGTAAGGTCTCGCAAATTATTCAAATCAGAAAACACACTCACTTTCGCAAACTTGCTCACGCCTGTCAGCAACACAAACTCCAAATGCTCGTCCGAAGGTTTGAGTATTCCGTAAAACGATTTCAACAACTGACGGTTCAAGTGCGCAATGGGTAATTCCTCCAAGTAATCCACTATCGGTTTGTCGTACTCATCCACCAACACCACCACTTTTCGACCCGTCTTGACGTGCAGTTTCTCGATTAACTCTTGAAAAATAAAGCCCACCCCTTCACTCTCTAACACTAAATCGTGGCGGCGCGCTTCGTTACGCAACGTCGTTATCAGCGATTGTTCCAAACCCACATCACGCAAACTCATCTGATTAAAATAAATCACAAGCGTGGGGTTCGTCTGGCTAAAATCCCATTTGTCACCAATGTACAACCCTTCAAAAAGCTCCTTTCGGCCTTCATACAACGCCTGTAACGTACTCACCAACAGCGACTTCCCAAAACGACGAGGGCGAGACAGAAAATAGTATTTCCCCCTGCTTACCAAGCGGTAAATCAACGCTGTTTTATCAACATAGAGATACCCCCCCGTGATAAGCTCTTGAAAATTCTGAATTCCTATCGGATATTTTTGCATCGTTTCTCGCTTTCTTTAAACAAAGATAGACAGAAATTAATGATGACCGACTTACCCATCCCTCAAAAACCCGTCCTCCTCGCCGCCATCGACGCCGATGCCGCAGCCATTAGCTTTGGCCAGCCCTCCGATGACCTCACTGGAGCATTTCTTCGGACGTTTGTGGCCAGCAAACCCGCTGGAAAATTTCTTGAACTTGGTACGGGTGCAGGACGAGCAACGGCTTGGATGCTCGAAGGTATGACATCCGACGCTCACCTCATTTCGGTAGAATCGGACGAGGCACTCATCCAAATTGCCCAAAAACACCTTGGTTCGGATTCAAGGCTAGAACTCATTCACAGTTTAGGGGAGGACGTCATTGTGAAACTCCCGCAAAATCATTTTGACCTGATTTTTGCCGATACGTGGCCTGGCAAATACAACCACTTGGAAGAAACTTTGGCTTTGGTCAAAGAAGGCGGTTTTTATATCATCGACGATATGTTACCGCAGCCCAATTGGCCCGATGGACACGATAAAAAAGTGGAAAACCTCATTCAAACCCTCGAAAATGACTCCCGTTTTCAAATGGTTAAAATGACTTGGGCGTCGGGAGTTATTGTATTGGTGAAGAAAACGTAGAACTATCCCCGTCAATTTTAAAACCCAGTTTTACCATTTCTTTGCCCTCAAGCGGCTCAGGGTTTCGGAGGTAATTCCCAAGTACGACGCGATGTACTTGAGTGGTATTCGCTTGCTAATAGCTGGAAAAGACGTAATCAGCTGACGGTATCGCTCGTCAGCTGTTTTTTTACGTAGGTTTTGTGTTCGCTGTTCACTCAATACATAATAACGCTCCGTCAGCAGCCTCCCAACTTGGTTAAATCCTGGATGCTGGAGATACAACTGGTGAAGTCGTTGGTACGAAATTGACCACAAAACACAATCTTCAAGCGTCTCAATCAGTTCTTCGGAGGGTTGTTGGGTATAAAAACTGACAATAGATATGACAAAATCATCCTCTTTCATAAACCACGAGTTTACCTCAGCGCCTTCCTTTAGATAATACCCCCGCAAGCAGCCTTTTTCGACAAAGTACATCTTTTTGGCCACTTGCCCTTCTTGTAAAATCACCGTTTTTTTGGCAATTTCTTCCCTGACGACCGCCTCTTTCAGCGCCACTTCAAAATCGGGCGTAACAGTTGGCCAAAAATGTTTGATAAGTGCAGTTAGTGATTCCATAGCGATGAGTCCAAATAAAAGAGGCCGCCATTGTGTGGCGACCTCCTAATCTAAGCAATACATGTATGTGATTAGCTCAACGCGTTCACAATTTCTTTGAACTGCTCTACGTCAATTGTTTTTGCCTCAACTGCCACTTGGCCGCTCAAGTACTCAAACACTTTATCGTCAAACACCAAGTTGAACATCTTCGAGTAGTTGTTCTCTTTTTCGGTCGTTAGGTAGTTCATCGCAATTTTGCGGATGGTTTCTTCCATCTGGTCGCCCATTGAATCGCCATAGATACCAAATTGCTCACGAACCATGTCCTCAGCACGCGCAATCACTTCTGATTGCTCTACTTTGATTTCGGTTTGCTCGGCTAATTTGTTTTTAATCAACGACAACTTCAACGATTTTGTAAATTGTGGATAATCAGCGTCGATTTGTTCTGCGGTAAATTTACCTTCGTTCAATTGGAACAACCAATCTTTCAAAAACGCCTCAGGAAGGTCGATTTGGATGTTGTCCAACAACAACTGGTCGATGTCACGGCGCAATAATGAATCTGCTTCACGTGCGTAGTTACGTTGGATGATTTCGGCCACTTGTGAGCGGAACGACTCCTCGTCTTCTGCTTTACCTACGCCCAACACCTTATCAAAAAACTCTTGGTTGATTTCTGAAGGCGCTTGGCGCGTGATGTCTTCTACCACAAAAGCGTATTCACCCGCAAATTCAGCGATTTCCTCCTCTTTTTTACCCGTCAAAAGCGCAATAGCTTTGTCATCCACAAACGTATCACGAATATCAAATGTTACTTCACTTCCTTTGGTCAAACCAACGAATTTAGCTTGTGCTTCTTCTTTGATTTGTTTTGAAGGAATCGCCGTTTTAGTAGAAAATTCGCCACCGACTTGCTTCAATTCACCGTAAAGCATATCACCCGCTTCCGACGTTTCAGGGTTGATTTGGCCCGTAAACTGCGTACGAAGGTTTTCGATGGTGTCGTTAAGTTCCTTTTCTCCTGCCTCAATCGTGTAAGAAGAAACCGCAGGCAATGCACCGATATTCACCTCAAAATCAGAGGCTAAACCTAATTCGTAGCTAAATTCAAATTCCGTTTGTTTGTCCCAATTAACCGCATCTGTTTTTTCACGGTTAATTTGTGGGTCGCCCACTACGGCAAGTTTGTTATCACGGATATAGTTACTTACGGTTTCAGAAAGCAAGTTATTCACTTCGTCGATAACAATGCTTTTACCGTACATTCTCTGGATTACATTAGCAGGTACTTTTCCAGGACGGAAACCTTTCAAAGCTACGCGCTTGCTATAATCTTTGATTGTTTTATCTACTTTTGGTTGATAATCCTCTTTCGCTAATTTGATGGTTAGCGTGGCATTGGTGGGTGTGCTTTTTTCTAACAGAACCTCCATGATATATGTTTAAATTTCTGAATTGGGGATTTTGAAAATATGCTATAAAAAAAATGAGTGAATTAGGTTAGCGAAAAAGTGGGTAAGAAATCACTAAATCACTAAGTCACTAAATCACTCATTTATAAAACCAGATAGTGCGGGCGGAGGGACTCGAACCCCCATGCCTTGCGGCGCCAGATCCTAAGTCTGGTATGTCTACCAATTTCACCACGCCCGCAGCGTGTGTGTTTGGGGATGCAAAACTACCTTTTGTAAATACAAGATGCAAGCTTTTTTTTATTTTTTTTATCTTTCTTAAAAACAGAAAGCTATCTCTTTTGGCCTATACTTGCTATAAATCAATAATTTACCTTCAAAAAAAATGTCTATTTTTTTTTACTACTTCATAAAAAACTTGTTAAAAACACAACGATTTATTACCTTAGTCGTATTGAGTACAACAAATTTCGGATGACCGAACACCAATAACATGCCCATCGAAGTAGAAATTGATTTGGAATTGGAGCGCTTAGAAATTCTTAAAAGGTACCGAAAACTATTACGCGCCGCCAAACCCTTCTTAAAAGATGATGACGCCAAAAAAATTAAGAAAGCGTTCAATCTGTCGGTAGAAGCTCACAAAGACATGCGCCGCAAGTCGGGAGAGCCGTATATCTACCACCCCATCGCCGTCGCCCAAATATGCGTTGAGGAAATTGGCCTCGGTACTACCTCTATTATATGTGCGCTGCTTCACGACGTAGTAGAAGATACAGACTACACCCTCAAAGACATCGAGCATCAGTTTGGGCCTAAGGTTGCCCAAATCATCGACGGCCTAACCAAAATTTCGGGACAGTTTGAGTTTGGCACGTCGCAACAAGCCGAAAACTTCCGTAAGATGCTCCTTACGCTCTCGGACGACATTCGGGTCATTATGATTAAGCTCGCCGACCGCCTCCACAACATGCGCACCCTCGATAGCATGGCGCGTGACAAGCAGCTAAAAATTGCGTCCGAGACTATCTTTATCTATGCCCCACTCGCCCACCGTTTGGGATTGCACTCGATAAAAACCGATCTTGAAGACCTCTACCTCAAATATACCGAGCCCGAAAGCTACGAGGAAATCAAAAACAAACTGCGTGCGACCAAAACCTCCCGCGATAGGTTTATTAATAAGTTTATCGAACCTATTGACATCGACCTCAGAGAACAAGGCTATGACTTTGTAATTAAAGGGCGCCCCAAGTCGATTTATTCGATTTGGAACAAAATGAGGAAGCAAAAAAAGCCCTTTGAAGAAATCTACGATTTGTTTGCCGTACGGATTATTATGAATTCGGTGGACATTAAGGCGGAGAAATCAGATTGCTGGCACGCCTACTCGATCGTTACCGACCACTACACGCCCAATATCGACCGCCTCAAGGATTGGTTGGCCACGCCCCGTGCCAACGGCTACGAATCGTTGCACATCACAGTAATGTATCGCCCCGAAGGGGCCGACAAAGGACAGTGGGTGGAAGTACAAGTTCGTTCAAAACGAATGGATGAAATTGCCGAAAAAGGAGTAGCTGCCCACTGGAAATACAAAGGCAACGACACCCGCACGGGGCAAGGAATCGACCAGTGGATTAACCAAGTCCGCGAAATGCTCGAAGCAACCAAAGACAGCAAATCGGCCGCATTGGAGTTTTTGGACGATTTCCGCAGTAACTTGTTTGCCGAAGAAGTTTTTGTCTTTACCCCAAAAGGTGAGCTTCGGGTACTACAACGCGGTGCAACAGCCCTCGATTTTGCTTTTGACATTCACTCTGAAGTTGGCGCACGCTGCATCGCGGCAAAAGTTAATAATACGTTGGTGCCCATTAGTCAGCCACTAAACAACGGCGACCAAGTGGAAATCATCACGGCCAAACGTCAAAAACCAAGCGAAGATTGGCTCAAGTTCGTAGTGACCTCCAAGGCCAAAGCCCGTATCAAAGAACTTATCAAGGAAGAAAACAAACAATACATCAGCGATGGCCGTAGTATTATTGAGAAAAAGTGTAAAATCTTACACCTTGACGTTACCCTTGAGCTGATCAATCAGCTGAGGGCCTATTTTAACTGTAAAACCCCCAGCGACCTTTATTATCGTTTTGGAAAAGCCTACATTCAACCTGACGAAATCAAGAAATTCAAACAGGAGAAAGAGGCAAAACAGAACATACAAGCCAAAATCAATACCGACGACCTCCAAGACGGTAAGCAGTTTACCAAAGAGCTCAAAAAAATGCACGGCGAGCGCACCGATGCCGACGCACTGCTCATTGGCGAAGACATGGACAAGATTGACTACATCTTGGCTCAATGCTGCAATCCTATTCCTGGCGATGACGTGTTTGGGTTTGTGACGGTCAACGAAGGCATCAAAATTCACCGAACTACCTGCCCCAATGCCCCAGAGCTTTTGTCGAACCACGGCAACCGCGTCATTAAAGCAAAATGGACGTCACAACAAAAAATTGCTTTTTTGGCAGGACTCCGCATTGACGGCACCGACCGCGTGGGATTGGTCAATGATTTGACTCGGATTATATCCAATGAGCTCCACATTAATATTCGTTCTATTTCGGTAGAAACCGAAGAAGGGCTCTTTGAAGGACTCATCAAACTGTATGTTTATGACACCCGGCACTTAGAACAACTCATCCACAAAATCGAAAAAGTAGATGGTGTATTTAAAGTAGCGCGGTTTGATTGAAAATTAGTACTTTTGCTATTCTAATTTGAAAATTTGCCAATGCACCCAATTTGAAAACCAAGGTTCATTTTCAAATTTTCAAATTTTCAAATTTTCTTATTGTAATCATGCCACAGGCCAAGCACGAAAACTTAGAAGCTGCGAAGCGCATTCTGACTGCCTACTTAGAGCGCAAAGGGCTTCGCAAAACCCCTGAGCGATTTGCGATATTGGAAGAAATATACACCCGTGAAGACCACTTCGACGTGGATGAGCTGTATATTTCGATGAAAAACAAAAAGTATCGGGTAAGTAGGGCAACTGTTTATAATACATTGGATGTACTCGTTGACTGTGATTTGGTTACGAAACACCAGTTTGGCAAAAATTTAGCCCAATACGAAAAAGCTTACGGCTCTCGCCAACACGACCACCTTATTTGTATGGATTGCCACCAAGTAATGGAGTTTTGTGACCCTCGCGTCCAAAATATTCAAAACATGGTGGGCGAACTTCTTAAATTTAACGTACTTCATCACTCGTTAATTTTTTATGGTAATTGCCAACGGGCAAACTGTGAAAATAAAACCAAGGCCATCGCCGAACGGCCCAAAAGAATAGAAGTTGAATAGTGCGGAGAGGGGCTACTTGCCCAACATGCACCGTGCCCAACCCCAACCCTATGGGCATGTATCACATCCAATAAAATCCCCTTCAGGGTTAGGGGTTATAATTTCTAATGAAAGTTGATGTATTACTCGGCCTCCAATGGGGCGACGAAGGAAAAGGGAAAATAGTGGACGTTTTGGCGCCACAATACCAAGTGGTGGCACGCTTCCAAGGTGGGCCTAATGCGGGGCATACACTCGAATTTGACGGTTTTAAGCACGTTTTGCACCAAATTCCGTCGGGGATTTTCCGTCCTGAAATCAAAAACGTTATCGGAAACGGGCTTGTACTTGATCCCATCGTCCTCAAAAAAGAAATTGATGGCTTGGCTAAGTTCAATCTCCCACTTGATAAAAACTTGTTTATCTCAAAAAAAGCGGCAGTCATTATTCCAACCCACCGCTTGCTTGATGCCGCCTACGAACAATCCAAAGGTGCTGCCAAAATTGGCTCTACGTTACGCGGTATTGGCCCTACTTACCAAGACAAAGTAGCGCGGATGGGGCTGCGAATGGGCGATATCCTTTCTCCAAATTTCAAAGAAAAGTACAGCCACCTAGTGGATCAGCACAAGGTAATCCTCAAGTTTTATAACTATGAGTTTGAAACCTCACTCGCCGAAGCTGAACAAGCGTTCTTTGAAGCAATCGAATTCCTCAAACAATTCCAATTTGTTGACAGCGAATACGTAGTGAACGAATCACTCGAAGCTGGTCAAACGGTATTGGCAGAAGGTGCCCAAGGCTCATTGTTGGACATTGACTTTGGTTCGTATCCTTTTGTAACCAGTTCTACCACCACTGCTGCGGGGGCTTGTACTGGCTTGGGGGTTGCACCAAAACACATCGGCGAAGTATTCGGGATTTTCAAAGCTTACTGCACACGCGTAGGAAGCGGCCCATTCCCTACCGAATTGTTGGATGAAGTTGGAGAACGTATCCGTCAAGAAGGACGTGAGTTTGGTTCAACCACGGGGCGCCCGCGCCGTTGTGGATGGATTGACCTTCCTGCCCTCAAATACGCCATTATGATCAACGGCGTGACGCAGTTGGTCATGATGAAAGTCGATGTATTGAATATTTTTGATGAAATTCAAATTTGTACGCACTACCAATTGCCCGACGGTAGCACTACAGACCAGCTTCCTTACGACCTTTGCGACGAAGAAGTAACGCCTGTTTATAAAACGTTGAAGGGCTGGGCTACATCACTAGAAAACCTTCATTCGTACAACGAGATTCCAGCAGAACTTGCTGCTTACATTGAGTTTTTAGAAGCCGAATTGAAACTTCCAATTAGCTTTATCTCAACAGGGCCTGACCGCGAAGCGATTATCCACCGCGAAGCACAAACAGCTTAGATAAGCGGTTAGCAATCAGCTAATAGCGAAAAACACAAAAGAGGTTATCCAAAAAGTAACAGGTTACAAAATATTCTTTGGTTTCAACCTCATCCCAACCCTTCTCCTTCCAGGAGAAGGGCTTTTAAAGTCCCCATCTCCAGAAAGGCCGCGACGGCGTACCGTGAGGGGGATTTAGGGGACGGTCGGCCGCTGCCGTGAGGTTGAACAGACGCCGAAGATAATTTGGTGATACCAGACTTTTTGGACAGCCTCTTTTTAGTATCGTTAAAATTCAGGATTTGAGACAAAATTCAGGAACGAATTGCTATACGTTTTATACTTTTCTTCATTGACTTGGTACAGGTACGCTCCTTTTTTAGAAGACTTTTGCTTTTCCTTTAACTTCACCAACAAATGCGTTGAAAGGATTTTACGGCTAAAATTCCTCTTATCAAAAGTCGTCTGAAAGATGGCTTCGTACAGTTTTTGAAGCTGAGGAATTGTAAATTTTTCGGGTAAAAGCTCAAAGCCAAGCGGGTGCAAAGCTGCTTTGTAGCGTAGTTTCTGAATCGCCAAGTCTATCATTTGGCGGTGGTCAAACAAAATCTCGTCGGGCATTTGACTCACTGGAAACCACTGCGCATGATGCACTTCCGAAACGCTCGAATCATAATGTTCGACATTAATCAGGGCAAAATACGCCACCGAAACCGTGCGTGCGATGGGGTCACGGTGAATGTCCCCAAAAGTGTATAATTGTTCGAGATAAACCTCCTTCAGTCCCGTAAGTTCGTACAAAATTCGCTCGGCCGACAGTTCGAGATTTTCATTTTCGGCCAGCCACCCGCCCATCAGCGACCAAGTGTCGATGGTAGAATCAGGGCCACGTTTTACCAGAAGGATATTTAGCTGGTTGCCATCAAACCCAAAAATAATGGAGTCAAGCGCAACAAGGTATTTAGTTTGTTTACTGTAGGATGCTATATCGAGCATAGAGTACTTTTTTCATCATAGGTTCAAAGTCGAAAAATAGTACATTTTACCTATACCCCAATCGTATCCCCCTCATCCATCGGTTTTTTTTCTTCAATATACCCAATTATCAAGTCTGCGACATTGATACCTGTTACCTTTTCGATACCCTCCAACCCTGGCGAAGAGTTTACTTCCATAATCATCGGCCCCCGATTTGACCGAATCATATCAACTCCCGCGACCCTTACTCCCAGTGCCTTCGCCGCTTGTAAAGCTGCTTTTTCTTCTTCGGGTGGTAGCAAAATGGCTTCTGCTTTTCCGCCACGGTGAAGGTTTGAACGAAACTCTCCCGTCGTTCCTTGGCGTTTCATGGCAGCTACCACCTTGTTTCCTACCACAAAAGCCCGAATATCGGCTCCGTTGGCTTCCGCAATGTATTCTTGAATCAAGACATTGGTTTTTAGCCCATAAAAAGCTTCGATCGTCGATTTGGCTGCCTTATTAGACTCCGCCAACACCACGCCCACGCCTTGGGTACCTTCTAGTAGTTTAATAATAACGGGAGGGCCATCCACCAGTTTAATCAAACTATCAATGTCTTTTGCTTGATTGGCAAAAACTGTTTTGGGAATTTGCACTCCAGCTTTGGAAAGAATTTGCAGGCTTCGCAATTTGTTTCGCGACCGCATGATGGCCTGCGACTTCACCGTCGTAAAGACTTTCATCATCTCAAACTGGCGCACAACCGCACTTCCGTAGTCGGTCACGGATGCGCCGATTCGAGGAATGACGGCGTCGATTCCCTCAATTTCTTTGTTTTTATACAGAATAACAGGCTTTTCTTCCTCGATGAGTACATGGCACAACGCATGGTTAATCACCACTGCCTCGTGGTCGCGTTTCTCGATGGCCTCGACTAATTTTCGAGTAGAATATAACTTAGCATTGG
Organism: Runella sp. R0.1_18; assembly: GCF_057652155.1. Lineage (NCBI taxonomy): Bacteria > Pseudomonadati > Bacteroidota > Cytophagia > Cytophagales > Spirosomataceae > Runella > Runella sp. R0.1_18. Next base: position 106,226 of record NZ_JBYFCK010000015.1, read on the forward strand.
TTGATAAAACCGCAATTTTCATAATTGGAAAAACAAACAATGGAACGCTCCACAAGGCTTCCTTTGACCCTCGCGTTTTATGTTCCTACGTGACAAAATTATAAGGAAGTACGTTGAGATAATATTACGTTTTTGTTAACTACGCTTTGGCCCTACTTTTGCGTTGCATAAAATCATAGGATAAATTTTCGAGAGAGACATCCACCAAAAACCGACTACGCAGCAGCTTTCGCCCTAAAAGCACGGGATAACGCATCTGAGAACGGTCGGCCAGCGAAAACTCGGTTCTAATGCTTTTGCCAAAAAGTATTACTTTGGTTTTGATGACATAGCGCATTTCAGTCTGGCCAAACGAATTTTTGATGGCTTTTAGCTCAAATTGATCTGTCGTAAATTTTTGGTGCTTTTCACTGCGATGAGCAGGCAAGAAAAAAGAAAGAACACCTTCCTCCACGCTTATCTTGAAACAATGGATAGACGAAGTATAAGCGCCCGTGTCAATTTTTACACGAACGTGCGTTAGCCCCAAATCAGGGAAATCTATTATGTCGTTACGGCCAATGACCCGTTTTTCGGTCGTGCTAGGCTTCTTTTTCTTCTTGATTTCCATCACAGCAAAAGTACGGCAAAAAGTTAACTTGTTATAAAACGTTCCATCTGTTTTTAATGGTAAAATTCCTTACAATTTTGGTAGTATCTTAATCAAAAATGGTACAAAAACAATTTTTATTTGCACACTCAAACTAATTTTAGTCAGGTGCTAAACTCAAAAAACATTATTGGATGATAGCAATACAAAAGAAAACTATATATTATTCAACTAAGAATATTTTGTTCAAAAATTATAAAAAAATCGCTTTTTTAGTCAAAATACAATCAGTATTTGCAAAATTAAGCTAGGACTATTGCATTATATCAGTATATATTTGTACATTATATCATGTAAGGGATTTTATCGTCACCTTACACCTATCTATCAACCTAAACATACTTTATGACCCACTGATACTCAACTTCTTGAGGAGTGTTTTTAGGCCGCTATAGCCTCTTCGTCCTAACTCCAAAAATTGATTTTCTCTGATACCGAATTTTTTTCATTTTATCTATCAACTTCATAATCCCAATTTCTTATGACAAAAGTGAGCTACAAACTCAGTTTGCTAAGAATGCCTCTGGCTATGCTACTCGTGGGTCACACGGTTAGCAGTTATGCCCAAGAAGCAACTCGGTGGCAAGCACGTCAAGAAAGCAAATCGGCGGTATTTGCTAAACTCCAACCTGAACGCAACGCAGGGAATCTGGCGATTACCGTCAAAGGTAAAATCACAGATGAGCAAGGGCAGGCATTGCCTGGCGTAAGTGTTGTTGTCAAAGGAACCTCGGTAGGTACCTCAAGCGACATCAACGGCGCTTACTCCATCAACGTTTCGGATGAAAAAAGTGCCGTACTCGTATTTTCATTTATTGGGTATTTATCGCAAGAAATCCCAGTAAGTAACCGTTCAAGCGTCAATGTAACTTTGGCCGTTGACGTAAAATCCCTCAATGAAGTCGTAGTTGTAGGTTACGGTGTTCAAAAGAAAGAAACCATAACAGGATCGGTTGTGAGCGTAAAAGGGGGTGACTTGGTAAAATCACCAGCCGTTAACCTTTCACAATCACTCGCAGGTCGTTTACCAGGGGTTGTAGCTACCAACCGTAGTGGTGAGCCAGGTAACGACGGTGCTGGTATTCGTATTCGTGGTTCAAATACCTTAGGAAACAACTCTGCTCTTATCGTAATCGACGGTATTCCCGGTCGTGAAGGGGGCTTAGATCGTATCAACCCTAACGACATCGAAAGTATCTCGGTTTTGAAAGATGCCTCGGCAGCTATCTATGGTGCGCGTGCGGCTAACGGGGTTATCTTGATTACCACCAAACGTGGAAAATCGGGTAAACCAGAACTTTCGTATTCATTGAACCAAGGTTGGTCGCAGCCTACGAAACTTCCATCGTTAGCTAATGCAGCACAGTACGCCGAAATGTTGAACGACTTGGACATTTATGGATTACCATCATCAGAATGGGCTGCTGCTACGGCTGCTTATAAATCGGCGGGGGTTTATACAACCGCTGCTGGTGCACAACGTAAGGCACCTTATCAACCTGATGATTTCAAAAAGTACTTAGATGGATCTGACCCTTGGGGACACCCAAATACTGATTGGTATAGCGCTACGCTCAAAAACTGGTCACCACAGGTACGGCACAACGTTCAGTTAAATGGAGGAAGTGAGAACGTAAAATACTTAGCATCGCTTGGTTATCAAAATCAAGATGGTAACTATATTAACTCTGCAACTGGTTACAAACAATACGATTTCCGTATCAACTTGGATGCAAAAGTTAACAAGTTTATCAGTGTAAACCTAGGGGTAGCAGGTCGCCAAGAATCCCGCTCATACCCTACTAAAAGCGCAGGAGCCATTTTCCGTATGTTGATGCGTGGTAAGCCAAACCAACCAGCTTACTGGCCAAATGGCTTCCCTGGTCCTGACATCGAAAACGGTGAAAACCCAGTAACAATCACGACCAATGCCACTGGTTACGACCAAGACAAGCGTAACTACCTCCAAACAAACGGTCAGTTGGACATCAAAATCCCTGGTGTTGAAGGTTTGAAATTTACAGGAACAGCTTCAATCGACGTTTTGTCAAGAAACCAACGTCGTTGGGAAACACCTTGGACGCTCTACGAACGCGGAACTGGCTTTGAGGCAGACGGCGTAACGCCAAAACTCATTGCAAGTAAGCGTGGACCAGCAGAACCACGCTTGACATTGACGAACACCAATCAGCTCAACGTCTTGTTGGGAGGAGTTCTTTCATACGAGCGCAACTTTGGAGGCCATAGTGTTACTGTTTTGGCGGGTACCAACAAAGAAACTATCCAAGGTGATAACTTCAATGCGTACCGCCGTTATTTCCTTTCTACCGCCCTTGACCAAATCTTTGCGGGTGGTGACTTGGAGAAAAACAACGGTGGTGGTGCTTTTGAACGCGCTCGTTTGAACTACTTCGGTCGGGTTGCTTACAACTATAAAGAGAAATATTTAGCTGAGTTCTTGTGGCGTTACGATGGTTCGGACATGTTTCCTTCTGCAACTCGTTATGGTTTCTTCCCTGGAGCCATGGTGGGCTGGGTACTTTCTGAAGAGGAGTTCATCAAAAAATCACTTCCAATTTTCAATTATTTGAAACTTCGTGCGTCATACGGACAAATGGGTAACGACCAAGTGTATTTGCCAAATACTGAAACTCTTGCAACTTACCAGTACTTGTCAACCTACGGTTTCCGCAGCTATATTATCAATAATACAGAAACAAAAACGTTGTACGAAACTCGCGTTCCTAACAACACCATCACGTGGGAAGTAGCAAACAATGCCGACATCGGTTTGGAAGGGCAACTCCTAGACGGAAAAGTTAGCTTCGAATTTGACGTATTCTCTAACAAGCGTACTAACATCTTGTGGTTTAAAAATGCCTCAGTTCCTCAATCAACTGGTTTGACTTTGCCAGCACAAAACATCGGTGAAGTATCTAACAAAGGATGGGAATTTAATGTTGGTTACCGTAACCAAGCTGGTGCATTTAAGTACAACGTAAGCGTAAATGGTGGCTATGCTCAAAACAAAATCTTGTTCTGGGATGAAGCTCCAGGAGCTCCTGACTGGCAACGCACTACTGGCAAACCAATCAACGCCGTACAGGCTTATATTTATGACGGAGTATTTAAAGATCAGCAAGAAATCAATGAAAACAAAATTGATTACAAGGCCATCGTAAATACACTCCGCCCTGGTGATATGAAGTACCTTGACTACAACGGTGACGGAAAAATCACTCCAGACGACCAAGTACGTACTACGTTCAACAACATTCCTAAATTCCAAGGAGGTATCAGTTTGATTGGTAGTTACAAAGGATTTGACGTAAACATCTTATTCCAAGGTTCTACGGGTGCAAAACAATACGTTAGTCCAGGTGAAATGGGTAACATCGGTAACTACTTGTTAAATATGTACACTGACCGTTGGACAGTAGAAAATCCAAGCAGCGTTCACCCTCGTATCGCTAACCGTAGCGACCAGTACTTCTCAGGAGGTAACACCTACTGGTTTAAGAGCCGTGACTATATTCGTTTGAAAAACTTTGAAGTAGGTTATACGCTTCCGTTTTCTCTAACAAACAAGGTAGGAATGAATAATTTCCGCTTGTACGTCAATGGTCTTAACTTGTTCACAATCAGCAAATTTAAGGATTTTGACCCAGAATCAGATTCTACAACAGGTCAATACTATCCACAACAACGGATTATCAACGCTGGTTTATCAGTTACATTCTAATTTCTTTGACAGAAACAACATGAAAGGATTCAACTATTTATCTATCACTGCCGTTTCAGCCGCTTTATTTCTTTCTAGCTGCAATGGCGATTTTGTCAATACCAAACCTTTAGATCAGCTTTCTGAATCGACGGTATGGACTGACGCGGCTCTAAGTGAAGCCTTTGTAACCGAAATCTACGCTGGACTCGGCCAGGGTGGTTTTAATGAGCAAATGCTTGCTTCTCTCACTGACGAGACAATGTTTACGCACCCAGGTCGTGGTATTACAACCATCACGGAGTCTCGTTCAAACCCTGCCGATATTGGTTGGGTAAACGGTACACTTAGCTGGCAGCAAATGTACCTTCGTATTCGTGCTTGTAACTTGGCACTTAGCAAACTTGAAAAGCCTCTATTTACTGACGCAACGCTGGTTGATCGTTTAAAAGGCGAGACTAAGTTTTTACGTGCTTACTACAACCACCAATTGGTGCGTTACTACGGAGGTTTTCCAGTAGTAGAACGCGCTTACGAATTGGGGGAAGCTGACTACCTCGCTGAGCGTAGTACGTTTGAGCAATGCGTAAACTCTATCGTAAAAGATTGTGATGAGGCTGCTACTTTGTTGAACGGTAAATCTCTCGCAGCTGGCCGCGCAAACCGCGCAGCGGCTCTTGCCCTTAAGGCGCGTATTCTTACGTATGCTGCCAGTGATTTGCATGATATGACTAAAGCAAAAGCAAAATCAACGGTATTGGCAAGTTTCTCAAAACCAGAATTACTTGGTTACACAAGCGGAAGCCAAGCTGACCGTTGGCAAAAAGCAAAAGATGCAGCCAAAGCCGTATTAGACTTGTCGGGCTATGGTTATGCACTTACCTTATCGGCTCCTGCTTCAAAAGATGAAGGTTTTAACAACTACCATAACATTGCTATGGGAAGAAACGGTGGCGAGAAAGAGCTTTTGATGGCACGTTATTTTATTAACGCTAAACAAGAAGACGGTGGTCGCCAAGGTCTTTTCAACGGCCCCAACGGTTATCACAACTGGGCAGGAAATACGCCTATTCAGTTGATGGTGGACGACTACGAAATGATGGACGGTAGCAAATTTGACTGGAGCAAAGCAGAACATGCTGCTAAACCATACGACAACCGTGACCCACGTTTCTACGCTTCTATTCTTTATGATGGCGCCAACTGGAAACCACGTACGGCCGACGTAGCAGCGAAAGATCCTGTCAACCAAATCCAAACTGGAACGTACGAAATCACAAGCGGTAGCTCTAAAGTACCTGTTTTCGGACTCGACACTCGTAAGTCGTCGGTAGAAGACTGGAACGGTAGCTACACTGGTTATTATGCTCGTAAGTTTGTAGATCCTAGCCCAGCGATTGTTGACCAAAACACTTGGCAACAAATTCCTTGGCCAGTATTGCGCTATACCGAAGCGGTATTCAACTATGCCGAAGCGTGTATCGAATTAGGCCAAGACGCAGAAGCTCGTACGTGGCTTAACAAAATCCGTTTCCGTTCGGGTATGCCAGCACTCACTGAGTCTGGAGATGCGCTTCGTCAGCGTTTACGCAACGAAAAACGCGTTGAAATGTACTTGGAAGAGCAACGCTACCACGATACTCGTCGTTGGATGATTGCTCCTACTACCCTCGGACGTAAGGCCAACGGTATCAACGTAACGGGTACGCTCAAAGCAGGTAAAACAGTTACGCTTTATAAGTACGACCCAACTAGCTACGATTACACTTACAAAGTGTTTGAAATCGACCCTGGTAAGGAAAACCGTGCTTGGTTGGATAAAATGTATTATTTGCCAATTCACCGTGATGAAATGAACCGTAACAGCAAGTTGGTTCAAAACCCTGGTTACTAGGTCATTTTATCGCTATCAATTCACTAAAAAAATCTACCTCTTCATGGGAGGTAGATTTTTTCTTTTGATTGGGGCAACACATTCGCTTTTTTCCTAAACTGCATCGTTTTTGAAAAAATCATTTCATGTCTCCTGTATTAACCATCATTACAATTACGTACAACGCCGAGACTTTTTTGGGAAGAACCCTTGAAAGTATTTCTGCAAATCTGGCTTTTATCAACGGTTCTCAGCGCTCCCTTGTCGAATACATCATCATCGACGGCGCTTCCAAAGACAATACATTGGCCATCGCACAACCGTATCATGCCATGATTAATACCCTTGTTTCCGAACCCGACAATGGCTTATACGATGCCATGAACAAAGGTTTACAGCACGCAACGGGCGAGTATGTTTGGTTCATGAACGCAGGGGATGAAATTCGAGACAGTAAGGTACTTTCAAAATTATTACCCTTATTGGCTGAAAAAGCAGATGTGTATTACAGCGATGCCATGTTTGTAAATGACGACGGTACCGAAGTAGGGTTGCGCTCGCAAGTTACACCACATCGGCTACCACAGCAACTCACTTGGCAAGACATGGCAATGGGAATGAAAGTTTGTCACCAAGCCTTTATTGCTAAACGAGCCTTGGCTCCGCTGTACGACATCCTAAACCTGAGTGCAGATATTGGCTGGGAAATCGAAATTTTAAAAAAATCAACCCGAAACTTTTACCTTGATTTTCTATTATGCAATTACCTCACGGGGGGTGTATCGGTGCAAAAACACCGTCAATCACTCCAAGATAGGTTCAAAGTATTGGCCAAACACTTTGGTTTTTTCCCAACCCTCTGGAATCACGTTTTGATTGTGCTAAGAAGTATTTTGCGAAAAATAAAATAGCCATGACCATGAAGGCAGTTAGTTTATTCTTAGTAATGCTGTTCTTCATTCATCCAATGAAGGCACAAGAGTTTTTTAAGGTAAAGGCAGGGGAAGACCCCAAAAAAGCTATTCCCGCCACTGTGCAATACTTTTACCCCCAATTTCAACCAGGAAAGGTTATTTTTTATAATGGGCATACCACAAACGCCCAGCTTAACTATAACTTGCTTTTGGGAGAAATTCATTTCGTAGGGGTACAAAATGACACCCTATCACTTGCCAATGAGCAACTGATTAAAATGATTCTTGTAGGGAAACAACCTTTTGTTTTTGCCCCCAAATATGGTTACTTGCTTATCGAAGCCAACGATTCTTCTTCCGTTCGGCTTGGCCGAAAACAGCAATTTAGGTTAGCTAATCTGGAAAAAATTGGGGCATATCAACAATCAACAGGAGCCTCATCTATTCGAACATTTACCGTTTTTTCCAACGGAAATGGCTCTGTCCAAAAGCTTGACCCCAAAGGTGATGTTGTCTTTAGTAAAAACACTACTTATTACTTTATTGACAAAAACAACAGCTGCTATAAAGCGACAAAATCATCGCTTTTTAAAATACTTCCTAAGTATAAAAAGCAGATTACGAATTATTTACAAGAAAACAGGCCCGACTTTAGAAATGAAAAAGACCTAAAAGATATTATTCAATTTTGTCGTCAGTTTCCCTAATTTACCTTCGATTCCTACTTTTTTATGAAGCTAACATCTACTCTTTATATTGCTTGTTTCACCTTTTTTCTCGCCAGCTGTACCAAAACGTCAGATGATAAAGACGAACAAGCATCCAGCGAACCCACACTTTTTACGCAGCTAACCGCCGAACAAACAGGCGTTGATTTTCAAAACATCATCAACGAAGGACTCAATACCAACGTATTGATGTACGAATATTTCTACAATGGAGGAGGCGTGGCCGTGGGTGACCTCAACGGTGACAGGCTCGAAGACCTGTATTTTACGGCCAACATGAGCGATAATAGACTCTACCTCAACCGTGGTAACATGAAATTTGAAGACATCACGCTGCCGTCGGGAGCGGGAGGTCGGCCAGGGCCTTGGAAAACAGGTGTAACCATGGCCGACGTCAACGGCGATGGTCGCTTGGATATCTACGTCTGCCACTCGGGAAACTTAATGCCCGAAAAGAAGGCCAATGAGCTGTTTATCAACCAAGGGAACAACGCCCAGGGCATTCCTACCTTCATAGAACAAGCGGCGGAATATGGCCTTAACAGCATGGCCTCAAGCACCAACGCGTACTTTTTTGACTATGACCGCGATGGCGATTTGGATTTGTTTTTGCTCAACCACAACATCAAATCTTTGCCCGTTTTGAATGAATCCAATAGTGCGGAATGGATAAAAATGAATGATGAGGTCAGTGGCTCTCGACTTTTTAGGAACGATAACAAACGGTTTACCGACATTACTACTGCATCGGGCATTAATAGTTCACCGCTTTCGTATGGTTTGGGAGCTGGAATCGCCGACTTTAACCAAGATGGCTGGCCTGATATTTACGTAAGCAATGACTATACCATCCCCGACCGCCTCTACATCAACAATCAAAAGGGAGGTTTTACCGACCAACTTGGGCAGTCAATTGGGCATATTTCACAGTTTTCGATGGGGAACGACGTAGCAGATGTGAACAACGATGCCTTACCCGATATTTTTACCCTCGATATGTTGCCCGAAGATAACCGCCGTCAAAAATTGCTCATGGCTCCTGATAACTACGAAAAGTTTGACATGACCGTGCGGTCGGGTTTCCAAAAGCAGTTTATGCGGAATATGCTGCAACTTAACCTCACCCTGCCCTCTCCTTCCAGGCGAGGGTTCAATACCCCTTCTCCTGAAAGGAGAGGGGGACAGGGGGTGAGGTTCTCCGAAATCGGCCAAATGGCGGGCATTTCCAACACCGATTGGAGCTGGGCGGCATTGTTTGCTGACTATGACAACGACGGCTGGAAAGACCTCTACATTACCAATGGCTACCTTCGCGACTATACCAACCTCGATTTTCTGAAATACATGAACGATTTTCAGCAAAATGCGACCAACGTAACCCGCGATGACGTTATGAAACTCGTGCAACAAATGCCCGCCTCAAACGTGGTCAATTATGCCTATAAAAACAACAAAGACTTAACGTTCAAAAACGTTGGTTTGGCTTGGGGATTGGGGCAACATTCCAACAGCAATGGTGCGGTATATGCCGACTTGGACAACGACGGAGATTTGGATTTGGTGGTCAACAACATCAATGCCCCCGCTTTTATTTATCAAAACGATGCCAACAAAAAGCTCCAAAACCACTACCTCAAAATCAGTTTGGCTGGCTCAGAAAACAATCGTTTTGGAATCGGTGCCAATGTAACCATTTTCCAAAAAGGCCAACCTCAGTACCTCGAACAAATGCCCATGCGTGGGTATCAGTCGAGCGTGTCGGGTGTGCTCAATTTTGGATTAGGGACAAATGCCACCGTCGATTCGCTGCACGTAACGTGGCCTAACGGCAAACAACAACGCATTTCTAACGTTAAAGGTGACCAATGGCTGACGCTCAATGAGAAAGACGCAACGTTGAGTTCTTTCAAGACTGCCTCTCCCACGCCGCTTTTCCAACCTACCTCCTCGCCTATCGCGTACCAACAGCCTTCGACAGCCTATAATGACTTCAAACGTCAGATTTTGATGGTTAATCCGCAGTCGTACATTGGGCCGTGTCTTGCCAAAGGCGATGTGAATGACGATGGCCTCGAAGACGTCTTTGTTGGAGGTGGAAACGGACAAGCAGGGGCATTGTTTTTACAACAAAAAGGCAGTTCGGACGCTGCTCCACGTTTTGCCAAAAAAGCCCAACCTGCGTTTGAGGCAGACGCGAAGAGCGATGCTTCGGACGCCGTATTTTTCGATGCCGACGGTGATAAAGACCTTGATTTGTACGTTTGCCACGGAGGGTATGCCAATTTTCAGCCCAACGACCCGCTTTTGCAAGATGCCCTTTACTTGAACGACGGTCAAGGAAACTTCACCAAAAACGCCGCCGCGCTTCCTTCTATGCCCGTGAGCACAAGTTGCGTTCGAGTCGCTGACGTAAACGGAGACGGCAAATCTGATTTGTTTGTGGGTGGGCGAGTAGTGCCAGGAAGTTATCCCGAGACTCCGCAAAGTTATCTCTTGCTTAATAGTCCCTCAGGGGGAGTAAAATATTCCCCCGTTGCGGGCTGGGGAGCTGGGCTTGGCATGGTCACGGATGCTGCTTGGCTTGACCTCAACGGCGATAAAAAGCCCGAACTCATTGTCGTTGGGGAATGGATGCCCGTGACGGTGTTTGAAAACGTGAATGGTAAATTGGAAGAAAAAACGGATAGCTATTTTGCCCAAAAATACAGCGGCTGGTGGAACAAATTGCTGGTGGACGATTTCAACGGCGATGGTAAAATGGACTTAGTCGTGGGGAACTTAGGGCTCAACTCGCAAGTGAAAGCCTCGAAAGAACAACCTGCCGAATTGTACTTCAAAGACTTTGACCAAAATGGCCGAATTGACCCTATTTTGTGTACATACATTCAAGGAAAAAGCTACCCGTACGTCACCCGCGATGAGTTGATTGGTCAATTGCCAATCATGGGAAAACGCTACACCGACTACAAAACGTACGCCGATGCGACGCTGCAAAATGTTTTTGATTCGTCGGAATTGAGTGGTGCAGGGCATCTTGAAGCCAATCACCTCTCAACGACGCTATTTATATGCGGGAACGATGGAAAATTTGCCCCACAAGCCCTTCCACTCGAAGTCCAAGCGTCGCCTGTTCATGCGTTGGTGGCGTTGGATTACGACAAAGACGGCAAAAAAGACTTATTGTTCTGCGGAAATCAGCTTCATACTCGTCTGCGCTTTGGCCACTACGATGCCAATTTTGGCGTACTGTTACACAACGATGGCCAAGGCAAATTCAGTTATGTACCCCAAGCGCGTTCGGGCTTTATGTTACAAGGCGAAGTACGAAGTGCCATTTCGGTCAACAATTACCTCTTTTTTGGGATTAATCAACAAGGCGTTGTTTCGTATAAAAGCAATTAAATCACGTCAGAGACGTGAATCCATGTGCGCCCCGAATCGTAGTTCGGGGCGTGCTTAGATAGCGCGAACGTCCCGTTCGTGCTAAAGATTCAGAGGCTTCCAGCCTAGCTAGGGCAAAAACGGCTGGAAGCCTTGCGATAATAATCACGAGGCAGCGCCTCGCGCTATCTTATTCAGCATTTTTCTTACTCTCCTCTTCAAACAAGCGCATGGCAAGGAGGCCATTTCCGACAGCACCACCTGCACGAAGAGCGGCGGCTATAAAAACAGTTTCAGCGATTTCTTCGCGAGTGGCTCCCGCCTCAACAGCGTTCTTAATGTGGGACTCGATGCAATAAGCACATTGAGTAGTCAGAGCTACTGCTACCGACATCAGTTCACGGTATTTGACAGGAATCGCTCCATCTTTTCGCTCGGCAGTGTATTTGAGGTTTAAAAAAGCAGACGCCTCCTTGGAAGCAGCATTGATGAGCGTATCCACGTAGGCACGATCTTTCGGAGATTGATATTCAGCCATTTGAATAAGTAGAAAAGGTGTATTGGAAGTTTAGAAACACTTATCTAAAAAAGAATAACCGAGCGAGTTACTCCATTTTTTAGACTTTTTTTTCACACAATGGCTCGTTGCAGCAACGACCATAGCAAGCGATAATAATCGTATGGTGGTAGTCAAGGCTTTAATCCACAAACGTCGTGGGAAGATAAATTGAAACGGTAGTACCTTGATTCGGAACGGATTGAATTTTTAATTTCCCCTGATGAATCGTCATGACCTTTTCTGCTAAAGTAAGTCCCAGCCCAAACCCTTTGATTTCCCCTACATTTTCGGCGCGCATCATTGGTAAAAAAACTTCCGCAAGTTGGGATTCAGGAATCCCAATACCTTTGTCAACAACTTCAATAATCGTCCAAAGCGATTGATAATCCAAATGAACCAAAACAGGCTGGTGCGCAGAATACTTACAGGCATTGTCAATGATGTTAATTAAAACCGTTCGGAGTAAACTATTGTTTCCGACTACTTTAATAACTGAACTATGTTCAATGAAGGAATCGCTCAGTTGAAGGTCAACTGTCTGCTCTGGGTACTTTTCCTGAAAATACCCCATCGTATCCAAAATAGTATCAACAACATTTATATCTTCCTGCAAACGACTCTCTTTCAAGCCTTCTACCTCGGTCAACTGCAGGAGCACCGTTGCCAGTTCGATGGCACCTTCCAAACGAACGAGGGCTTTTTCGGTACTTTCGCGGGTAGTTTTCAACGATTTGTCATAGGCCAAACTTGTCTCCAACATTCCTTTCACGACCGTCAGGGGTGTCCGTATTTCGTGCGAAGCATAGCGAATAAAATGCTCCTGACTACGCATTGACTGCTGAAGACGATTTAGCAACAAGTTGAACGCATCGGCCAAATAACTGGCTTCGTTGGGCTTAGTATTGTCGTATTGCAGCCGAAACGAAAAATCATTGACACTGGCTCCATTGATTTGCCGAATCAATCGGTCAAAGGGTTGCATGGCCCGTTGGGCAAACAAAAACCCCACAAAAACAATGATGACCAGCGCAATATTATTGCCAGCAATCAAGGTCAGGATAAGGTTGTCACCCGTTTGTCGCCCCGTCAAATCATAGGCCGTTACGATAGCAACATACTTTTTACCCTGGTTGACAAATGACAACGCAACCCCTTCCATCGGATATTCCCAGGTGGAAGTAGTATAGCTAAAATAAACTTCTCCTCTACGGGCTTCTTGCAGTATCTCCGCCGATGGAACGTACGATTCGGAAGTAGAATACACCCGTTTGTTATTTTCGTCAAACAACGTTTCGTGCTGGTCGAGCAGCGTCAAGTAACTTGATTGCCAGAACTCATTTCGGTTTTTGAAATACGACTGAATCGCAAGCGCCCTTCGTTGTAAACGGCTTTTCATCAACGAACGGCGGTTGGTTTCGTAAGCTTGATAGATAAAAATTGAAAATAAGAAAAGAAGGGTCGCCACTAAAAGCCCAAAAGCGATGGTGATTCTTTGTTTAATTCTCATGGTTCTAGCCCTATCATGTACCCTACCCCAAAAACCGTATGCACCAATTTGGGTTCTTCGGTATCAATTTTTCGGCGTAAATAATTGATATAAACATCCACTACGTTGGTATTGGTATTAAAATGAATGTCCCATACGTTTTCTTGAATATTCACCCGACTCATGACGCGGCCTTGGTTAATCAGCAGGTATTCAAGTAACGCATATTCACGGGCCGTCAGAATAATTCGCTTTCCTGCTCTCCACACTTGGTGGGAGTCCGTATCAAGCACCAAATCGGCTACTTCGAGCCGTTTGGGCAGCAGTGGCTGCACCGAATGACGGCGCGACAAAGCCTTGAGTCGAAACAACAATTCTTTAAAGGCAAAGGGTTTTGTCAAATAATCGTCCGCACCTGCCTCAAAACCAGCCACTTTATTATCTAAACTCCCCAAGGCCGTCAGCAATAAAACAGGAATAGCTGGCCAATTGTGTTTTATGTAATGGCACAAATCATACCCGTTCATTCCAGGAAGACTGACGTCCAAAACAACCACATCAAAGCGATGGTCATTGACAAAACTGCGGCCAATTGTTCCATCAAAAGCCAACGTCACGGAGTTTCCTTCTGAGTGCAATCCTTTCTGAATAAACTGAGCAAGTTCCGCATCATCTTCTACAACTAATACATTCATAACACGTTATGGCATGTTTTTTCAACTTCATTAATACCGCTAAAGTAACCAATTTCTTCCCCTAAACGGGTTTCTAATCAAATTCTAATAATTGTCTAATTAGCCTCTAATGGGATGGGTACGTACTTTGGGAAAACGTTGTTGCACGCCAAATTATCAACACCATTTACCCTTTGCCAAAACATGATAGCGGGTCGTCTTTGTATTCTCTTTGTTTTTTCGCTTGTGCTATTCAGCACTAGCGGCCTTCATGCCCAAACACTTACCTTGGAACAAGCCATTGAGTTGACGATACAACATTATCCCACCATTGCAGCGAAAAGGGCGGCCCTAGATGCCGCCCGAACCAATGCCGCCGTGATGCGCGAGAGCCGACTTCCCAACGTACGACTGCATGACCAAATAGACCTAGGTACCGCCAACGGCATGTCGGGTTCGTATTTTTCACTTGGGCTGATTGTCCCCACTTCTGGCGCCCGAAGAGGCGTCAACCGCATGGATTTAGCTTCGGGGAATATTGCTCTAGCGAGTATGGATTGGGAGATTTATAATTTTGGCAGGTACAAATCAGAAGACCAGCTCGCCCGTACCGAAGCCGTCGTGGGGGAATCAGTAGTAGAGAAGGAAAAGTTTCAACTACAGCAACTGGTCATCGGTACCTACCTAGAAATACTTCGGTTTGGACAACAGTTAAACATTGAACAACAGAATATTGCCCGCATTGATACCGTTCGACGAATCATCACCAACCTTGTCAACAATGGCATCAAAGCGGGGTTAGACTCCTCGCTTGTAAGAGTACAGGTCACCAAAGCTCAGATTGCGTATCGTCAGGTGTTAGAAAATTATTACCAAGCCCAAATACGGTTGGCCACGCTCACGGGGAAGCCCGTCAACGCACTCCAAATAGACACGACGTTTCGTCTTCAGTCGTCTTTGGAGCGCCTTCGCCCAACCGACGTCTCGACCAATCACCCCTTACTGAAATACCAAGAAAGTATCGTACGGAGGCAGTCAGCAGAAATAGATGTCATTCGGAAAGCGGCCATGCCTAGGGTGTCCTTCTTAGCCGCCGCGTCGGCACGGGGTTCAAGTCTCAATGTGGAAAATAAGTACGGCCCGCTGCCCGCTGGCTTGGTCTATAGCCGCGCCAATGTCCTGACGGGGCTTGCCATCACTGTGAATGTAATGGATTTTCGGCGGGTAGCCAATCGTATTCGGCTACAGCAATACCGCGTTCAAGAAGCAAGTTTTCAGCAAGCCTCCGAGCAGCTTCAGCTACAAAATATCTCCACTACCGCAGATTCAGTATTGGCGGTTTTGCAACACGAGCTTCGTGATTTTTCTAGTTCGCTTCGTGCTGCTACCGATGTGTATCAGCAACGCTTGGCGCGTTATCAAAACGGCTTAGACAACATACTTGGGCTAAGTGAAGCCCTCCAATTACTGACGTCGGTCGAGAAAGATTACCTAACGACGCAGCACCGTTCGGTCGCCATGCTTTTACAAAAAGCGTACGTTACCAACGACTTTGAGTCATTTTTCAAGCTTTTCAAACACCGATAGCCCCACCATTTGTCGTTATGTCGCTTCTAACCACTTCATTAAAAAGTCCATTATCGGCCCTTGTGCTCATTGGGGGGATGTTGTTTTTTTCCATTTTGGCTTCTACCAAAATCCCAATTGATATTTTTCCGAAACTCAACTCCCCCACAATTTACGTCATTGAGCCTTACGGAGGAATGTCACCTGCGCAAATGGAAGGCTTCTTTGCCACACGTATGCAAGACCAATTTTTGTACGTGTCGGGGATAAAAGAAATACAAAGTCGTAGTGTCCAAGGGCTAACCATTGTCAAATTAGCATTTTATGAAGGCACGGACATGGCCCAAGCCGCTGCCGAAGTTGCGATTCAGGTAAATCGCGCAATGAAATTTTTCCCTCCAGGTGCTTTACCCCCCCAAGTAGTGCGGTACGATGCTTCGTCAGTCCCCATCGGTGACTTGGTCTTTAGCAGCAAAACACGGGCGCTGAAAGAAATCCACGAATTGGCCGTTACCCGCGTTCGGCCTCTGTTTTCGACGATTCCTGGGTTATCAGCGCCCCCGCCCATTGGCACCAACTCCCGAACGATTGTTATCAATCTTAACCCTGAAAAAATTCGCAGCCTGCACGTATCTCCCGACGAAGTGGTCGATGCCCTGGCCGCCAACAACGTCATGACTCCATCGGGGAATATCAGGGTGGAGAACAAGTCATATATTACTACCCTCAACTCCCTCGAAGATAAAGTAGAAGATTTCAATCAAATTTCGATTGTTACCAAAGGCCACCGTACCATCTTTTTAAAAGATTTAGCCACCGTTGCCGACGGCTCAGACGTAACGGCGGGCTATGCGCTGGTCAACGGGAGTCGTTCGTCCTATATTCCTGTTGTAAAAACGGCAGACGCCTCTACTTGGGATGTGGTCACCAAACTGAAGGCAAAACTGCCCGAAATGCGAAGTTTATTACCCGACGACATTGAGGTATCGTACGAGTTTGACCAGTCGATTTTTGTTATCAATGCCGTCAAAAGTCTTTTGTTTGAAGGCGGGCTTGGAGCCATTCTGACGGGCCTGATGGTATTGCTTTTTCTGGGCGATTGGCGGAGTTCTTTGATTGTTATTTTAACTATTCCTGTATCCATAACCATTGCTGTTTTTTTGTTGAATTTGGCAGGTCAGACCATCAATATTATGACGTTGTCTGGCCTGTCTTTGGCGATTGGTATCTTGGTTGACCAAGCGACGGTCACGATTGAAAACATTCACCAACACCTCGAAATGGGGAAACCTAAAAAACAGGCCATTTTTGAAGCATGTCAAGAGGTTGCCCTGCCATTGTTGCTGATTTTGTTGTGTATTTTGGCGGTTTTTGCACCTTCTTTTCTAATGACAGGGGTTCCCAAAGCGATGTTTTTACCGTTGTCACTTTCGATTGGCTTTGCCATGACTGTCTCCTATTTTTTGGCACAAAGTCTGGTTCCGATTCTTTCCAATTATTTAATCAAAGTCCACCACGCGCCCAAAGACGTTGACTTTGAAGCAAAACCTACTTTTTTTGATTCGCTAAAAAATAAATTTCTTCAGCAAACTCAGCGCTTGTTGAGATACAATGGCGGGGTCGTGATAGGCTATACCTTACTTGTGCTGTTATTAGCAGGAGTTGGTTTTATGCTTATTGGCAAAGATATGTTACCCCAACTAAACGCTGGCCAATTGGTAATTCGGATGAAAACCCCCGATGGTACCCGCCTCGAACGTACCGAAGAGCGTGTAAAAAAACTGTTGGAGGTTGTGGATGAGGTATCCGAGGGCAACCTAGCGGTTTCGTCGGCCTACGTGGGGGTAGTTCCTACCAATTATGCCACTACCAACCTCTACGTAAGCACAAGTGGATCAAACGATGCCGTGATTAAAGTCGCCCTCAACAACGACTATCACACCAATATGCAAGATTTTAAGGAGCGATTGCGGAACGCCGTAGCAGAACAAATGCCCGACCTCACGCTGTCGTTTGAACCAGCCGACCTGACCGAAAAACTGATGAGCCAAGGGGCTTATACACCCATTGAAGTGCAGGTCGCGGGGCGAGACATGAAACAAATTGAAAACTATGCAAACAGCTTGGTTACCAAGCTCGACAGCGTTCCTTTTTTGCGAGATGTGCGTATTATTCAACCGCTCAAATTTCCCGTTATCAATATCCGCTTAGACCGCCGTAAGTTAGCCCTGATGGGTTTGTCGCTCCAAGACGTCACCCGTTCGGTCACTGCCTCTACGTCGTCCAGCCGTTATACCGAAAAAAACCAATGGCTAGATAAGCAGTCGGCTTATACCTATCAAGTACAGGTACAAATTCCCGAATATGCCATGAGCAACCTGACACAATTGAAAGAAATTCCGCTGGTTGCGGGACAAGTTCGCCCTGTTTTGTCAGATGTCGCCATTTTTTCAATGGACACTTTACCTGGCGAATACGCCCGCACGGGGCCTCGACGCTTTGTGACCGTTTCGGCCAACGTTCACCACAAAGATTTGGGCAATGCTACCAAAGCAGTCGAAAAGTCGATGGCTGAACTAGGCGATACGCCCAAAGGTTTGCTCACCGAAATCAAAGGGATGTCGTCGCTGCTTATCGAAACCCTCCAAAGCTTACAAGAAGGATTAGCCATAGCAATTCTAGCCATTTTCTTACTGTTATCTGCTAACTATCAATCATTTAAACTTTCAATTGTAGTCTTATCTACGATTCCTGCGGTGTTGGTTGGCGCCATTGGATTATTGCTTTTAACGGGCAGTACCCTCAACCTACAGTCGTATATGGGCATCATTATGTCGGTTGGTATTTCGGTAGCCAATGCCATTTTAATTGTGACCAATGCCGAACAGCTTCGTAAGCTTTACCGCAACGCAAAACAAGCCGCCATCGACAGCGTGGGGGTTCGTCTTCGCCCTGTTCTTATGACCAGTTTTGCGATGGTTGCGGGTATGGTGCCAATGGCCTTAGGAATGGGCGAAGCAGGCGAGCAAGTCGCGCCTTTGGGCCGCGCAGTTATCGGTGGACTAATCGCATCCACCTTAGCGGCTCTTTACATCGTTCCACAGGTATATGTGAGAATCCAACAAAAAACCTCGTTCGACGACCCGTCTCTTCTCCCTGATTATGAGTCACTTTCTGAATCTAGCATTACCGAAACACCTTCCATCACTCATCATTCCTTAGCTCATTAATAGCAATGAAAACCATTGTATTTATTTGTTTAGCCGTATTTATTACGTTTGTAGGCTTCGTTCTTTATTCCTCGTCCGAGCCAGCTCCCGCGTCCCCCAAAAAGAGCAAAAACCAAAAAATGCAACCTGCGTATGCGCTTGGGCGGGTATCACAAGAAAAAGTAGGAGATGTCATTCAATTGCCTGCCGAATTTAGGGCTTACCAGGAAGTAAATATCTATCCAAAAGCTGACGGTTTTGTAGAGAAAGTATTGGTTGACCGAGGTAGTGTTGTACGGAAAGGACAAATTTTAATGGTATTAGATTCGCCCGAATCCGAAGAAAAACTCGTAGCTGCCCGTTCCAACAGCCTCAAAGCCAATGCTCTACTCACTGCAAGTCGGGAGCATTTTTTACGTTTGAAAGCCAGTAGTAAAGTGGCTGGCTCGGTAGCAGCGCTTGAGCTAGAAACAGCGCGCGCCCGAATGATGGCCGACAGCGCTTATACCATGGGGGAAGAAGCCAATTTTAGAGCCCTTACCAGAATCAGGGACTACCTAACGGTGCGCGCCCCCTTTGACGGCGTCATCACCGAACGTAACGTTCATCCTGGAACATTGGTGGGAGCAGGGGCTAAAATGGAACGTCCCATGTTGGTACTGCAACAACACAACCGCTTGAGGCTAGTGGTGGATATTCCAGAATCTTATAGTGTAGGCCTTGAACAAGGCAAAACCGTTAGCTATACCGTTAGCGCTCTGCCAGGCAAAGTTTTTCATGGAAAAATCAGTCGGCGCTCGGGCGACTTAAATGACCAGTTTCGCTCAGAAACCGTCGAAATAGACGTGCCAAACCCAAACGGTTCCTTCAAATCTGGCATGTTTGCTGAGGTAATTTTAGAAACTAACGGTTCTCCTGGCGCCTTGTCGGTACCCACTTCAGCCGTCATTACTTCCACCGAACGGCAGTACATTATATGTGTCGAAAACGGCCAAACCCGTTTCGTTGACGTCAGACGTGGGCAACAATCGGGAGAAAAAGTCGAAGTTTTTGGCCGCTTGACTCCTGAAAGTCAAATCATTACCAATGCGCGCGAAGACATAAAAGAGGGAATTAAAATTTAATGAGACGACTGTTTGTTTTTCTTCAATTGCTAGGAGTGATTGGCTCCACAACCATTGGAGAATCGTTTGCCCAGCGTAAATCAGTAAACGATGCCAACGGTATTTATCTAACCTTAGATGATTTTATTCACCACCGTCTTACCAATGGCTTTTCCAACAACACCAAAGGCTACCATTTGCGCATTCCTCGAATGACACGCATGAAACTAATTACCCCTGATTCGACCTACAATTACAGCTTAGAAGATATATTTGGCTACCGCGAGGATGGGGTGGATTGGTGCTACAAAGGGGGCTATTTATTGGAAATTTTGGGTTATGAGACCACGTCCCCTTTCCACGGCGAAGGATTGTGGCTCTTTTCACGGCACGATTGGTCTGACACGGGCTCTTCACACACGTATTTTTTCAGCAAAACGTTTGAAGATAAACTCATTTGGTTTACCCTCAAAAAAATAAAAAAGGCGTATGAGCAAGACCAAGCATTTTTGAATTTATTAAAACTGGTCAAAAAAAACCGCTTGCTGGACAATTCTAGCAACACAAGCGAACCGCTCATTTTAGAAATTTTTTCGGCGGCGCACAAGCTACATTTTCATTCCCAGCTCCTACCCTCTCATACTCCGCGCCGCGCTCAATGAAATATCCAAAAAAAGCACTTTAGCCCGGGCATTACGCTCAAGGTGATAATACCCATCGGTAATTTCTTGAATGAGCAACTCTATGGCGGAAGGTGCGACAGCTTTCCCAAATTTCTGCACAAAACTCAGTTCCTCATCTTGCAGTCGCAATAAATCCTCCACGCCATTTTGCCACAAAAACAAATCGCGAAATAAATTGAGGGTATAATCAAAAATACCTTTTTGTTTTTCTTTGCCCAAACCATCAAACTCATCTGCCAGCTTAACCAAAGCGGCAAAATCACGCGAGTAACACTTACGCATCCAATTGGCAAACCACGCGTGACGGTCGTCTTCGGTTTCGTGGGTCAAGCGCATGGCTTCTGACAAGTTGCCTTCGCACAAAAACGCGATTTGCCTTGCCCGACGCTCATCCACCCCCTTTTGGGTCAGAAACTGCATCACTTCGTCGTCGGCAAAAGCCCGAACGGCTACCCGTTGTGTCCGCGAAATGATCGTCGTCAACAGTTTATCTGATTGGCTCGATACCAGCAAAAACAGCGTTTTTTCAGGAGGTTCTTCCAAAATTTTCAAAAGTGCATTGGCGGCGGCCACATTGAGCAGTTCAGGTTGCCAAAACAACATGATTTTGTACTCTCCTTCAAACGATTTGAGCGAAAGCTTACTGATAATTCCGCGAGATTCTCGAATGGGAATAATTCCCTGTTGGTTGCCAGTGGCATTGATATACGCCAACCAGTCGGGCAGTGTTCGGTAAGGTTGTTCTTCCAAAAAAGCACGCCATTTTGGAGTAAGTTCGGCCAATAAATCTTCTCCCTCTTTGGGTGTACGAGGCAGCGGAAAGATATGATACACGTCGGGATGGACGAGTTTACGCATTTTGACGCACGAAGGACAACGCCCACAGGCATCGTCGGGCTGGCGGTCTTCGCAATTGACGTAGGTGGCAAAAGCCCACGCCAACGCTACTCCTGCGCCTCCCACAGGCCCATCAAAAAGCTGCGCATGGGCTACGTGGTTGGTTTGTACCGAACGAAGCAGTGCGCGCTTGGTTTCGTCGTGACCGATAATATCTCTAAACAGCAAAACAGAACTGGGTTTATTATTGGCTGTAAAATTAAAGAAAGGCAACTTGTATTAGGCATCTATCTGATAATTTCTATAAATCAGGCACGCACCAAACGCAAAAGTTTGATTTTATTGAAAGGATAAAATAATTTGTACATTCACTACAAAAACCTACATTCTCTCATGCACGCAGGGAAAAGATACACAACCGCAGAACTTCTCGTCTGGACGCGTTCCAACATCATCAAATTTTTCTTTTTGGGCGCAATTCCCGTCATTTTGTACGAATACTTGGACATAGAATGGCTGGCCTTGCCATGGACTGTAGTGGCGTTGTTAGGGACAGCCACTGCGTTTATTGTCGGGTTTAAAAATACCCAAACCTACAACCGAACCTGGGAAGCCCGCCAAATCTGGGGTAGCATTTTGAACAGTAGCCGCGCTTGGGGCGTCATGGCACGCGATTTTTTGGACAATCCCGCCCAAACCCAGCAGCTGGTTTATCGGCATTTTGCGTGGCTGACCGCCCTGCGTTATGCCATGCGGGATAGTCGCTCGTGGGAAGCACAAGCCCTCCAGCATAATCAAGACTACCAAAACAGCCATTACACTATTCCAGAAAAACAAAGTTCGTTGGAAAGCGAGTTGGAAAAATACCTTTCAAAAGAGGAGCTTATGTACATTATGGGTACCAAAAACAAAGCGGCTCAGGTGCTAAGTTTACAAAGCAAAACCATCAAAGAGCTTTACAAAAGCAACCAAATCGACAGTATTCAATTTGTTGAAATGCAACGCGCCATCAAGGATTTGTACGACCAGCAAGGCCGAAGCGAGCGCATCAAAAACTTCCCATACCCACGTCAGTTTGCGACCATCAACACTGTTTTTATTCGCATTTTCTGCATTTTGCTCCCCTACGGAATGCTCAAAGATTTTGACAAACTCAACGAGAATATTTCGGGCGTGTTGCAAGGACACATGATTTGGTTTGTCGTTCCTTTTAGTATCCTGATTTGCTGGATGTACACTACCCTCGACCAAGTGGGCGAAAGTACCGAAAACCCATTTGAAGGTAGCCCCAACGATGTTCCTATTTCCCAGATGAGCCGCACGATTGAAATTGACATGCGTGAAATGCTCGGCGAAACTGACCTTCCGCCCGCCATTCAACCCCAAAATAACATTGTTTTGTAACCCAAATTCGCAAAAATCATGCTCAAGAAAGAGAAATTAAAAATCATTCGTCAGTGGTACCCCAACGCCGTTACGACCATCGACAGTGTCAATCGGTTGATTGATTTTATTGAAGAACACCTTGACCTCGAACCCGAGCAAGTGATGCTTGCCGACAGTGTTTGCAGCGACGACGTCAACAGTATTCAATATCCCGCCCGTACCAAAGAATTACTCGGCCCTTTTAAAATGGGTGGCCTAGACGGGTTTCCATTTACTGGCCTGACGGGCATGGGCGCTTTTGCCAGCCACGTCCCCGACAATGGCGCCGTGTTTATCTACTACGGGCCGCACATCGGGATTACCAAAACGGGAACCATTGGAGAAATCCACCGATTTGGGCAGCACAAAAACAGCGCCTGTTGTGGAGCGGCTAAAGGAGCTTTGGCTAAATTGATGAACGACCAAATCATCGAAGGAAACGTTACTGATTTAGACTATCAAATGAATACGATTGAGCAAATTTTATTGAAACAAAAAGAGCGTATTCTCTCCGCCCAAACCCCACTGTTTGAAGCTACCGAAGTAATTTACGAAGCCATCGACGCCCGCATCTGTGAGTTGGTTGCTAAAACTACGTACAACTGTAAATATGTGATTTTGATGGGGGCGATTCTCATCAACAGCGATACCGACATGGGGTCGTACACCTCCGCCAAACGCTTTGAGGTTATTGAGCTAAAATCAGGTACTAAACGTGATTTGATGGAACTTTTAACGGTATAATTTCTAATTTCTTCCATAACTTTGGCGCAAAAACAATTCATGATACTAGAGAAAATCAAAGCCAACGAAGTAAGTTTCCAAGAAGTCATTGCCTACATTGAAGCGAATTTTGACTTTACCCCAACCGCCTTCAAAAACGGTGATACGTACAACGAAGCAGGCCAAAATTCGGGATCTTGCAAAGTATTTTCTTTCGCTAAACTTTCGGGTTTAAGCGCCCAAGAAACGCTCTATTGTTTTGGAGATTTTTACCGAAAAGACGTTCTCAGCAACCCCAAAGGAACAGACCATCAAAACATTCGTAACTTCGTCAAATACGGATGGGACGGAATTCAGTTTGAGGGAGATGCGTTGAAAGCCCACTAATTCAAGTAAATGAGCAATGTTAATCGTTATCTGTTAACTGTTAACCGTTATCTGTTAACCGTTATCTGTTAACCGTTAAAGGTGCTAAGTTTTTGATATTCAACACAGTTAACGATTAACTGTGCGTTAATTTATAAGCCTAAACCCATGTTACACTCCAAAGCCGCCGTTGCTGATGGTAACGGACAATTTTCGATTCAAACCATCACCGTAGCCGACCCACAGGGTGATGAAGTATTGGTAGAAATCAAAGCCGCAGGCGTATGCCATACCGATTGGGATTCTCAGTCGTGGGGGAAACCATTGGTGATGGGGCACGAAGGGGCTGGGATTGTAAAAAAAGTTGGAAATCGGGTCAAGTCCTTGCGAGTGGGCGATAAAGTAATGCTCAATTGGGCCATTCCGTGCTACGAGTGTTTCCAATGCCAAGAAGGCAACCAACACATCTGCGAGCGCAACTCAGCCGTAACGGCGGGCAATAAACTAAGCGAAGGGCACGCTACGTTTGGTTCTACTACCTACAACGGTGTGCCAATTGAACGGGCATTTAGCCTCGGAACCATGTCGGAATATACCCTTGTGCGTGAAGCCGCTTGCGTCAAAATGCACGTTGAAATGCCCTTTTCATCGGCAGCCATCGTTGGTTGTGGGGTAATGACAGGCTATGGTTCGGTCGTCAATGCGGCCAAGGTGAAGCCAGGCACCTCAGTGGTCGTGTTAGGAACGGGGGGAGTTGGCTTAAACGTCATTCAAGGAGCGCGCATTGCAGGAGCAGGCAAAATCATCGCCGTCGATATCAACCCTTTGCGCCTCGAAATGGCCAAAGAATACGGAGCGACGCACACCGTTTTAGCCGAAAAAACCGACAGCGGTTTGCTAAATGCCTCAAAAATAGTCAAAACCATGACCGACGGACGAGGCGCCGACTACGCGTTTGAATGTACCGCCATTCCTGCCCTAGGGGCTGCGCCTTTGGCCATGGTTCGAAATGCAGGCATGGCGGTTCAAGTCAGCGGTATCGAGCAAGAAATCACGATTGATATGAACTTGTTTGAATGGGATAAGGTATATATCAACCCGTTGTACGGTAAAACCCGTCCACAAATCGACTTCCCCATTTTACAAAATCTCTATGCCAAAGGCGATTTGATTTTGGATAAAATGGTCACCCGCACTTATCCCCTCAGTAGTTTGTCGCAGGCGTTTACGGATATGCACGCAGGAGTAAATGCCAAAGGAGTAATTGTTTTTTAACCCATCGGCTTTATGAGTTCTTTCTTCACCACCGAAAATGCTTTCTTTCAAGGCTTACACTTCCTAACAGTGAAAAGTAATGCGTTGAAAAAAAGAGCAGACTTGACGGTTTATACCCCCACTGCTACCGAAGGCGTATTGCCCATCGTCATTTTGTTACATGGGGTTTACGGTAGTCATTGGGCGTGGACAGTGAAGGGGAAAGTACACGAAACAGCCCAAAAACTTATGGATAGTGGCCAAATTAAACCCATGATTTTGGCCATGCCCTCGGATGGGCTATACGGTGACGGGAGTGGCTACGTGCCCCACCAAACCGCCGATTATGAGCGCTGGATTGTCGAAGATGTAATTCAAGTAGTAAAAGAGCAGTTCGCCCAAGCTACCGACGATAGCCCTGTTTTCATCACGGGTCTTTCGATGGGCGGTTTCGGGGCATTGCGTTTGGGAGCAAAGTACCCCTCGTTGTTTCGAGCGTTTTCGGGTTTGTCAAGCATTACCCACTTCAATCAACTCGCCGAATTTGTGGCTGATTTCGACCAACTAAAGTCCGATGCCTTGGAGCAAGATGGGGTTGGGAAGTACCTACTTCAAAACAAAGATAGCCTCCCTCCTTTCCGCTTTGATTGTGGCCGCGAAGATATTTTAATTGAGCACAACCGAGAACTCCACAAAACCCTAACAGACAACAATCTACCTCACATTTACCAAGAATTTGAAGGGCAGCATTCCTGGGAGTACTGGGAGGAACACATTACAGATACGCTACTGTTTTTTAACCAACAGCTCTAAGCTTACTCCGCCCGAGTATTTTTTAAATCCATAAAATCCGTGTCTAATCCGTATCGTCCGTGTGCTCAAATCGTCGATAATAGCACACGGATAAAAGGGAGATAAAATAAAAATCTTCGGCTAAAGTACTCTAAGCTAACGCGAGTTATTTGTCCGTAATTCCCATTTCCTTCATCAACTCTAGGCCATAATTCCGAATCGTATTAACGACCTCAATAGCTCGTAACCCTCTCTCCGAAATCGTGTATTCAGTTTTTGGTGGAACCACTGGATATACTTTGCGAGTAACAAACCCATCTTCTTCCAACTCACGCAGCTGGGTGGTGAGCATTTTCTGCGAAATGTGCGGAATGTCTTTCTGCAATTCACTGTATCGCATCACGCGGTCTTTCAGGCGCCACAAAATCGGCATTTTCCACGTCCCGCCAATGCGGTCCATCGCAAACTCTACAGGATTGTAGTACATTTTGCCATTGTATCTAAAATCTCCCATTTTGAAATTGTATCACGTAATTAGTAAACCTGATCTTCAAACAGGTTGAATGTATTAAAATATAGAGTGCTATTCATTGCTCCAGAGGAGCTACATCTTAGTAGAAAAATGAATCAAATCCACCAAAAAGCCCCATCGAGGTGGCCGACGTTCGGTGAAAGATGTCACCGAGCGTCGGCCGCCCCGATGGGGCTTTTGGAGTGTCTCCGTATCTTTTTTTCTACTAAGATTTAGCCTCGCAGAGGCTACCTTTTTAAATGTATTTAACCTGATCTTCAAAGATACATATACCTCCTCTTAATTCTATACATACTTTTTAGTGCGTATCGTACAAAAAAGTGGTACACATGGTTTTGAGTGTTTGAGGAGACAATTTTGCCCCATAAACAACCAAAACACATCACAATGATTACAGAAATTAACAGCTACGTACATTTCCACGGCGCACCTACGAAGGGCCAAATTTTAATGGTGGTAAGCTCACCAAGTGTCTCACAACAAACGGGTTGGCCGATTGGCTTCTGGGTAGCCGAGCTCACTCACCCCCTTCGTGTATTTCAGGAAGCAGGCTACGAAGTAGAATTGGTATCGACCCAAGGTGGTAAATTGGAGATGGATACGTATTCCAATCCAACCGATGCCAGTGGGTACTCTGCGCACGACGTGATTTCGCTTGGCTACATGCAGCAGCCGTGGTTCAATGAAATGCTCACCAACACCAAAAAACTGACCGAAGTAAAGGCAGACGACTATGATGCTATCTTTTTGGTGGGCGGACAAGGCCCTATGTACACCTACAGGGGCAACCACGAGCTAGAGAAACTTTTTGCGGATTTCTACGAAACTGGCAAACCAAGTGCCGCCGTTTGTCACTCGACGACGTTGTTGCTCGAAGCTAAAAAATCGAACGGAGAACTGATTGTCGCAGGAAAAACGTGGACAGGTTTTGCCGATGCTGAGGAAGAGTTTGCTGATCAAGCCGTTGGCATGAAAATTCAGCCCTACCGCATCGAGACCGAAGCTCAAAAATTGGCAGGAACGACCTTTAAAGTCGCCGCCCCCTTCTCTTCGTACGCAATCCAAGACGGAAATTTGATTACGGGTCAACAACAAAACAGCGGAGCCGCCGCAGCTGAGTTGGTCGTAAAATTGTTGGGCAAATAGCTTAAAATAACCTTTCACACAGATGGACGCAGATGTAAGGCACAGATAAACGCAGAACTAATCTGGGTTCATCTGTGAAAAATAGTCTGCGTTCATCTGTGTGAAAAAACACCTATAACACGCATCAACGATGGTGATTAACAGTGTAAAATGTCTTTTTCTTTTCCTACTCACAGGTTTTATCCCCTCCCATGCCCAATCTGTAGAAATGTATGCAGGGCATAAACGGGCAGGAATTGATTTGATGTGGTTTAAAAACTTCAAAAATACCAAAAACGAAACCACGTCGTTCCTGTTTTTTAGCCGTAACCGAGCAAATACCGACTATCAAAATTCGCCCACTGCCTTTGGCTCAACCAACGCAGTTTCTTACAATTTCAAAAATGGACTGGGTATCGTAGGCGTCGCCTCGCTGCTCAACGCAGGCTTTACGCCCAAAGTGGGGATTCAGTACTACCGACAAAAGGGAAATTTCATGTTTTTTGGGTGGCTTGTGACTGATGTAAAAAAAGAAAATAACGTCGATTTGTTTGGTCTTTTTCGCTATCAACCCGCCATCAATCCGCAATGGAAAGGCTTTTTTCAAGCCGAGGTATTTCCCGTTTACAATCCCAAAAATCAATTTTGGAACCTCACACAGCGGTTCCGTTTGGGAGCCAAATACCATGCCTGGGCAGGGGGAGCAATGCTTGATTTTAATCAATCAGGAAAAAGTACGCTTACGCACACCCAAAACGTAGGAGCATTTATAAGATACGATTTTTAAAGAAACGGGGGCTTTGTTCACTCCGCAACCAACGTAGCGTTGACCATTCCCGTATCCTTTAGTCCCCATTCACTCATGGCATCAATGATCGGAAACAGGGTCATGCCGTACGCCGACATTTTGTATTCTACTCGGGGAGGAATCTCCGCGTAAATGATTCTTTCCACCAGTCCATCTTCTTCCATTTCCCGCAATTGATTCACCAACATTTGCTTACTGATGTCGGGTATTGCCCGTTGCAACATCGAAAATCGGTTGCAATCTTTTCGTAGTAAGTGAATAATAACGGGCTTCCACTTTCCTCCTATCAGGTTCATACAATGCGTTACGGGGCAACCGTTCGGATTAAAATCTTTGTTTTTACGCTTATTTCCCATTAGTCTATATTTTTATACTATTTATATAAAATAGGACTACTTGCAATTACTAGACAAAGATAAGAATTTTGAACCATCAATTTTAATCAATACAGAAAAATGAAAACAAGCCCAATTATCATCGGTCTAGCGCTGCTCGCCATTTCAACCATTGGCTTCAAAGCATTTATCTACTCGCGCCTTAGCAAAGAGGAAAAGGTAAAACACCTTACCAACAAAATGTCCCAAAAGCTGTCACTCTCGGAGGAGCAAAAAACCCGCGTGTATCAGATTAACCTTGAAAGAGCCAACGGGCACGAAGAGGCTTACAAGCAAGGCCAGAAAAAAGAAATAATTCAGCAGGCGGTTTCCAAGTGGGAAACCGATTTGAAACAGTTGCTAACGCCCGAACAAGCGCAAAAACTACGCATTAACTAAGACTAAAATCAACAAAAATGACAATCGAACAAATCAAAACGTATGTGCAAGGTGGTCAGTGGGTAAGCATCACGCCCGAATTGAGACCCTTTGAAGACCGTCTCGGTACGGGCAAAATTGAGCCTTTTTACGTACAACGCAATTTTCAATATTTTCCAGACAACCGTTTTGAGGGAACTATTGTGAGTTCAGGAGACCCTTATGGCCAGTTACCCTTAGTAAAGTTTACTTTCAAAGGGCATACCATTTGGGGAAACGCGCATCCAATTGCCCAAGGAGCGTTTGAGATTGACTACATCTTGGACGAAGGTTTTGAAGTAACGCCCCTTCATCCCATGTTTGCGGACCAGCTCAATACAGCTCCCGTTGAAGGACTAACTACGTGGGAAGTAGACGTAACTCAAGACATCAAGGGTAAAGAGTTTCCACTTTTTGGAGTAAAAGCGGGTGAAACCGTAGGCGATTATGATCTTATTTTTATCTACAACGATATGTTGTTTATGGGAAGTAAACACGTAGATGGGCGTGGCTTTGATACCCCAGCAAACCGTCCTACTAATTTGCAAGTACCACTGTATCGAAAGTAATCACTCCTTCATGGATAAACGCCCATTGGCAGCCCATACACACCTAAAAGTACTATACATACTTTTAGGTGTGTATGGTTTATTATCGCTATTTATTACTGATTTTTGCCTAAAAATCAGTGTTTAAAGAGACGTTATATCCCCATGATTCTTCGCAAAGTTTTTAACCCCGTTGCCGTTGCTCGTTACATGCGTACCGAATTACTTGCTTCGGCAGGTCTTTCTGTCGCTGTTTATTTTTTGTACCACAACCAACAGCTCGAAAAAGTAGTTTTACCCTTTTCCGTCGCGGCTATTTTAGGAAGTGCCTTGGCCATTTTTCTGGCTTTTCGTAACAACAATTCCTACAGCCGCTGGTGGGAAGCCCGTACGATTTGGGGAAATATTATCAACAATAGCCGCATTTTTGCGCGCCAAATCATCGCCAATGCCGACAACGCCGTGGCTATTGGTAAAGCATCTCAGGCTTTAGCGGATGACTACAAAAAAGAATTGATTTACCGTCAGATAGCCTTTGCCCATGCGCTGCGTTTACATCTTCGTCGGCAAACTAGCTGGGAAGAGCTTTCATCCTTACTTTCTCCAAAAGAAATAGAAGCCCTTGCCACCAAGTCAAACAAACCCAATTATTTACTTCAAAATCAGGGCATTCGTATCAAAGAGGGAATGCGCTCGGAGCTTTTGGGGGCTTTTGACAACATTAGTCTCGAACCTACGCTGGCAGGCTTCAACAATTTCCAAGGGGCTTGCGAACGCATTAAAAACACGCCTCTTTTGCGCCAATACCACTTTTTTACCAAATTATTCATGGTGGTATTTATGGCCATTCTTCCGTTTTCTTTGATAGGTGATTTCAACAAAATGGGCATTCCAGCGCTAATGATTCCAGTGAGTATCCTCGTTTCGTTCGTATTTGGGGTAATGGGCAAGGTAGGTGAGGTCAACGAAGACCCGTTTGAAAATCGAATTACGGATGTTCCGATGACCTCTATTTGTAATACGATTGAGCGAGACTTGAAAGAAATGCTAGAAGAACGTAACTTACCTCCTAAAATTGAGTCAGAAAATGGATTTTTATACTAATGAAAAAACACTTACTGAACTACAGGTTTGAGTTTTTACTCATCATTTTGACCCTTGCTATTTTTGACAAAATAGTAATTTTCTCCGACCCACTCTATGCAAACTACGTTTGGCCGACCAACATGCTTTTGCTGGGGATAGGGTCGTTTGGCCTATTTCACGACCAAAATTTACTGATGAAGTGGGCAAAAAATATCCTGATAGTTTCCGTAGTCGCTGTACCCATAGCGGCCCAAACCATTTTTGTCAATTCGGTGCTGACCCAAGTTGCTTTATGGTCTTACCTGCTTTTTTACAGCATCATTTTTACGGAAGTCATCAGGCAAATTATTAGTAAAAATGAAGTAACCGAAAGCATCATCATGGGCTCTCTGAGTGGTTTTTTGTTGATTATTGTGGTCGCTACGTTTAGCTTCCTCCTCATCGACTTCCACCTCCCTGATGCCTTCCAAAACCTTCAAGGAACCACCATTCCTCAAAAGTACCATCAGGTCGTTTACTTTAGCAGCATTACACTCACCACCATAGGGTACGGCGACATCACTCCTAAAGCTGACAATGCCAGGCTCTTAGCCGCTTTTTGGGGAGTGGTGGGGCAGTTTTATATGGTAGCCGTCGTCGGCATTATTATCTCAAAATTTACGTCTAAATAATCCTTAAAATCCATGAAAATAGCAATCATTGGTTCGGGCAATGTTGGCGGGGCATTGGCTCAAAAGTTTATCGGCGCGGGCCATACCGTCTTGATGGGTGCCAAATTCCCGTTGAGCGACAAGTCAATCAAGCTCGCCACCAAAATCGGCGAAGACCGTTTTACTAGTATCGAAAGCGCCGTTCAGCAATGCGACGTCATCGTGCTGGCCACTCCTGCCCCCCTAGCCGTAGAGGTAGCTGAATCCTTGGGCGATACCACGGGCAAAGTCATCATCGATACCATGAACATCGTGATGGGACGCGGGCCTGTGGGCTTCAACAACACCTCAGATGCCATTTTGGCCAATACCGCCACTACCGACGTAGTGAAATGTTTTAATACCACAGGTTTTAACAACATGCTTGACCCGCACTACGGAGAACTCGCCATTGATGCTTTTGTGGCGGGAGATTCTGAAAAGGGCAAAACAATCGCCAATCAGCTCGCTCTCGATGCAGGCTTTGGCGCTTGTTATGACGTGGGTGGAAATGATAAATTCCAACTCATGGAACAGTTTGCGTTTTTCTGGATTAACCTTGCCATGTTTAAAGGCCAAGGCCGCGAGGTTGGCTTTAAGCTATTGAGACGTTAACTACCCTTTAGCTCTATTATTAGCAAAACGCCACCCTAAGGAGACTCCCGCAGGATGGCGTTTTTTTGTATCTTTGTAGGGTCAACAGCCTTGCAAAAATAAATTACTCATGGAAGAAAAATTTCCCCTCAAAGACCACCTTTTTAATCCCCCGAAGGTGGCATTTTTAGCCCGTTCTATCGCCAACGTATATCCTGCTTTTGAGCAAGAAAAGTTCCAAAAAGAGGTCGTTAAGGCTTTCCCACAGCTAGAGTTAAAAGAGCGGATCGCCCACATTCGCCAATGCCTTCGCCGCTTTTTACCTGCTGATTATCAAGAAGCTACTACCGTCTTATTGCAAGCGCTTCCCGCCCCTTTGAACGAGGAGCTCACTGACAACGATTTTGGGGATTTTATCTACGCCCCGTTTAGCGACTTTGTAGCCAACTACGGCTGTTCCCGCGAACACCTTGCTTTTTCATTGGAAGCCATCAAAGAAATCACGAAACGGTTCTCAGCCGAATACTCCATTCGGTTCTTTATCAATACGTTTCCCGAAGAAACGATGGCTACGTTGCTTCAATGGGCTAACGATAGCAACTACCACGTTCGGCGGCTGTGCAGCGAAGGAAGCCGCCCCAAGCTCCCTTGGGCACAAAAAATTCATACTTCGGCCAGCGACGCCCTGCCAATTCTCCACCAACTTTACGCCGACAACACCCGTTTTGTGACGCGCAGTGTGGCCAATCATCTCAATGATATTGCTAAACTTCAGCCTGAATTGGTACTGGAAACACTAAAAAATTGGCAAGCCTCAGGCCGACAGTCGGAAACAGAAATGAGCTTTATCACTAAACATTCATTACGTACTTTGGTAAAAATGGGCCACCCCGAAGCGCTTCGTCTATTGGGTTTTGGCAACAGTGCCAATATTCATCTCAGTAAATTGAAGTTTGATACACGCGCAAAAGTAGGCGATGCACTTTCTTTTTCATTTGACCTAAGCAGCACCGAAACCAAAACCGCTGCGGTGGACTATATCCTGTATTTTCAGAACAAGCAAGGGTTGATGACCAGCAAAAAAGTCTTTAAGTTACAAACCCTTGTGCTCTCCCCTAGCGCTCCCCAAATGCTGTCGAAGCGCCACGTTTTTCGACCCAACATGACTACGCGGCAACTATACGCAGGAATCCATCAAATTGATATTCAAGTGAATGGAACAGTACTGGCTTCGTTTCAGTTTGAGCTGGAAGTGTAGAAAAGTGAGATTTATTTCGTCGAAAGTTGGCGCAATTTGGTATTCTGGGTACGGATCCGTTGGCAAAGTATCTTAATGATATTTCGAAGTACTTCCCCACGCTCGTCCATCAAATCGTAAAAATCACCTTGGTCGATGCGGAACAATTGAACATCCGATAGTGCAACTACACCTGCCGAGCGAGGTTCTGTATCAAGCAGGGCTAATTCTCCAAAAACATCTCCCCGACCAAAGGTTGCCAGTTGGACCTTGCCATCATAGATACCCACTTCGCCGTCATAAATCACAAACATACTCGTTCCCAAATCGCCCTTGTCAAAAATCGT
This sequence comes from Runella sp. R0.1_18, assembly GCF_057652155.1. Taxonomy (NCBI): domain Bacteria; kingdom Pseudomonadati; phylum Bacteroidota; class Cytophagia; order Cytophagales; family Spirosomataceae; genus Runella; species Runella sp. R0.1_18. The sequence continues at coordinate 139,926 of NZ_JBYFCK010000015.1, forward strand.
TTGACCTTCGTGGTAGCTCACTTCGCGCATGATGGGCGCAATGCTACTCAAGACGTTTTCGGGGGTTTCAGCAAAAAGTTCGGTGTTTTTTAGAACCATAACCCGTTCCGTAATCGAAACCGTAGCGGTGGCAGAAGAATGACTCATAACTCGTAAATCGGGGTATTGAAATAGGGTTTCGAGCGGGATTCCACGCAAAGCCAATCGGATAGTCCAATCGGTAAAATAACGCGTTCCTTGCTGTAAAATATAGTCTTTGATTGATCCAGTAGCTGTCGATGCCCCCAATTGAGCATCCATCAACCGAATTTTATCGGCATCGGCAACGTTGTCGAGCAGCGCGTGTAAGCTCGCATATACCTGACGAGGCACCACATTTTGAAGTAATTCCAATGAATTGGCGCGGCGTTCGCGCGAGCTATGCAACAAACTCGCCTGCGTGCTCAGAATCGCCTCTTGGTCATATTGTTGCATAAGCAACCCAAAAATTCGCTGAATAAGCACTTCTTGCTCGTAGTTAAGGCTATTTTTCAGGTCATTGCCGAGGTCTGTTTCATTGGTAGCGTGCAATAAACGTTGTGCCAACAAAAACTCTTCTTTCAGCAATTGTTCAAAAACTGCACTCTTACCTCGCGCATTTGGATAATTCCGCAACGCCTGCAAAGCCGACGTTCGAACCGTCACGTCGGGGCGCTGTACCATTTCTACCAACAAAGCATGGGCTTCTTCCGACTGCATCTGTCCCGCAGTGGCTATCACCCGCTGGGTCACAGTTAGAGAGTTCGCGGAGGTTTCTAAAGCAGCTAGTACGGGTATAGCTTCCAATTGGGCCAAGCTGCGTGCGGCTTGCCGCCAGTATATTTTTTCATGTAATAATCCCGCCACTTGTTCGGTCAGCGCTGGCTCTTTCAACCTTCCTGCGGTCTCAATGGCTGCCATAACCACTGCGGGGTCAGACTGTTTTAGTGCGTTACCTATCAGTTTACTGTGGGTTAACAAGCCCAATTCTTTTACAATGTCGAGGGCAGCCAACTGACTTTTTACCTGCTCACTTTGCAGCATCGCTTTGAGCGCCGTCTGCCCTTGTGTTTGTTCGGGATGGGTGGTCAATAACCCAAGCAATGCCCCTTTTCTAACCAATAAATCGTCGTGGTACAAAAACTCTACCGCTGCCGATTCGGACTCTTTACTCAATACAAATGCCGCTTTCTCCCGTACACTGACTTCCGAGTCGTGCAAAATCATCATTCGAAGCTGTGCTGGTTTGAGCTTTACTTTAAGCTGGTCGGCAATGTCAAGGGCTTTTACCCGAATACGTTCATTGGAATGTCCAACCAACTCCGTCACGTACCGATACAGGCGATCTGATGACACACTTTTGGGGCGATTGGCCACCAACCATTCAATCGCATTGATGACCTCTTTGGGTTTGTCACTTTGTAAGTTTTTCAACACCGCATGAACGGCCTCATCGGGGACAGCCAAATCTTCGGCCGCCATAAAACGTTTACTCAACGCCTCTTGCAACGTAAGCACGTATTGACGGTATGTTCTCCTCAAAAACCACAAGGCAAACAACGCCCCAATCACAATTTCTTCCACCAAAAACCAGTCACCTCCTTGCCATAAATGATGGCTCAAGTACAGCATCAATCCCCCGATTCCTAGTCCTAACGGCTCATAAAAACCTTTGGCGAGGGTATGTCCGCGCAGGCGTTGGTGGGTAGAAAGCGGTTGAAAAAGCACCAAAAAAACGGGATCAAACAAGGCCCGACGCACAACCTCAAAGCCTAAATAAACAAAGCAATAAGCCACCAATTGCACCGACACGTCGGCCTCCGTGAAGAAAATCACGCCCAAGGCCATCGACACCAACAATCCTCCTACGGGAAGCAATGCCAACATTCGGTTGATGCCAAAGTATTCGACCGTTTGGCGCGAGACAATCAGTTTTACAAACGTTGCCAATAAATACGTGAGTGCCAACACAATACCGAGGTATTTCATCACGTCGGCTTGGCTATGAAGTTTGTATTTTACGTTGATAAAAAAAGCGTATTCTACCCCCGTTGCCATGATCGCTACCGCAGTCAGGCTCAGACACATGGCAAAAATCAACTCACTTCCTCCAAACAACTGTGCAATCAGGCGGGGCATGTGGGTACGACGCACGGGAGCATGGCCGTGTTCGGTGGCGACTTTATGCGACCGAAACGTTTGCACGGCGGTGTACATAGCCGCCCAAAAGAACCCGAATGCCAATAAAATCAGCACCAGTAGTTCGGTATGGCCGTGAATCAAGACCGCCAAAATCCCCCCAAGGGCTTTGGCTGGCATATCGCCCGCGCTAATCACCCCAAACAACCGTTTGCTTTGGCGAACATCAAATACAACGGCCGAGACGCCCCAAAATTCAAGATTTGTTAATAAATAAATCGCTCTAAAACCCACCATGATGGCAACCGATGCCGCCACCGAATGCCCAAAATAAACCAACGCCAAAATGACGGCCGTCAGCACCAGCACCGCCCCAAGTACCCGAATCACCAGACGATCGAGTAACAAGTGGTGTTCAAAATAGCTATAGATTTTCCCTACTAGCATCATCCCCACCGCCGAAGCCATGTAGGCCAGCGGAAGACTCGTTTCTGGGTGATTTTCAAGGAGAATGACGTTGGCCGAGACGTAAATAAGCATCGTACCAAAGCCCAAAAAAAAGTGGTGCAAGAAAAACAGTCCGACGGTTCGGACTTCTTCAGCCCTGATGCCTAACGAACGGTATAGTGGGTAAAAAGACATAGCGAGTAAGCAATATTGGACAAAAATACAGATATTGGACAAAAAACAACTTATTACGACCTTTGATATAACTTATTCCTAACAAAACCTCGTTCGGTCACGGTTATGAGCTTTATACTTCCCTTTCTGGTAGCCTTCTTTTTGCTACCTTTTGTTCAAAAGTTTTTACAAACAGCCGAGAGGCTGCCCGACTGGCACCAACGCATCAGAATCGGGCGTTTTACGGCCTTCGGCTTTTTGTTGGTAGATGTTATTACCGACAGCGAAAAAATCGCTCCCCCCGTTTTTTTCGGGCTTCTCATTTTGGTAGCAATTCCTGCTTATCTTTTAAAAGAAGAAGTCCCCAACGCGCGCCTGTTGTTTTGGATGATTGTACCGTTGGGGGTGGTTTTTCTTATCGACAACCTAGCCGAATACTGGACACCTCGCTTCTACGAAAACTACGACGCCTTCTTCCAAACGGCCAAATCCATTGTTTTTGTCCTCAGTTTTGTACTTGCCGTTATTGCCCGCAACCAGCAACGAGAATTTAAAAAGCAACAACAGAAACTTGTCCAAGAAGAAGAAAACAACCGAATACTGGAGGCCAAAAAATTGGATTTGGAATACCAGGTAGCCGAACGTACCGCCGAAATCACCAAACAAAAAGAAGAACTTCAACAAGCCCTCGAACACTTAAAAGCCACCCAAGAGCAACTGATCCAGTCGGAAAAACTGGCGAGTTTGGGCGAACTCACGGCGGGCATCGCCCACGAGATTCAGAACCCACTCAACTTTGTCAACAACTTCTCGGAAGTATCGGTAGAGCTGCTCGACGAACTCAAGACCGAACGCGCCAGGCCTAAAGACGAACGCGACGAAGGATTGGAAGAAGAGATTTTGGATGATATTTTCCAAAACCTTGAAAAAATAAACCACCACGGAAAGCGCGCGTCTAGCATCGTTACGGGGATGCTACAACACTCGCGAGCAAGTACGGGCAAAAAAGAACCCGTCAACCTCAACGCCCTCGCCGACGAATATTTACGCCTAAGCTACCACGGATTACGCGCCAAAGACAAGTCATTTAATGCCAAAATGAATACATTTTTTGATGAGTCTTTGCCCAAAGTCAACGTCATTCCGCAGGATTTTGGACGGGTATTGCTCAACCTTATCAACAACGCTTTTTACGCCGTACAAGCCCGAAGCATCAGCCAACCCGAAAACTATATGCCTACCGTGACGGTTAGTACCCAAAACACCGATCAAGGAATCATTATTAAAGTAGGCGACAACGGAACGGGTATTCCCGATGAACTCAAATCCAAAATTTTTCAACCCTTTTTTACCACCAAACCCACAGGGCAAGGCACGGGTCTGGGGCTAAGTTTGGCCTACGACATCGTCACCAAAAGCCACGGAGGCACCATCGAACTCGATAGCGTCGAAGGAGCAGGAACGACCTTTACCATTACTTTACCCACTCATTGATGAAGCACTTTTTATTCCTTTTTATTTTCTTCGCTGCCACCCTCGTCAATGCGCAACTTCCGCCCCTCCAAGTGGACTCTCTGCCAGCAAATGGCGTACCCTTTGATAAAGGATGGAGTTGGCGGCCAGAAAACGCAAAAGATACCGTTTGGAAACCGATTGACGTGTCTTTGCCTTTTTCGGAAAACCCTGCCTTTGCCTCCTCAAAAGTCAGTTGGTTGCGGATTATCCTAACAATAGATTCAAGCTTGTGTCAGCACCCGCTTGCCATCCTTACCCGTCAGACGGGTGCGGCCGAAGTTTATCTGAATGGGAAGCGCATTCGTCAGCTTGGGAAAGTGAGCGAAGACCCCGCCTCCGAAATCACATCTTCGACGGCCTTGGGCAGTATTTCCTACCTTGTTTTTCCCAAAGCAGGGACTTATACCCTCACCGTTCGTCATTCGTACACCAGTAGTCCAACGTTTTTTCAACAGTTATTTCCTTCAAAAAAGGCGCTGTTTGAATGTACACTGATTGACCCAACGGGGCGTTTTGAGAAAGCCTTTCAATCGGGCCGATACGTCGCTTGGTATAATTGGTCATTGGCAGGATTGTTTCTAGTGATGGCGGTTTTACATTTTATCCTTTATCTTTACAATACAACCAAAAGCTACAACCGCACCTTTGCCTTGTGTCTTTTGTTTGCCACCTTGCATTTTGTGACAGGCGATGGTTTATTTGGCACCAGCCATCCTTTTACCGCCTCACTACTCACTTTTGCCTACAGTCTTTTTATTTCCCTTTATATAGTCATCCTTTGCTACACCATTATCAGCTACTTACAGCAGCCAATTTCTTGGTTTTTCAAGGTATTAGTTGTAGTTTTTCTAAGTGTTACTTCTGTAAGCCTTCTTGCCCCCAACGCTCCGTTTACCCAATACATCTATTATGGAAGTATCCTTGGTCTATTGATAGAAGTCGTCCGAAAAGTTGTACTTGCCCGTAAATCCAACCAGCGCGACTCCCGTTCTCTGATTCTTTCTTTTGTCTTAATGATTGTTTTTTTGTGCGCTCGCCTGCTCATTATTTCGGGGACGGTTCAGGTTGGATCGGTGCAAAACTGGGCCAATTTCCTAATGACCGCTTTTTATGCGTGTACTCCGCTGACGCTTTCCATGTTGATTGCGCGTAGTATTTCAACCACCGAAAAAGAACTACAATCAAAACTAAAAGAGGTAGAAGAGTTATCGCTGGAAAAACAACGCATTCTCTCTCAACAAAACGACTTGCTTGAAAAACAAGTAGTCGAACGAACATCTGCCCTCACCCAATCGCTAACACACCTAAAAGCCACCCAACAACAACTAATCCAGTCGGAAAAACTGGCGAGTTTGGGCGAACTCACGGCGGGTATCGCCCACGAAATACAGAACCCGCTTAACTTTGTCAATAACTTTTCGGAAGTATCGGTAGAACTACTCGACGAGCTCAAATCGGAACGTACCAAAGAAGAGCGCGACGAAGAACTTGAGAACGAGATTTTGGACGATATTTTCCAAAACTTAGAAAAAATAAATTACCACGGAAAACGTGCATCGAGCATTGTCACGGGGATGCTCCAGCATTCGCGGGCGAGCACGGGCAAGAAAGAGCCCATCAATCTCAACACCCTCGCCGAAGAATATTTACGCTTGAGTTACCACGGATTGCGCGCCAAAGACAAATCGTTTAATGCCAAAATGAATACCTTTCTTGATGAATCTTTGCCAAAAGTACATGTCATTCCGCAGGATTTTGGGCGGGTATTACTCAACCTCATTAACAACGCTTTTTACGCAGTACAAGCCAAAACAAAACTAGCAATCAAGGACTATTCCCCCGCGGTTTCGATACATACCCAAACCACCGAGCAAGGAATTATCATCAAAGTAGAAGACAACGGAACAGGTATTCCAGAAGAACTCAAATCCAAAATTTTTCAACCCTTTTTTACCACCAAACCCACAGGACAAGGCACGGGTTTGGGGCTAAGTTTGGCCTACGACATTGTCACCAAAGGCCACGGAGGAACCATTGAACTCGACAGCATTGAAGGAGAAGGAACGACGTTTATCATTACTTTACCCAATCCTTCCTAACCTCATTTTTTATGAAGCATTTATTTAAAGTTTTTCTTTTCATTTTATTCGGTTGTCAGGCGTGGTCTCAAAGCCGCGCCCCTATCAAAAGCATTTCTGCTGACGGTACCTCTCTGTCTAAATTTTGGAAATGGAAAGAAGGCGACAATGCTGAGTGGGCGGCTCCGTCGTTCAATGACTCAACGTGGCGCGATTCGCCCGTTTTGTACAAAAATATCAGCCATTTTCCCGAACTGCGCGAAGCCCAGATTGGCTGGTTTCGCAAACCGCTTCGCGTTGATTCGAGCCTTACTAAAAAGACGTTGTTCCTAAGCATTGAGCAAATGGGTGCCTCGGAAATTTACTTCGACGGAAAATTACTCCACAAGATTGGGGTCGTCAGCACCGACCCTGCCGTAGAAAAAACCAAGGTACTTGCCGAATTGCTGCCCATCACGCTTCCAGACACGTTACAGCACGTTTTAGCCATTCGCTACTCGTTTACGAAGCGCAATTTTTATTTTCCAGGCACGGGCCAAGAGCTTTTCAAAATCAGGCTACATGACATTAACCGCTGGGGAGGTTCCTTTTATCGGGATGACCTAGAAATGAGTCGAGCGCTGGCATTTTGCATTGGCGTTTTCTTTATTTTCAGCTTATTACACTTTCTTTTTTATTCAACCAATCGCCAGCAAAAGGTTAGCTTATCGCTGGGATTTACGTTGTTATTCTTTGGTATTTCGTTCTTCGCCGACTTTCTCGACGACCATATTACCACCATTAGTGGGCACGAAATCAATGAGTTAATCACGCTGATTACACTTTACCTTGGCCTTCTTCTCATCAATGTCTCGCTGTATCTCTACCTCGACCAGCCCTTCAAGTATTTCTTTTACCTGCAAGCAGGACTCATGGTATTGGCCTTGACATCCACGATTTTTGACATCACGCTCCCTTTTGAGACTCAAACTTGGCCTTTCTTCGTTTTACTATTTGTTGATTTTATTCGGGTCAGTATCCTTGCCGACCGCCGACGCCACCCCAACGCCAAAGTGCCCGTCAATACCCTCATTGCGATGGCGGTTTGTATCGTGGTATTCTTTGTGGTCTCCATTCTTTTTGGGATGTTGGCTTACAACATTGACTCAGTTCAATCTACTAGCGAATATTTCTTGGTCGTTTTAGGCATTTTAGCCCTCATATTTGTATTGAGTATTCCCGTTGGACTTTCTTTGTCGTTGGTAAAAGAATACACCCGAACACACCGCTCATTGCTCAAAAAAATCACCGAAATCGAAGAACTATCAGCGCGTAACTTAGCCCAAGAACAAGAAAAACAGCACCTCTTGAGTACCCAAAATGAGTTACTCGAAAAACAAGTAGCCACGCGTACGTCGGAGCTCAAAAAGTCATTGCTAAGTCTCAAAGCCGCGCAAGCACAATTGGTGCAGTCAGAAAAATTGGCTTCATTGGGAGAATTAACGGCGGGCATTGCCCACGAGATTCAGAATCCGTTGAATTTTGTCAATAATTTTTCAGAAGTATCGACCGAATTAATCGACGAAATGAAAGAAGAGCTTGAGCGCGGCGATACCGAGGAAGTAAAAGCCATTGCGGAAGATTTACAGCAAAACCTTCAAAAGATTGTCCACCACGGCAAACGTGCCAGCAGTATCGTCAAAGGAATGCTGGAGCATTCGAGGATGGGTACAGGTGAACGCCAACTCACCGACATCAATGCCTTGTGCGACGAATACCTCCGCCTTTCTTACCACGGAATGCGGGCCAAAGACAAAAGCTTTAACGCTGAATTTGAGCTCATTACCGAACCTGACCTTCCCCGAATCAGCGTAGTTTCTCAAGACGTTGGACGTGTCCTGCTTAACCTTATCAACAATGCCTTTTATGCCGTCAATGTAACGCGGGCTTCTAGCCCATCTTTCAAACCTAAGGTAAGTGTGCTCACCGAAAAAAGCGACAACCAGCTCATTATCAAAGTCAAAGACAACGGCGCGGGGATGAGTGACAAAGTCAAAGCCAAAATTTTTCAACCCTTTTTTACCACCAAGCCCACAGGTCAAGGCACTGGTTTAGGGTTGTCGTTGGCCTATGACATCATTACCAAAGGCCACGGTGGCAAAATCGAAGTAGAATCGGCTGAGGGTAACGGTACCACGTTTACGATTCGGCTTCCCATAACAACCGCGCCCATTGCTGTTTCCTAGCATTTCTAAACCATTCTTTTCAATACAGCCTTTCCATGAAAAACCCAATTTTAATCCTTTTCTTTTTGCTGTTTTGGTTCGGGGCCCAGAGTCAAAATGTAAACACCATCGACAGTATTCCGTCCAAAGGTTTGGTTTTGACCAACGGCTGGAAATGGCACGTAGGCGACAACCTCGAATGGGCTGACCCCGAATTTGATGACAGCGACTGGACAATCATTGACCCTACGCAAGACGTCAATGCCATTCCCCAACTCTCTCGGCAGGGATACGGCTGGTTTCGCACCACGATTGAGTTTTCGCCGCTGATTGCCCAAAAACTAACCACCCTCCAAATCAGCCAAAGTGTAGCCTCTGAGGTATATATCAACGGCATTTTGGCCCGAAAAATCGGTAACATCGACGCCAAACGTGGCATTATACAAGCGGCGAATATTTTCCACAACAACTCCATCGGATTGCCTTATTCGGTCAGTTATCCGTTTGTACAAATCGCAGTACGGGTAGCATACGAGCGAAACTCTTTCTATAACCGTGTGGGTTTCAACAAGAACCATTGTTTCCGAGCCACTTTGATTGAAACCGAAAACGCCCCCAAAAGCCAAGCTTACCAGCGCCAGCAAAGCGATTACGGTTGGTTTCAGGTTGGGGTCTTTTTTATTCTCACCTTTTTGCACTTATCCTTTTTTTCCCTTTACCGAACCCAACGCGCCAACCTCTATTTTTCAGGAACGACCTTTGCGCTAGGGATTGCTTTTTTTTGCATTCCCCTCTCTTTTGAGTTTGTCGAAACCCTCTCGCTTTATTTCATTGTCGAGTTTATTCAAACCCTTTCTTTCCCCATTGCGTACCTGTTTTTGATACGTGCCATTTATGAGATTTATCACCAAAAAACAGGGATACTCTTTTGGCTCATTGTCGTTTTTGGGGCAGTCATTATGTTAAGCCTTTTTACCCCCTACTCATTAGGCTCCATTTGGGCCGAGCTCGGCACCGAACTACTGATGACGGCCGAGGTGATTCGGGTGACGGTGGTGGCTTTACGGAAGCATCTCCCCGGGGCTCGCCTCATCATGATTGGAATGGGGGTTTCGCTGGTAATGTTTATGCTGTTTTATTTTGACCTTCTCCTTGCCTACTACGGTTTTTCGCCCTTGTTTCCTCAAGGATTTGGAGGTATTTTAACCTACCAAATCGCCGTTCTGTGCGTACCGCTGTCGATTTCGCTCTATTTGGCCATCAGTTTTTCTCAAACCAATAAAGTACTGATTGAGAAGCTGCAAGAAAACAATACTCTTACCCAAAAAACACTACAGCAAGAACAAGAAAGGCAGCAACTACTTGAAGTTCAGAACGAAACGCTTGAACGACAAGTACGCGAACGAACGTCGCAGCTTGAACAATCATTGGAGGAATTGAAGGCGGCGCAAAATCAATTGATTCAAAAAGAAAAGATGGCAAGCCTCGGCGAACTCACGGCGGGCATCGCTCATGAGATTCAAAACCCGTTGAACTTTGTCAATAACTTTGCCGAATTGTCCGTCGAACTTATTGATGAACTCAAAGAAGAGGCCCACATTGAGGGGGTGGGAGCAGAAATATTGGCTGATATTTCGCAAAACCTTGGGAAAATCAACCACCATGGTAAGCGCGCCTCAAGCATCGTCAAAGGGATGTTGGAGCACTCGCGCATGGGTACAGGTGAACGCCAACCCACCGACATCAACGCCCTTTGCGATGAATATTTACGACTCTCCTTCCACGGAATGAGGGCAAAAGATAAAGCTTTTAATGCTGATTTTCAGGTTCATCTTGACCCTACCCTCTCCAAAATCAACGTCGTCCCGCAAGACCTTGGCCGTGTCTTGTTGAATTTGTTTAACAACGCCTTTTATACCGTCAATCAAAAAAAATCGACGGGTTTCAAACCAACCGTATCGGTCCAAACAAAACGCCTTGCCAACGCGGTCGAAATACAAGTCAGCGACAACGGCGGCGGTATTCCGAATGACATTTTACCCAAAATATTCCAGCCCTTTTTCACCACCAAACCCACAGGCGAAGGCACGGGACTGGGTTTGTCGCTGAGTTATGACATCATCACCAAAGGGCACGATGGAACGTTGGCGGTAGAAAGTGTGGAAGGCCAAGGAACGACGTTTATGATAAAATTACCGTTAGATAAGTCATCGTAAAAGCCATGTGTTTAAGTATAATCACCAGCCCAAAAAACGGAGGCATTTGTATTTAATTCATTACTGCAATACCACGATTCGTTCAAAAGGCTCGCTTTGCTGTACTACTTCTTTTGTTGCAGGATTTATTTCCTGAATTATAGCTTTGTAACGTCCAGCAGGAACATCGGTGGGAATTGTAAAGTGAGGTGCAACTTCATTGGGAATTGTAATCGGAAAACGAAAAACAGATGTAGGTTTTGATTCGTCTGCGTAAGTCATCACATATTTGTCGGTTACGCCATAAATCCCGTAAGGCACTACAGCATTAAAATGCACAGAAATACGCTGATTACGGGCCAAAACCATCGGTTCAGCGCTGGGATAGTTACGAAAGGGGAAATTGTTCAAGGCCATAATCATGGTCTGTACTTCATTTTTTAAAATACTCAATCGGTAACTGATACCCAAAGGCTGATTGTCCCGAAGAATTTCAATACCATAATAACCAGGAGCCAACGAGGAAATCATTGACAAAGAAGCCGCTCGTCCATTTAAGGAATAATTGGCTTGCAACGGAACCGTTGTACCATTGGGATAATGTAATCGAAAAGTAACCGTGTTTTCAAACAAATTGATTCCACCAACTGCCAAATCTTTACCTGCCACTCTATTCATGCTACTCCCAGCACTCATATTTAGGCTAGGTTTACCTTGCAGTATCCTGACCGTCGGCCCTACTTTCAGTTCGGTTCCATCCGCCATCAGGAAAGAAATATCATATTCACCTAATTCAAAGGGAAGGGAAGCCGCAGTGAGTCTTAAAGTGTTATGGGTAGTTCCAAGTGATCCAATCGAATTAAAATTCAACGTATGTTCAGCCCCAGATTTCTTATTCCTAAAGATAGCCATTTGAGGGACTGCATTTCCAGAGGTATTTTCAGCATTGATGTTGATATAAGAAGAATCACCAATAACAAAATCGACGAGAGGCTCTGATTGGGTAATTTTGAGCGGAGCACTAGGTGTTGTCTTTATCGTGTATGTTATTTTTCTGTTTGATGTTTTACTTTTAATTCGTACACTCAAGTCTTGTTCGTTGGGGTATTTCATTCTATAGACCCTGCTCAACTCAGTAAGCTCAGAAGAATCATACAGTTGCGCTTCATCTGACAGTTCTAAAGTTGGAATAAAATGGGTCGCGCTTAAAGCCGCAGGAATTTTGACATGGATAGTCCATTTAAGAGGGTCAATTGTTACATTTTCATCTGGAATGCCCGGAAAGTGAATAGCCTTGATTTGTAACTCAGGATAAACACTGGGTTGAGGGCTTTCATTTTTATCTCGGCAACTGCCAAGGACATACAAAAACGATACAAACAGCAGAAAGTTTTTCATAGCAGCCAAGAAGAAATGTGTGGTTAATGTATTGATTTACAAGTACAATTATAAAAATTTTAATAGTATTTTGCAAATATTCAAAAGAGAATCAACTATTTACTAAATCATATTCGCGGAATCTATTATTCTAAAAAAACGCTTAACGATGAAACTCGAAACCGCGCTATTTAAAAGGAGTCACTTCTACTTCATTGGTTTTTTCCTATTGATGGTCGGCGGCTTTTGGTTTAGTTATTTTTCTCGATTGCTAGACCAAGCCAATTATCGAATGCACACCCACGGCATCAGTCTGATTTTGTGGTGCGCCATGTTGGTTGTGCAACCTTACCTCATTCGTCAAAAGAAAACGACGTTGCACCGCCAAATCGGGAAATATTCTTACGTATTGGTTCCGTTGATTATACTCACGACGTTGGATTTACTCAAATTCCAAATTGACAAAAGTCAGGCGTTAGGCACGATGGAATATTTCTTTATCACACTGGTAATCAACGCCCTCGTTGCCTTTTTGACTCTATACGGTTTGGGCATTTATTACAAAAAGAAAGCGACCATTCACGCACGGTACTTGGTTTGTTGTGCTTTTCCAATGGTTACGCCCATTACCGACCGACTCATCGGTCATTTTGCGCCAGGTATCCGTGCTTATTTACCCTTGTTGGAAGGGTGGCCTATTACGCCCGTGGCAGGGTTTATATTGAGCGATTTGCTGTTGATAGCGCTTTGTATTTGGGATTGGCGGTCGCACAAACGGCTCAATGTATTTCCGCTTGCCCTGGGGATTCTTTTAGTCTATCATTACTCTGTGCTCAATTTTTACAAGTTTCCTTTTTGGCAAACATTCTGTCAGTGGTTTTTTGAGTTGCATTTTTGACGCCTCCCCCAAAAAGTCACGTTAGAAAAAATTGAGCCTGCAAAAAATAGCATCTAACAGCCAAACATGTGTAGATTGCGGTAAAATTAGCGTACCATCTTTTTATTTCATCAATATGCTAAATCGTACCTCTACCTTAACGTTGCTCGCTTTGGTAGGTTGTTTTGTTTTTCTTCCAAAACCTGTGAATGCCCAAGAAAACGGCGAAGGAAAAAGTGGAAAATTAGAAACCTCTTATTTGAAAGAAGTAGAGCAATTGGCCAAAACCAAACAATTACAAGCCGCTTTTCAGTCCATTCTAGGGCAAACCCAGCGCAACCGAAACGAGCTTATCATGCTCACCGAAATTCCTGCGCCACCGTTTATGGAAACCAAGCGCGGCGAACAATTTGCCAGTATGCTCAAAGAAGCAGGTGCTGATTCGGTTTGGACGGATAAGGAAGGAAACGTGCTCGCGCTTCGTAAGGGGAAAAAACGCACGCGTACGATTGCTTTTGACGCCCATTTAGACACCGTCTTTCCACTCGAAACCAAGATTAAAGTAAGCAACAATGCCGATACGCTCTTTGCGCCAGGCATTGCCGACAATACCCGTGGTTTGGTTTTATTGTTGTCCGTAGTTAGGGCCTTGGAAGAAGCCAAGGTAGAGACCGACGCCGATGTACTGTTTGTGGGTTCGGTGGGCGAAGAAGGCTTGGGGGATTTGCGCGGTACCAAGTTTTTATTTACTGACCAAAGCCGCCGCATCGACTCTTGGATTGCCATCGACGGCGGCGATACGGGCACACTTATCAACATGGGTTTGGGTTCGTTTCGTTACCGTGTCACGTTTCGTGGTCCAGGCGGTCATTCGTGGGGAGCTTTTGGGCTGGCCAATCCCCAACATGCACTCGGCTCGGCCATTCATTATTTTTCCAAAGCGGCTGATAAGTTTACTCGTTCGGGCGCTCGCACGAGCTACAACGTAGGGCGCATTGGCGGCGGAACGTCGGTCAATTCGATTGCGTTCGAGTCGTGGATGGAAGTCGATATGCGTTCTGAAATTCCCGAAAACCTCAACATGGTCGATTCGTTACTAAAAGCCTCCATTCAACAAGCCTTGGTCGAGCACAATGCCATGAAGCGCATGGGGCCTGCCCTGACGGTAGAAATCAAAAAAATCGGCGACCGTCCTTCTGGCGAACTTCCCGAAAGTCTTCCACTCATCCAACGCGCCATGGCCGCTACTACCTATTTTGGGGTGTCACCTCGACTGACGCGTGGCTCGACCAATTCCAACGTGCCTATTTCCAAAGGAATTCCTGCCATTACGCTCGGGCAAGGTGGAAAAACGAGCAATAACCACGCCCTCAACGAGTGGTGGTACGACGAAAAAGACAGCTATAAAGCCATTCAACTTGCCTTACTCACGCTTGTATCGGAAGCAGGTTTGGCCAAATAAAACTACCTAAAACCACTAAATTCCATTCATTATGAAAAAGCTCTGTTTTGTTTTCTTGCTGTTTCTGACGCAGTGGTCATTTGGACAAAGTTCCGACTTAAACGAACGCGTGAAAGCATTGGAAGACAAACTCCAATTTATGGAACAAGGTCTGACCAAGACCATCGACGACCTGCTCTGGTACGAAAAACTGGGCGATGTCGCCATCATCGACAAAGTTCGGTACGCCAGCAAACCTCCACATGTGGTACGCAACCCCACTGGGCAAGGCGCCTACAATCCCGTGGTTATTCCTGCCTATACTTTTATTCCGAAAAAATACGCTGAGTCGAAAAAACTGCCGTTGATTGTGCTCATTCACGGCGGTGTTCACGGTGATTTCAATACGTTTTATGCCCACATTGTCCGCGAAATGGTTGAGCAAGGGTACATCATCATCGCCCCCGAATACCGAGGAAGCACAGGCTACGGAAGCACTTTTTACCGCCAAATCGACTATGGTGCCTACGAAAACGACGATGTATTAGCGGGAAAACGTTGGGCGGTCGAAAACATGCCGCAAGTCGATGCCGAACGCGTCGGTATTATGGGATGGAGCCACGGCGGGATGATTACGCTCATGAATATTTTTGACCATCCCGAAGACTACCGCGTTGCCTACGCTGGTGTGCCTGTGAGTGACTTGATTGCCCGCATGGGCTACAAAACCCAAAGCTATCGCAACGAGTTTTCATCGCCCAATCACATTGGGAAAGACGCCGCCGAAAACGTGGCCGAATACCGCCGTCGCTCGCCGCTTTGGAATGCTCAAAAACTAAAAACTCCACTTCTTATTCACACCAATACCAACGACGAAGACGTCAATGTGCTAGAAGTAGAAGGGCTTATCAACGCGCTGAAAGCCAATGGCAAAAAATTTGAGTATAAAATTTACCAAGAAGCACCAGGGGGGCATACGTTCAATCGCATTGATACAAAACTAGCCAAAGAGTCGCGGCAAGAGATTTATCGTTTTTTAGCTCCGCATCTCACGCCTCCCAATCCCATTAAATAGCCCATTCTAATATTTCTCTCATATCTCATCACTCCTCTCTCATATCTTAAATTCAGCCATTTTGTATGAAGCGATATTTGCATCTTCTTTGTTTTTATACCTTGGCCTGTGCTCAGGTTTACAGTCAAAAGGTGACAACCGACACCGCCAAAGTCGAGAAAAAAGTAAACTTTGGTCCTCTTTTCAAGAACGACGAGGTCATCAAATTGCGAATTGTTACCAACATTAAAGCCCTTCAAAAAGACCGAGGCGCTTCCCCTTCCAACCACTGGGCCGAATTGTATTATGCCCGCAAGAAGAAGGGTGACTTAAAAATTCCGATCAAGCTCAAAGTGCGCGGCAATTTCCGCAAAGCATCCAAAAACTGCATTTTTCCCCCTTTGCTGTTGGATTTACCGCAAAAAAAAGACAAAAACTCCATCTTTGAGCGCCAAAATCGGCTTAAACTTGTCACGCATTGCCAGAGCGAAGAATACATTTTCAACGAATACTTGGTATATCGAATGTACAACTTGATAACCAATTACAGCTTTCGGGCGCGAATTGCCCAGGTAACGTACGAAGACTCGGCGGGGCTTCAAAAACCCGTAACAAGTTATGCGTTTTTGCTTGAAGATGAAGACGATATGGCCAAACGCAACAAAGCCAAAGATTATACAATCAAACAAATTCCAATGACCCGCATTGATTCTCTTCAAATGGCAACGGTTGCGGTGTTTGAATTCATGATTGGCAACACCGACTGGTCCGTGCCATATCTACACAATATCAAACTATTAGCACCCAAAGGAGGAAAATATCCGATTCCTGTCCCTTATGATTTTGACCATTCGGGCATTGTAGAAGCAAAATACGCCCAACCTGCCGAGCAATTGGAACTTGCCTCAGTACGAGAGCGCCTTTACCGAGGATTAACCTACCCTCCCGCACTGCTCCAGCAGGTTTTTGCAAGGTTCAAAGCCGCCAAACCCGAGATTTACGCCTTGTATCAAAACAATCCGAATCTCAAATCAGGCTACATTAAGCGTACTCTGCGCTATTTGGATGATTTTTATTCGATTATCGACAATCCAAAAGATGTAAAGCGCTTGCTGATTTATGGTGGGGGAAAACCACAGGCGGCTGGTGTTGTTATCAAAGGACTCAACTAATCCCAAATAATACCACCAAGAAGCTAAGAAGAACCAACGGGAAACCAATCATAAACACCAAATAGGTGATTTTCAATAAGCGATATTTACGTTCAATGACAAACCCTTGGGCGTAAATATTGTCGATCATCGTTTCTTTCACTCGTTCTTCTTCCGTTACCAGCTGCTTCATTGCGTCCTTATACTCATCGCGCGATAGCGCCAAATAATCTCCGAAGAACAACAAGTCTATTTTGGATTTATCCAACGTCAGACGCTCGGCTTTTGAGCGCACCGACGGGCGGGTAGAAAGCAACGCCAAGGTGATAGTCGCAAGGCAAACGAGTACCAATAAAGTCATCGGCAGCAATAAGCGAGGGTTGGACTCTACTTCACTCACCAAAAAAGTGATAACCACCGAAATGATGATAGAATTAATCGAAATCATCAAGCCCGCTTTTTGGTCGGCCATAGCACTGAGCTGAAGATGGCTTGCCAAAGTCGTCCGAAACATCGTTTCTGCACTACGGCCTTCTTTTTTTTTCTTCTTCTTCTTCTCTTTCTTCGACTTGTCTTTTTCTTTGGGTTGTTCAAACTCTTCCATTGGTCTGTTTTTTAAGATTGACGCGCCCAAAGTATAAAGTCAGTCGATGGTACTTGCGACAATTCGGGTTTTAAAATGCTGATGATTTGTCCACGATGATAGGCTGCGTGGTGGCTTAGGTGCGTTAAAATATCACCTAACGACGACTGAAAAGTAGCACCAGTGGTGGTTTGATACGTAATAATTTTATCAAAATCAGCTTCGTCGGTATCTTTTATCAAGCTTGACCATTTTTGATAACTGTGTTCCAACGTTTCAGAAAGCCAAGCAACAGGCAAGACGTCCCACACGCCCACCACCAAATGATCGTTGGCAACGCGTGTAAACCAGACCATTTGTGCATTGAGCACATGGCTCATCAGCGACAAGGCTTTTTCGGGAGGTGTTTCGAGCGATTCAATGGAAGCGACCAATTGGGCGTTGGCCCAACGCTCATAATCGAGAAGTCGGAGAAAATGCGTTTTCATGGAAACAAAGGCTATGATTACTTCGACATTATGTCCAGTACAATTACCATTTAATCAGCGCAGACGCCCACGTAAAACCGCTACCAAAAGCAGCTAGGCAAACAAGATCGCCTTCTTTGACGCGTCCTTCTTCCCAAGCTTCGGTGAGGGCAATAGGAATGGAGGCGGCGGTGGTATTACCGTATTTGTGAATATTGTTATAGACTTGGTCTTCGCGCAAGCCCATCTGCTGACGAATGTACTCGCTGATACGGATATTCGCTTGGTGAGGTACCAACAGCGAAATATCTTCGGGCTTATAGCCATTGGCATCCAAGGCTTCGTTGATGGCTTCGGCAAAACGAACAACGGCGTGTTTGAAGACCGCGTTTCCGTTCATAATCACTTCAAATCCTCCCTCATCCACCATCTCTTTGGTAGCTGAGCGAACTGGGCGGCTACTGCCTGGGTCTTTCACAAACAAATCTTCCGCAAAACGACCGTCGGCGTGTAAGTGGGTAGAAAGGACACGGTGGGTGGGGTCTTCGGTCGCTTGCACGACGGCAGCCCCTGCACCATCCCCAAAAATGACGGCGACGTTGCGGCCTTTATTGCTTTTATCAGTCCAAGTCGATTGAATTTCAGCTCCTATGACCAAAATCGTTTTATACGTACTGGTTTTGATAAATTGGTCAGCAATCGAAAGCGCATACACAAAACCCGAACATTGTTCCCGAATGTCAATCACAGGAATGCCAATGAGGTCGAGTTCGCGCTGCATCAAAAACGCTGAGCCTGGGAAAAAATAGTCGGGCGTAATGGTGGCATACACAATCATGTCAACATCCGATGGCTGCAAACCCGCCCGTTCCAATGCCTGACGGGCCGCCGCAGTAGCCATGCTCGCGTTGGTATCTTTGCCGTAGGTAAAGTAACGACGTTCTTGAATCCCTGTCCGCTCACGAATCCACTGGTCAGAGGTATCCATCAGTTTGCTCAAGTCATCATTGGTTACTACGTTTTCGGGTACGTAAAAACCCAAACCTGTAATTTTGGAATATGGCATGATTGTAGGAATATTAAATAACAAAAGGCAGAACCTCCTTCCGAATGCTCTGCCTTTATCACTTCACTAAGCTTCTTTCAACGTGTAAGTATAGTCTTCCATAATCAAATTGGCCAACAATTTACTGCAAGCCGTTTCGACGAGTTGTTGGGCAGCAGCCTCTGAATCAGCGTCTAAACTCAAAGTGATGTGTTTGCCAATACGGACATCAGATACGTCGTCGATACCCAAATTATGAAGCCCGAGTTTAACGGCTTTCCCTTGTGGATCAAGGATTTCTTTTTGGGGCATGACGTTGATTTCGGCGATGAATTTCATAGAACTTAAAGCCCCCCACCCCCAATGGGGGAGATTTTGATTGTTAAGCCCCTTTTGGGGATTTGGGGGCTATGAATGAGAGTAAAATGTAAATACCGACTATCAGCGGAACAGCTGCAAATTTCAGCAAAATCAATAAAACCACCGACACCCCAAGGAAAATATATTTGAGTTGATTTTCTTTCCAACCAAAACTTTTGAATTTGAAGGCCAACAAAGGTACTTCCATGATCATCAAAAACGACATCACAAGCGTGTAACCTATCAATACCGTTGAGTTAACAATGATAGATTGCGACTCAGGGTACATCCTAAGAATAAAAGGAAGTGAGGCCACTACAATGGCATTGGCTGGCGTAGGTACACCAATAAACGAATCGGCTTGACGGGTATCAATGTTGAATTTGGCCAAACGCAAGGCCGAAAAAACCGCCAGCAAAAACGCTACAAAAGACACCAACATACCCTCAATTTCAATAGAATCGTTGGTACGTTCGAGGTATTGAAATACAATCATTGAAGGCAAAACACCGAACGTCACCATGTCGGCCAATGAATCTAGTTCTTTGCCAATGGGCGAGGATTGATTTAAAAGCCGCGCGGCAAAGCCATCAAAAAAGTCAAGCACTGCCGCCAAAAAAATCAAGGCGCCCGCTAATAATAAATCACCCCGAAAGCTAAACACAATACCCAAGCATCCACAAAGTAGATTGCCGCAGGTCATTAAATTGGGAATCGTAAAAAGGCGCATACGTTTATTTCAAAAAGGGGTTATAACGGCGTTCATACCCAATGGTGGTGGGTTCCATGTGCCCTGCATATACTTGATAGTCGTCGTCGAGCGTAAAAAACTTTGTACGAATGCTATTCAGGAGGGCCGCATGGTCGCACAAAGGGAAATCGGTACGGCCTACACTTCCCTTAAACAACACATCGCCACCGATGACAAATTTTTGCGGATGACAAATAAAGGCAATGTGCCCTGGCGCGTGGCCTGGCACAAATACCACGTCCAACGACGACTGTCCAAACGTCACTTTGTCGCCTTCTTCCAAAAATGCATCGGCCTCTACGGGTTCAAAACCAGGAATTCCCCATAACTTACAGCGACTTTCGACCGCCTCCAATACAGGCAATTCTTTTTTGTGCATGTACATTTTTACGCCATATTTACGCTTCACAAATGCGCTCCCAAAAACATGGTCCAAATGCGCGTGAGTTTGGAGTAAAGCCGTAACTTTTAATCCTTTTTCTGAAATAAAATTAGCCAATGTTTCTTTTTCCGACTGCATCAAACAACCTGGATCGACGATGACCGCTTCCTTGGTCTCGTCATAAAGAACGTAGGTATTTTCCGAAAAAGGAGAAAAAACAAAAGAAGTGATTTGAATCATAGTAGTTAAGCTATTCTGCCGCTAAGTTACTAAAGTATTTCCGAAACCAGACGAGTTCTATGCCCAATCCACCTTTCCCCCCGCCCTTCCTCGACCAACGCACGGGCGACTACTATTTAGAAGGCCCCAAAAGCCGTCGATTTGAGTTTTTGTTTGTTCTCGAAGTTTTTTGGGAATTTCTGAAAGGAATCCGTGCCCTGCACTTTGTTGGCCCTTGTGTCACTGTTTTTGGGTCGGCAAGATTCAAAGAAGGGAGTGAACACTACGAACAAGCCCGTGAGATGGGTCGGCGCATTGCTTTGGAGTTGGGACTTACGGTGATGACAGGCGGTGGGCCTGGCATCATGGAAGCCGCAAACCGTGGGGCGTTTGAAGCGGGTGGACGTTCGGTGGGTTGTAATATCATTCTTCCGCACGAACAAAGCGAAAACCCTTACATGCACAAATGGGTAAAAATCAAGTACTTTTTCATCCGCAAGGTACTTTTGGTCAAATATTCCTACGCGTTTGTGATTATGCCAGGCGGCGTAGGCACCATGGACGAGCTGTTTGAGACCCTAACACTTATTCAAACGGGGACGATTCAGAACTTTCCGATGGTATTGATTGGTAAAGCTTACTATGAACCACTGATTGAGATGCTCCAAAAGATGATTGACAAAGGAACCATTTCTCCTGATGACCTCAATTTGCTCAAAATCACCGATGACCTTGAAGAAGCGACCCAGCACATCCAAAGTTATTTGAAGGCAAATTTTAAAATCCAACGCCGCCGTCGCCCTATCTGGTGGTTATTTGAAAAGAGTTAGCGGTTCATTTTCATTTTTTCCCTATTCAATGGCAAATATCAACGCCTTGGTAACTCAGTTTTGAACCTTGGGAGGCGTTGGTTGTAGCTTTGAACCATCAAACAAAAACATAACCGTGCTCGACAATGGACTTTCTCGCAACTACCGCCTTGACTTCTTTACATGACTTAGCTAGTCGGATGCCTCATTCGCTCACCGAAGCTGATAATCAAACGCTTAGCGAAATTTATCATGAGTCAGTCGAAGATTTAGAAAACCCTGAGTCGTTGTTTCATTATACGCTTACGAAAGCCATGCGTAAGCACACCACAGGAGCACAAAGCCACGAACATATTTATTTACAACGTTTTGAAATCCCCCAAATTCGTTTGTTTGAATTATTAATTCAACAATTTCCATTGGCAAATTTAAGCCAACATTGCACCAACACTTTATTAATTGATGCCCTCGCCCAGCACACGCATCCCGTCTTGATGGACATCGGCATTGGGACTGGTTTTCAAGTAGCAAACATCATTGAAGGGTTGTCTAAGAAAGAAAACAGCAACGTCAAACACCTAACCGTCGTTGGCATTGAGCCATTTGCCGATGCCGTGACGACTGCCCACGAAAATGTAAAACGCGTAAGTGCCCAATCACCTTTCACGGTTAAGTTGGTGACGGAGGTTGCGTTTATCGAAAACTATACCTTGGATACGCTGCAAGCGCTTCTCCCCGCGCAACACGACGGAATTTATGCCAATGCGTCGTTTGCACTACACCATATTCAACACGCTTCGCAACGTAAAACGGTGTTTGAATTACTAAAAACACTCGGCATTAAAGCGTTGGCCCTGAGCGAACCCAATTCAAACCATTACGAACCCAATTACCAGCGTCGCTTCCAAAATTGCGTCAATCACTACGGTGCGTTGTTCAGAATTATTGATACCCTCAACATAACCAGTACGGAAAAAGCAGCGTTGAAACTGTTCTTTAGCCGTGAAATCGACGATGTTCTTGGCAATTCGGAGGAAGTTCGCGTAGAAAAACACTACGCCACCGAGCAATGGGAACAACTGCTGACCGAAACTGGATTCCAACTTGAAAAACGCGAGGCTCAGTTCCAATACACCCACCTCAACGGTACTGACTTAAAAACTGACCTCCCCAATCGCTACGCGACGGTTTTTGAAGGAGAAGAAATTACAAGCCTTTTCTGGGCTATTTAAGTAGTTGCACATCAATTTTAGTGTATTAGTAGTTTATTTTGCTTCGGACAGGGACGCCTGTGCGGAAGCATAACAAAGCAATAGGTTTTGCTTCTCCGAAGCAAAAATTAAAAAAATACCCTTCTGCTACTACAAATGTTACGCCTCTACCGAGGCTACTTTGAATTACCCTAGAACTTTTGCTCAACTACTTAACACCTTCATTTTATAAATATACCATAATTACTTCAAAAGATTTTCTCTAAACCTTTTCTAACATAACAGAATCATGAACTCAATTGCACAACTGGCGGTACCCCGCGAGATACGGAAATCATTTGCCTTTACTCCCCAAGCCATCTCAGTCGAAATGCCCGAAAATGTGGCTCGGCTTCACTGCAACGAAACTCCTTTCGATTTACCCGAAGCATTAAAGCAGCAGTTGACCGCCAAAATGGCATCATTGTCATGGAATCAATATCCCGATTTTCACAATACCGCACTCAAAGCGCTCATTGCCCAACAAGCCAATGTGACCCCTGAAAATATACTCTTAGGAAACGGCTCTTCACAACTTATCCAACAAATCGTCAGCTGCTTTTCGAAGGTATTTTCAGTCGCTATTCTCGAAAGCCCTACGTTTACGTTTTACCACCAAGTGTGTCAAAACGAACGAATGCGCTACCAAGAGTGGGTATTGTCACCAAATACGGGCTTTGACCTTGCATCTTTTCCTCAACTAACGGAGCCCGCTTTGGTGGTGTTAACATCTCCCAACAACCCGACGGGTGCAACACTTCCATTGGCATACCTTCAAACATTGCTAGAAAAACACCCAGAATGTGTCTTTGTGATTGATGAAGCTTACGGTGATTTTGGGGGAGAGACTGCACTTTCGTTGGTACAACGCTATGCCAACTTACTCGTACTTCGTACATTTTCAAAAGGGTACGGCTTGCCTAGTGTTCGTTTCGGTTATGCAGCTGGCAACACGGCGCTTATCCAATTAGTGAAGAAATATACGATTCCTTTTACGGTTAATTGTTTTACGGAAATTATTGTTTCAGAAGCGCTTACCAACGCAGAATTTATCAAATTCCAACAAGCCAATATCCAACGTATCAACAACTTACGCGACTTTATTTATCAGCTTCTCGACGAAGTGGCCGCTCCTCATACGTTTTCGGTTCAGCCTTCATCGGCCAACTTTTTGTTGCTCCGTTTCAACGACGATGATTTATATAATAACCTCAAACTTGCCCTCCAAGCCAATCGTATTTTGGTAGGTTATCCACTCCAAAACTGCCTCCGCCTGACCATTGGTACCGAAGTGGAAATGCACCGAGTAGTACGTCTCCTTAAAAAAACAATGGCGCAGCATAAAAGCCGCGCCATCGAAACAAATGTTGTCTGTAAATAAGCAAAGGGAAGATTAACTACCAAATTTGCTCCAAATCTTTGGGTGTATAAGTATGATTTCTTTCTGCATACACCGTATTTGAATCTGGGCGTTTTACGTTCATTGGGTTTTTGGTAGAAAGGCGATAAAGTGTCGCAATCGGCCACAAAAACACATAAAAGAGAACCGTCAAAATAACGCGTGAGTTAAACCAGCCAAGCCCTTCCGCGATTTTAAACCAGATTTTAACGATAAAATCGCCAACAATTGGGATAAAAATACTGACAAGTCCCACTGCCCCTGCCGCATACAAAAGATACGTAGCTGCATTTTTGAAAATAAACGAAAACACCACCAGCCCAGTAACAATCACCAACTGGGCTTTACTTTTTTCTGCTTCTGACATTTCGAGGAGATAAGTTATCTGTTATCCGCTACTGGTTATTTGTAATTCTGATAACCAGTAACAGATAACATTCAATTAAAACAATGTATAAATGAAAGGTGCTACGGCAGAGCCACCACCAATCACGATGATGATACCAATCAATAACAAAAGGATGATCATTGGAGCTAACCACCATTTTTTACGTTCTTTCAAGAACGCCAACAAATCTTTTAGAAAATCCATTTTTTTTAAAACGTTTTATTATAGTGCAAATTTAATCGTTGTTACTAGCCGAGGTTATAAGTAACCTCTAACACTCGCAAAATTAATCGTTATTACTCGCCTAACCAACTCAATATGAGCTGCGAATCATATTGTTTTTCAAAACATAGGAGGCCACATTATTGGCAAACACCCGACAACCATCGTCCGTCAAATGGCAAATATCACAGAAATTTCGACCTTCGCGCGGCAAAAGAGGCATCATATCCAGGTAATATACGCCTTTGTTCTGGTTCGCAATTTGTTGCATCATGGCGCGGTGGGTCAAGATCCCTTTCTCTACTGCCAAGGGCGTTCCCCACGTCCGAATAGGCGATGATAAATCACAGCCCGCATAATCCCATTCTTGGTCTTTAAAATTTGATTTACGCCATTTTTCGGGAATGTAATAGGTAAAGTTCACCAAAATAAGTGGCTCTTTCCGCGCCTGTGCTGTTGCTACAATCTGACTCAGATTGTTTCGATAAGTAGGGGCTGTTTTGACATCAAACGCTTCCGAGTAAAAGCGTTCATCGGGTGTATCGTTGATAAAATACCGTTTCCCAACAAGCGTAGATGCGTAATTTAAGAACAAGTGAAACGTAAACGGAATCACTGTATAGCGCATCTCGGGGTGTTGTTTTATCAAAGCTATGTCGTGGTACCAGCGCACGTGGGTATAATCAGAGCGAAACAGCGATGCAGGTATATTGTTGAAACGAGTCTCGTTAATCCCTTCATAAAAAACCACCAAATCAAAGCGTTTGTCTCCCAACATCTTGTATTTATACAAGTTATCGTTGGTATTATGCCCCAAATTGGCTAAATTAAAGTACCGAACTTTAGACGTATTCAGTCCTTTTCGTAGCGAATCTTGCAGATAGCGAGCTACTTTACTCCTCCATTCATCAGCCACAACCGACCCACCCAAAATAAGCACATCCAACGAATCATTATCCGTTGAAATAGTCGAATTTTGAACGAGTTTCAATTCCTTATAAAAATGTTCTTCAACGGCTAAGTCGGGTCTAACAAAAGGAATTTCTTTACTGATTTTCAGTGTTAGACGAAAAGCTAGTTCGCAAAAAAGCCCAATCAATACGATGGTAATTAACGCAAACAAACCTTTCTGCCTCGTACTATTACGGGGTGCTTGCATGAATTTGTTTATATAATAAGTCGGCAATCAACGCATTTACTTTGGCGCTTGCATGACCATCGTTTTTACCTACGATTCGTTCCTTTGGGGGAATACTGCCCAGATGATCACTAAGGCGAACGACTGGAATTTTCTGATTGATGAAAAAATCTTCAATAGGCTTAGTATAACCATTGCTTTTTTCAACGTTCTGCAAAAACGGCACCATCACCACGTACATTGGGGCGTTGTTTTGACGCGCATAGTCCACAATTTTTTGCAAATCGCGCAAATGCGGGTTCAGAATCGTGGTATCGGTATATGATTTTTGAACAAAATCGGTAATCGACGCAGGAGGCATGTGCGGAAACTGCCAATAAAGATAGTTGGGGAAATAAAAACGCATCACCAACGACCCCGCTCCTGGGATTGTAATGTCATCGTAAGGTTGAAATTGTGCCAAAGTCAACTTAGCATCCCGCGCTGCTTTTTCAATGTCGTTCGGGAAATATTCCAACACCAATACTTCGGGCTTTACAGGAAACTTCTGCAAACGCTGAAACTCATCGCGCGTGTCGGAACCTGAAACGCCTAAATTGTACACAGCATAGTTGTCTGCCCCCAGCTTTTGTTCTAATTGGTCAGAAAAACGATCTTCCGTATTTTCCAACCCATGCCCAGCCGCAAACGAGTCACCCAAAACCAATACCTTCTTTTTCTTTTCGGCGTTTGTTTTAGGAAAATCGCGGTAACCCTCAGGTGTGATGGGGCGCCAGTATTTGGCAAACCAAATCTGAGAGGCTTTGCTAAGGTCACCTTCGTGGCTTTGCGAAATAAACATGAAGGTTATTTCCAACAATCCCACCAACCAAACCACCATAATCCCTAAGGTGGCGATATTAGCGACCAGTTTGTTGCTCTTTTCGTTTTTGATTACCCCATAATAAAACATACGGAGCAATTCTACCAACACCAAAAGCAAAGTCATAGCCTTGGCAAGGCGAATATAGAAGTTATCAACTAACCCTGCGTAGGGGTAGTCAAATTTGATATTCCATTTGTCAGGGAAAAACAACAAGACAAATGGAATACCAAGCAATAAAAGTCTAAAAACAGACGTGACGAGTTTTGAAGTCATTTTTTAATCGAGGACAAACTCTTCTTTCCAGTTATCGGTATCTTGCCACGCGGGCTGCTGACGTTTGTCAAACAAATAGTTACCTACCACCAAGTAGTCCATTTCGGTACGCATGAAACAGCGATAGGCATCATTTGGCGTGCTAACGATAGGCTCACCACGTACGTTGAAACTGGTGTTCACGATTACTCCGTAGCCTGTCAACTTCTCAAAATCGCTGATAAGCTGGTAGTAGCGTGGATTGGTATCTTGGTGAACGGTCTGAATCCGTGCCGAGAAGTCGATGTGGGTAATAGATGGCAAATCAGAGCGCAAATAATACAACTTGTTACGCAAGTCAAATCCATCAAAGTCTTTTGGTAAAGGTTTCCGACGCGAATCTTTGACGGGGTGAACCAGCAACATATAAGGTGAAATTCCCTCGTAGTCGAAATAATCACCTACTTTTTCGGCCAATACCGAAGGAGCAAACGGACGGAACGACTCGCGGTATTTGATTTTTACGTTGAGTTTTTTCTGCATTTCGGCATTCCGTGGGTCGCCCAAAATACTACGCGCTCCCAACGCCCGTGGTCCAAATTCCATACGGCCTTGCACCCAACCTACTACGTTTCCATCGGCCAAAATCTGAGCAACTTCTTTGGTTAAGTCGTCCAATTTGTCAAAATGTTTATACGCAGCTTTGTATTTTTTCGCGACAAGCTCCACGTCGATGTCAGAGAAAGTAGGCCCTAAGTAAGAACCTTTCATGGCATCACGGGTATAGTTAATGACGCGTTTTTGGTCAAAATAAATATAATAACCCGTCAAAGCAGCTCCTAACGCCCCACCCGCATCACCTGCGGCAGGTTGGATATATACTTCTTTGAAAACGTTCGATTTTTGTAATTTTCCGTTCGATACGCAGTTGAGCGCTACCCCACCCGCTAAGCACAAATAATCGGCTCCTGTGAGGCGTTTGGCTTCTTGCGCCATTTTCACTACCACCTCTTCGGTCACGCGCTGAATCGCCAACCCAAGGTTACAGTGATGGGCTTCGAGTGGGTCTTCAGGACGGCGGGTTTTCATGCCAAACATACGCTCCCACTCTCCTTCGTTTACCATTTTTAAGCCTGTTGCATAGTCAAAGTAACGTTGGTCTAACCAAATAGAACCGTCTTCTTTGATTTCAATCAATTCCTTTTTGATGGTCTCGATGTATTTATCAACTTCGGGAGCAGTGGGGTTGCCGTAAGGCGCCAATCCCATCAATTTGTACTCTCCTGAGTTTACTCTAAATCCTAGAAAGTACGTAAAAGCAGAATACAATAACCCCAAAGAGTGCGGGAACCGCAATTCTTTGAGAATTGACATCTTATTTCCTTCACCCAAACAGATAGAAGCAGTAGCCCACTCACCCACCCCGTCGATGGTCAAGACAGCTGCCTTTTCGTAGGGAGATGGATAGTAAGCACTTGCTGCGTGCGATAAGTGGTGCTCAGGGAACAGAAGCTTAACGGGCTTCTTTTTGTCGTAACCTATTTTTTCTAATTCCTCGTTGATAAGGCGCTTCAAGAACATTTTTTCTTTGATCCACACAGGAATCGCCGTAATAAATGACTTCAATCCCTTAGGAGCAAAGGTATAATAGGTCTCGAGCAAGCGCTCAAATTTCAAAAGGGGCTTGTCATAGAAGACAATAGCGTCCAATTCATTGAGGGTAGTTCCACCGTATTCTAAACAATATTTGACCGCATTGGTAGGGAAATTAGGGTCATGTTTTTTGCGAGTGAAACGCTCTTCTTGTGCTGCTGCTACAATTTCGCCGTTATCGATGAGGGCGGCTGCGGAGTCGTGATAAAATGCTGAAATTCCAAGGATTTTCATTCAACCAGAATTATATAAGGCAACAAAACTACACAGGATTACCTAATATTTCAAAAAATTAGGAAATAGGTTATTTAATGGTAGCTCTTTCCCGTTTACTTTTGCAGAAACTTAAATTGAGACAAAATTGAAAATAGCAGCAATTGATATTGGCTCAAACGCGGCACGTTTGCAAATTTCATCGGTTCTGAAAGATGGAGGTTACACCAGTTTCAAAAAGGTAGAGTACGTCCGCTTTCCACTCCGCTTGGGGCATGATGTGTTCACTTATGGCAGCCTAACCCCCGAAAGCCAAGAGCGCACCATCAAACTCATGAAGTGTTACAAGCTGTTACTGGAGCTTCATGAAGTGGAAGGATACATGGCTTGCGCTACTTCCGCCATGCGCGAATCGGCCAATGGGCACGAAGTAGTTGAACGCATCGCCCATGAAACAGGAATAAAAATCCACATTATCGACGGTAGCAAAGAGGCCGAGCTTATCAATAATGTGGTGGTTCAGGCCCTGGTAGATGGACAATACCTCCACATCGACGTAGGCGGTGGTAGTACGGAGTTGAACCTGTACTTTAATCGTCAAAAAGTGGCTTCAAAGTCCTTTAAGATTGGTTCAGTACGGCTGCTAGAAGGCAAAGAAAGCAAAGGTGCTTGGCAAAAAATGGAACGCTGGATTGAAGAAAACGTGGACAGCTACGAACCTGTAAAGGCAGTAGGAACGGGTGGCAACATTTCTAAGCTTTTTAATTTGGTCTCAAAAACGTCCGATAACGCAACGTCTGTCGAGGAACTTACTCGAATGCGCGACTACATTGCTTCTTTCAGCCAAGAAGACCGCGTCCATAAA
The DNA here is from genome assembly GCF_057652155.1 of Runella sp. R0.1_18. Lineage (NCBI taxonomy): Bacteria > Pseudomonadati > Bacteroidota > Cytophagia > Cytophagales > Spirosomataceae > Runella > Runella sp. R0.1_18. Next base: position 169,457 of record NZ_JBYFCK010000015.1, read on the forward strand.
CTTCGCCTCAACGCTGACCGTGCCGACGTCATCGTACCTGCTTCCGATATCTACATTTCGGTGATGAAGTGGGCGGGAGCGTCCGAAATTATCGTTCCTGACTTGGGACTAAAAGATGGTATTATTCAGTTGGTGTACGAAAATTTGTGCAAAAAACACGAAGGGCTTGGTTAGAAAATTTACAATAAAATAACATCAATCACAAGACATCCCAAGTTTGTTCGGCATCAGTTATCAAACTTTGGATGTCTTTTTATCAAAAAGCTTTTCGTAATCGGGGCTTTCGGTTTTACCCCATTTGTCCCAAAAAGTAAAATACAGTCCATAGTTGTACTTAAATTGCGAATGATGTAGGCTATGGTGCGTCGCCCCTATCCACCACTTTCCAAACCAATGCCGATGAAAATCACGGGGATACAGCTCCGTATTCAGGTGATTGATAACGCTCGTAGTAGTCATTATGAGCAGAATAACCACAATTGCGCTGTAATGTAGGGGAATCACAAACGTCAGGGCGGGCAACACCAGTGCTTGCAAAATACTTTCAGTAGGATGAAAAGAGAAAGAAGTCCACGCGGAAGTAGTAATGCTATCGTGGTGTGCTTTGTGTACCCATTTATATACCTTTGGGTGGTGCATCCAGCGATGAAGCCAGTAGTAATAGGTTTCGTGCAAAAACAAAACTAAGCCGATACTAAGAACAAACCACAAAACGGAATATTGATTAAAATCGGTGTATATTTTTGTATATCCCTGCTGCCAAAGCACCACCATGGTCGTGCCTACAACGGCAAAAATGACCGATGTAATAAACGAAAAGCCAATTTCACGCCAATGTTGTTCGGGACGACGAGGTCGTAAGTTGACTTCCCTTGGTTGAAAATACGCTTGGTATTTTACTTTAAACAAGTAGTAAAACAAAGCAGCAATGAGCACATAACGCCCAAAAATGCCTAGAAACATATAAAAAGCCGTTTGGGCAAAAATATCGGGCTGGGTAAAATCAATGGTTTCCATATTTGAGTAACAACACACACAAGTAAGGTGTTTTAGAAAATAGGCATTTCACTCTCGAACCGCTGCTCGTCGGATGCGGTCATTGATGGCACGCCCCAAATCTTTTTCGGGCAAAAGTTCAGTACAAATTACCTCGACCTCAAGCGCATCAAGTTGGCGCATGTATGCAAAAAGGTGCTTGGCTGCCTCGGCATAATTCCCCGATGGCGATAAAATGCGCTGGTGCTCGACAGGAACTAGCGTAGAAGTTTTTTTAAAGGTCAAGTATCCCACTTTTTGAGTATCATACGCCTTCAATGCTTCCGCCAAGGAGTTAATAAAGAGCGGTTTTCTGGGAGAATAATGGCTTTTTAACATACCTGGCGCTTTGGGATTGGAGCTTGAATGTGCCACCAAACGAACGGGACCAATCACGTTTTCGATGGCCTCAACCGATGCTCCACCCAAACGATACACCACCGTTTCTTCTTCTTCAAAACCCACAATCGTCGATTCGATTCCTACTTGACTGGCGCCTCCCTCCAAAATGTAAGGTATTTTTTTACCCAACTGTTTATCAACGTGCTGCGCCGACGTTGGGCTAATGTAACCAAAAGGATTGGCGCTGGGCGCTGCCAATGGAAAATCAAGTTCTGATAGCAGTTCCAAGGTAAGTGGGTGATTAGGAATACGTACCGCTACTGTTCCCAAGCCTGATGTGACTAAGTCAGAAATAGCTTCTGATTTGGGCAAAAGCAACGTCAATGGCCCAGGCCAGAATGCTTCGGCGAGTTGCTGAGCTTTCGGAGGAAAATCAGTGACAAACATTTTTACTTTCTCCAACGAATTGGTATGCACAATCAGTGGATCAAATTGTGGGCGATTTTTAACCTTAAAAATTTGAAGAACAGCGTCATCATTCAACGCATTTCCCGCCAAACCATAGACTGTTTCGGTCGGAATCCCCACCACTTCCCCCGCTTCAAGGAGTTTTTTTACTGCTAAAATATCTGTTCCTATCATTGCCATGCTGCAAAGTTAGCGGAGAGTTTACAGTTCACGGTTTACCTTTTGGGGATTTTTTGTTTATTTGAACAGGATTTTAGGGTTTTGATATGAATTTTAACTACGAACTCACACTCGTTGAGTATATTTTTATTGCTGCATTCCTCATTTTGTACAGTGTTTACATTGGACGAACCTTGTACGTCGCCAAGGCATTGGGTAGTACTGCGCGGGGCGTGGTCATCAAGTTTTTTTTAAGAACTATCTACGTTGCGCTGTTGATTGTGGCGATTTTGGGGCCTTTTTTTGGCGAACCCGAACGCGACATTATTGCCGAAGGAAAAGACATCATGGTGCTCGTCGATGTATCCAAATCAATGGATGCTACTGACGTTCAGCCTTCTCGCCTCGACAAAGTCAAATTTGAACTACAACGCCTCACCACTTCCCTCAGTGGAAATCGGTTTGGCCTCATGATTTTTTCAAGTAGCCCATTTTTGCAAGTTCCGCTTACGTTCGACCTAAACGCTTTCAGTTTGTTTACCCAAACGCTCAACACCTCTCAAGTCAGCAACCACGGTACTGATATTTGCAGTGCGCTGGATTTGGGGGTGGAAAAACTTGTCCAAAATCGTTCGACCAATACCTCAAAAATTATTTTACTTCTGACCGACGGGGAAAATTTTGGTGCCTGCGAACGTCAAACTTTTACCAATATCAAAAAATTTGACCTTAAACTGATGATTGTGGGCGTAGGCACCACCAACGGTGGCCGAATCAAGGAAGGAACAGGATGGGTAAAAGACGACAACGACCAAATTGTAACTACACACCTCAACAATGCTTATTTAAGAGATTTAGCAAAATCTACCAACGGAAAATATTTCGAAATCAACAGCCAACAAAACGCCATCGGAGATGTTGTTGATGCCATCAATTCGGTGGAAAATCGTTTGATTGATAGCCGTAAAGTGGCCGTTGTAAGTAATAAGTACAGGTATTTCCTAATGGTCGCCCTTGTTTTAATTGCCCTTGACATCTTGGTAACGGTCTCTACCTTCCAAGTCTGACACCACTTTTTTCATCATTTTTACTAAACCCACTGACACCCCACCATGTCGGAATCAACAAACAACACCCATTTAGAAGCATCCCTCACCCCTACATTACTTTGGGGTCTGGGCGTAGGTTACGTTATTTCGGGAATGTACTTTGGCTGGAATTTTGGCCTTGAAAAAGGCGGCAGCCTCGGTATGGCCCTCGCTACGGGGCTAGTCGTCGTTATGTACGTCTGTTTTACGTTTGGCTACGCCGAACTTTCTTGTGCTATTCCCAAAGCAGGGGGCATTTTTGACTACGCCACGCGCGCACTGGGTCGCGACTGGGGGTTTGTAGCAGGCATTGCCCAAGTTGTTGAATTTGTTTTAGCGCCACCCGCCATCGCCGTCGGCATAGGCGCCCACGTCAATCTTTTTTTTCCCGAATTACCACCTACGTATGCCGCCATCGGTGCGTATATAGTATTTACATCGCTCAACATCATTGGCGTAAAATTGGCCGCTACTTTTGAGCTCTTGATTACGTTTGTGGCCATTGCGGGGCTTTTGTTATTTTCCTCCATCACGTTCGGGGCGGTTTCGGTGCAGCATTTATCGCACAATGCCCTACCCAATGGCTGGTCGGGCGTATGGGCTGCCATTCCTTTTGCTATTTGGTTTTTTTTAGGCATCGAAGGACTAGCCAATGCTGCCGAAGAAAGCAAAAACCCCCAACGCGACCTTACACGCGGCTTTGGTTCTGCGATGTTTACCCTCGTCATACTTTGTAGTATTACCTTTATCGGTTCGGTGGGGATTGCGGGCTGGGAGGCTGTCATCTACAAAGCTGATGGCAGTGCTTCAGATTCTCCCTTGCCTTTGGCGCTGGCACGCTTGGTCGGTGAGTCTTCGATTTGGTACAGTGCCGTTATTGTAACTGGTTTGTTTGGCTTGGTAGCCTCGTTTCATGGGTTGCTAATGGCTGCTGGACGCGCCACGTTTGAAATGGGTCGCGTTGGACACTTCCCACGGATTTTGGGTCAAATTCACCCCAAACTCCAAACCCCCGCCAATGCATTGCTGGTAAATATGGTCGTCGGAATCATCGTGTTGTTGTCTAACACCTCGGCCGACATCATCGTGTTATCGGTACTCGGTGCGCTTACCCTTTATGGCTTTGGGAGTATTTGTGTGATACGCCTCCGCCAAAACGAACCCAACCTCCCTCGCCCCTTTCGTGCACCTGCTTATCCTTATATTCCTTGGTGTGCTTTTGGGCTCACTTTGGTGTCCCTAATTGCCGTCGTCGTTTCCAATCCACTCTTGGCCGCTTATTATGTCGGAACGCTTGTGGTTAGTTTTACCATTTATTGGGCAATTAGTATGTATCAAAAGGAATAAAAGTCATTTCAGTAAAAATTTCGCACTTTTTAATTTCGTTTTAATAAAGAATGCATTAGCTTTGTTCTCGAATTCAATTCTTTCTCATTTGAGAAATTGGATTTATAGAAATGGTGTGGATAACGTCGGAAAGCTGTTCGAAATTTCGAGCAGCTTTTTGTTTTTTCTGCCCCCTGATTTTCCCCTCAAAAGCCCGTACTTTTGTGCCATCAATCATCAAGAGGGCCTATTTATGTGGGATATTTACCTAAAACACTTTAAAGATTTTTTACTCCTCGAACGCGGTCTGGCCGACAACTCGGTGGAAGCTTACGTACGCGATGCCTCCAAACTCGCCGAATACGTCGAATTGATGGGAGGAAAAGAAATCACGGCAGTGGTTGAGTTCGATATTTTGGGATTTTTGGGCTACCTGCACGATTTGGGTCTGGCCGCTCATTCGCAAGCACGAATTTTATCGGGACTCAAAGCATTTTTTAAATATTTGTTGTTAGAAAATATTCTTACCATCGACCCAACTCAGCTCATCGAGTCTCCACATTTGTCGCGGCATTTGCCCGATGTCCTCACTTACCCCGAAATTTTAGCGTTGTTAGAAGCCAATGACCTCTCGACCCCCGAAGGAATGCGCAACCGTGCCATGTTGGAAGTGCTGTACAGTTCGGGGCTTCGGGTATCTGAGTTGGTCGATTTACAAATCACCAACTGTTATTTCGATGCGGGTTTTTTACGGGTCATTGGAAAAGGGAGTAAAACCCGCCTGGTACCCATTGGCAGCGATGCCGTCAAACAAACTTTGCTTTATATCAACCATACCCGTAGCGCGCTCGAAGTACAAAAAGGCCACGAAGATTTTGTGTTTTTGAACCGTCGAGGTAAGCAACTTACCCGCGTTATGGTATTTTTAATCATCAAAAACTTGGTTGAAGTGGCTGGAATACCCAAAAAAGTCAGTCCGCATACTTTTCGACATTCTTTTGCCACTCACCTGATTGAAGGAGGAGCCGATTTGCGGGCGGTGCAAGAAATGCTCGGCCATGAATCCATTACTACGACCGAAATCTACACCCACCTCGACCGCGAATACCTCCGCGAAGTAGTGACAAAATACCACCCAAGGGCCTAAAAAAAAGTCGCGGGGGGCATGGCCCCCCGCGATCTCCGCTTTTACTTTACCCCTTATTCAAATCACATAAAAACGTGAATTGAGAAGCTCTTTATGCGTTATCACCGCTAGATTTTTCCCCCACAAAATAGTGCTCAGTATGTTTGAAGAGCAGGTTGAAGGAGGTCATCGAACCGTAAATCTTGGTGATGTACTGCTGTAAATTTACTTTTTCTTCGTCATCTAGTTTACTGGCATTGATGCGTTGTTCCAATACGCGTAAGCGGTCGCGGGTCATCACGATTTTATGGAAAAAACTATCAATGGTCATTTCCTTAGGAGCCAAGTCACTTCGTCCAGGCTTTAAAATCAATTTTCCGCCTTTCCATTTATCTCCCAACGGAACTACTTCGCTCGCATCCATCCACTTTTGAAGGATTTTAGTCAGAGATTGTTCTACGTCGAAGAGACTCACCAAATCGGTGTCCAATTCTACCGCTTCTACAATCTCCAAAGGAGTGTCTAATTTAATGACCTTGTTCCCGTGCTCAATAAAGGTGATGCTATAACTACTTGATTTCACATTTATCACTACCCCATCGCCAAACTCGCTATGACGTACCCGAGAACCTACTCCTAAAATCTGCTTCATTCCAAAGTATTTTTGTGAGCTATGCTTTTCTTTTAAACAACTTACGTGCCAAACTTTTATTTATATCACAAAAAAAATAAAAAAATATTTAACTACCATAAATATCAACTACTTATAAAAAACGCCTTAGACTTAATCAACATACATAAATATACCAAAATCAAGTACCACCAATTATAAACCTCTCTTTATAAGCAAGTTAATTTACACGGCAAGGAAGCCTCCCAACTGCTCATTATTTTTCGGGAGGTTTTTTACGCAAAAGTTATTTTTGGTACCTCTCTTTATTTTTTATAGTGATTCAAAGAAAAAACATAAATTTACCCAAACAACAAACCTTTAACTAGCGATGATTCAGACGCGTATTATTCCCCGCACGCACTCGGCCTACGACCCACCGTTGACTATCAAGATGTTATTCAACCAAGTCACTAAATACAATCCACAACGGGAGATTGTCTATCGAGACTTGTTTCGGATGAATTATACCACCTTCGACAAACGGGTACGTCAACTGGCGAATGTTCTCACTGAACTAGGGGTAAAAGGAGGTGATACCGTGGCGGTCATGGACTGGGACAGTCACCGTTACTTGGAGTGTTTCTTTGCAATTCCTTGCTTAGGGGCGGTGTTGCACACGATCAACGTTCGGCTTTCTCCTGCCCAAATTCTTTATACCATGAATCATGCCGACGATAAGGTAGTGATTATTCATGAAGATTTTGTGCCAATCATCGAAGCCATCAAAGACCAACTTACCACCGTCGAGAAATTTATCATTATCAGTGATAAAGTGTATCAAGACCCCAATGCGCCGTTGGTTACCACCAGTTTTCGTCTTGAAGGCGAGTACGAGAACTTGCTCAGTGGTGCCTCAGACGACTTTGATTTCCCTGATTTTGACGAAAATAGTTTAGCAACTACCTTTTATACTACAGGTACAACGGGCAATCCCAAAGGCGTTTACTTTTCGCATCGTCAATTAGTCATGCACACGTTTTGTTTATTGGCGTATTTTCCAGGCTACCGCGCCTTGCCACTCGACCACCGCGATGTCTATATGCCCATCACGCCGTTGTTTCACGTACACGGTTGGGGGTTCCCTTATTTGGCGACCATGCTCAATTTCAAACAGGTGTATCCTGGGCGGTACGAGCCCGAAATGCTCTTGAGGTTGTTGTTGAAAGAAAAGGTAACCTTCTCGCACTGTGTTCCGACCATCCTCAATATGTTGGTCAATAGCCCCGTGGCAAAACAAGTGGATTTGAGTAAATGGAGTGTCTTGATTGGTGGCTCGGCCCTTACGAAAGGACTTGCCAAAGCAGCCTTAGAACTGGGCATCAACGTAACACAAGGCTATGGGATGTCAGAAACGGCGCCTATTATGTCGGTGGTTCACCTTACCGACGAACAGCTTCAATTGGGTACCGACGAACAACTTCCATTCCGAACCAAAGCGGGAAAAATTGCCCCGTTTGTGGAGCTGGATATTATCGACGACGATGGCAACTCGCTCCCTCACGATGGCGACGCCGTGGGAGAATTGGTCGCGCGTGGCCCGTGGATGACGCAGGGCTATTATAAAGACCCTGAAGCCTCCGAAAAACTCTGGGCGGGCGGCTGGCTGCACACGGGCGACGTAGCGGCGATTGGTACAGATTATTACGTTACGATTGCTGACCGCGTCAAAGACGTGATTAAAACGGGCGGAGAATGGGTGTCGTCCCTCGACATTGAGAATTTGCTTTCCCAAGTGGAAGGGGTGGCCGAATCGGCGGTTGTTGGTTTTCCTGACCCACGCTGGGGCGAGCGGCCGCACGCGATTTTGGTAATCAAGCCCGACTACCAAGACAAACTTACCCCCGAAGGCATCAAAGCAGGTTTACAAGCCCGCGTAGATAGTGGCGAAATCAACAAGTGGTACGTCCCTGACAATATCGTTTTTGTCCCCGAAATTCCTAAAACATCGGTGGGGAAAATTGACAAAAAACGAATTCGAGTGGAGATGAAGGAGTTGATTTTGGGTGCCTAGTTTCCTATAAAATTGACTATTGAAAGGCTTTTTTGTCGCCCCATTTCATTGTCATTCCCTACTTTTTGTCACCCCGACGAAGGAGGGGTCTAAAGTAACGTTAGATTTCCTCCTTCGATGCAGCGTGACGCTCACACCTTTTTTTTGCAAGCTTCTACCGATAGCGCGAGGTTCTTGCCTCGTGATAGTTGTCAGAAGGCTTACAGCCTTTTTTGTTGACTAGGCTAGAAGCCTTCTGATATTCAGCAACAGCAGGACGTTCGAGCTATCGGAGGTACCTCGTGAAAGAGAAGTTTATTTCGTAAGTTCGACGGTGTACAAACCAAAAACGTCGAGGACTATTTTGGTACAGGTGTTTTCCTTGACTTTACCCTTTCCAGGTACCTACCAGATTTTTATCAATGGCGGGGGCAACGCACTCCTCTGATTTGGAGCTACAGCCGACAAATAAAACAGCAATAATGAAAAAAGCAGCAAGGTGTTTGAACATAAATAAATGGTTAAATGAAATGAATTATTGAATGTGTTTGGGGGTCATAAAAGGTTAATTACTAAGAGATATAATTTATTTTTTATCTCGTAATACTAATTCCTATATATTCTTAAAGTAATTGAAAAAATAGGATAATCAATGATTACTCTACTCCTCTGCGGGCTTTCCGCGTCGATACCATGCCCAATTATTTGCATAACCTAATCGTTTGATTTCATACAAATCTGCCAAAGTATATTCATCAAAATAGGTTGTATCGTTAGCCCAAAGAGTTTCCGCATAGGAAGTAGGATTTTCTTCTAAGAAGGCAATAGCAAAATCCAGCATAAACTCACGATCATAACAAAAATCAAAATACATGATATAATAACAACTATCAGAAATATGAGCTTTAGGATTATATTTCTGATTTTCAAACCAATTGAGAGTATAATCAGAGCACTCAATTACTAATGAAATAACCTCTTTTTCTGTAGGTTCAACACGTTGACACCAACCGTAGTATTTTTCCTTAAAAGGCTCTCCACCAATACCAAATGGCCAATTCTGTTTTTCACAGGCTTTAATGAAACATTGTTTTGTTACTCCAATAGATTGCTTAAAGGGAGAAAAAAAACGCAAATCTTCCTCCATCCACATATCTAAGCTGTAATTTAGGTCTTCTCGTTTCATTTTTTTAGGGTTTTAAGTAAATCAGCTCATTTTTTGAAATTAAGTAAAACTTTTTTAAAATGAACAACTATTATATTTTACCAAGACTCCCTTTTTAATCTTTTGCCAATAACATACTTAATGAACTCAGAAAATTTATCTCCTAGTTTTTTAATTATCGGTTCGTCACCAATATCCATAGCAAATACTTCAGGGTCATCAGTTCCACAAAGGTTGTGCGTAGTGTTCGACAGAACACTGCGTACTGAGTATAAAAGGCCGTCCGCGTGGGCGGTCCCATGTAACGGCCCGACCAAGCCTGATAAACTCTCCAAATACCTTAATTTCATAGTAATTCTACCTCTAATAGCCTTTTTTGATTGTGCATGTAATCTCGTGCTGAAGAAAAACGATATTCCCAAGGTTCATCTACCAATCCTGCTTTTACAGGGTTCTCGTGGATATATTGAAACTTCTGGTCAATAAATTTGTTGCTAATCAGTTCAATGGGATGATTTTCCTGTTGCCAAATCGGGCCGCCGACGCGGTTGATAGGTGGTGTTCTTGGCATTAGCTTCCCCTGCTTGACGAAACAACCATAAAAGCCAGCCTCGACGGCTTTCAGGTTGCTCTTTGTCTTCTATTGCTGCTATAATTTGCTTTGAAGTGAACTTTTTGAAGTCTCTCAAAACATCCGATGGATTGCTACCAAATTTCGTAGAAATCATCAAGTGCACATGATTACTCATGATACACCACGCATGAACCCGTAAGCCTTTTTCTTTTTGACAGTATCTTAGACTGTCTAAAACGATGTCAATATAAGTACTTCGGGTAAATACGTCTATCGCACGGGCGGCCCCGCCATTGCACGGTAGCAAAAGTTATGAAATATAGCCCTTCTGGATTTTGAATTCTACGCGCAAAGGCCATGAGTTTTACGGTTATTTTATTGATATTCTACTTTGGTCGGGCCGTCACAGACCCGAGCCGCCGGTGCGGGCTATTTATGTTTTGTACGCAGTGTTCAAAAGAACACTACGCACAACTTGGGTGAATTACAGTTTTACTTTACCCCTAATTTCAATAGGGACTTCTGAGTATGGAACACTATATTTTACTTGTTCTTTCATAGTTCGGATATGTTCTTGGTCAGATTCAGTTGTATGGTAATTTTCAAAGTCCATTCCTAAAACTTTCATCCATTCCATAGTAATACGATGGTGAATTGAGTGTAAAAAAATCACTGGATTGTAATACCCTAAATGCTTTATTTGCTCAAAGGAACAACCATCCTCCCAGTCCTGTGGTGTCAAATTTTTAATTATAGACCATACTTCTTTTTCTTCTTCATAATCCCAACCTCCTTCTTTACAAACAGGAACTTGTGTATCTGTATTATTAAGTGGAAAGGTGCCAATTTTTTTCCATATTTTGTTTCCTTTTTGAGGAATTGTTCCAGCCGCCATCAAGGGGCTAGTTAACATATCCCAAACATAAAACTCTTCTATTGAGAGGTGCTTTTTTCGAACTTCCGAACGACAATTCAAAATTTTCACTAAAAATCCCCACCCATTATAGATTTTGGTATCTATAATTTGGACATATCCAAATCCTAGATTTTCATTTAACTCAATTTCCCAGAGAGTCCCATGATATGAGCTTATTTTCTTCATTCTTGACAGCAGTTTGATTGGTAAATATATTCTTAGCCTATGAAACGGAAATCAATTTGGGTTGGCAAATTACGATTTTGTTCTTGAAATAATGTTTTCCATCGAGGATACGTTCTATATGACCCTGATAGCACAAGGCTCTGCTTCGCGCTATCGGAGCGAATCCAAGATTTTATTTACAAGCAGGTTGAACGCATTAAAATAGAGATTCTCTATTCATTACTCCAGAGGAGCTACATCTTAGTAGAAAAATGAATCAAATCCACCCCCCTCTTTTTCTACTAAGATTTAGCCTCCCTGAGGCTACTTTTTTTATGCGTTTAACCTGATTTACAAGATTTTTTTTCGGTTATTAGGAAGTTCATTCTGATAACCAGCTAAAAATTACCTGTAATGCCTTTACCACCCAAAAGTAACTCCTCTACCAATACCATGCTTGGCGCGGCATTCCTGATGGCGACTTCCGCCGTTGGGCCAGGTTTTTTGACACAAACTACCGTTTTTACGCAACAGTTACTTGCTAATTTTGGCTTTGTCATTCTCCTGTCTATTCTGCTTGACCTAGGGGCTCAACTCAATATTTGGCGAATCATTGCCATTACCGAAAAGCGCGCCCAAGACATTGCCAACGATTTATTTTTTGGGTTGGGCTACTTACTTTCTGCCTTGATTGTACTGGGTGGATTGGCTTTTAATATTGGTAATGTGGCGGGTGCAGGTTTGGGAATTGAAGCCATGAGCGGGTTAGATGTAAAAATCGGAGCGTTGGTAAGTGCGGCGATTGGAATCGCCCTATTTCTACTTCCCGAAGCAGGCAAAGCCATGGACAATTTTGCCAAATACCTAGGCATTTTAATGCTCCTGCTTATTGCTTACGTAGTCTTTTCGGCCAACCCTCCCGTGGGGGAAGCCATCTTGCGAACCGTTGCTCCCCAACAGTTTGACCCCATCGCCACCATCACGCTCGTCGGCGGCACGGTTGGCGGCTACATTACGTTTGCGGGCGGACATCGTTTGTTGGAAGCGGGCATCAAAGGAGCACACTACCTTCCCCAAGTCAATCGCAGTGCGACCACGGGCATTTTGGTCACCTCCGTCATTCGTTATTTTCTGTTTTTAGCTACGTTGGGCGTGGTTGCCATGGGACTTACGTTAAGCAAAGACAACCCACCCGCGTCGGTGTTTCAGTTGGCTGCGGGCCAAACGGGCTATCGGCTATTCGGGGTACTCATGTGGAGTGCCGCCATCACTTCGGTCATTGGTTCGGCCTATACGTCGGTTTCATTTTTACGGACTTTCCACCCTACCCTCGAACGTAATCATCGCTATATCACGGTCGGTTTTATCGCCCTTTCTACCCTTATATTTATCGCCATCGGAAAACCCGTACAAATTTTAGTATTTGTAGGAACGGTCAATGGATTTATTCTACCCATTGCGCTTTCGGTGATGCTTATCGCTGCTCGCAACAAACGCCTCGTCGGGGAATACCGACATCCATTTTGGCTGCAACTTGCAGGCTGGCTAGTCGTCCTCATCATGAGCGGCATGGCACTTCAAACATTGTTGAAATAAGTACTTCTAATTCAAAAATCGACATTCTGCCTTCGACACTCGACACTCAATTCGACATTTTCTATGAAACGTATTGGTCTTATTTCTGACACGCACCATTATTTAGACGACGCTGTTTTTACCCATTTTGACGAATGTGACGAAATCTGGCACGCGGGCGATGTTGGTAGCGTTGAGATTTTGGACAAACTAGCCCAATTTAAACCACTTCGGGCGGTATATGGCAATATCGACGCCAAAGAAATCCGCTGGCAAGCCCCCGAACACCAACGTTTTGAGTTAGAGGGGTTTCGGGTATGGATGACGCACATTGGTGGAGCGCCCCCAAAATACAACCCGCACGTTCGGCCCGAATTAAAGAATATGACTCCCGATATTTTTGTGTGTGGCCATTCGCACATCCTCCGCGTCATGCGCGATCCGCAACTCAACAACATGCTGTACCTGAATCCAGGCGCAGCGGGCCGCGAAGGGTTTCACAAAATCCGTACTCTTTTGCGGTTTGTTTTGGACAGCGGTAAAATCAACCAAATGGAGGTGATTGAGTTGGGGAAACGGGGGGCAATCCACTGATTTTGAGCAATATCAATATCGCCTTATAATTTTAAAAAATACCACAAAAAGGGGGATGTAGAAGCTAGTAATTTTGTCCAATTTCGCGGCAACACAAAACTTCATCACCCATGAGATACTTTTTTCTACTGTTTGGCTGGCTCATGGTCAGCGCAATGTTGCTTCACGCCCAAGGTCGCCTCACTACCGCACCCGATGGTGGCAATAAAAAAGCCTCTGTTTCGGAATACATTGGTGTCGTCAAAGTCGATATTTCTTACCATCGCCCTGGGGTCAAAGGGCGCGAAGGCAAGATTTGGGGAACACCGATAGCCCCTTACGGCCTCAACGATTTGGGGTTTGGTACCAGTAAAGCGGCACCTTGGCGCGCAGGAGCCAACGAAAACACCGCCATTTCGTTTTCGTACCCCGTAAAAATCGAAGGCCAAGACCTTCCCGCAGGTACCTATGGCTTGCACATGGTTTTGGGAGAGAACGAAACTACGCTCGTTTTCTCGAAAAATTACACTTCATGGGGCAGCTTTTATTATGACCCAGCCGAAGATGCCTTACGCGTAACGGTCAAAAACCAGTCATTACCCCAAAGCGTGGAATGGCTCAAATACGAGTTCACTAACCAAACCGAAAACGGCTTAACCGTAGCAATGCAGTGGGAAAAGCGCCAAATTGCGTTCAAGGTAGAAACCGACGTTCATGCAGCACAAGTGGCGTCTTTTGCCAACGAACTTCGCAACACGCCAGGGTTTGCGTGGCAAGGGTTTGTGGAGGCGGCCAATTACTGTGTTCAACACAACATCGCCCTCGACAAAGCTTTGGCTTGGGCCGACCAAGGTATTTCAGCTCCATTTATCGGGCAAAAAAACTTCCAAACCCTGAGCGCCAAAGCGGGCGTATTGTTGAAAATGAACAAAACCGCCGATGCCGACGCACTCATGAAGGAAGCCCTGCCGCTAGGGTCGATGAACGAACTCCACCAATATGCCCGAACCTTACTGGCAGCCCAACGCGCCCGAGAAGCCTTTGAGGTATTTAAAGTCAACTACGATAAAAATCCCAACAAATTCACCACCAACGTAGGGCTGTCGCGTGGTTATTCGGCCATTGGCGACAGTAAAAAAGCGTTAGAATACATGAAAGCCGCGCTTCCTCAAGCACCCGACGCCCTCAACAAAACCAGCGTCGAAGCCATGATAAAAAAATTAGAACAAGGACAAGCAATCAATTAGGCAACAAAAAAGGAGGGCAAGCCCTCCTTTTTTGTTGCTATCATTCGACACTCTGCACTCTCCCACTCGACATTCTCACCCTATTCTCCTTCTCCTCTAAACTCATCGGTAATCATTTTCCGAATCATTTGATGCGGACGAAGTGAATTTCCTTTCTTGCCTGAGCCCGTTGTCAAGTAATTGATGCTACGGTCGGCGGCGGTTGATGCCTTTAAGGCCAAATTGTGCGTGTTCATCACCGAGTTTCTAAACTGGGTAAACTCCTCTTCGTTCATCATTTCGCGGGCAATCTCACCTTTGGCGTACCCGTCGTTAAACGAAGCAATGCGGCTATCAGTTTGCGCCAAACGGGTCGTTTCAATCAGTTGATCAAGTTCATCGCGAAGCTTGAGACGTTCGGCACGTAAATCGTCCAAATTAGGAAGTATTTCTAACTCGTGCGCCAAAATATCCTTCTGAGTTGTGTCTTCGGCCACTTCTTTTTCAGCGCCTTCAATTTCTTTTACCAATTTTTTACGGCGGCGACGCAAGCGCCCCAAACGTGGATCAATTTGCAACCAACGATACCAGAAATTTTGCAAAACGGGCAAGGCCATTCCGAGCGAAACTGCTCCTGCCAAGGCAAACAAAATACCACTCAGGACAAACGAAGCCAACGCCCAAGGACTATTGACTAATCCTAAATTGAGTTCGTCGGAGCGTAGTAATTGCTGCTCAATTTTTTGCAATAAAGCTTGCTGCTGCGCAGGGGTAATCGATGCCGTTGGATCCAGCGGGGTTGCATTCAGCTGCAAGTTTTTTACCGACTTATTAATCGCTTCCTTCAATTTGTCGGTGCGGTACGCCTCGTAGCGAAACCAGCCCAAAATCCCCAATGTCACAATCGCAAACCCTGCCAAGCCTACCTTAAACCACGCATAACGCGAACGCGCTTGTTGGGTATGCTGGTCAGTATAAGGTTTTTCAATCAAACGGTCGTAGGCGGGTTTGAGCAAAATAGAAATCATGGCCAAACCAATCGCAAAGGCCCACGCTTCGTAGTTATTGCGGATGTTGAGGGCATAGGCAACGATTTCGTGCGAGATAATCAAGTCTCCAAACACAAAGGCTAACCCTGCCGCAAAGAAGAACAAACCTGCCAATAGCGAATACTCTGACTGGGTTTGCTTACGACGATTACGCAGGGCTTCTGTTTCTTCATCAATCTGGTCACGTTGCGTTATTAAATCAGCCAAACGTTTGGTCGATTTGGTAAAACGCTGTACAAACTCTTGCAAACGGTCATACGCAACTTTACGTTTTACTATCGTCTCTTCTATTTGATTTTCAACACGTTGTGCTTCATTTCGACGATCAGTAACTCGCTGTACTAGCCAATTGTAATGTATCTGGCTCGACAAATAGCTTTCGTAAGGGCTACGGTTTTCCGACCCTTCTACGCCACTATTGTATCCGTGCAAAAAATCAGGTTTTTCGGTATGTTGTTGGTTCTCTTCCATGGTTGTTGGTGACTAAATAAAAAGCCCTTACTCAAATCCTTTTTCAAACTCACGCCATTGTTTATCGGTCAAACGGTCGCGGAGTTGGCGTGCCAAGTAAAACTCACTTTCAAACAATTTGATAAGTGCATCGCGACGGGCATTCAAACGGGCTAATTCGGCTTCAGCTTTGTTGAGATTGGGCAAAATCTGCCATTTTTGCACCCGTAACCCATCAATTTCGGCCGTTAATCGCGCCACTTCACCGTCCCACGTTTCTGTTTTGGTTGATTTTTCTTTCTTCAAATTTGTTCCTGTCAACCATATTTTCAAGTCATTTCGCAACACCGTAATGTTACTCAACAACAATTTGCCCGCAAACAAAAACAAGAAAAATACAAAAACAAACAACGCACTCGCCCGCCAAACACCTTGATTTTGAATAGCTTGCACAAACACAAACAAGGCAGCAGCAAACGGCATCCCAACTTCTTCGAGCATTCGCCGCCACGAAACGGTGCTTTCAGTATCGTGAAACAACGACACGCGACCAAATAAATTGAACATCCCTGCCAAAAACACCCCCACCGCAATCCATTGACTATTGGGATACAGCGGACGCAAAGTGTCATCAATTAAGAAGTAATTACCTACACACATCGCCGCCGAAAAAGCCAAACCTACAATGGTACGGGGCAATTGATGTTCGCCGTCGTGGTTACGACATTCCAAGTCCGAACATTTTTCCTTGAGCTCGTTGATACGATTTTCTTTTTGCTCAATAAACAGGTTAAGCTCTTGAATTTTCTCCCCGTGACGCTCCACTTCTCGCTCCCAATCGGCCATTTGGTGGACAAAGTAGTTGCGGATAATCGCTACTTTTTCCTCGGCTTTTGATTCAGACAAACCAAAAATCACCCCTTCATCACGCAGCAGGGTTTCATCTTCCAGCCAATTTGGCCATTCGATTTTTTGGTTAGGGGGCGTCATCGCCCACGATTTAGTCTCAGCGAGCGAGTCTTCCGCCAACATTGGTTGGGTTGAGGCAGACAGTACCGAAGGCGTAACTGCCCCCGTGCTAGGCAAAGAAGGCATTGATGTAACTGCCGTAGCAGACGCAGGTGCTGTTTGAACAGCTTGGGACGGCTCTAGTTCATCAAAAGACACCAATTCAGGGTCTTTTTGAAAGTTATCGCGACTAAAATAGGCTTTGACACGTTCAAAGAAGCTCATATTGGATGGTTTGGGCTGTTAAGTGCGTATTGTTAATCACAATTTGATACTTAAAAACTCGAAGTTGGCAAAATTTATTGTTTTACCTCCCAAAAATGGGACGAATGGCGCAATTTAAGACGTAGAATTGATTTTTTAACTTTCAAAACAAAAACTAACATTTTGGCCCTAGCCCTTAAAACTTTTATTGTCTAATTTATGTAGTACATTTGTATCATACAGACCAAATACTGCAAGGACATGAAAACCATAGACACTCCCAAAAACAAGACCTTCAAGAAGGGTAGCAAACAGTCTAACATGGCCTCAAAAATGTTAGATAATAAAAAGGCTATTTTTGCCCATTTTCGCGGCGAAATAACCAGCGAAGAATTAAATGCACAAGGCATCAAGCTCAGTTAAGCACTATAGTTACACCCGTACTTCGAGTCAATTTGCTACTATATTCGAATTTACAACTGATTCGGGGCTAGTCTATGGCGTTTATTTTGTTGGAGGCGAAAAATACCTACCTAATAACCCAAATTACCGTGGCTTCATTAAAGAATTTGGATTTGACATCATATCAGCTAATCACAGTTCCGACGTTCCTACGCGAGATGTAAAGGTAAAATACACTATTCTAGCCATATTGAAGGAATATGTGGATAACAACATCCATTCAAGCATCATTTATGTTTGTGATTATAGTGATGGTAGGCAGCAGAAAAGGAGTGGCCTGTTTAATAGATGGTTTGATGAAGCTGAAAACTCCGAATATAAACCCGACGTTCCCATTACAAAGTATATAATTCCTGTTGATGTTGAAAATGAATATGGGGAAACAGTCAAAACAGACGTGGTTCTGTTGAATCTTGAAACATGCCTGTATAGTAAAGAATTTGTCAGTTATCTTCTAGGTAATTAATAGCCTTTTTTAATATATCTCTTGTGGTAAGCTACAAATACTACAAGGCTTTTCCCGATACCTTACAAGTAAGTGGGTCGTTTCAGTCACCTATTTTTCTGCTGTACAAATAAAAGTCTCGACAAAAAGAAAAAACTAACTTTTTAATAAAACAGGTATTTTTACGCTAACATGGCGAAAACATATTCATTAGTTTTGAGGCGAAATCAAACACAAACAACGTTTATCTATGAAAAAGTTCACTAATCCACTAATTGCAATTCTGCTAATCTGCTTGCTAGGCTTACCTATTCTTGCTATTTCGCAAGACGAATTTTTCAAAATCAAACGAGAAACAACGGCTCTGTCTGCTAGTGAGCAGAAAAAATGGGAAAAGTTAAAAACCAATAAAGGCTTCGATGATGTTTCTTTAGTCGATTTTGACGATTTGTTTAAAAACAGCTAAATGGACGCGTTTCATTTTCACTGCCTAAATTATCAAAACGAATTGATGCCCAAACCCTTAGAATGGAGTATATATCCCCTAATGAATATCAGTGGTTTGCTACTACCAAAGATGGACTCGGTAGTATCGTAATTAAAAGATCTAAAGATAGATACAACGGTTATATTTCTATTCCAGACGAAGGTGAGTTTGAAATAATGAACATAGGTGAATCAGAGCCCAAACACGTTTTAGTGAAACATAACTCTGCGATTCTTAAAAAAGGGTGTGGCACCTCCGAAAAAATTCATAAAAATGGAAGACAAAGTATCGCTGACTTAAAAAATGCTAGGATTGCTCCTTGTACAGGCCCCATTCGCATCTTGGTTCTATATACTCCAGAAGCTGTTCAGGAAACGGGACTGAATCCTTTTGATGTCGCTTCTAATACAGTTAGCCAATACAATAATACCGTCTATAGAAGTAACATTTCTGGAGACGGCTCTGCAACTATTGCCGCAACTCTTCAATTCAATAATTTTTCGTTTTCAAACGATATGAAGTTTGATGCAGGGCAATTATCAAATAATAGTACAGCTAAAAGTTTACGAAATCAGTACAAGGCAGATATTGTAGTTTTATTATGTCAAGAGCATCTCGATATTGTCGGAGGAGCTGCTGCCGATAACAATCCCAATGACTCACTTGCTTACGCAATCGTCCAAATGCAACAAGCAGTAAGTCAGAAAATTTTTGCCCATGAGGTAGGACATTTATTTGGCTGCCGTCATACAGTTTTTATAGACTCAGGCGGCAACCCGTATGCTCACGCTTATCGTTTTATACCTGGTTTATTTTTGCAATACCGCAATACAATGATGTATAGTGATGCCAATGCCTCTATCATTGAAAATTTCTCAAACCCAGAAGTATCATTTTCTGGAACTCCAACGGGCACTTATGCGAGTGAACATAACGCAAGACAACTGTATGAAGCCTCTTCAACCGTTAGAAATTTTCGCTCAGAACCCAATATCCTGTGGGGGGCTATGGAGGGGCCAACCTATGGTTACGTTTATAATAGTTATACGTGGGAAGCAATAGTATCGTGTGGTAATCAGCCGTATAGTTTTGAATGGCGTACAAGTACTGATGGATTCAACTGGAGTAGTGTACGAGGGACAGGAGAGTATTTTTCCGAATATCTCCCGTGGACGGGTAACAATTATTATTATGTATGGCTGCATATTTCTTCTTCGGACGGCCAAACAGCTAACGCTTACACTACTATTTACATTGATTACTCACAAGGCGGCGCACGACTGGCTACTTCTAATGAAGTGACTCCCCCTTTGGCACCTATTGTTTGGAAACCTTTGATTAAACCTGACAAAATAGACGGAATTAAATTGAA
Source organism: Runella sp. R0.1_18 (assembly GCF_057652155.1). NCBI lineage: Bacteria > Pseudomonadati > Bacteroidota > Cytophagia > Cytophagales > Spirosomataceae > Runella > Runella sp. R0.1_18. Next base: position 189,335 of record NZ_JBYFCK010000015.1, read on the forward strand.
CACTTTTCCCAACCCAGCTACCAAAGAAGTTACTATTGAATATACATTAGAAGCAGACCAATACGGAACATTGGAAGTCATTGATCTTACAGGGAGAGTAGTTAAAAATTTACTCAAAGGGATTTTATCGAAAGGAACTACCCAACAAGTGGTTTCGCTACAAAATTTAGCAAATGGTATTTATTTAGTTCGTTTAAATACGGCAAACGGCGCATTCGTTCAAAAGTTTTCAGTTGTTCAATAACATTCATTTCAGCTCGCGGCTTAAAGTAACGCGAGCTGGTGAAAATTACCACCAAAAGCCATGAAAATATACGTCAATCACGTCATTGTAACAGCGTTACTTCTACTTTTCGGTTGCCATAAAGAACCCACGTTTAAGTTTGATTTATCAGATTATGATGGAGAAATTGAGGGAATGCGCAACGGACAAAAATGGTCAAAACCCAAATTAAAAACCACTTACATGAACTACTGTAGCCCATTAAAAGGCACAATAGGGCTATACTTCATTACTAATACGTCTTTTACTGATTATCTCGAACGGTTAAGTATATTACATATTCCTACAAAAACTGGAACTTATTTAATTGAGAAAGAAGACTTCAAACGTAACTGTAACAAAGTGTCTTCTTTTTGTTATTGGGCACACTATGACCAAAGCGACGCTACCTACGATGTTGGCCTTTATTAAATAAACGGGGGTAATGTTCCACGATATTGAGTTAACTATTTGTAATGTAGTGTTCTACGTTCAA
>NZ_JBYFCK010000016.1:0-32817 GCF_057652155.1 Runella sp. R0.1_18
GCAACAAAGTTTTGTCAACCCTGTCATGCAAAAACAATTGACTAAAAGTTGCAAAGCCTCCTTAACTGCTATTGAAATTGAACGGGAGCGACCACATCCACAGGAAACTGACCGACTTGCTTGTGCCCACATGAGCAACGGTGAGCCACCAATTCGTGCTGGCTTACCCACAAACCAGTAGGTGGCAAATCAAACACCTGACGGCGGGCAACGACTTGTCCCTCACCTTGTAAGGCAAGGCCACAATTGCCACACTGGCTGGCACTATGGATATGATACCAATATTAAATGATTATTGCGTATTGATATATTGAAAATTGGTTAATTTAATCACAGCTTTAGGGTTCTGCCAGTATTTTTTTAGCAGTTCTGCTATTTTTTCTTCTATGAGTTTAATGATTGAAATACTCTTAATTTGAGTTCTTTTCTAAGTTCTTTAAAAAATCTTTCCACAGGGTTTAACTCTGGACATGCTGGCGGTAAAAACACATATTTAATTTCTTCCCTCTGAGTAGCTGCTGTGTGACAAGAAGCCCTATCCATTATCAAAGCGAGTGATTTTGTCGTTTCTTGGCTGGACTTGTTTGTTTTTTGAGCAATATGTTCCAAAAGCGACTTTTGAAAAATATCAAAACACAACACATTCATGTTGGGTAAAAACATGACAAATACATCGCCATCAAAAGGGCAAAGTGCTACAAAAAGAAGGCCAAAATCATAGCCGATTTTAACAGGGCAAACAGGTCTTTCGCCTTGGGGTAACCATCTCTTGCCTACTTCTATTCGGGTTCCATAGCGCAATTCATCTTCAAAATAGCGACTTTCAGGGGCTATTTCTGCTATAAGCATGTTATATTTTTTTTAAAATCTTCTACATCGCCTTCTTTTTGACGAACATTGACAGGACGCCCTGTCTTGAGCCGCGCGGGCGTCCCCGTTGACCTTTAAGCGTTTTAAAAAACTACTTAATCCACCTTGGGTAAATACAACGCCAAAACTATCTTTGAGCCAAATAATGATTTGCTCTTGGGTGAGAGGTGTTGTGCTATTGCGCAAGAAGGATTGCAAAAGACTGATTTGATGATAGCTCAAATGACCAACAGAACTCCCTCGCTTTTCAATCAGTAAAGCGGCCAAACCCTGGGATAGGTAACGCTGCCATAGGTTTTGACTTTGGCGAGGTTTTAAGCCGATTTTTGCCCCACTTGCCACTTGGCTAGAGGCTTCGCCTGTTTTTAAATAACGAATAAAACGTACATAATCGCGAAACCGTGATTGACTTTGCTCACGCTCTAGGGTTTCTAAATCTGGTACGCTTTCCCTAATCAGGGTTGTATAGTCTAATTGTTTCATTCTCAATTATACGCAATTATCATTCAATGTCAGTATGAATCTCGTCAGGATGTTCTACGAATTGAAGGGTTTTGCCTGTATGACCATGCTGACCTCCTGGCTTTTTGCCTGATGATTTTGGAAGCGCTGCTTTAATTACTGGCTTCCGCATCGCTCCGATTGGAATAACCCTCGCTGGAAGGTGGCTTGTGTGAGTTTGAGGAATTCTGGCCAAGTTGACGACGCAAGTCAGCATTTTCCGCTTCTAGCTCCTCGATACGAAGTAGTAAGCGGTTGACTAACGCCTTCAAGTCCGATATTTCCTTAATCAACTCCTCCATAATCTCATCTATGCAAATAGCGTCCCTAAACAGTTACAAAAAAACAGTAGTAACTTGACGATACTACTGTTTAGATATTGTACTTTTAATCGTAAATCCCTATATCGCTATCTCAGGACAACACACTATCCACATCCGCACACTATCTAGCCAATTTACTAATCTTGAAATCTTGCCTATGTTCAGAGGATATAACCCGTAATACATAACTCCCCGCTACATAGCCTTCCATTGAAATATCCTCCACATGGTCAGATTCCAAATCAAATAACGATCGCCGATACAACTCCTCGCCTCCCAATCCAACCAACACCACCATAACCTCTCCATTAATCGACTGGTTGAAACGTAACGACAAAATACTACCCACTGGATTACCCAAGATACTCACCCAAGAGTCAATAGATGAATCAACAGATATCCCAAACAAATCATCTACCCCAACTCGGAGACCACACGGAAAATTCGTCACCAATACCCCATTCTGCATCGTCAAAACACAACCTGAAGATGAGGTGCCTTCTACCGTGTATGTCCCCGTTTCAAGCGTCGAACCAAAACTCAACTTCTCTCCTGTCCCTGATAATACATTGCTACCATATAACCCTCCATTGCGCTTCAACTGGTAATTAACACCTACTTGGGAACTGGATAACCCCAAAGAAACACTTCCGCTTCCACACAAACTACCCCCACCCGTCACTTGAAACTTGCTCGGCTTGCTAACATTGTAGTAAACCACTTCCCCACTCGACTCTGTAATACATCCACTCGTCTTATCCTTGGCTATCACACGATAAGTGCCTCCAAAACTCGGAATACCAAAACTTAGAACTCCTCCATTCCCATTCACTTGCTGGCTAGTCCCCAACGAATTGTAGTACAACTGGTACAAGGTGTTCAATTCTGAACCAGAGGTTAAAATAGCAGAAACGTTATTACAGCCCAGATAGCCTCCCCCTGTGATACCAAATGGCGCTGCGGAGGGCTTGGCAACAATCGATGGTGCTGCTACTTTAACACTCTCACAACCAAGTGAACTTACACAACTCACCCAGTAACTAGGCATCTCGCGCGTAATGGTTATGGTAGAGCTTGGAAGGGCAGAATTAGGTGAATCTGATGAATACCACCGTACGGTATGAGCTCCACAATGAGCGGAGAGTGTCACGGTTTCACCTGGACAACCCGTCGTTTTACTCACAGTTATTTGTTGGGGGGGAACAGGAGGCACACCAATCGTTAACTCAATCGGTGAAGTATAAGTACTCATGCAATTGGCATCACAAGCCGCTTGGTAGCGGTGGGCTTGGTTATTGGATAATTGGGAAACTGGGGCATTGGGCAACCAAGTACTCCATGCGCCACTGCCCACCTGCACCCGCCAGACGGGAGAACCAGAAACACACGAACCCAGAACATTAAACTGTAAACTGTTAACTGGATTCGCATCCGTGTCGCAGAGAACTGGGTTGTTGCCTTCGTTGAGCGTTTGTTGGAGGGTAGTTAGTGTAATCGTTGGTTTGTTTTGAACGGCCACACTCGCCGTTGCTGTCACCTGCGAACAACCTCCCGAAGCAAGAATTGTGTACGTCACTGTATATGTCCCTGCCGTAGAAGCACTTGGATTAATCGTTCCTGTATTTGCATCAATACTCAAACCCGATGTTGAGCTGAATGCGCCACCGCTGTTACCAGTTAATGTTACCGCTGCACTCGTCACACTTTTACAATAAGGCGTTCCACCGTAACTTATTGTGGCACTTGGAACATCTGTAATGACCACACTCGCCGTCGCTGTCACCTGCGAACAACCTCCCGAAGCAAGAATTGTGTACGTCACCGTGTATGTCCCTGCTGTAGAGGCACTTGGATTGATTGCCCCCGTCGCCCCGTCAAGGGTCAAGCCCGCCGTCGAACTGAATGTGCCCCCGCTGCTGCCAGTTAATGTTACCACTGCCGATGTTACACTTTTGCAGTAAGGCGTTCCACCGTAACTTATTGTGGCACTTGGAACGTCTGTAATGACCACACTCGCCGTCGTTGTCACCTGCGAACAACCTCCCGAAGCAAGAATTGTGTACGTCACCGTGTATGTTCCTGCTGTAGAGGTACTTGGATTGATTGCCCCCGTCGCCCCGTCAAGGGTCAAGCCCGAAGTGGAACTAAATGTTCCCCCGCTGCTGCCCGTCAATGTCACAACTCCACTGGTTACACTTTTGCAAAAAGGTGTTCCACCGTAGCTTATTGTGGCACTTGGAACGTCTGTAATGACCACACTCGCCGTCGCTGTCACCTGCGAACAACCTCCCGAAGCAAGAATTGTGTACGTCACCGTGTATGTTCCTGCTGTAGAGGTACTTGGATTGATTGCCCCCGTCGCCCCGTCAAGGGTCAAGCCCGAAGTGGAACTAAATGTTCCCCCGCTGCTGCCAGTTAATGTTACCACTGCCGATGTCACACTTTTGCAGTAAGGCGTTCCGCCGTAGCTTATTGTGGCACTTGGAACGTCTGTAATGACCACACTCGCCGTCGCTGTCACCTGCGAACAACCTCCTGAAGCAAGAATTGTGTACGTCACTGTATATGTCCCTGCCGTAGAAGCACTTGGATTAATCGTTCCTGTATTGGTATCAATACTCAAACCTGCCGTCGAACTGAATGCGCCGCCGCTGCTACCTGTTAATGTTACAACTCCGCTGGTTAAACTTTTGCAGTAAGGCGTTCCACCGTAACTTATTGTGGCACTTGGAACGTCTGTAATGACCACACTCGCCGTCGCTGTCACTTGCGAACAGCCTCCCGAAGCAAGAATTGTGTACGTCACCGTGTATGTTCCTGCTGTAGATGTACTTGGATTGATTGCCCCCGTCGCCCCGTCAAGGGTCAAGCCCGAAGTGGAACTAAATGTTCCCCCGCTGCTGCCCGTCAATGTCACAACTCCACTGGTTACACTTTTGCAGTAAGGTGTTCCACCGTAGCTTATTGTGGCACTTGGAACGTCTGTAATGACCACACTCGCCGTCGCTGTCACCTGCGAACAACCTCCCGAAGCAAGAATTGTGTACGTCACCGTGTATGTCCCTGCTGTAGAAGCACTTGGATTGATTGCCCCCGTCGCCCCGTCAAGGGTCAAGCCCGAAGTGGAACTAAATGTTCCCCCGCTGCTGCCCGTCAATGTCACAACTCCACTGGTTACACTTTTGCAGTAAGGCGTTCCACCGTAACTTATTGTGGCACTTGGAACGTCTGTAATGACCACACTCGCCGTCGTTGTCACCTGCGAACAGCCTCCCGAAGCAAGAATTGTGTACGTCACCGTGTATGTCCCTGCTGTAGAGGCACTTGGATTGATTGCCCCCGTCGCCCCGTCAAGGGTCAAGCCCGAAGTGGAACTAAATGTTCCCCCGCTGTTGCCCGTCAATGTCACAACTCCACTGGTTACACTTTTGCAGTAAGGCGTTCCACCGTAACTTATTGTGGCACTTGGAACGTCTGTAATGACCACACTCGCCGTCGTTGTCACCTGCGAACAGCCCCCCGAAGCAAGAATTGTGTACGTCACTGTATATGTCCCTGCCGTAGAAGCACTTGGATTAATCGTTCCTGTATTTGCATCAATACTCAAACCCGATGTTGAGCTGAATGCGCCACCGCTGTTACCAGTTAATGTTACCGCTGCACTCGTCACACTTTTACAATAAGGTGTTCCACCGTAGCTTATTGTGGCACTTGGAACGTCTGTAATGACCACACTCGCCGTCGCTGTCACCTGCGAACAACCTCCCGAAGCAAGAATTGTGTACGTCACCGTGTATGTTCCTGCTGTAGAGGTACTTGGATTGATTGCCCCCGTCGCCCCGTCAAGGGTCAAGCCCGAAGTGGAACTAAATGTTCCCCCGCTGCTGCCCGTCAATGTCACAACTCCACTGGTTACACTTTTGCAAAAAGGTGTTCCACCGTAGCTTATTGTGGCACTTGGAACGTCTGTAATGACCACACTCGCCGTCGCTGTCACTTGCGAACAGCCTCCCGAAGCAAGAATTGTGTACGTCACTGTATATGTCCCTGCTGTAGAAGCACTTGGATTAATCGTTCCTGTATTTGCATCAATACTCAAACCTGCCGTCGAACTGAATGCGCCACCGCTGTTACCAGTTAATGTTACCGCTGCACTCGTCACACTTTTACAATAAGGCGTTCCACCGTAGCTTATTGTGGCACTTGGAACGTCTGTAATGACCACACTCGCCGTCGCTGTCACCTGCGAACAGCCTCCCGAAGCAAGAATTGTGTACGTCACCGTGTATGTTCCTGCTGTAGAGGTACTTGGATTGATTGCCCCCGTCGCCCCGTCAAGGGTCAAGCCCGAAGTGGAACTAAATGTTCCCCCGCTGCTGCCCGTCAATGTCACAACTCCACTGGTTACACTTTTGCAAAAAGGTGTTCCACCGTAACTTATTGTGGCACTTGGAACGTCTGTAATGACCACACTCGCCGTCGTTGTCACCTGCGAACAACCTCCCGAAGCAAGAATTGTGTACGTCACCGTGTATGTTCCTGCTGTAGAGGTACTTGGATTGATTGCCCCCGTCGCCCCGTCAAGGGTCAAGCCCGAAGTGGAACTAAATGTTCCCCCGCTGCTGCCCGTCAATGTCACAACTCCACTGGTTACACTTTTGCAAAAAGGTGTTCCACCGTAGCTTATTGTGGCACTTGGAACGTCTGTAATGACCACACTCGCCGTCGCTGTCACCTGCGAACAGCCTCCCGAAGCAAGAATTGTGTACGTCACCGTGTATGTCCCTGCTGTAGAGGTACTTGGATTGATTGCCCCCGTCGCCCCGTCAAGGGTCAAGCCCGAAGTGGAACTAAATGTTCCCCCGCTGCTGCCCGTCAATGTCACAACTCCACTGGTTACACTTTTGCAGTAAGGTGTTCCACCGTAGCTTATTGTGGCACTTGGAACGTCTGTAATGACCACACTCGCCGTCGCTGTCACCTGCGAACAGCCTCCCGAAGCAAGAATTGTGTACGTCACCGTGTATGTCCCTGCTGTAGAGGTACTTGGATTGATTGCCCCCGTCGCCCCGTCAAGGGTCAAGCCCGAAGTGGAACTAAATGTTCCCCCGCTGCTGCCCGTCAATGTCACAACTCCACTGGTTACACTTTTGCAAAAAGGACTGCCTGAATAATTGATTGTCGCACTTGGTGTATCCGTAATTGTCACATTCGCTGTCGCACTCACTGCCGCGCAACCGCCAGATGCCCCAAGCGAATACGTCACCGTGTAAGTACCCGCTGTAGAGGTACTTGGATTGATGGCGCCCGTCGTCCCATCAATACTCAAACCTGACGTTGAGCTAAATGTTCCGCCGCCGCTACCAATTAATGTTACAACTCCGCTGGTTAAACTTTTACAATAAGGACTGCCTCCATAACTGATATTGGCCGTTGGAGAAGCATTTACTGTCACACTGCCTGTTATTATATTCGACGTGCAGCCTCCCGCATTACTCACTGTTAATGTATAGTTGATCAAATTGCCCGAAGCAGGATCACTTAAATTAACAACGATTGGTGTAGCAGGCAAAAGTACATTACTCTCCCCAGTAATGCCTACACCCGAAATAGAATAGGTTGTTGGAGAGCCTGTTGTCGCAGTGTAAGGTATAGTGAATGAATTACTACCTGCACAAATGGCTGGACTTGGGCCAGTGGTTATCGTCGGCAGTGCCCCAAGCGTCTGACTGACAGAGGCTACGTAAGAACAACTGTTGGTGGCATCGCTTACTGAAAAATAATTGACGTATGTCCCTGGAAAACTACGCGTACTACTAAAGCTGTTTGACGCCAGTTGATACGTCCCTGCCGAGGTCGTTAAGCCTACCTCTTCGTACCACGTAGTCCCAATGGCCAATGTATTACTAGACCCTATTTGCAGCGCTGGACTACATACTGAAATGGGAGCAGCGATGATGCCGTTGTTGACTACGTTGGGTATGGCATTCCCGACGGGGTATTCTATGACACCATTATTTACTAAACCCGAAGTAGAATTTGTATGCGCACTTGCGGTAGTTACCCTAAAATAGCCCGAATTAGTAAAAGAATTAGTCCCCGTGTTATTAATCGGTGAGGTCATAATGAGCGTAGCACAAGCCCGATTCGTAAACGTCCCTTGACTCCTTATGCCCACAAGTGTTCCGCCTGTGTTGGTTCCAATACTTACTTTACCCGCATTGACAAAAGTAGCATAGTTGAAAATACCGTTGAAACTTGTTCGGTCAATACTTAGTTCGCCCCCCTGATTGTTGTTGAAAGTACCCGAGTTCAGAATCCCCGTAGAACCTGCACTACCTGTGCCCCCTATCGTAATTTTAGCGGTGTTGGTAAAAGTACCACCACTGACATTGATTGCGTATTGAACAACACCATTGATGATAATTTCCCCACTTCCGTTGTTTGAAAAAGTAGCAGCAATCGACGGAGTGAAATCAAGCCCTCTGTTACCTACATCACTCAGAATAATTTTGCCACTATTGGTAAAATCGCCAGCGCTACTCAACGCCGTTTGGCTAGTTTGGCTAATGTTGATTTCCCCACCCGCAAGATTGGTAAACGTACCTGCACTCACCAAGCCAGTCACCCCACCCGTTGCGTTGGCTCCGATGATGATTTTGCCCGAATTGGTAAAAGTATTCACGACTACGTTGTTAATCCCAGCGGCGGTGAAACGGTCGATGCGAAGCTCCCCTGCGTTGGTAAATGTTCCGTAGTTGCTTAGCCCTACGCTGCCAACGCTGGAAGAATTACCAAGTACGAGCAAACCGTTGTTAACCATTGTCCCTCCTCGGACAATCAACGCTGAAGTAAGAGGGCCTGATTCAACTTTTGAGCCGTTGATGGTCAAACTCCCTGACGCATCCAGCGTCAGCCTTGCACTAGACAGCACCTCCACCGACTTGGCAACCGCCAACGTCCCTGCCATAATCTCGGGTTTGTTGGTGGTGTTTGGAATCACCACGTCGTCATTCACCGTTGGCACTGTGCCATCTTGCCAGTTGCCCGCCGTCGCCCAATCGGTTGAAACGCAGCCCGTCCATGTATCGGTAGTCGTTGAAGTAGTAAAAGGAGAAGTGAGCACCACTGGATTGCTCCCGTACGTAGCTTCACAACTGGAAGAAGCTTGAAGACGCGCTTTTAGTTGATAATTAGCCGCTGATAGGTTGTTGAAGGTAGCACTACTTTGCCAAGTGCTGCCGTTGTTAATGCTGTATTCCAGCGAACCACTCGCTGTCGCATTGACCACAATCGTCCCTGCCGTACTACAACTAGGCTGCGTGACCGTGGGAGCAGTCAATGTGATGGGATTCGCCACGTTTTGAATTGTACCCGTGCCATCAAGGGTCGTGCCACTATTGCTAAAACGTACATTTCGGCCATTGGTGATTAAATTACTCAGGCGAAGGAGCAGCGTTTCTGCGGATTCCGTCTTACAATCACCGTTGATGGTCACATCGACTTGTTTGCTCGTTTGGCCCGCCGTAAAAGTAAGTGTCCCCGAGTTAGACTGATAGTCACCGTCGGCGGTAGTTGCTGTATTATCAACCGTCGCATAATTGAGGGAAACATCAGCATCCGAGGCGGTATTCATCGTTATATTGAAGCTCATGGTCACCGTTCCTGTTGTGCTTTCGACAACAGTAGGGTTATTGATAGAAACCACGATGGGACCATTAACCGTTATCACCACATCATTATTGTCCGAACCTCCCATATAACTAATGGTCGCCGTCAATCCACTTCCTCTGAAATTAGGAATCGTTGCTCCTTCCAATAAGTCCGTAAATGTTCCTACAATGGCGTCACTACCGTCATTGTCCACAATGGTAAAAGTATTGCCGCTCACTGGTACGTAAGAACCAGTAAAAAGTAAGTCCACCCCCGCTAAGTTAACTTCTCCTGTGACTTTAAGCTGAGTATAAGTACTGCCCGTCCCGTCACCTAAAGTGGTTCCATTGATGGCGATGCTTAAACCACCAGCAAAGGACAACCTACTGGCCGTCACGTCTGTACCATTGAAAGTAGGCTTCACTGCCGCTAACGAAGTACCTGGGTCGAGTAACATCGTACCACCACCCGTATCGAAGCCACCATTGCTGATGAGCACGTCCCCGCTGCTAATGAGTTGTACGTTGGTACTGGCAGGGCGGGTAATCGCAGATGAAACATCAATATTTCCACTATTGGCATGGCCGATGATGAGTGTGCCCGTGGTAATCTGGTCGAGTTCAGTATCACTGAGCCCCAAGGGACCGCCTGTCGTATTGGTCGCCGTACCTAAATTGATAGCGACATTGTTGGTGTATGGCCGCAAGGTGGTGCTCCCCCCTGGTAGTTGGGTACTGACCGTACCTACCAAATTCATACTGTTAGCAATTAATGTAATGTTGCCTCCACTGGTGGCCGTCGTGATGGCGGCTTCAAGATGCTCATGTCTGATACCGCTACTTGAGCCGCTTCCTTCAATACCCGTAATGATGATGCTACCTCCACTTGATGTGATTTGACTACCAGAATCTTGAATGAATACGCCGTTATTACCACTACTAGTACCTGCTCCACCTTGGCCAGTAATAGATACCGTACCACCACCGCCTGCACTAATCTTAGAACCGAATTTAATATAGGCACCAACATTGGCGTCACTCGCTGCCGTCCCTCCTCCTACTGCGTTTATCGTTACATTGCCACCAGTAGAACTTATTAAACTACCCGCAGCTTCTATATAAAGACCGTGGTTAGCTCCACTTGTCGCGTCTGTACTCCCATTGGCTTGTATCATTACATGACCGCTACCGCCTGCCAATACCTGAGCACCACCATGGATACTGATTCCCCTATTGTTAGATGATGTGCCTGTGCCTCGACCTTGTGCCGTAATGTCAATATTACCATTGTTACTGATTATGCTTCCTCCAGTAAGATATATCCCAAAATTACCAATACCACTTGTATTTGCCCCAACACCGTTTACCGTTACACTACCTGTACCGCCAGCAGAAATTATACCAGTACTGTAAATCCCATAATTGGCTCCGCCTGCTGAGGTTCCTCCGCCACCTTGCCCAGTTATGCTGATTGCTCCACCTGAGGAGTTAATCTGTGCGGTACTCGAACCCACATATATCCCGTAATTATTACCACCTGCGGTATTTCCTCCCGTGCCATTTACAGTTAGGGTTCCCGTGCCACCAGACGTGATTTTAGCAGAACTTTGAAGATAAACCCCAAAGTTAGACGCAGAACTACCTGAACCGCCCCCTTGACCAGTAACGATTACATTACCACCGCCAGAGGTAATTTGCGTATTGGCTCCAGTGAGATAAACACCATAATTGTCGTTTCCAGTCGTTGTCCCTCCCGTACCTTGTACCGTTACCGAACCACTGCCACCTGCCGTAATCGTACCGCCTGACTCTTGCCAAATGCCATAATTAGCTACGCTGTTACCAGTACCACCCCCTGTTCCAGTTACGCTCACATTTCCTCCCGAGGAAGTAATCGTACTTGTGTTACTCATCACATGTACACCTACATTACTACTAATAACACGACCACCTGTACCCGTCACGCTTACATTCCCGCTGCCGCCCGCAGTGATTACACCACCTGGACCTACTGTTACCCCTCGACTTAGAGTACCCGTACCAGTGTTATTATTTGTACCGATGACAACAACATGGCTTCCCAGAGAATTAATACGTGCATTTGTCCCCGCGACATATACACCACTACTGCCACCGATTAATGTAAAGCCTACCGTACCTTCGATGGTAGCTGTACCACTGGTACCGCCACTGATCAATCCTCCGTTTCTGACATATACGCCATATACGGTTAATAACGGGTGGTTCTCACTTTTGCCCTTGATACTGAGTACACCAGTGCCATTGACTCGCAGTGTTGCCCCATCGACCAATACACCATAAAAAATACCACCAGTACTAGTACTAGCCGTGGCTTGCTGGTTGGCCTCTACAATCAGGTTACCGTTACTGGTTTCAAGTGAAGAGCTGTTGCCAAAACCTACACTTTTGCTTCCTTTCAGTGTAGCCGTACCTGTACCCGACAAAATCAGATTAGCCCCCGAGCTGAACGCCACCGCGTCAGTGCCAGGGATAGCAGTATCGTTTTGTAAATCCACGTCTAGGTTGGCATCAGTAGCAAAAGTAATGTCACCATTAAAGTTCACTTGGTCATCTCCTGCTCCGCCATTGATGGTCAAACTGGGGAGAAGATTAGTAGCGTTGAATCCCCCTATGTTGATAATATCATTCCCTACTTCGGTATTGACTACAATGCTAGAAACCTCTGAAAGTACTACGTCGGCAGACGTGCTGAAAGCCGTTGTTGGGCCGCCATTGAGAGAGAAAGTTCGGGTAGCAGGTACTGTGGCGAAGCGAATATTAGCTCCACTTTCTGAAATGTTCAGCGTTTCGCCATTACCCGACACATCGGTAATAGTAAGGACACCGCCTGCGGTGCTGATGGTATAGTCGGCGGGACAAACGGCGCCACCGTCGATGATACCATCACAGTTGTTGTCGATGCCATCGCAGATTTCGGTAGCGCCTGGCTTAATATCAGCGTTGTTGTCGTTGCAGTCGCCGCTGGTGGCTAATAATTCAGTCGCTAGTTTATATCCTGCTGGGCGCTGGCACTGCGTCAAAGTCGTACCACTCGAATAGCGATCGTTGTCCAAGTCGGCATAATAGGTCGTAGGCGCAACCACCGCAATCTCGACACTGGCCGTTGCAATACAGCGTCTGACGTCTGCGTAATTTACCGAGTAAGTCCTTGTCGTACTCGGATTTACCGTAATACTTTGGGACGTTGAAGCATCATTCCACTGATATAAAATACCGCCATCACTCGCTTTTAAAGTAACAGGGTCGTTTTCACAAATGATACCATCATTGGCCGCTACCCCTGAATTTTCGGTTATTTGAATGCTGACACTGGGGAGTTCGTTAACCGTGATTGTTCGGTTGTTTGTCAAACTACACCCACCCTTAGTCACAGTGACGGTATAAGTAGTCGTTGCGCCTGGACTGACAGTAATGCTGTTTGTCGTTTCTCCATTGCTCCAACTATAAGTCGTACCAGTACCTCCGTCAGGCACACTCAAGGTAACTGACGCCCCTGCACAAATAGTCCCATCATTGACAACAGTACCAGAGTTTTCGACGGTGGTTAAGGTAACGTTTGGAACTGACGGCGCTGCATTGATAACCACATTTGCGGAAGCCAATGAAGTACAGCCTGACGAATTGGTCACTATAAAAGTATAAGTACCTTCAGTTAAGCCCGTTACCGTCGTCGTTGAGTTACTACCCGTGCTCGTGACCGCCCCAGGGTTACGCGTCAACGTCCATGTTCCAATGGCAGGTAAACCACTCAATACCACCGAACCTGTCGATGTTGTGCAAGTTGGCTGCGTAATCGTGCCAACTGTTGGCGGCATAGGAACTGCACTTGCATCACCTGTGATAATCCAGTTTTTTGTCGAGGTTAAACTAGCCCTATTACCTTCCGAATCGCAGTATTTTAAACCTGTTGCCCCCATATTTCTACCCGTTACTCCACTCGCATTGAAGCCCCTGAGCGTGGCATCGTAGTTGGCAACACCCATACCAGAGTTATTCAGGAAAGACCCCAAATTCACATTGGCATTGAGCCTCGTCCCCCAAGCTTCCAAGCTTTGATCGAAATAGCTACAACCACTAAACATATAACTCATACTAGTCACCGATGAGGTGTTGAAGGTGCTTAGGGATTGATTGAAGGAGATACAATCCAAAAACATCAATGCCATATTAGTCACCGATGAAGTATTGAAGTTGCTTAGGGGCTGATTAAAGGAACTACAACCATTAAACATACCACTCATATTGGTCACAGATGAAGTGCTGAAGTTGCTTAGGGGTTGATTAAAGGAACTACAGCCACTAAACATATCACTCATATTAGTCACCGATGAAGTATTGAAGTTGCTTAGGGGTTGATCAAAGGAACTACAGCCACTAAACATATCACTCATATTAGTCACCGACAAGGTGTTGAAGGTGTTTAAGGGTTGATTAAAGGAACTACAGCCACTAAACATCAATGCCATATTAGTCACCGATGAAGTGTTGAAGCTGCTTAAGGGTTGATCAAAGGAGCTACAATTAGCAAACATAGCACTCATATCAGTCACCGACGAGGTATTGAAGGAGCTTAGGGGTTGGTTAAAGGACTGACAACCACCAAACATAGTGTTCATATTAGTCACCGATGAGGTGTTAAAACTACTTAGGGATTGGTTAAAGGAGCTACAAAGCTGAAACATACCACTCATATCTTTCACCGATGAGGTATTGAAACTTAGGGGCTGATTAAAAGAGCTGCAACTACCAAACATAAAACTCATATCTTTCACCGACGAGGTGTTGAAGGTGCTTAGGGATTGGTTAAAGGAGGTGCAACCCCGAAACATAGCACTCATATCAGTCACCGACGAGGTATTGAAACTTAGGGGCTGATTAAAGTCAGTACAACCGATAAACATAACCTTCATATTGGTTACCGATGACGTGTTGAAGCTTGCGGGAAATGCTTGGTTAAAGGAGATACAAAGCTGAAACATAGCATTCATATCAGTCACCAGCGACGTGTTAAAGCTTTCGGGAAGCGCTTGGTTAAAGGAGCTACAACCGTTAAACATAGCCCTCATATTAGTCACCAACGACGTATTAAAGCTTGCGGGAAGTGCTTGATTAAAGGAGCTACAACCACTAAACATAAAACTCATATCAGTCACCGACGAAGTATTGAAACCCTCAGGAAGTGCTTGATTAAAAGAGCGACATCCACTAAACATAAAACTCATGTTCCTCACCCCCGTCAGATTCGGCACATCAGTGGCCGTTAGGGTCATGTTGGCACAACTAGAAAAAGCGGATTCCATACTTGTCCAAGCTACATCACCCCATTGTTTTATTTCCATCAAGCGCTGACGGTCAGAGCCGCTGCTACCCATTCTTATTTGTTGAAAATTGGTAGGGTCGATGCTCAAATCAATGATGGCATTGACGGGTAAACCCGTAATGGTCAGAGATCCTCCATTAAAAGTCCCCATCCCGCTTGTACCTGCAGGAACGGTCGTCCACGTGTAGCTCACTGGACTAGAAGTAGCAACACCTATGACAAGTTGGTTATTTGTTCCCGAGCCTGACTTTGATAAATCCCAACGGGTGATGAAGGGGCGAGCTACCGCCACATTGTTATAGCTAAACGGCACCACATAACTACAAGCCCCGCCGCTCGGTGTTATTTTGGCATAGAGTGTTTGGGTGCCCAAAGGCAATGAAACATCAGGCACAAACGCATTGGGTGCTGTAAAAGAACCTGCTTCGTTTGTGGCGGCTTGCTCCTTATAAATACCGTTGACAATGCTTGCACCACTACCATTATACGTACCTCCGTAAGTAAAAATAGGAACAGAATTATTGACAATGATTGAGCTGTTTTGGTTGCTGGTCACTGTACCAGTCAATGAACCGTATTTCAGTACTCCCTCGTTATTAAAAGTGCCGCTATTTTCAAGCGTAGATGTTACTTGAATCAGTCCTGCATTCGTGATGGTTCCGTAGCTTTTATTTTGAAACGTACCCGACATCGCCATAAATGTAGCACAAGCAGTATTGTTCACAATACCCATATTTTCTAGTGCATACGTTATCCCTGTCCCAGTGACTACCTTAGCGTTGTTGGTAAATGTACCACTAAAATTATAGACTCCATCGGTAGTTACGTTATCAATTCGGATATCTCCGCCAGCATTGTTATTGAACGTTGATTGATTTATTATTCCATAAATACCTGCACTAGCAGTAGCTCCAATGTCAATAACCGTGGCATTGGTAAACGTACATCCCAATCCATTCAATACACCCGCCGTGGTTGAACCACTTATCTTGATCTCCCCCCCTGTATTGTTATTAAAAGTAGCAAGTTGTTGGTTTTCTATTCCAAATCCTCCTACGCTGGCGGTTGCTCCAATGTTAATTTTCCCCGTGTTGAAGAATGAAGCTTGATTGTTATTTATACCCTTGCTGGTGCAATTGTCGATACTAATTTCACCACCGCTGTCATTGGTAAAAGTACCCACGTTCCATAAGCCAAATTCCCTCGCTGTAGGTGTTGACCCAATGATTAACCTACCCGAATTGGTCACGGTCCCTTGATTTAACAAACTAGATGTATTGGTTGTGGATAAAAATCCATTGACAGTCAACGTTGCTGTAGCTCCAATAGTAAGGAAAGCCCCAGATTGTACGTTAACTGAGTAAGCCAGCGCCGCCGTACCTGCTGCAATACTAGGCGCATTACTCACATTAGGGATAATGACAGGCGAAGTAGCATCTGGCACCCACGCAGGACTCCAATTACAGGCTTTGCCCCAATCGGTATCTATTGCGCCTGTCCATGTGATATTGACAGGGCCTGGAGAGGTTGCCAATGGTGTGATGACTGTTACATCGACATTGCTACTTGCCACGCTCGTGCAACCTCCAACTGTACATTTTGCATAAAATGATTTACTACTTGATACCGTAGGCGTGCTAGTGACCGCTGAATTGTCCGAAGCATCAAACCATGAAAGTGTCCCTCCCGAACAGCCTGATGCACTCAAGGTTACCGTTCCAGTCGTACAAATAACCGATGGCGCAACTGATGGACTCGTGGGGCTCGATGGAGAACTAGGCGCTGCATTGATAACCACATTTGCTGAAGCCAATGAAGTACAACCTTCCGCATTGGTCACTGTAAATGTATAAGTACCTTCAGTTAAACTCGTTACCGTCGTCGATGTGCCATTACCCGTGCTCGTGACCGACCCTGGGTTACGCGTCAACGTCCATGTTCCACTGGCAGGTAAACCGCTCAACACCACCGAGCCTGTTGCTACCGAACAGCTTGGCTGCGTAATCGTCCCCACCGTTGGCGGCATAGGAACTGCACTTAAATCGCTGCTAATTGTCCAGCTTTTGGCCGAAGTTAAACTAGCCCTATTCCCCTCCGAATCGCAGTATTTTAGCTCCGCAGCTCCCATGTTTCTTCCCGTTACACCACTCGCATTGAAGCCCCTGAGCGTGGCATCATAGTTGGTAATATCCATCCCGCTGTAATCCAGAAAATACACCAAATTCACATTGGCATTGAGCTTCGGCCCCCAGGCTTCCAAGCTTTGATTGAAAGCTATAGCGTCTAAAAACATATAAGTCATATTGGTCACCAACGAGGTGTTGAAGGTGCTTAGGGGTTGGTTAAAGGCCCTACAGTCCTGAAACATCCTACTCATATCAGTTACCAACGAGGTATTGAAGGTGCTTAGGGATTGGTTAAAAGCCCTACTGCTCCGAAACATACCACTCATATTAGTCACTGACGAGGTGATAAAGTTACTCGGTAAAGGCTTATCATAGATGCTACAACCAAAAAACATACCACTCATATTAGTCACTGACGAGGTGTTGAAACTTTCGGGAAGTGCTTGGTTGAAGGAACTACAATTAAAAAACATACTATTCATATCAGTCACTGACGAGGTATTGAAACCATCAGGAAGTGCTTGGTTAAAGGAACTACAACCGCTGAACATATAACTCATGTTCCTCACCCCCGTCAAATTCGGCACATCAGCGGCCGTTAGGGTCATATTACTACACCCAGAAAAAGCCAATTCCATACTCGTCCAAGCCACATCACCCCATTGTCTTATTTCCATCAAGCGCTGGCGGTCAGAGCCGCTGCTACCCATTCTTATTTGTTGAAAATTGGTAGGGTCGATGCTCAAATCAATGATGGCATTGACGGGTAAACCCGTAATGGTCAGAGTTCCTCCATTAAAAGTCCCCATCCCGCTTGTACCTGCAGGAACGGTCGTCCACGTGTAGCTCACAGTACCCGAAGTAGCAGTTCCTATGGTAAGTTGGTTATTTGTTCCCGAGCCTGACTTTGATAAATCCCAACGGGTGATGAAGGGGTTCTGCGCCAAAATTTGTTGGCTCAGAAACAGAAGCACGAAGAGATAGAAGAATTTTTTCATGGTTGATTTTGTAAAGGTTGTGCATGTTTGGAAGTAGGGTTTCCAACTGTCACAAACATACATTGCGCCCACAAAATCACGTCAAATCCGCCTTCTCAATCTTTTGCTCTAATGTTCCAATCTTTTGCTCTAATGTTCCACTCGCTGATTATCAGATGGTTACAACAAGCGATTTTGAGCTATTTTTGGCAATTATTCGGTAGTACGGCCATATTCCGAAGGAGACATTCCAAACTCTTCTTGGAACGATTTGGAGAAATAAGACAAACTTTCAAACCCCACTTGATACGCAATCTCTGAGACCGTGAGGGTATTTTGCTGCACCAATTGGGCTGCCCGTTGCAGGCGTATTTTACGAATAAACTCGGTCGCGGAGGTACCCGTCAGGGCTTTTAATTTGCGGTGTAAATTGGTACGGCTTATGCCCAATGCTTTACATAATCCATCCACGTCAAAGTTACTTTCACTCAAATGGGCATCAATCACCGCCCGAATGCGCTGAATAAACTGATTGTCCAGCTGCTGCGATACCTCATTCCCTACCGCAGATTCGCTCGGTAAAGTTGTCGCGCGTAAGCTAAATTTCTCCCTGAGCAAACTACGTTGCTGGAGCAAATTTTTGACCCGAATCACCAATTCGTCTTTGTTAAAGGGCTTCTGAAGGTACTCATCTGCTCCCAAACCTAGCCCCTCCAGACGGTCGGTTAGGGTGGCTTTGGCCGTCAACAACACCACAGGAATATGGCTCGTCCGTTCGTCGGTTTTTAGGCGCTCACACAGCCCAAACCCATCGAGGCGCGGCATCATCAAATCCGTTATGACCATATCAGGCACGTTCTGTAGGGCGATTTCTAGTCCTTGCTGCCCGTCGTTGGCTTCTATGATTTGGTATTGTGTCTCAAAAATTTTTCGGAGGTAGAGCCGCAAATCTGGGTTGTCTTCCACGATGAGCAACACGGGCTGGTCGTCGGTGGGCGCGAGGATTGGCTCTTGTGCCGCTTCGGTCAACAACAAAGAGATGGATGTATCGGTATGGGTGGTTTCAAAGGTTGCGTCTGCGGCAGTCATGTCGGCGGGCGAAGCTATCAAAGTAAACGCTACGCGAAAAGTGGTTCCTTTATTTACCTCACTTTTTACCGAAATACGTCCTTTAAGAATTTCCACAAGTTCTTTCACCAAAGCCAACCCGATTCCCGTGCCTTCATAGTTTCGATGCGAGGTATCGTCCACCTGATAAAAGCGGTCAAAAATGCGCGGAAGTCGCTGGGCGTCAATCCCAATACCGTTGTCAGCGACCGTCAATATGACGTCTATATCTGTTTCTTTAGGGATATATTCTACTTCTACTTCAATTCTTCCGTTATTGGGCGTAAACTTAAACGCATTGGAAAGTAAATTGGTCGTAATTTTCTCCAGTTTGTCAGCATCAAATTGCGCGTCTAAACTTCGGTGACTTTGGTGGACGTTGAAGTGCAGGTTCTTATTTTGCGCCAACGTTTCAAACGAACCAAATATATACGAAAAGAATTGAAAAATATCCCCTTTTCTAGTTTCTACTTTTAGCTCGCCTGCGTCAAACTTCGACAAGTCTAGCAACTGATTGATCAGCGCCTGAAGTCGATTGACGTTGCGTTGCATCACCTGCACAAGGTCTTCATTGGGAAACTTTTTTCGTAAATCTGCCAGCGGCCCCACCAGCAAAGTAAGTGGCGTCCGAAACTCGTGCGAAATATTGGTAAAAAACCGCGTTTTGAGCGTATCCAACTCCTGCAATTTTTCGGCCTCAAGTTTCTCTGTTAATAGCGCCTTTTCTGTCCGAATCTTGTCCTTTTCAGTAACATCAATAATTTTCCCCAATACCAAAGACAAAGCGACGATTTCGATAAAATTGGTAAAATAAATGAGTGGGTACGTCCACGAAAAATTGATAATTCCCAGGGCCTGAAGGTTTAGAAACAGAAAAGGAACCAACGTAATAAAGCATGGAATCAGCAAATAACGATTAAATTTAATTTGCTTCATCATTGCATACAAAGTCGTTGAAATCAGGAGTGCTTCCGTAAAAAGAAAGAGGTAATTATTAAATTCGAGCAAATGCGTGCGCGGCCACCAAAAAACGGCCAAGACCTGTCCAACACTCAGCACGACAACGCTCAGAAACACCCACCGAAGCTTGGGAAAATGCCGAGGCACTTGCAGCAAAGAATACATAAAGAGCGTGTAAGTAGCGGGCATAAGCTGATAAAAACCCGAATTGAGTACCTTAGCCAACCACGGAATATCGCTAAAATAGGCCCCAATCAAGCCCATAGACCCCAAAACTGACAACGTAACAATGACGGTATGAAAAGCATACCAACGAAATGAAGTATTTCGGATGTACAAGGCCAAAATGATGTTGTAAAGCACCCTTAGCAGCTGGATTCCAATCTCCATCCAAATCGGTGCCAGGCTTGTTGACACCTGATCGATATACACTTGGTGGGTCATCAGCGTGAGTTGCCCCACGATACTTTCATCGGCTTGCAAGCGAACATAATACGTACTGACCTGACTTTTAGGCAATACCCCTAATCGAAAAACGGGCAATTGCCCTTGGTATTTTTTCTGGGCGTGGGGCGTCAACATCCCACCGTATTGAATTTGCACCGTTCCGTCGGGTTGCTGCACGTACAAATCTACGTGGTCTTTGAGCCCGTCGCTCCATACCATATACCAATTATTTTGGTCCAAACGGCTCTGATTATCCACCTGAACCTTAAACCAAAACACATCTTTAGAAAAGGCATACTGAAACGCGGGCGCGCTAACAGGCATAAATTTTTGCTTTTGTACTTCCGCAAAACCCATTTTCTGGGTAGGGTCACGAAACACCTCCGCAAATTGACTCAGGGGCACTGAAGATACACTGTCGCTAATTGTAATTGCCTTTTGCGCAAACAATTGTTGATAACCTATAAATACAAAGCAGGCAACAATCAGCTTAAAGTTCATAAACAGTCAAAATAGGGCAAATAGCGCATTCTAGTAAAATGGAGCTACAAGTAACGACAAAATTTATTTTTAACCTAGGATTGTTTTTGCATACTTTTATTTTTATTCTTCTAAAAAGGTATATTTTTTTATTTATTTACGATAAAGGGTTGCTTGAATGTATCTTACACTCAAGCAACCCTTCATTAAGCCCCGCTAAATTTGGCTTACTGCCCCACCTTCACCACTTTCAAAGTAGTATGTTTTTCTGAAGTAGATACCTTCAAGAAATACATTCCCGCAGGCAATTCACTTACGCCAAACTCTTCTTGGTGCGTGTTGGTTTCAGGCACAAATTGGCGGCGCAACACCTCACGACCTGAGGCATCGGTTAAGGCAGTTTGAACTACTTGCCCTTTGCTATCGGTGACTGCTGTCCTCGCAGCTCCTACACCCACGACACCTTTCGATTGGATTCTCAACCTCTATTCCCCTTGAGTAATCACTATCCACATCCGCACACTATCTAGCCAATTTACTAATCTTGAAATCTTGCCTCTGTTCAGAGGATATAACCCGTAATACATAACTCCCCGCTACATAGCCTTCCATTGAAATATCCTCCACATGGTCAGATTCCAAATCAAACAATGAACGCCGATACAACTCCTCACCTCCCAATCCAACCAACACCAACAAAACCTCCCCCTTAATCGACTGGTTGAAACGTAACGACAAAATGCTACCCACTGGATTACCCAAGATACTCACCCAAGAGTCAATAGATGAATCAACAGATATCCCAAACAAATCATCTACCCCAACTCGGAGACCACACGGAAAATTCGTCACCAATACCCCATTCTGCATCGTCAAAACACAGCCTGAAGATGAGGTGCCTTCTACTGTGTATGTCCCCGTTTCAAGCGTCGAACCAAAACTCAACTTCTGACCTGTACCTGATAATACATTGCTACCATATAACCCTCCATTGCGCTTCAACTGGTAATTAACACCTACTTGGGAACTGGATAACCCCAAAGTAACACTTCCGCTTCCACACAAACTGCCCCCACCCGTCACTTGAAACTTGCTCGGCTTGCTAACATTGTAATAGACCACCTCCCCACTCGACTCCGTAATACATCCACTCGTCTTATCCTTGGCGATCACACGATAAGTGCCCCCAAAACTCGGAATACCAAAACTTAAAACACCTCCATTCCCATTCACTTGCTGGCTAGTCCCCAACGAATTGTAGTACAACTGGTACAAGGTGTTCAATTCTGAACCAGAGGTTAAAATAGCAGAAACGTTATTACAGCCCAGATAGCCTCCCCCTGTGATACCAAATGGCGAAGGTGAGGACTTGACAACAATCGATGGTGCTGCTACTTTAACACTCTCACAACCAAGTGAACTCACACAACTCACCCAGTAACTAGGCATCTCGCGCCTAATCGTTATGGTAGAGCTTGGAAGGGCAGAATTAGGTGAATCTGATGAATACCACCGTACGGTATGAGCTCCACAATGAGCGGAGAGTGTCACGGTTTCACCTGGACAACCCGTCGTTTTACTCACAGTTACTTGTTGGGGGGGAACAGGAGGCACACCAATCGTCAACTCAATCACGCCCGAATAGGTCGAAGCACAAGCCGCATCACAAGCCGCTTGGTAGCGGTGAGGTTGGTTATTGGATAATTGGGAAACTGGGGCATTGGCCGACCAAGAACTCCATGCGCCACTGCCCACCTGCACGCGCCAAACAGGAGAACCCGAAATACACGAACCCGAAACATTAAATTGTAAACTATTAATAGGATTCGCATCCGTGTCGCAGAGAACAGGGTTGTTGCCTTCGTTGAGCGTTTGTTGCAATGTAGTCAACGAAATCGTGGGGGAGCCTTGAATAGCAACACTCGCCGTCGTGCTCACTGCCGAACAACCACCCGAAGCCCCAAGCGTGTAGGTTATCGTGTACATTCCTGCCGTAGATGTACTTGGATTGATTGCTCCCGTCATCCCGTCGATGGATAAACCTGAAGTTGAGCTAAATATTCCACCGCTATTGCCTGTTAAAGTCACAACCACGTTGGTCACACTTTTACAAAAAGGAGTACCCGCGTAATTGATTGTCGCGCTTGGACTATTGATAATCGCAGAATTACTGTCATTACAATCCCCTGTAGTTGAAGTCAACTCACTCGCTGCTTTGTAACCCGATGGCCTCAAACATTGCGTCATGCTCGCTGCGCCTGTTTCAGCATATCCATCATCGTCACTGTCTTTGTACCACACTTGGCCTGGTTTCTCCAATACACTATTGTCATTACAATCTGTATTATTGGTCACATAACCCGCTGGTGCGCTACACGCTTGCTGGCTTATGGCTGGATTACCAAATCCATCGTTGTCCGCATCCGCGTAGTAAGTGGTGCCCCCCCCTTCGTCGGTAGAGCCGTTGCAATTGTTATCGATACCGTCGCATACTTCCGTCGCTCCAGCATTTATCGCAGCTACGTTGTCGTTGCAATCCCCAGTTGTTGCGATTAGCTCTGCTGCTACTTTATAGTTTGTTGGCCGCAGGCACTGCGTCAAGGTTGTACCACTGGAATAACCATCGTTGTCCACATCCGCATACCAGATTTGACCCGGTTTTTCCAAAGCATCGTTGTCATCACAATCAGTATTGTCCGTGACATAACCGCTGGGTTGACTGCAAGCTTGTTGACTGATAGCTGGGTTGCCAAATCCATCGTTATCGGCATCGGCATAATAGGTCATCAGACCACCTTCATCGGTAGAGCCATTGCAATTGTTGTCGATGCCATCACAGATCTCGGTCGCAGCGGGGTTGATGGCACCATTGTTATCGTTGCAATCGCCGTTGGGTGCTGTCAGTTCGGAAACTACTTTGTAACCTTCTGGGCGCAGGCATTGCGTAAGTGTAGTACCATCAGAATATCCGTCATGATCTACATCCGCATACCAAACTTGATCCGGTTTTTCAAGTTGATCATTAGCATTACAATCCGTGTTATCGATCACGTAGCCAGCAGGTTGACTGCAAGCTTCCTGGCTTACTGTAGGATCGCCAAAACCATCGTTATCACTATCTGCGTAGTAAGCCCTAGTTAACCCTTCGTCCGTGGTACCGTTACAGTTGTTGTCTTTGCCATCGCAAATCTCGGGTGCACCAGGATAAACCGTATTGTCACCCCCGTTGCAATCGCCGTCCAGGGTTGCAGTATAAAAACCCAGTGGCCCACAGATGTCTCTAAAAGCAGCGCTCTCCCCAAAACCATCGCCATCTGCATCATAATAGTAGCGGATGATCGTAAAGCCTTCATCCAATATGCCGTTGCAATTGTCGTCGATGTCGTTGCAAAGCTCTACCTCCCCAGGATTGATGTTGGCGTCGTTGTCATTGCAATCGCCCCCCTGCGTTGCGGTATAAAAACCACTGGGTGAACAATCATCAATAAAAACCACACTTTGACCATAACCATCCCCATCCGTGTCGTAAAAATAACGGGTAATGAAACCCTCATCGATTTGCCCGTCGCAGTCGTTGTCTTTGCCATCGCAAATTTCTGTCGCACCCGGATAGATGTTGGCATCGTCGGCGGTACAATCGCCAGTCAGCGTTGCGGAATAAAAACCACTGGGTGCACAAGCGTCAATATAGGCAGCAGCTTCCCCATATCCATCTCCATCAAAATCGTAGTAGTAGCGGGTGGTCACCCCTTCATCCACCGAACCATCGCAATCGTTGTCAACTCCGTCGCAGATGGGTTGATGGCGCTATTGTCGTCATTGCAATCGGTATTGTCAAGCACATAGCCGCTGGGTTGACTAGAAGCTTGTTGACTAACGGCAGGATTGCCGAAGCCATCATTGTCTTGGTCAAGAAAATAAGTTGTATTTCCTCCATTGGTCTGTGATTCAGTTGAACCAAAAGTGCGACTATTACCCACTATACCCCCTCCCCTCCGTACCAATGAGGTTGTAGGCACTACTGTTAGTTACGTTATTACGAATATTGGCAGATAACGATGCAGTTTTTTCAGCAACAGCTGTACCGCCATCAATAGTCAGGCTTTTATTAACATCAAGTTCTTCAGAAGTAAGCGCTACCGTTGTAACGCCTGATAAAACAATAACATCCCCCCCTATGGCATTGGCAATAGCCTGGCATAAAGAACCAGCGCCAGTATCATTACCGTTTGTGACGGTGATAGTGGCTGCTTGGACCTGTAGAGAAAGCACGAGAGCAAAGAGGAGGAACCAAGCCATGAGGCGAGGTAAGGTATTATTGCCCAAAAAATAAATGTAAATTAGTTCTTTCATCTTGATAGAATTAAATTTTGTGTAGTAATTGATTTCATTTTGGATTGTTTTGAACGTGTGAATCTTACATGCAACAAAGCAGCAATAAGACACCCAGAAGGACGATGATGGAGAGTTTTGTCATGGTTTGATAGAAAGCAAAAAGTTTATTGATTTAGACCGCAATTGTGCGCCCACAAACATACGGCTGAGTTCTCAAATCGTGTTAACTCTAATGTTCCAATCCTTTGTTCTAATGTTCCATTTTCCCAATTTTCTTTTGCTCTAATGTTCCAATCTTTTGCTCTAATGTTCCACTCGCTGATTATCAGGTAGTTACAAAAAGTCGTTTTTCGACCGTTTTTACAAAAAGAGAGCCTCCAAAAATTGGAGGCCCTCTAAGCACTACGATATTAAAGCTACTACATTTTAATTCACTTTGGGCGCATCAAGCACCGTTTCTTGATATGTGTTGGGTCAGACTTTTTCAGTTTTATAAACCCAAAAAGTCGATGTTGAATTAGGTCTTGTCTCAGTAAAAATGCTTGGTTAGTTTATGCGTTAAATTTGAAGCCACAAATAAATGCCAAAAAAAATCGAAAAAAAATAAGGGTTAACCCTTATTTTTTGGATACTTTTAGGAGTTTTTTAAGGAAATATGTTCCATTAATGGAAATACTGACATTTTAGTATAGATTTCTCAAAAAAAACCTTATCTCACCCCTCTCCAAGATGGGCGAAGTAGCCCGCGCGGAGAATTTGGGATAAGATAAGATTGGTTTATAATAAAGTAGGGTAATTATATGTGCAGTACAAAGGTCTGTCGAAAAAAATTGAAAAAAAATAAGGGTTAACCCTTATTTTTTGGAACAACAGCAACCAAGTATTACACTCGTTTTCTGATCAAATGTTATGAAATTCATTTATGTTTACTTATTCTGGATCATGGCTTTGAATCAGGTTTGGGGGCAAAAAACATCAAGTCCGCTGCCCACTCCATCGATAAATAAGCTCGGATTAGAAGTATATGTGCTCAACAACGCATTTCGCTACGATTCGTCGATTGTCCTGCTTCGCCGCGTAATTGATGCCCCCAGCACTTCCAACGAAGAACGTTTTTACGCTTTTCTGTACTTGTCGCATACCTACAAGCGGTTGTTTGATTACACCTCCACTTTGGAGCAACTAGACTCAGCCTTGGTGTATGGTCGCAAAACCGCCCACCGTGCTTACTTTGAAGCCAACATTTCTTGCCAGAAGGCGTATGTTTTATTCGATACCCACCGCTACGAGGAGGCCGACCAACGAATGCAACAGCTCGCCCGCACCAACTACCAGTATTTGGACGAAGAGCAACGGGCAAAAATCAACATGCAGGAAGCCTATTTGATGTATTTGAAGAAACGCTATCCTAGTGCCGAACAACGCTACTACGAGGCACTTACGCACCTCCAACGCAGCAGCACCTGCGACGTACCGATGATTTATACAAAGCTCATTCAGCTTTACGAAAAAATGGGCAACGAAGCAGGGATGCGAAAAGCCGCCGCCCAGTCGCTCAAAGCCGCCGACTCCTGCAAAATCACCAAATATGGGCTTTATACGTACGAGGAATTATATAAATCCTACGAACGACTAGGGAACATCGACGCAGCGTTTTCCGCCCTCAAAATCTATGATTCTCTCAACACCGTTTATAAGCAAGAAGAACATCTCTCTGCCCTCAAAGACCGTGAGTTAAAATACCAACAAGAAAAAAACAAAATCAACGAAAAACTCTACCAATCAAGTTTAAAAAACGAACAACAAAAGAACCTCATTCTGATAGGTATTTTGGTGACTCTTTCGGGTTTTGTGGCGTATTTTATTTTGTGGCAACGAAAAAAACGATTGCAGACCGAAAAAGAAAGAAACTTACATTATACCAAACAACTGTTGGAAAAAACCGAAGAAGAACGCAAGCGAATTGCGGGAGATTTGCACGACAGTATTAACTATGAACTGTTGTCGCTCAAAAAAAGTGACAAACAAGACGCGGGAGTCATCAATGATAAGATTGACCAAATCATCAACGACGTTCGGATCATAAGTCGCAACTTACACCCCGTGATGTTTGACAAAATTGGGTTAGAACCGAACATCGAACAACTGATAGAGCGGTTTCAAACACAGCACAACCTGATGGTGAGCACCGAATTTGACTACCATGGCTCACTGAGTTCGGAGGCTGAGTTACAGCTTTACCGCATCATTCAAGAGGCATTGACAAACATCATTAAGTATGCTAAAGCGCACGCGGCCAAAATCACCCTGGGCGAATCTGCCGAAAAAATTCACCTGCAAATCCGCGACAATGGCGTCGGTTTTGACGTGGCAAAAACCCTGTCGAGTACCCAGGCTTTCGGGCTTCATAATATTATAGAACGTAGTCGAATCATTGGTGGAACCACACATGTTCATTCATCTTCAGAAGGCACAGTGATTGACGTAGAAATAGCTAAGTAAATGACGAACTGTACATTAGATGTAAACTCGATGAGTATATTAATTGCCGATGACCATCCTTTAACACTCTACGGCACCCAATCGTTTGTTTCCTCACTGGGGTACAAGGTGGTGCATATCTGTAGCGATGGACAAGAAGCGTTTGAATGGATTGTAAAAAATCAACCAACGATGGCGATTTTGGACATCAGTATGCCCCAAATGGACGGCTTAGAAGTACTCGAAAAGCTTCATCAGCGGGGTATTTCTACGCGAATCATTCTGTTTACGATGCACAAAGAAGCCACAATTTACAAACGTGCAAAAAACATGGGTTTGTCAGGTTATTTGCTCAAAGAAGGTTCAGAAGATGAATTAAAACTTTGTTTAGAAACCGTCGCTCAAGGTGGCAAATACATGAGCAAGTTAATTTTAAGAGAAGTAAATAAACACCAAACCAGCGAAAGTGAAGAGTTGACTTTTGCCGAAAAGAAGGTACTTGAACTCATCGCACAACAAAAAACATCCAAACAAATCGGTGATTTGCTATTTATTTCGGAAAAAACGGTCGAAAAACACCGTTCAAACATCATTCAAAAACTCAATTTGCCCAAAGAAAAAAACATACTTCTCCACTGGGCAATGAAAAATTTTTTAGACAAATAATGCAAGGGGCAAGTTGCCCCTTGCATTATTTGCCCCTTGCTACGGTGCTTTCACCACTTTCAAAGTAGCTTGTTGCATCTCCGTCGATACCTTCAAGAAATACATTCCCTCAGGCAATTTGGGGTGGTCCTCAAACGGTGGACACTTTACTTTGCAAATTTAAAAATTGATTTTGATTAAAGATTTCTTCAAATTTTTCTGGACTTTGGTAGCCCAAAGATGAGTGTCTTCGCTTACGATTATAATAGACTTCAATGTAGCGGCCTGTCATACCTGTGTCTCTAAGTGACTACTTTTGTAGTAGAAAGTTATCAAAATAGATTTAACTTTCTAAACAAAAACAAATGAAAAGTAGCCGATTTAGCGAAACACAGCGCAGAGCGATTGTGGATTCCCAAAAGAGTAAAACGGTAGAATCGATTTGTCAGCAACACCAAATAAGCCCTGGGACTTTTTACAAGTGGAAGGAGAGTTTCAGTATTCAAAATAATGAGGACAAAAAACGTCTGAAAGAGCTGGAAAAAGAGAACTAACAGCTTAAGAAAATGTACGCCGAATTAGAGTTGGAAAAGCGAGTCATCAGCGATGCCTTGGAAATTGCCAAAAAGCTTGTAGCTCAGAAGAAAAAGACCAACTTTTGAGCCAAGTCCAAGTGAAGAATCAAGGTCTAAGCCTACGCAAACTCTGTAAATATTTAGCTTGGCGACGGCAAACGGTGTATGCTCGTCGTCATTACAAACCACAACAAGCCAAAGAAGTTTCTGATAGGACAATAGTTGATTTATACAAATCAGTAAGGAAGGATTACATTGCTTGGGGATTTGCCATGATTTATGCTTATTTACGTCATAAGGGGCATATTTTTTGCAAAAAGCGAGGACATCGTTTGTACAAACAAGCCCAGTTAAGCTTGCACAAGAAGCCGCAAAAAGCCCGAATTCACAGAGAATTCAGAGATTTATTACCGCCTAACTCTATTAATGAAGGCTGGGCGATGGATTTTCTTTCAGAAGTCATCATTGAGCCTACCCAACAATGGGTGCGTATTATTAATATCGTTGACGAATGCTCAAGAAAAGACCTGTGGGTAGAAGCCTGTGAACATATTAAGGCCCCCAAAATTGACAGAAATATTAGACAAATTAGTGTTCATCAGAGGGCGGCCTGCTTACATCCGAACCGACAATGGCTCTGAGTTTATCAGTGATAAATTAGCCAAATGGGCCGTAAAGAATGGGATTGAATTGCGTTTTATTCAACCGGGTAAACCTACCCAAAATGGCATCATTGAGCGACTTAACGGCACGCTCAGAAGAGAGTGTTTAAACTTGAATTGGTTTTATTCGCTCTCAGAACTTAACCAACACTTGGATAAATGCGGGGCGGCCCGTGCCGTATTACACCTATAATTTTGATCGACCTCATAAGTCCATCAATTATTTGACCCCTGATGCTTTTGAAAAGCAAAATCAAAGTATCTACTATAAAATGGTTGCATCAGAAAGCAGGTAGGACAGTATCGCTAAAACTTCTCGAAAAAACAGTGCTGAATCATATTCGGCGTTCACAGTTTTTTCTCCCCAAAAATTTCCCCATTCCTTCGCCCTTTCTTGATAGTTTTTATGTAAAAAACGCTCATACTGAGCCCTTCTCTCAAAAATAATAAGGCATAAAAAAGCAGTATAAACAAGTAACGATTAAAGAGTCATTTCAAAAACTTTGGGTTCTATAGCAAATATATACTGATTACCTATGCTTTTTAACCGAAAAACAATAAGTTTTTTAGGATACATTCGATTTTTTATACCCAAAGAAGTCTTTTAACAAAAAAGGGAGACGCACGATCGTGCGTCTCCCTTTCAGTCAAAATATATGCACGCCGTTATTACCCTTTCACTACTTTTAACGTAGCTTGCTGTTCAGGCATTGTTACCTGTAGAAAGTACATCTCTCCATCTCTCGACTAGATACCCAACAATTATAGCAATCTTTAATCGCATACTACCTAGCCAATTTACTAATCTTGAAATCTTGCCTATGTTCAGAGGATATAACCCGTAATACATAACTCCCCGCTACATAGCCTTCCATTGAAATACTCTCCACATGACCAGATTCCAAATCAAACAATGAACGCCGATACAACTCCTCACCTCCCAATCCAACTAACACCACCATAACCTCTCCATTAATCGACTGGTTGAAACGTAACGACAAAATACTACCCACTGGATTACCCAAGATACTCACCCAAGAGTCAATAGATGAATCAACAGATATCCCAAACAAATCATCTACCCCAACTCGGAGACCACACGGAAAATTCGTCACCAATACCCCATTCTGCATCGTCAAAACACAACCTGAAGATGAGGTGCCTTCTACTGTGTATGTCCCCGTTTCAAGCGTCGAACCAAAACTCAACTTCTCTCCTGTCCCTGATAATACATTGCTACCATATAACCCTCCATTACGCTTCAACTGGTAATTAACACCTACTTGGGAACTGGATAACCCCAAAGAAACACTTCCGCTTCCACACAAACTACCCCCACCCGTCACTTGAAACTTGCTCGGCTTGCTAACATTGTAGTAAACCACTTCCCCACTCGACTCTGTAATACATCCACTCGTCTTATCCTTGGCTATCACACGATAAGTGCCTCCAAAACTCGGAATACCAAAACTTAGAACTCCTCCATTCCCATTCACTTGCTGGCTAGTCCCCAACGAATTGTAGTACAACTGGTACAAGGTGTTCAATTCTGAACCAGAGGTTAAAATAGCAGAAACGTTATTACAGCCCAGATAGCCTCCCCCTGTGATACCAAATGGCGAAGGTGAGGACTTGACAACAATCGATGGTGCTGCTACTTTAACACTCTCACAACCAAGTGAACTCACACAACTCACCCAGTAACTAGGCATCTCGCGCCTAATCGTTATGGTAGAGCTTGGAAGGGCAGAATTAGGTGAATCTGAGGAATACCACCGTATGGTATGAGCTCCACAATGAGCGGAGAGTGTCACGGTTTCACCTGGACAACCCGTCGTCTTACTCACAGTTACTTGTTGGGGAGGCACAGGAGGCACACCAATTGTCAAGGTGATCACGCCCGAGTAAGTTGATTCACAACTAGCATCACAAGCCGCTTGGTAACGGTGGGGTTGGTTATTGGAGGGTTGCGAAATGGGGGCAGTTGCCGACCAAATACTCCATGCGCCGCTACCCACTTGCATCCGCCAAACGGGATTTCCCACTACACACAAACCCGAAACATTAAACTGTAAACTGTTAACTGGATTCGCGTCCGTGTCGCACAAAACAAGATTATTGCCTTCGTTGAGCGTTTGCTGGAGCGTCGATAACGTAATTGTCGGCTTGCCTTGCACCGTTACTGTGAACGAGCATTCCGTCGTTTGACCATTGGCAGCCATTACCTTAAACATGTTTGTTGTCACACCGACGGGATAAACTACTCCCGTTCCTAAACCCGACGTCTGAGTAGTTACTGCACCTGCACAATTATCTGCTCCGACAGGCGGAACATACGTAACGAGAGTGTTGGCACATACCACAATATTCGCAGGGCAAGCAATCGTAGGCGCTTCCGCATCCACCACCGTCACTGTAAATGAGCAAGTTGTCTTTTGGCCATTCGCCGTCACTTCAAATGTATTTGTCGTTGTCCCAACTGGGAAAGCTGCGCCTGAGGCTAATCCCGCAATTTGCGTCGTCGTTGCCCCTGAACAATTATCTGTTCCTACGGGAGCCGTGTAGTTCACCACCGCAGAGCATTGACCTGCCTCGTTGTTCACACTGATATTGGCAGGACAAATAATCATCGGGGGTTCGGCGTCTACTACCGTCACCGTAAATGAACAAGTCGTCTTTTGGCCATTCGATGTTACTTCAAAGGTATTCGTCGTTGTCCCAACGGGGAAAGCTGCACCTGAGGCTAAACCCGCAATTTGCGTCGTCGTTGCGCCTGAACAATTATCCGTTCCAACAGGAACCGTGTAGTTCACTACCGCTGAACATTGACCTGCGTCGTTGTTCACACTGATATTGGCTGGACATGTAATGGTCGGGGGCTCGGCGTCCACTACCGTCACCATAAATGAACAAGTCGTCTTTTGACCATTCGCCGTTACTTCAAAGGTATTTGTCGTTGTCCCAACTGGGAAAGCTGCGCCTGAGGCCAACCCTGCAATTTGTGTCGTCGTTGCCCCTAAACAATTATCCGTTCCAACGGGAGCAGTATAGTTCACTACTGCAGAGCATTTACCTGCCTCGTTGTTCACACTGATATTGGCTGGACAAGTAATCGTCGGGGGTTCGGCGTCAACCACCGTCACCGTAAATGAACAAGTCGTCTTTTGACCATTCGCCGTCACTTCAAAGGTATTCGTCGTTGTCCCAACGGGGAAAGCTGCGCCAGAGGCCAGTCCCGCAATTTGCGTCGTCGTTGCACTTGAACAATTATCACTTCCTACGGGAGTTGTATAGTTCACCACCGCCGAACACTT
>NZ_JBYFCK010000016.1:32917-144547 GCF_057652155.1 Runella sp. R0.1_18
CTGATATTAGCAGGACATGTAATCGTAGGCGCTTCCGCATCCACTACCGTCACCGTAAAAGAACAAGTCGTCTTTTGGCCATTCGCCGTCACTTCAAACGTATTCGTCGTTGTCCCAACAGGGAAAGCTGCGCCTGAGGCCAGTCCCGCAATTTGCGCCGTCGTCGCCCCTGAACAATTATCCGTTCCTACGGGAGCCGTGTAGTTCACTACCGCCGAGCACTTACCTGCGTCGTTGTTCACACTTATATTGGCGGGACAAGTAATCGTCGGGGGTTCGGCGTCAACTACCGTCACCGTGAAAGAACAAGTCGTCTTTTGGCCATTCGCCGTCACTTCAAATGTATTCGTCGTTGTCCCAACGGGGAAAGTTGCGCCTGAGGCTAAACCCGCAATTTGTTGCGTCGTCGCCCCTGAACAATTATCCGTTCCTACGGGAGCAGTATAGTTCACTACCGCAGAGCATTTACCTGCCTCGTTGTTCACACTGATATTGTCGGGACAAGTAATGGTTGGGGGCGTATTGTCCCCTACGGTCACCGTCACACAGTTACTAATGGCTTCACAAGCAACCTCATTTAAAGTAGAAATAGTCACACGCCGATAGTAAGTTGTTTGGCTTAATGGTGCAGGCGGATCGTATGTCGAACCAGTTGCATCCGTGATGGTCGAAAAACCACTGTTACAATTTGTTGTACTCTTTTCCCAACGATAGGTGATAGTTCCAGAACCTGACCCATTGGTAGTAGAGGTAAAATTAGCTGGATCTCCACCCAGGCAAATAGTCTGATCACCTGAAATACTACCTGCAGTTACCGAAGATACCGAGACGGTCACACAATTGCTGATTGCCTCGCACACACCACTGCCCGCTCCGTTGAAGGTAGCAATCGTTACTCGTCGAAAATAAGTTGTTGTACTTAAACCAGCAGGCGGATCATAGCTCATATCCGTTGCTCCTATGATTGTACTAAAACCACTGTTACAATCGGTTGTGCTACTTTCCCAGCGGTAGGTAATTGTTCCAGCATTACTCGAACCAGCACTTGTACTGGCAATAGCTGTAGGATCAGCGTTTGAACACAAGGATTGATTCCCAGAAATAGCTCCTCCTTGTGGATTGAGTACTATGACAACGATACAATTGGGCGCAATTGCCTGGCATTCCGTCCCATTCAATGTAGAGATAGTAACACGCCTGAAAAAAGTGGTCGCACCAATACTTCCAGCAGGGGGATCATACGTTTCACCTGTAGCGCCCATGATGGGACTATATCCACTGACGCAATCCGTGGTGCTACTCTCCCAACGGTAAGTTATAGTACCCTGCCCAGAACCAGCCTCACCAGAAGTAAAGGCTGTAGCATCACCATCGGTACAAATGAGCTGCGATCCACTTACCGTACCACCACTGACCGTCTGCATGGAAACCGTCACACAATTGCTAGTCGCTTCACAAACTACACCATCTAAATTGGAAATGGCTACTCGACGGTAATGAGTCATTTGGGTTAGACCAGCAGGAGCATCGTAGGTTGCGTCCGTCGCTCCCATAATGGTCACAAAACCACTGTTACAATCAGTAGTACTCTTCTCCCAGCGGTAGGTAATGACACCGCCAGTCCCAGCAGTTACGGAGTTAAAAGCTTGAGGATCTCCTCCTGAGCAAACCGACTGCGTCCCTCCGATACTTCCTGGATTTACCTCATTAACATTGATTGTCACCGATCCAATTGAGCTAGTGACTACACAGTTATTGGCATCGGCAATTTGGGTAAGGTTGAAATTTTGCGTACCTGTGAAATCAGTGCCTTCAGTAAGGTTTCCAAAACCTGACCCAAATAACGTGTTATAATTTTTACCATTCACTACGAAGTAAAAAGGCTCTGTCCCCACCCCGTTAAAAATAAGTTGAATACTGTAACCAGGACACATGGTCATGCTACCTGCATTGCCATTGCTAGTGATGTACCCTCTGGGAGTAAGACTGGGTAGGTTGCTGGCATAGTAGTTATCATTATTGATATGTGTATTATTGTCGTCATCTGCGGTATTGCCATTAAAGGTCACATTGCACATGCTGACTGATGGGTCATTCGTCGTGCCTGGGGCGGCATTACCTCCGTTTTCTGCTTTGTTGAACACAAAAAGCGCTCCACCGTAGCCCTTGGCGCCATTATTTCCTCGGGTAGCATTGTTATTATTAAATGTAACTCCATTTAAACTCAAGCTGCCACTCGCGACAAAAATAGCCCCACCTGCACCCATACCGCCACCGCCGTTGCCAGCGCTACCAAAACCACCACTACTAGAAAAAGCACCCACACCACCGCCACCACCAAACCCCCCATTGCCAGCAGAACTACCCACACCACCGCCACCACCAAAACCTCCATGGCCACCGTTAGCACCACCACCACCGCCACCACCAAAACCTCCATTGCCACCAGAATTACCACCACCACCGCCACCGCCAAAACCTCCATGGCCACCAGAAACACCAAAACCACCGCCACCGCCAAAAATAGGAATGCCGCCATTGTTTCCAGGTGTATCTCCAAAGTCATTGCTTACACTTGCACCAGCACCTCCGCTGCTGCTTCCTAATACGCCACCACCACCAGCAACCACACTATTTCCTCCCATTCCTCCCCCTCCTACTGGTGACTTAACAGTACCAGTTCCACCCAAAGCCTGATTATTATTCAAATTGATATTGATTAAGCGTAAATTAATACTACCGGTGCCCCCTTCTTTGCCTTCGTGCATAAAGATAGCTCCACCGGCACCCATACCTCCTCCATTACCATTCCCCCCTTTGGCATAGCCATTGGCCAAGGTGAGGTTTTGAATGGTAATCGTGCCATTTTGTATCCAAAAAATACGTGAGGTGCCGCCACCACTAATTGTCAAATTTGACACACCCAACCCATTGATGCTAACATGGTTAGTAATCACCAAAAAAGGACTAACAACCGTAATGGTTGACCCATTGGGTACGGTAAAAATAATCTGGTGGGGAGCCGCCGCCGTTGCCGTTGCATCTGCATTGGCACTTAGAATGGCTTGGCGAAGAGAACCTGCGCCACTGTCATTGGTGTTGCTTACCGTAAAAGTAGTCGCGTGGGCAATTCCAAGCAGACTCGCCCACAAGGCGAAAATTAAGACACTTATTTTCATAATTAATTGATTTTGAGCAAAATATTTCTGGTATATCATAATCGCATACGTCGTTCAACCCTTCATTAAGTGTGTTTGGGGAATCACTTCCGCCCGTTGTTTGCCATAAGTAAGTTTCCGCCAGAGCCATTCCAAAGGCCCCATTCGATAATACATCAGCCAGAGGTTGCTGTAGCCAACTTGACAAACATAGATACTACCCGCAACGCCCAGTGATTCCAGCAGGGTCAACCGTCCCGACAAACCCAAGCCGTAGCCGTAAAAAAGCCCCATGCACAGCAACGTCTGCATTAGATAGTTGGTCAGACCCAGCCGACCCGAATTGGCAATCCAATGAGTGATTCGAGAGGGGTATCGGTTAAAAAGCAAAGAGAGTTCAATCAGATAAACCACCGTCAACAAGGGCGTTCCCAGAAAATCGGCCAGTGACAAAAGTAATGGGTCAAAGGTCAATGGATTGCTAATCGATAGGTGGATATCAAACACCGACAAACTGGCAACTGCTTTTAATATGAGCCCCATGGGAAATAGCCAAAAAGCTATTCGCAGGAATTGGTTTTTGACCTCAGCCAATCGATTGAACAGTTGTAATTTCCCCACCATCAGCCCCAACAAAAACATCACCTCGTAATGCAAGTAACTCGCGAAACCATGCTTAAAAGCCATGACATGCAGCATCACCACTCCCAAACTTTGCAGGCTCATTACTTCCCAAAACGCCCCCTGTTGCCAAGTGGTAACCACCCGCATGACGACCGCATCGAACTGTTGCTGACTGGCGGCCTGTGCGGAGGGAGTCGATGGAAACGCTAAGGCTTGAACGATTTGAATCACAATCCCCAAAACCACCAGCCCGATAACCCATTTACCCAATACCGCAACCGACTTTTTGCTAAAATAAAGCAACGTAAAACCCAACAACGCATATTTGTGCAGGACGTCCCCAAACCAAAACACAAGGGCATGGAGCAACCCCAGCGCTAACAGTATCCATAAACGTCGTTTGAAAAACCGATTGGAATCCAGCCCCGCCTGTTTGTTCTTTTTGCTCATTAGGTAAAAGCCCAAGCCAAAAAGAAAACTGTAAATCGTATAAAACTGCCCTTTTACCAACAAATGAACGAAAAATTGGGTGGGCGCGTAGGTTGCTGGCTGGTCTAACCCCAGCTTATATACCTGCTCAGGACGCAGCAGAGCAAATAACGAATAGGTCTGTACGTTAACCAACAGAATGCCCAGCAGGGCTATTCCCCGAATAAAATCAATCGTGGCGACACGATCTGTAGAACTTGTTTTCAACATGGAATTTACCAACAATTAAGGAAGGCCCGTTTTTCGGACACAAAGGTCTGGCCAAGCCCAAAAAAGGATGGTAAATCAGGTTGCAAATGTGGTAATTTAGGTTGCAGAACACTCCAAAATATGCTTTTTTGGAACAATTTAGGCCAATCGAGCAAATTCGCTGGGGGTCATCTGATACTGCTCCCGAAAACACTTAGCAAAATACTGGGGGCTATCAAAGCCTACGCAATAGGCTGTTTCGGAGCTATTATACCCCTGTTGGAGGAATTGAGTGGCGCGTTTGAGGCGGTAAATGCGGACAAGGTCACCCGTAGCCAGTCCTGTTAGTGCTTTCACTTTACGGTGCATCGAGCTACGACTCACATTGAGTTGTTCGGCCAATTGCTCCACGCTCAACGACGAATCATCCAATTGTTCTTCAACGATGGCGTATAGTTTTTCCAAAAACGGATCAAGCAGCACTGGCTCCGTCGCCAGCGTTTCAGTTGGTTGATCGAGTTTGGCAGACACAGGTCTTGCCAATTCTTGCCGCATCCGCTCACGAAACCGACGCTGACGTTCGAGCAGATTATGAACTCGTAACGTCAATTCTTTTACGTGGAACGGTTTGGTTAGGTAATCGTCAGCTCCCCGCGTGAGTCCTTCCATACGACTCTCAAAGGTGGCTTTGGCCGTTAACATAATGACTGGAATGTGATTGGTTTGCTGATCCTCCTTGAGTTTTTGGCAGAGTGTGTAGCCATCCATCACGGGCATCATCACATCACTAATGATTAAATCTGGCAAGTCAGCCAACGCTTTTTCCAACCCTTCGGCGCCATTGACTGCCCGACTGACGCGGTAAGAGGCGGGCAAACTATCCACAACGAAATCTGCCAGTTCTGTATTATCTTCAACCAACAGCAAATGCGGGGGTTCACTATCGCCCTCGTGTCGCATCGGCAAGTCGGCCAATGCTAATTCGGCAAGAGGCTCAGGCACTTTCGTCGTAAAGCTGGCTTGGTCGGCGCGTCGGTAAGGCAGCGTCACCCGAAAGGTAGTACCTTGGCCAAGCGTGCTTTCCACCTCAATATGTCCCTGCTGCAAATGCACCAATTCTTTCACCAACGCCAGCCCAATACCCGTCCCCATCTGAGTGTTGGTGGGTGAGTTCAATCCGTCTGCCGACTGCTGAAAAAAACGATCAAACACCAACGACAGTTT
Source organism: Runella sp. R0.1_18 (assembly GCF_057652155.1). Classification (NCBI taxonomy): domain Bacteria; kingdom Pseudomonadati; phylum Bacteroidota; class Cytophagia; order Cytophagales; family Spirosomataceae; genus Runella; species Runella sp. R0.1_18. The sequence continues at coordinate 38,602 of NZ_JBYFCK010000016.1, forward strand.
GTCGGCAGCAATACCCACCCCCGTATCCGAAACCACCAATTCCAAATCGGTAGAAGCATGCAAAGACACTGTAATTTGCCCCCCTTTAGGCGTAAACTTCAACGCATTTCCTACCAAATTGGTGATAATCCGCCCGAATTTTTCTTCATCAAACCAGTAGTTATCACTAACCGACGATGACACCGACAAAAGGATGCTTTTTTGGATAACTTCTTCCTGAAACAATCCGACGGTCTGCTCCAAAAATTGACTAATATCCCCCTGTGCTTCCTGAACCTTTAACACGTTGGCATCGAGTTTGGCAAAATCCAGCAATTGGTTGATGAGGGATAATAATTGCCGCGCATTGCGACTAATCGACTCCAATCGCTTGACGTAACGCGTACCCGCCAGTTCTTGAATCAAATCAGGCATAGGTGAAAGAATCAAGGTCAACGGAGTGCGAAAGTCATGCGTTACGTTGGTGAAAAAACGAGACCTCATTTCGTCGAGTTCACGCAATTGCCGCGCTTCTTGCTGACGGAGCGCTACCGATTGCCGCAATTGCAATTGGTTTATCCGTAAACGAATACCGTACCAAAGACTCCCCGCCACCACCAGCACATACAGCACATAAGCCCACCAAGTAGCCCATAAAGGAGGATTGATGATCACAGACAATCGACGTACGTAGGGACTCCACGTACCCGATGTATTGGAGGCATTGATCAGCAGTGTGTAGTGACCGGGAGCCAGCATGGTGTAAATGGCCTGCGGTTGCTTGGTCTCCACCCACTCCTCGTCCACCCCTTCCAGTTTGTAGCGATAATGATTTTTACCCGGTAGGTTGAATTGCAAAGCGGTGAAATGTACCGTCAAAAAATTTTGATTATAGGGAAGGATAAGTTCATGAATGGCGTGAATAGGTGCCCGAAGAAACGACTGCGGGTGAGGGTCGGTCAGCCGATTATTGACGTACAATTCAGTTAATTCTACTTTGGGCTGAAATGAATCATTCCTTAATTGACTTGGACGAAACGCTGTTATACCTTCCACGCCCCCCATGATGATTTGTCCATTGGGAAGGTGAAGATAGTGAAAGCGGTTAAATTCATTGGCCAGTAGCCCGTCTTCAGTGGTGTAATTTTGGGTCTGAAATGTTTTGCGATTCATTCGGCACAGCCCTTTGTTTGTACCAATCCACAAATCTCCGTACCGGTCAGGAAGGGCCGAATAAATCACATCATTGGGCAACCCGTCCTGTTCCGTTATTCTCCGACACTTACCTGACTGCTTATCGAATGCACATAATCCTTTGCCAAACGTACCAATCCACAGCAGATTCGAGTCGTCGGGATCAGCCGTCAAACAATAAAGCGTATTGCTACTGAGCGATGTAGGCTGATTAGGCTGGTGGAGATACTGGCGCATCCGCCCCGTTTGGCGGTCAAGTCGATACAAACCCTGGTTCTTTGTAGCCAACCAAAATGCCTCTCTATCAGCGACCATCTGTATAAACTCAACGGGAAAATCCGCCTTAAAATGATAAGCTGAACGAATCCACTGACGTGTGTCAGGTGCATAATACCATAAGTAGTGGGCATTTTTGTACCACTGTAGCAACCAAACACGCCCCTGCTCATCAGTTGCCATAGGCGTAATCGTTTGGACAAAGGGAACGGGAAAGTCAACCCGCTGACACTGGTGCGTGGCTGTATTGATATGGTAGATAGTCGATGTACCACTATTAGCCCAAACATTTCCCTGATGATCTAGCGTATAGCGAAACTTGTATGGGTCTGCATCTTGGACAAGACGAGCCTGCTCGGCTGGTAAATGCAACCATTTGGTAAGTATATCCAACTGAAAAACACGTTGATAACGAGCCGTGTGGAAGCTGTTTGCCCGTAAATTGTATTTGCGCACGCCCGAGCCGTTAGTTCCCACCCAGAGGACATCTGAGCGATCAATTAGCAGGCTGGTACAAAAACCGGTTTGTAGCGTAAAATGAGTCACCAACTGAATATTTGCCAAATCAGTAAAGCGAAATAGGCTGTTCCGTTGATCAAAATAAACTTCTCCCCGACTATCGGTCAAAAAGTGGATACCCCATAGGTGATGATCTTCCAACGACGCTTTATCATCATTAGGCAATCGTTGCGATTGGAAATACCCCGTTTTAGGATTAAATTGACAGACATAGTGATGGGTACCAATTAGCAATTCACCCGTTGGGCGTTGGGCCATTCCAAATATGGCCAGTTCGGGTAGCGCAAGGGGTGTTTGAGAGTCTGGACGATAATGCTGAAAATGCCCCGTCTTCTCGTCGAATCGTTCTAAGCCCACATCAATGGAGCCAACCCAAATCGTCCCCTGCTGATCCTGCAGTATCGTACGTATGCGATTTGAGCCTATGGAATGCGGTTGGTCATCGCGGTGCTGAAACCAGCGCGCACGCCGAGTCGTCATATCATAACAGACTAACCCTTTTCCGTCAAAGGCCATCCACAGCCTGTTTTGGCGGTCGGGGTAATAATGCCAGGCACCTGTGTGGGGAACCGTCAGGCTGGTAAGTTGTTTCGAGATGTTGGTGAATATTTCAGTAAGAGGATCAAACATAACCAACTCGCCCAATTCTGACGCAATCCAGATACGACCCTGATGATCAATAAATAAAGAGGCAATACTGGAGAATGGCATGGCTGATTTCCCTGTCGTATCTTCCCGTTCTCGGAAGACTTTTAAGCGGTTGCCGTCGTATCGGCAAAGGCCATCGTGGGTAGCCATCCAGATAAATCCTTGTTTGTCTTGCACAATGCCTGAAACAAATCCCTGTGGTAATCCCTGACGATCGGTAATCAATTCAGGTTGTGGGAAGTCCAGTACCTGGGCCTTTAGGGGCAGATATAAAAGGGTTAGTAAAAAAATCAACAACCATCGCTGGTCTCTATTTAGTAGCATATATAAAAGCGAGAGCAATCTTTACCAAAAGTAACCTCCTTAACAAAGTGCATTATTGAAACAAAGCATCCCTGCGCAGCCTTTTTGTCATACTTGTGGTATATTTTTTGTGTTCTATGAGGCCAAAGTTACTAAACATAATGAAGATAACTGACTTATGAAACGTAGAAATCATCCATCTACTTTACTAATAGCTTTAAACTTGCACTTTGTCTATTTTATTTATACTTTGCGTACATATTTTAAACAGCATCACATGAAATCAATTACTTATTTTGCCCAAAACTTAATTTGGTTACGTAATCAATTGACGCCTAAACTTTCTCAACAGCGTTTGGCCGACGAAATTGGCATTAAAAAATCTACCCTCGCCGCTTACGAAGTAGGACGTTCAGAACCCAATTTTGGTGATTTGGTAAAACTAGCTTCCTATTTTAATGTTTCCATTGATGACTTTCTTCAAATAGATTGTAGTCAAAAAATCAAGCCGATGGCTCGGCACAAAACAACTGATCGAGTTTTGGTTACCACCGTAGATAGCACTACTCGTGAAAACATTGAATTTGTGCCCGTCAGGGCTTTAGGTGGATATACCCAAGGCTACGGCGATGTTGATTATGTCCAAAAACTTCCTGTTTTTCAGATGCCATTTTTGTCACGTGACCGTAAATATAGGGCTTTCCCTTACGTGGGTGACTCAATGCCACCTCTCAGAAGCGGCTCCGTTGTTTTTGGAGAATACATGGACAACTGGGGAAGTATAAAAAATGGCACAATTTGCCTTATTGTCACTTCTGACGAAGGAGTTGTTCTAAAAAAAGTGTTTAACTACTTAGATGACAAGGGCGTACTGGTTTTAAAGTCTCTCAACGAAAGATACGCTCCTTATCCTGTTGGTATCAACGAAATACTCGAAATTTGGCAGTTTGTGGGTTATTTTGATGAACGGTTTCCTGAATGAAACTCATTAATATCGTCTGTCATTTATTCACATTATTGGCCAAAAATGGAAATAAAAATCCACTTTGGCCAATAATGTATGTTAATCAAATTACTCCACCTTCACCACTTTCAAAGTCGCTTGTCTATCAGGCGTAGTTACTTTCAAAAAGTACATCCCCGTCGGTAACTCACTCACCCCAAACTCCTCGTGGTGACTGTTGGTTTCGGGTACGAATTGGCGACGTAAAACACTTCGACCCGAAGCATCCGTCAACTCCGTTTGTACCACTTGGCCTTTGCTGTCAGATACTTGCAGGCGCAGGATGTTCGTCACGGGGTTGGGGAGGACAGTAGCGAAGCTACTTGGACTTAGATTCCTCCGGGATGACAAAGTAGTTGCTCCTTGCACACTGCCCTCCGCTATCCTCGCTGCTCCTACGCCTACGCCGTCTTTCGACTGGATACCCAACAAGTATAGCAATCATTATCCGCACACTATCTACCCAATTTACTAATCTTGAAATCTTGCCTATGTTCAGAAGATAAAACTCGTAATACATAACTACCCCCTGCATAGCCTTCCATGGAAATACTCTCCACATGACCAGATTCCAAATCAAACAACGATCGCCGATACAACTCCTCGCCTCCCAATCCAACCAACACCAACAAAACCTCCCCCTTAATCGACTGGTTGAAACGTAAGGACAAAATACTACCCACTGGATTACCCAAGATACTCACCCAAGAGTCAATAGATGAATCAACAGATATCCCAAACAAATCATCTACCCCAACTCGGAGACCACACGGAAAATTCGTCACCAATACCCCATTCTGCATCGTCAAAACACAGCCCGAGGACGATGTGCCTTCTACTGTGTATGTCCCCGTTTCAAGCGTCGAACCAAAACTCAACTTCTGACCTGTCCCTGATAATACATTGCTACCATATAACCCTCCATTACGCTTCAACTGGTAATTAACACCTACTTGGGAACTGGATAACCCCAAAGAAACACTTCCGCTTCCACACAAACTGCCCCCACCCGTCACTTGAAACTTGCTCGGCTTGCTAACATTGTAGTAAACCACTTCTCCACTCGACTCCGTAATACATCCACTCGTCTTATCCTTGGCCATCACACGATAAGTGCCCCCAAAACTCGGAATACCAAAACTTAAAACGCCTCCATTTCCATTCACCTGCTGGCTAGTCCCCAACGAATTGTAGTACAACTGGTACAAGGTGTTCAATTCTGAACCAGAGGTTAAAATAGCAGAAACGTTATTACAGCCCAGATAGCCTCCCCCTGTGATACCAAATGGCGCTGCGGAGGGCTTGGCAACAATCGATGGTGCTGCTACTTTAACACTCTCACAACCAAGTGAACTTACACAACTCACCCAGTAACTAGGCATCTCGCGCCTAATCGTTATGGTAGAGCTTGGAAGGGCAGAATTAGGTGAATCTGATGAATACCACCGTACGGTATGAGCTCCACAATGAGCGGAGAGTGTCACGGTTTCACCTGGACAACCCGTCGTTTTACTCACAGTTACTTGTTGGGGAGGGCCAGGAGGTACACCAATCGTTAACTCAATCGGTGAAGTATATGTACTCGGGCAATTAGCATCACAAGCCGCTTGGTAACGATGGAGTTGGTTATTAGAAGGTTGGGAAACTGGAGCAGTTACTGACCACGCACTCCATGCGCCGCTACCCACTTGTACTCGCCAAACAGGCGAACCAGAAACACACGAACCCGAAACATTAAACTGTAAACTGTTAACAGAATTCGCATCCGTGTCGCAAAGAACGGGATTGTTGCCTTCGTTGAGCGTTTGTTGGAGCGTCGTCAACGAAATAGTCGGCGGGCCTACTACTGTTACACTTCCAGTAATATTACTAGAAACACATCCGCTAGCATTGCCGACGGTCAAGGTGTAAGAAATAGCATTTGCTGACTCTGGACCACTCAAATTCACCACAATTGGGTTTGTTAAAACGCCGTTGCTAACGGTCGTAATGCCTGCTCCCGAAATTGAGTAAGTAGTTGGAGTACCCATCACGACCGTATAAGGAATTGTAAAAGACGTAGCGCCCGCGCAAATCGGCGAACTCGTTCCTGTCGTGATCATTAACGCACTTGGAACCGAGTTCACCGTCAAAGATAAACCTGATGATATACAACCCGTCGTCGTGTTCTTGGCCGTAACTGTGTATGGGCCTGGATTCAACCCACTAAACGTTCCCGAAGTTTGGTAAAGACCGCCAATGCTGTACTCAATCCCTGTTCCCGAAGGCGCAGTGACTGCAATCGTTCCAGTTGGCGTCGTACACGTCGGCTGTACCGTCACCGAAGCTGTTGGCGTTGCGGGAGCATTCGGAACTGGATTCACCGTCAACGATAAACCTGATGATATACAACCCGTTGTCGTGTTCTTGGCCGTAACTGTGTATGGGCCTGGATTCAAGCCGCTAAACGTTCCCGAGGTTTGGTAAAGACCGCCGATGCTGTACTCAATCCCTGTTCCCGAAGGCGCAGTGACTGCAATCGTTCCAGTTGGCGTCGTACACGTCGGCTGTACCGTCACCGAAGCTGTTGGCGTTGCGGGAGCATTCGGAACTGGATTCACCGTCAAAGATAAACCTGATGATATACAACCCGTCGTCGTGTTCTTGGCCGTAACTGTGTATGGGCCTGGATTCAACCCACTAAACATTCCCGAGGTTTGGTAAAGACCGCCGATACTGTACTCAATCCCTGTTCCCGAAGGCGCTGTGACTACAATCGTACCTTTTGAAATCGTACACGTCGGCTGTACCGTCACCGAAGCCGTTGGCGTTGCTGGACTGGCACTTGCATCACCCGTGATAGTCCAACCTTTGGTGATCAGACTGGTGCGAGCCGTTTGGCCAGCGCAGTATTTGAGTGGTGAGGCATCGCCGAGGCTTTTGTTGGTATAGCCACCGTTATTCCAGCCTATGAGTGTCGCATCGTAGTTAGCCACCGACAAACCCGAATTTGTGAGCATACCCGTCATGTTGGTGACCTCCCCGAGGTTCAACGATCCTAAGTTTTGGTTAAAAGCTATACAATCATAAAACATATAGCTCATATCCGTCACAAGCGACGTAGTAAAGCTACTTGGTAACGCGTGGTTGTAAATACTACAGCCAGAAAACATGCCAAACATGGTAGTTACCGCAGCTGTATTGAAACTATTCGGCAAAACTTGGTTGTATTTACTACAGCCTTGAAACATTAATTCCATATCTGTTACACGCTCCGTATTAAAACCACTCAGTAAGGGTTGGTTAAAGGAACTACAGCCATAAAACATAGCATTCATATTCGTCACAAGTGACGTATTAAAGTCATTCGGTAAGGCCTTATTATACAAAACACAACCATAAAACATTTCACTCATGTTTGTTACACGCTGTGTATTAAAGCTACTCGGCAAGTCTTTGTTGTAAGCCCGACAGTCCCTAAACATACCACTCATATCCACCACCATAGAGGTGTTAAAAGTACTTGGTAAGGCTTGATTATATAAACTACAATAAGCAAACATAGAGCTCATATTCGTAGCCGCAGACGTATTAAAACCTTCAGGTAAGGCCTGATCAAACGAACTACAGCCGTAAAACATAAAACTCATGTCAGTGACTGCCCCCAGGTTTGGCACATCCGTGGCGTTGAGTACCATATTTGCGCAGCCCCGAAAAGCACGATTCATACTGGCCCAAGCAATACTTCCCCATTGGTCGATCGATAGCAACTTGAGTCTATCTCCTTCGCTATTAAAATAAATCCTTGGAAAATCACCCCTGATGGCAACGGTATAAGTACCTGCCGTACCGTAATTATGAGTGACGTTGCCCGTCAAACCAAACTCATCAAACGTACCATCGTTGTTCCAGTCCACGTCGTAGTTATAGCCCGTGCCCGTGGTCGGAATTGTGATGGAATTACTGTTGGAGGTACCTACATTGTCGGTTTTCCAAGTGGTGATGAAAGAGCACGAAGCGGGCAAATTGAGGCTTCGGCTGCCCGTAGCCGTGGTAGCACCAATGGCAAAATCAGAATAGACTCCCGCCCCTAAACCTGAGAGCGTAAAGCTACCATTGGCAGCGACGGTCACGGTGGTAGTAGCAGCAACCGTGTTCTTTTTATACGTAAGGGTTTGGCTTCCCGCCGCAATGTTGGTGCTCGTAAAAGCAATGCTACCCGTTCCGCCACAAGTCGTAGCATCGGTAGCCGTACCGAGGGTAAGTGTAGCAGTAGGACACAACAACGCATCCCCCGAGATAGTCCAATTTTTAACATTCATTAAATTGGTTCTTGCCGTAGCTGAGGCACAATATTTTAACTCGTCTGCCCCCAAAAACCTGCCCGTCACCGTACCCGCATTGAAACCCGTAAGCGTAGCGTCATAATTGGCCACACTCATGCCACAGTAACTAAGCATATTTGCCAAATTCACATTCGCATTGAGTTGGGGTCCCCAAGCTGCCAAACTTTGATCGAAGGCCCTAGCAAACATGAACATACCATCCATATCCGTAACAGCCGATACAGTAAAGCTACTTGGGAAGGCTTGGTTATACACTGTACAGCCAGTAAACATAGCGTTCATATTTGTTACAGCAGCGGTAGTAAAATTACTCGGCAGAGCTTGGTTATAAGAACTACACCCAAAAAACATAGCGCCCATGTTGGTGACAGCCGCAGTCGTAAAGTTTTCGGGCAAAGGTTGGTTGTACGACCTACAGTCAAAAAACATACTACTCATATCCGTCACCCGCGCCGTATTAAAGCTACTAGGCAAGGCTTTATTATAAGCACTGCAAAAACTAAACATTGCACGCATATTAGTAACAGCGGATGTATTAAAACTATTAGGCAAGGCTTGGTCGTACGCACTACAGCCCTCAAACATGCCACTCATATCCGTCACACGTTCCGTATTAAAGCTATTCGGCAAGGCTTGATTATAGGCACTACAGTTATCAAACATGCCACTCATATCCGTCACACGTTCCGTATTAAAGCTATTCGGCAGCGTTCGGTTATAAGAAATACACCTAGAAAACATGCCGCTCATGGTTGTTACGGCAGAGGTATTAAAACCTTCGGGTAAGGCTTGGTTAAACGAACTACAACCCGCAAACATCCAGCTCATGTCGGTGACTGCCGCTGTATTAGGCACATCCGTGGCGTTGAGCACCATATTTTCACAACCCTGAAAAGCATTACCCATGCTCTGCCAAGCAATACTTCCCCATTGAACAATCGATAGCAACTTGAGTCTATCTCCTTCCGTATTAAAATAGATTCTCGGAAAATCTCCTCGAATAGCTACCGTGTAAGTGCCCGCCGTTCCGTAGTTGTGCGTGACGTTACCCGTTAAACCAAACTCATCAAACGTACCATCGTTGTTCCAGTCCACGTCGTAGTTGTAGCCCGTGCCCGTCGTCGGAATTGTGATGGAAGTGCTGTTGGATGTACCTGCATTGTCGGTTTTCCAAGTGGTGACAAACGAACACGAAGCGGGCAAATTGAGGCTTCGGCTACCCGTAGCCGTGGTAGCGCCAATGGCAAAATCAGAATATACCCCCGCCCCTAAGCCAGAGAGCGTAAAACTACCATTGGCAGCGACGGTCACGGAGGTAGTAGCGGCAACCGTGTTCTTTTTATACGTAAGGGTTTGGCTTCCCGCCGCAATACCTGTACTTGTAAATGAAATACTACCCGTTCCGCCACAGGTCGTAGGATTGGTGGCCGTACCAAAGGTGAGAGTAGGACATTGCAACGCATCACCCGTGATAGTCCAACCTTTGGTGGTCAGATTGTTACGTGCCGTTTGAGCAGCACAGTATTTGAGTGGGGAAGCATTACCAAGGTTTTTATTTGAGTAACCCCCGTTGTCCCAACCCGTGAGCGTGGCGTCGTAGTTAGCTACTGATAAGCCCGAGTTTGTGAGCATACCGTCCATGTTAGTCACTGAACTGAGGTTCAACGCTCCCAGGTCTTGGTTGAAAAGCCTACAATCAGCGAACATATCCACCATATCTATTACCGCAACTGTATTAAAGCTACTTGGCAAAGCTTGATTATACGAACTACAACCAGAAAACATCCTATTCATACTCATGACAGCAACAGTATTAAAACTACTGGGCAAGACTTTGTTATAGGCAAAACAGTTTTGAAACATAGCATTCATATCTGTCACACGCTCCGTGTTAAAGCTACCAGGTAGGAGTTGATTGTACGAACTACAGAGGCTAAACATATAAGCCATATTTGTCACACGCTCCGTATTAAAACTGCTAGGTAAGGCTTTATTATACAAGCTACAGCCATAAAACATTGAATACATATTTGTCACAAGCGACGTATTAAAACTATTTGGTAAGGCTTTGTCATAGGCTATACAGCCAGAAAACATTGAATACATATCCGTCACAAGCGATGTATTGAAGCTACTCGGCAGAGCTTGATTATACGAACTACAGCTAGAAAACATACCACGCATAGTTGTTACACGCTCTGTATTGAAACTGTTAGGTAGGAGTTGGTTGTAAGCCCGGCAGCTAGTAAACATAGCAGTCATATCTACCACCATAGAGGTGTTAAAAGTACTTGGCAAAGCTTTATTATACGAACTACAAAAAGCAAACATAAAGCTCATATTCGTAACAGCAGACGTATTAAAACCTTCAGGTAAGGCTTGGTTAAAGGAACTACACCCAGAAAACATCCTGCTCATGTCGGTGACTGCCGCTGTATTAGGCACATCCGTAGCGTTGAGTACCATATTTTCACAGCCCTCAAAGGCCCCCGCCATGCTTGTCCAAACGATACTACCCCATTGGTTGATTGATAGCAACTTACGTCTATCACTTCCATTGTTAAAGTATATCCGTGGAAAACTTCCTCGGATGGCTACCGTATAAGTACCCGCCGTTCCGTAGTCGTGCGTGACGTTACCCGTTAAACCAAACTCATCAAACGTACCATCGTTGTTCCAGTCCACGTCGTAGTTGTAGCCCGTGCCTGTAGTCGGAATCCTAATCGAAGTACTGTTGGATGTACCTACATTGTCGGTTTTCCAAGTGGTGACAAACGAACACGAAGCGGGCAAATTGAGGCTTCGGCTGCCCGTGGCTGTGGTAGCGCCAATGGCAAAATCAGAATATTCACCCGCCCCTAAACCTGAGAGCGTAAAGCTACCATTGGCAGCGATGGTTACAGTGGCGGTAGCGGCTACGGTGTTCTTTTTGTAGGAAAGCGTTTGGCTACCCTCCGCAATACCTGTGCTCGTAAAAGCAATGCTGCCCGTTCCGCCACAGGTCGTAGGGTTAACACCGCCTTGGAGATTGATTTCAGCCACGCCCCCCAAACGAATGGAAACCGAATTAGCACCCGTACCATTATTTGCCACGGCAAAGTCCTGCTTGCCATCACCGTTGAAGTCACCAACGGCTACACTATTTGGCCCTGCCCCAACACTCACGTTAGTCGTACCGCTGAAGCCGCCCGCGCCATCCCCCAAACGAATCGAAACCGTACCGTCATAATTATTTGCCGCGGCAATATCCTGCTTGCCATCGCCATTGAAGTCGCCAATGGCTACACTGTATGGACTCTCTCCAACACCCACGTTAGTCGTGCCGCTGAAGCCGCCTGCGCCATCACCCAAACGAATTGAAACCGAATTGCTAAAACTATTTGCGACGGCTAAATCCTGCTTATTATCGCCGTTGAAGTCGCCAATGGCTACACTGAGTGGATTTGATCCAACACTCACTTCGGTCGTGCCGCTGAACCCGCCCAGACCATCGCCCAAACGAATTGAAACCGTACTGGCACTCGCACCAATATTTGCCACGGCAATATCCTGCTTGCCATCGCCGTTGAAGTCACCAATAGCTACACTGCGTGGACCTGTTCCAACACTCACGTTGGTCGTGCCGCTAAACCCGCCCAGACCATCACCCAAACGAATTGAAACCGAACCGCTAACATAATTTACGACGGCAAAATCCTGCTTACCATCGCCGTTGAAGTCACCAACGGCTACACTAATTGGCGCCGACCCAACACTCACGTTGGTCGTGCCACTGAAGCCGCCCGCACCATCGCCCAAACGAATTGAAACCGAACTGGCACTCGCACCAAAATTTGCCACGGCAATATCCTGCTTGCCATCGCCGTTGAAGTCACCAACGGCTACACTGGCTGGGCTCGACCCAACACCCACGTTAGTCGTACCGCTGAAGCCGCCCGCGCCATCACCCAAACGAATCGAAACCGTACCGTCACTATAATTTGTCGCGGCAATATCCTGCTTGCCATCGCTGTTGAAGTCGCCAACGGCTACACTGTATGGACTAGTTCCAACACTCACGTCGGTCGTACCGCTGAAAGCACCCTGGCTAAAAGTGGGGTTGGTTACCGTAAGGGTAAAAGTAGCGGTCGTGGATGCTGCCCCATTAAATGCTTTCACCGTAACGGCGTACACCCCCGCCTGCATGGCTTTGGTCACCGTCAATACCCCCGTCGTGGGGTTGACCGCCAATACACCCGTGAAAGGCGTATTGACATTGTTATTGGTATAAGCCACAATAGAGGTGGCATTGGTGGGGACAGCCGAAGGGGTGATGGCGGCATTTTGCCCCGCAACCACGGAAGTAGCGGGATACGTGCCCAGGGTTTGGGATTTAGCCATAAAACCACTGCCAAGGACAAGTAATAAACACAGAACAAAAGTTTTTTCAATCAAAAACAAACCTAATTTTCGATTGAGCGAAGTATGTAGAAAAGTGGTCATTTTGAAACGATTTTTAATTGAAATAGAATATTTTAAAATCAGTAAAATTTTCCATATTTAACATATTGAGAGTACCACCGCTGGGTGACCAGCTGGAAGCAGTTACCCAATTGGGGCTGGTTGTCCCAGTCCAAGTTTTATCAACGGCAAACACATTATAGCTTATCAATAAAGCCATGAAGCGATAAACGAATTTTTTCATTGGTAGAAAAGTTTGAATGAGTTTAACATGAGTCGGTAGTAGAAAAAGGAGGTAGAAACATTTCGTCAAATGCTCCCAGAGACCTCCTTCCCTTTCTACCATGAAAGATTATGAGTAGGGTATTAAAATGAGCTAAAAGTGATACCCAAAATTGGTGATTTGCTGGATGCAAGTGTTATCACAAAATGGACTTTCTTTAGCTCATTTTTGATAATAAAAAAAAGCCCCTCAGCGGGGCTTTCAATTTTTATTAACTCATTTTTGACTTTCTTTAACTCATTTTTGACAAAATGCCGTTTATGGCCATTCAGAAGGACTTTTTTCGTATTTTTCAAAAAATACTTTCGAGAAATACGACAGGCTTTCAAAGCCCACTTTGTAGGCAACTTCCGACACAGTTTCGGTCTTATTGGCGAGCATTTCGGCGGCTTTTTCAAGTCTAAAATTTCGCAAATATTCAATCACTCCCTGTCCCGTACTGGCTTTCAGCTTGCGGCGAAGTTGCACGGCAGAAACGTTCATTGCCTCTGCAAAACGCTCCACATCAAAGTCACTTTCTCCCAAATGCTGCATGAGTACTTCGTGGCAGCGCTGCATAAATTGCTCATCGTTGATGCGATTTTTAAGCGCTGTTTCTTCCTCCATTTGGCTTTTCTGAGCCAGTTCGGACGCCTTGTTTTTCGTATATTTTTGAAGTAAAATCTGACGTTGTTTTATCAAATTCCGTACCCTCACCTGCAACTCTTCCCGATCAAAGGGCTTTGACAAATAATCGTCAGCACCAAGTTCCAAGCCTTCTAAGCGATCGGTTAGGGTCGCTTTGGCCGTCAGCATCACAATCGGAATATGGTTCGTAAGTTCATTTTGTTTCATGGCTTTACAAAACCCAAAACCGTCGAGTCGGGGCATCATCAAATCACAGATGACAACGTCAGGAAGTTCTTCAATCGCTTTTTCCAGCCCTTCTTGTCCATCGCTTGCTTCCAATAAATAGTAATGGGGGGCAAAAATTTCCCGCATATATGCCCGCAGTTCGGGGTTATCTTCCACAATCAACAGCACCTCTTTGCCTTCATTTATGGGAGTTTCTATCGGTAATTCTTCTACCAAAAACGTTTGTTCCTTTGGCATATTTATGGGTGAAACCACCTGCCCTTTGGCTGCTGAACTCTCTTCCAAGATCGGCAACATCACCGTAAAAACAGAGCCTTCACCTACTTTACTTTCTACATGGATGCTTCCTTTCATCACTTGTACCAACTCCTTCACCAAGGCCAGTCCAATGCCCGTTCCTTCGTACGTACGGTTATCGCCACTGTCGGCTTGGTAAAAACGGTCGAATATGCGTGGCAAACGCTGTGGGTCAATCCCGATACCAAAGTCTTGCACTTTCAGGAGAAGCTGCGTTTTTTGGTAATCAACCCGTACCTGTACACGTCCATTGGGAGGCGTGAACTTAAACGCATTCGAAAGGAGGTTAGTTACAATTTTCTCAACCTTATCTTGGTCAAAATCAGCCATATAACTCATCCGACTTTGCTCGTACTGAAAAAGAATTTTCTTGTTTTGCCCGAGCGATTCAAAGGAAGCAAACAAATAGTTGAGGAACTGGGCTAGATCGCTTCTTTGCAACTGCATCTCCATTTTTCCAGCCTCCAGTTTACTCAAATCCAACAATTGATTGATAAGCGCTAACAATCGTTCGGCATTTTGCTGCATTACTCGGAAAATATCCCGTTCTGGAAACTCTCGCCGCAGGTCTTTGAGGGGCGACAAAATCAGCGTCAGGGGCGTCCGAAATTCGTGGGAAATGTTGGCGAAGAAGCTGGTTTTGAGGTTGTCTAGTTCTTTCAAACGGCTATTTTGCTCGATGCTGAAATTGAGTTTTTGCTCCGCAGAACGAAAAATTCCTCCTAGGAAAATGACAAAAACGAATATTTCCCCCAAAAACAACAAATACGCAATCGAATACACGGGTTCGTATTCAATCCAGCCCAGCAACCGAATGTAAAGCAGGGCGTAGCTGATCATCCCCAAAATAAAAGGAATGGCGTAGTATTTTTCAATGGCGATTTTCTTGACGATGGAATAGAGGTACAAAGCCGAAAAATAGATTGCCGAAATGATGATACTATACACTCCCAATTTGAGCCAATACCACTGATAATCAACAAAAACAATGATACTCTCGAAGATAGTCAGCCCAATAATGGTCATGGCAATGATGGTGTGAATTTTTGAAAACTTCCCCTTGATTTGAGTAAAATAGACAAAAATCCCACCGCCTAAAGTCACGGAATTATAGAACAAAAAATCAATTTTTTTAGCAACGTCGGGGTCGTCTGTAAACCACGGGCCAGCGATATTGAGGTATCCCCAAAAGGCAAATGTTTTAATAACGGTATGCAGCGAATATAGCCTAAAGGCAAAATTGTTGATGATGACCAAACTAAGCGTAAGTACCAAAAACAAACGAAAAATAACCAAACCGTTGAAGAAACTTTGCCCTGCATAACTCTCCAATTTTGATTTATAGTATGTTTTTTCTGAATGCAACCGCAAAGTCATGTAGTGGCCACGTTTGCTGGTGACTTTGACATAAATGTTTTTGCGTTGGTTGGGGCGAAGGTCAACGGCAAAGGTCGGATCTTGGTCGATGAGTTTTTTCTCTTTCTCAACCGTCAAAATTTTCTGTTGTTTGTGCGAAAATTTTTGCCCCGTCGTATCCGAAATATAAATATCCAACTGCTCCACCAAAGGGTTTGTCCATACCAAAATCCAGTCTTTATTGGTTGCATTGGTATTTTTTAGGAAAAACCGCACCCAGAATACATCATCAGAATAGGGAAAAACAATGTGGTCTTTGGGCGACTTTTTGAAGTTCATCGCAGCCACTTGTTCCAACGTCAGTTTGCCCGTCGAATCCTTTAAAATTTCAATGGAAGAAGTAATGTTCTTAGGAATCTTTTGGTCTTCCGACAAAACAATTTCTTGAGAAATTCCCTGCTTAGGAAAGCCATAAAACGTAATTACAAAAAAGAAAAGTAGTTTTATATAGTTTTTCATTTTCATCTCACCTCATTTGAGAAAAGAGTCAAATATACCTAAATCTACCTAAAACCAATCTTATAGCCCATAAAACTAGCCCTAAATATGTCTTATTACAATAGATGGTTTAGGTTTTAAATACAAACCCAAAACCACCTATTGTAAAACTTTCACCTACTTTTTCAACGCTACGACCGAGTAAAACGCAGGTTTGGGCTGGTTATTACGGTCAAAAAGTAACGGGTAATTGGTACGACCACGCACAGGCCAGCCGTTGAGCCAGCTGTTGGCGTCGTTAACACCCCACAACGTCACGCGGGTTACTTTGCCTTTATGCTTCAAAAACAATTTGAATAAGGCTTCATAGTCAGCCGCCAACTGTTTCTGAACTTCGTCTGGCAAACCAGCCGTGTAAGGATTTAGACTGGGATTGCTGGCCATGCGCTGGTTGACATCGGCTCCCTGAAAATTACGGGGAAGCACCTCAATGTCCAGTTCAGTAAACATCACTTTCAGCCCCAGCGCCGAATACTGCAAAATGCTTTCTTCGATGTCTTTAAACGGCACTTTTCCAACGTGCCAGTGCCCCTGAATCCCCACGCCATCGATACGCGCGCCCGAAGCTTGTACTTTCTTGATAAGCTCAATACAGCCCGCGCGCTTGGCAGGTTGTTCGTTGTTGTAATCGTTGTAGTACAATTCCACATTCGGCGCGGCCTGCTGCGTGAGGCGGAAAGCTTCGGCAATGTAGCCTTCACCCAGATAATCTAGGAAAACAGTTTTGCGCAAAGTTCCGTCTTCGTTCAGGGCTTCGTTCACCACATCCCACGAAAAGATATTGTCTTTGTAGCGACCTGCCACGGTCTTGATGTGGTCGTTAAAAAACGTTTGAATTGAGTCTTTGCTGTGAATACCACGAATGAACGACGGCAGTTGACTGTGCCAGATGAGCGTGTGTCCATTGATTTTGATGTTGTGTTTTTTCCCAAAAGCAACCAGTTTATCGGGCACGACAAAATCGTAGGTATCCCATTTTGGATGAATCAACGCCGATTTCATCACGTTTTCGGGGGTTGCCATGTTAAATTGGCTCACAATCAATTGGGTCATCGCAGGGTCACGCTCCTCAATCTGGCCATTGTTCAAGGCCGTCCCGATGCCAAAATCGTTTTTAAAGGTATCTTTCAACGACGGAATGGATTGGGCAAAACCAGTGGTCGCTCCCGCCATCAGAATGGCCGTACTTACAGCCTTCACGCTTTTTTTTGAAAACATTTGATTATTGGGTTAATGAATAAATATCTACTGCTTGGCAAGCTTCATCTCACCGCGCTCACTTTTTACAACCAGCTCTTTTTCAGAGACCAACTCGCCTGTGTAGCTCATTTTACGGTCGTTGAATGAGATGGAATAAGAGATTTTTTTGCCTTCTACTTTGCCTTCTTCAATTTTGGCTTCGCCAAATTGCGTTTTCCACGTACCAGTCAATTTGTCGCCTTCTACTTTAAAGGTGTAGTTTACTTCAAACGTGCCGTTGGGCGTTTCGCGGCTGCCTTTCCAGTTGCCGTCAATCGGGTTTTGCGCCATGGCTACAAGGCTGGCGATTGATAAAATTAGAGAAAAGAATAAGGTTTTCATTGTACTGATTGGGGGTTTTGAATGGAACATTTATTTAAAAAGTAATTGAGAAAATCCGAACAAATCATGTCGCCAGACGGGCCAGGTATGCCCACCCGCGTATTCGCTGTACTGGTACTTGATACCCATGTCATCAAACTTCTTCATCATAATCTGGCAGTTGGCGTGGGCGATGTCTTCTTTCCCTCCCTGCGAAATCCAGAATTGTTTGATGTTGGCGTTGATTTTGTCCTTATTGGCCTGCATGAATTCGTACTGAGGATCAGACAGTTTGGCGTTGTTTGACCACCAGCCTGAACTAAATACCCCGAGGTAACCGAACATATCAGAGTTACGAACACCAGCGTGAAGCGTTTGTAAACCACCCATCGACAGACCAGCTAATGCACGGTTTTTGGCGTCGGTCAGGGTGCGAAAATTAGCTTCCACAAACGGGATGACGGCGTTTTTGAGCTCGTTTTCAAACTGGTTTAACTGCTGCATCCCAAAGCCAGCCACACCACCGCCGTTGCCGTAAAAGTTGCCGTCCACCATCACAATCAGCATGGGCTTGGCTTTGTTTTCGGCGATGAGGTTGTCGAGAATGATGTCCGTACGACCCTGCGTAGCCCAACCGCGCTGGTCTTCGCCACCGCCGTGAAGGAGGTACATAACGGGGTATTTTTCGGAAGACTTGTCGTAACCTGGAGGTGCATACACGTACATTTCGCGCCACGCATTAGAGGCTTTCGAGAAGTATTTTTTGATACGAATGTCACCGTGTGGTACGTCTTTGAGCGTATAAAATCCGCTGCCTTCGTACGGGATTTCGATGCCGCTCGCCATGCGTCCCATGCCGTAAAAGGTTTCGCTGGCAGGGTCGGCGAGCGCTACCCCGTCGATGATGAGCGAGTAGTAGTGAAAACCACGACTGATGACGTCGGTCGTAACGTTCCAGAAACCTGCCGTATCTTTCACCATGTCGTACTTTTTACCCAAATCCACCTGAACTTTCTGGGCTTGAGGGGCTTTCACATGAAAAACAACGCGGTTATCAGGCAGAATCTGCGGGTATTTTCCGTTGCGGATGTTGGTGGTCGCAGGCGTTCCCAATACCGAATACGAAGGCAGCGACGCCGTATCGACAGGTTTAAACAGGAACTGCGAGAACATAAACAACCCGTTTTTCCATACCTTAAAGTCATGCCCGCCCGCTTCGAGGTAGTAGATGTGCGGCACGCTGTTTTGGTATAAATAATCGTGGGTACGTTTGCTGAAAGTAATCAAGCCGTCGGCGTCACCGCACGAAATCCAGAGCAACTTCAGTTTCTGTTTGGCGTCATCAGGATTCGGGACTAATTCTTGCGGAACTTTGGTGTTGGGCGCCGAAGAAAATCCGCCCACCCAAGCGAATTTATCCAGATTGCCCAACCCAAAGTTCAGCGATTGCCCGCCGCCCATCGACAAGCCCGCAATGGCACGGTTTTCGCGGTCGGTAAGTGTCGGATATTTCTTTTCGACAAACGGAATCAGGTCGTTGAGCAGGTCTTTTTCAAAGGTTGCGAAGGCTTCTACTTTTTCCTTATCAAAGATATTTCCCACCGCGCGGTCGTCTTTCATGGCACGGCCGTTGGGCATCACCACAATCATGGGCGCGAGTTTGCCGTCGGCGTACAGATTGTCCAGAATCACCTGCGGATTGCCGCCTTTGAACCATTCTTTTTCGTCCCCGCCAATGCCGTGAAGGAGGTACAACACTGGATACTTTGTTTTTTTGTTAAAATTGGGTGGTGTGTAAATGAGCGCTTTACGGGTACTGCCGACCGTTTTGGATTCGTACTTTACCGTATCCAATTTACCCATGGCAATGCCCGTTCTGACCTGATCAAAACCTTTGGGCATTTCCTTGTCGGTGGGTTGGGCACACAAGCTGCCTACAAGACCGAAGAGTGAAAAAATAAAATATGATAAATGCCTCATATTGAATACATTATTAAGTAAATAATTTTATTCGTAGTATTTACAGTCGCCCCAATAGCGACAGGCCCAAGCTATCCACGTACTCCAGTTGGGGCCTGTACTGTGACCGCCAGCGTGTTGACGAAAGGCAATTTCGCCGTCAATCAGCGGAGTACCGAGCGACGGAAATTCGGAGGTGCTAAGGTCTTTTTTACCAAATAATTTGTAAACAGGCCCCGCATGAACGCCCGCCAGAAACATACCTTTGGCATCCACCCACTGCCCTTCCACCTGCGGAGAGCCCGAGCTGATAAAAACAGGGCGAGGTGCACACAAGGCCACAAGCGAATGACCATCGACGGGCATATCCTGCGGGGTAAGCGGGCCAGCATATTTCAGGAAATTGCCACAAAACCAATGGTATTCGCCCGAACCAGCCAGATTTTCGGCTTGCTCGCCAAAGATTCGGCGTAAGATTTTGGCACCGCCCGCCCCTGATGAGCCAATAAACGCCAGTGAAAAACGGGGCTCAAACGCCATAGCTACGGCAGTGGCTTTTCCGTACCGCGAAAGCCCTTCGATGGCAATGCGTTTGGTATCAACGTCCTTGTCCGTTTCGAAATAGTCAACGGCGCGGCTTGCTCCCCACGCCCACGCCCGTAATGCTCCCCAATCGTCTGGTTTGCGGAATTGCCCTTTGTTGCATAAGCCAATGATGCCTTCTGTCAAACCCGCACCGTTGTCGGCCTGAATGCTGGAAGGAACAATAATGGCGTACCCCCAACCTCTGGAAATCAACTGTTCTTTCCACGTCGGTTCACCCGCTGACCCTAATCCAATGGGTTGAACGGGTGCATTATTGCCAAAAGGAGAACGGATAAAACCAAATTCCATCACCACGGGTACAGACCCCGATGCAGTTTTGGGGGTTGCCAGTACCAGTTCAATGTTGACACTAATGGATGGATAGGCAGAATTGTCCACCACACCCCGCAGCGTTTTTTCTTTAATGGGTTGATTTCCCACGGTCGTGTCTTTCACCGAAACCACCTGCCAGCTCACTTTCGGGAGGTTGGCGGGCAATCGACCGTACATTTCCCGTTCAAAATCTTCCACTAATTCAGGACGTTTGGCAGCGACCCATTCTTTGGCCGACTTTACTTTTTTGCCGTTTTTGAGCACCAACGGATCGGGCAATGTATAAGGCGGCACCTTCGCTTCGTCCCGATTGGCGGCATTGGGCGCCGACGGATTACCCGACGGCCCAGGCCGCAGTGCACTGATTCCGAGTTGCTTCAACATTTGTTGATGGTCGGCCGTAGTCTTTCGCTGCATCCGCGCCATCAGACTATCCTGTTCGGGCGTACGGCGTGATTGCTGCGCCACAGCCACGACGGACAACATAGCCAGCAATAGCGTTGTTAAAAATGGTTTCATCACGAGGCAATGGTCTATTATTTAAACAACAACGGCGCTAATTGGTACAAACTCCTACGCCACGTCTGAAACTCGTGGGCAGTACCTTCTGATACATAGCCTACGGCGTTGAACCCTGCCGCCTTGAGTTCTTCGGTCGATTTTTTGACACCTTCGGGGCGTTCTTTGCTGCCACAGCTCAGAAAGATAAGCTTCACTTTCGACTTGTCTTTGATGTCGGCGGGGGCGTACAAACCACCACTCAGCAGGCCATAATACGCAAACACCTCGGGGTTGTTGAGGGTAATAGTTTTGGTTTCCATGCCACCCATCGACAAGCCTGCCATGGCGCGGTTGTCTTTGTTGGCCAACGTGCGAAAATTGGCATCAACGTACGGAATCAACTCGTTGATTAACACCGTCTGGAAAGGCTCTATCTTAAACTCACGGATTTTGCCAAACTTCACCTCATTGGTCATACCATAGGTGTTGACAATGATAAACGGCTTGATTTTTCCTTCCGCAATGAGGTTGTCCATAATCAGATTAGCCCGTCCCTGATTCATCCATGCCGTCTCGTCTTCGCCCCAGCCGTGCTGCAAATACAACACAGGGTATTTGCCTTTCCCTTTTTCATACCCCGGAGGCGTATAGACAAAAGCCCGACGGGAAGTGCCCGTGCTGGGCGACGGGAAAAGGATTTGTTGCACATTTCCGTGGGGGACATTTTTGAGGGCATAAAAATCCTGATCTTTGGCAGGAATCTCAATGCCGCTTTCCCAGCGCACCGAACCGTAAAAGTTGAGGGTGCCTGGGTCGTTGAATTTCCCGCCGTCAATCTTGACGTTATAGTAGTGAAAGCCTTCATCCATCGGGCCTTCGGTAGTGCCCATCCACGAACCATCTTCGGTTTTGGCGAGTTTTGTACCTCCTTTGCCCCCCAACCCCAAACTTACCCGCACGCTGTCGGCGGCAGGAGCTACGATTTTGAAACGGGCGAAACCCTGAGAATTAACCATCGGGTATTCCTGACCCGGTTGGTTGAGACTGGACGGTTTGAAGTCTTCGGCAATTTGAGCATGACAGAGTCCAATGGACAGTGCCGAAGCCATGAGAGTTTGTAAAATGTGGTTTTTCATCATGTTAAAGGTTTAGATAGGCTTTATTTGAACAAAACAGGCAATGTCTCATTGAGGTACTTCTTCACATTCATCCACGTGTGACCGCCGTCGGTGACGTAACTTTTGAAGTTTATCTTCTTGGTTTTCAGGTAATCTTCAAACTCGACCGTGCCTTTGTACAGGAAGTCGTCGGTTCCAATGCCTGACCAAAGCAGCTTGAAATCCTTGTTGGTTTTGGCAGGATTGGAAATGATGTTTGTAAAGCTTTTGTCCATCTCAGTGGGCGAAATGTAAGAAGCGTAGCTACACACGTACGCAAACTTATCGACGTTGTTGAACGCCGTCCGCAACGTTTGTCCGCCCCCGCGTGAGAAGCCGCCAATGGCGCGGTTATCGCGATTGTTGATGGTTCGGTAGTTTTTTTCGATATACGGAATGACGTGCGAAACCAAGTCGGTTTCAAACAGTTTCATTCGACGCAGGGCATCGTCTCCGTCGCGGGACATGACATCGGCGGGTTTGTCTTTGCCCGTTTGCTCAGCAATTTTTGCCAGCGGATTTCCGTAAGGCATCACCACAATCATGGGCTTGGCCGTGCCAGCCGCAATCATGTTGTCGAGCATCAAGTTCACTTTTCCCACTTTCCAGAAAGTTTCTTCGGTATCGGTCGTGCCGCTGATAAGGTAATAGACGGGATACTTTTTGGCTGTCTCTTTGGTATAACCCGCTGGTGTATAGACGACAACCGTCCCCGTTGAGCCTTCAACCGAAGGATAATATTCGTAGGTAATAGCGCCGTGGGGTACGTTTTTCAGTGCATAAATGGCGGGTTCATCCGAAGGGATCTCTACCAAACTTCCCTTAAACCGTTCATTCGGAAACAAGTAGGTATTGGCAGGGTCATTGATGGTTACGCCATCCACTTTGAAGCTGTACGGATAAATATCGGGTTTGATTGGGCCGACGGTTACCGACCAGACTCCTTCTGCATTTTTAGTCATGGGAACATCAACTGCGCCAAATTGTCCTCCCCCCAGAAGCACTGTTTTAGCGTTGGGAGCGAGGTAGGAAAATGTTACAGTTTTATCAGCATTGACTTTGGGAGAGACCACATAGGGAGCACGCGGAGGTTGTGCCAATCCCGCAAACGGAATAAGAATCAGCAACAGCAAGCCGATTTTTGTAAAGAAAGCAAAGGTTTTCATTGTTCATCTGATTGGTTAAGGGTGTATTGGTTTACTATTTAAAAAGCTTAGGAGCAATCACACTCAAATAGTGTTTTACATTCATCCACGTATGTCCACCGTCGGTAATGAGGCTTTCGTACTTAATCTTTTTCTGGTCAAGTACCTGCATATATTCCTGATTGACAGTATATAGGCCGTCTTCTTTACCCACACCAATCCAGAATAGTTTGAGGTTTTTGTTGGTCTGTTCGATGTTTTTAAAGGCTGCTTCGTTGTTGCGGTCAAACTCATTTTTGAGCATACCCGGAGCAAAGCCACAGACATAGGCAAATTGGTCACTGTTGTTCAGGCCAAAGTACAGTGTGGTTCCTCCGCCACCCGAAAAACCTGCAATGGCGCGGCTATTTTTGTCGTTGAGGGTGCGGTAATTTTTCTCAATAAACGGCATCAGATTGCCGAAAAAATCCTTTTTGAATTCCTGCAAATTGTCCCAGTTTCGCAAACTGCCCGACGATTTGCTGATGACGGGATAAGCCCGTCCGTAGGGCATCACAATAATCATGGGTTTGGCCTTACCCTGCGCAATCAGGTTATCGAGAATGACATTGGCACGGCCTACTTTTGTCCACGTTTCTTCGGTATCGGTGGTGCCGTGCAACAAATAAAGCACTGGATAAGAAGCCTTTGGGCTTGATTCGTAGCCAGCAGGCGTATAAACCACCACGGGACGCGTTCCTAACTCCGCCGACTGGTAATATCGGTACGACACCGTGCCATGGGGGACGTTTTGCAGGGTATGTACCAAAGGCGTATTTCCTGTAATTTCGACCACACTATTCTGAAAACCCTCATTGGGAAAAAGTGCTGAATTGGCTGGATCGGCCACCGAAATCCCATCAACATTGAACGCGTAAGGATACATATCGGGCTTCACGGGAGCAGTAGTAACGCTCCAAACCCCTTTGTCATCTTTGGTCATAGCCAAAGGCGATTTTTCAAACTGCGCACTGAGTTTCACTTCTTTGGCGGCAGGGGCATAAAACCGAAACGTCACCGAGTGATCAGGATGCACTTCGGGCGAAACAATGACGGGTCTTGACGTGGGCTGGGCAGTACAAATCTGCCATATACCAAGTAAAATAAGGGTTAAGAAAGTGCTTTTGGGGTACATAGGAATGTTGGTATTGAGTTAATTTGCCGTAATTATGTCCAGTTCGGCATAACCTGAGGCTGTTTTTTCCTGCGTGTTTTTCAACGCCCGAAACTTAATGTACCGCGCAGAAGCAGGAGCAAACGTTTTGACTTGCCAAAAAGGATTGTTTTTAATATTTGAAAACTCGCCTTCACTGACGACTTTCCAGTTGATGTTATCCTGAGATAGTTCAAATTGATAATTGGTAATAATGCTTCCTTCTTCCCACCAGTTTTGGGCGGGCAGATAGCGAAAACCTTCCAGTCGTTCCTCTTTCCCTAAATCCACCACTACCTCCGCAGGCATGGCCTGATTTCTTTTCTGGTGCCATGATGTCCCTGCATTGCCGTCCAGCAGCTTATTCACCCCTGCATCTTCGGTACTAAGTACTTTCCAGTTTTTACGGGAAACATCAAATTTTTCTTCACTGACAATACTGGTCTGATTGGTGAAGGGGTTAAACGTAATGGCTTTTATGTCTGCTTTCCCCTCAGGAGTCTGTACTGGCGAGGTATATTTTGCAGATTTTGCGGTAGGAGTACTACCATCTGTGGTGTAATAAATCTCCGATTCTTTATCGCCCGCTACCAAATGTAGCAGACCGTCTTTATCCCTAAGAATGGTTGGGGGAGTCAGAACGATGGGAGCTTTATAAATTTCGATATTTGAAATAAGCGGACAACTTTTGGCATCTAACACAGTAAACCGCAGCTTAGTAGCCTCTACAGTCGGAAATCTCAGGATGCGTTTGTAACCAATGGTGGTTTCTTTGGCAATGGCAATCCATTTCCCGTCCACAAATGCTTCGAGACTAAACGATTTGACCCGTTGTCCCAACCTGATCGGCTCCTGAACCAGAAAACGATTGAATGAAGTCGGCTTTTTGAAATCTAACGTCAGCGAGCCTGTAAGTGTGTTGTCATCCGTTGCCCAATACGAGTCTGTATCTCCGTCAATCACCTTATTGGCTCCATAGCGGGCGTTTTTGCCACGTACCTGCTCCGAAGAAGCCACTGCATTTTTAGCAAGATTATCGGCAAACGTTTCTTTAATTGTTTTGGTCAATGACTGAATCGCTTTTTCATCCTTTTCGTGAATAAGCCCGTTGGGCATAATAGGAAAATTGAGGAGCAAAGTGCCGTTTCGCCCGATTGAATGGTAATAAATGTCCAGTAATTGGGGCAATGTCTTTACCTTTCTGTCTTCCCGTTCATGGTAAAACCACTCTGGCCGAATGGACGTATTTACCTCTCCGGGTACCCATGCGTTTCCGTTTTCAAGGCCGTGCCGCAGCATTTGCTCGGGCACATCGCCCGTTGAATTCAATAAACTCCAGTTTGTCTCACCGACATAGCCCGATTCGGTTCCCACCCACCGCAGATCGGCACGGTCACCACCATCGTTCCAGATAACGATTTTCGGCTGAAGCTTACGAACCAGTTTGTAGGTATCGGGCCAGTCGTAGTACGTTTTTGCGTCAATTTTACGGGTTTCGTTGGCTCCGCCGTAGTAGCCCGAACCTCCGTTTGCTCCGTCAAACCATACCTCGAAAACCTCTCCATAGTTTGTCAGAAGCTCTTCCAGCTGGTTTCGGAAATAGGTAATGTATTCAGGTTTGCCATATTGAGGGTGATTTCTATCCCAGGGCGACAAATACACCCCGAATTTCAGTCCGTATTCTTTACAGGCATTTGCCATGTCTCGGACAATGTCCCCTTTACCGTTTTTCCACGGCGAATTTTTGACGGAGTATTCGGTATATTTCGACGGCCATAAACAAAACCCGCTATGATGTTTGGCCGTGATAATAATGCCCTTCATTCCTGCCTCTTTACAGATTCTGGCCCATTGGCGACAATCCAGTTTTTCGGGATTAAAAATTTGGGGGTCTTCATTCCCAAAACCCCACGCCATATCGGTGTACGTATTCACGGAGAAATGTACAAAGGCATAATACTCCATTTTTTGCCACCGCAACTGGTTTTCACTGGGCAGCGGCCCCAACGGTTTTGGTTCATCCTGCGCGTAACCCGTATAAAATACGAGGCAGGAAAAAAATAGAGCAATCAGTGTTTGTTTCATTGTACTATTGGTTCTTCTTATTCTACTTAGCCCATTCTTTCCCTTCGGGCGTCCGTCGCCATTCAAAATAAGAGTTCAGTACTTTCATGGCATCTTCGCTCGGAACAGGCCCCATAAACGCCTTTTGCTGAAAATACATGACCGCAGGTTTTTTGGCAGAAAATGATTCCCATTGCGGCAAATTTCCGCCGTTGGGATTACCGTTTTTGGCAAAATTTGTCCAGTACGTCATAATGGTTTCGGATATTTGGGGGTCAGTTGAAGACGCAAATTGGTCGGTCGTTCTGAAGGTACCGAACACAAAAGCTACATCTTGTGCATGAGGTGAGCCATACCCATATTTTGGCGAATCACTTGGAAAATCCTTATGCTGGTCGAAATAATAGTAAAATACTTTCTGTTTCGATGTTTTTGCTTGGAGGTTAGCCCATGCCCAGGTTTGCCAGCCAAAGGCCGCATCA
Source organism: Runella sp. R0.1_18 (assembly GCF_057652155.1). NCBI lineage: Bacteria > Pseudomonadati > Bacteroidota > Cytophagia > Cytophagales > Spirosomataceae > Runella > Runella sp. R0.1_18. The sequence continues at coordinate 65,616 of NZ_JBYFCK010000016.1, forward strand.
CGCGCCAAATCCCGCGCTGTTTTAGGAACGCTGTTTTCGGCAACGGGATAAGCTTCTATTAGTTTTTCGGCAAACGGCCCGTAACGTTTATTCGTGCTTTCAATGTAGTCTTTTGGTGTTTTGGGCGGCTGGAAACTCGCCCCTTCGTCGGAGTTGTAACCGATTAAGACAGGTACATGGTTGTATTTGCCTTTTTCGTACAAAACATGTTGGTCATCTGGAATTACATACCCATCTACAATTGGCCAGCCCCCTGGCATTCCGAAACCTGTTGGTAGTTTTTCGGCAGGGACAGCCCTCAACTCAGCAAGTGATTTTGCCCCTGCCTTTTCCATATATTCTACACCTTTGCTTTCGGCAAAAGAAAGCAGTTTCATGTTTTCACCAGGATAAGTGGTGATTCGGTGGGGGCCAAACGAGCCACCACTTTGAGAAATCGCACCATGAAAAAGACCTTTGGCCAAAGGAGAGGCGCAAAGCATACTGACGGCAATTGCCCCTGCCGACTCGCCGAAAATGGTCACTTTGTCGGGATTGCCTCCAAATTGTTTTATGTTTTCCTTAACCCATTTCAAGCCAGCAATCATGTCAAGAAGCCCATAATTGCCAGACGTTTTCTGGGCAGTTTCGGCACTGAGTTCGGGGTGAGCCAAAAAGCCTAATTGACCAACCCGATAGGCAATTCCTACTAAAATCACTCCTTTTTGGGCTATGTTTTCTCCATTGGTATATGGGTCTGATGTGGAACCTCCTGCAAAGCCTCCTCCATAGATATAAACCATGACGGGCAGGTTTTCATTGGCCGATTTGGCGGGTGACCAGATGTTCAAATACAAACAATCTTCGCTCTTGCCCGAAGGCGGATTTCCTCCCTGATAGGGGGCTGGGGCAAATTGGGTCGCTTGTTTAACGCCTTCCCACTTGGCGGCGGGTTGGGGCGCTTTCCAGCGCAGATTGCCTACTGGCGGAGCGGCGAAAGGGATGCCTTTATAAACAGAAAGTCCGTTTTCAGTACTTCCTTGGAGCAAACCTTTCTGTACTTTTACGGGAGCGGGTGGCGCAATGCTGCTTTCGTCGATGTCGATTTTTTTGCCTTGTGAGGCTAACAGTGCTGCTGCGTAGCGCTTGCCAAAAATGCGGATGCCTTCGCTGCTGAAATGTAGTTTATCGGGAACGGCGGGTAGTCCTTTGGACGAAACCACGAGGGCTTTCGGAATCACCTGCGGCAAGGTAGCGATGATAGGGTTCATGCTCGCACATTTGCCTCCCTGATCGGCATTGACCAGTTCTCCCGCCAGCAACGGGATAGAATTGGCGGGTAAATTCAGGTCGGTCAACAAATCATCGTAGATTTTTTTGACCTTCATTGGCCATGCTTTATCACCCGTGTTGGATTCGCCCTGATGCAGCAGAATGCCTTTGATAACGCCCACTTTTTGCGCCAAACGCGCCATTTCAACCAATCGTTCGTACGGATTTCCGCCGTATTGGTTGGCCATATTGATCATCCACGGCCTTTCTTTGGCCGAGGTATCAAGGTACATTTTATAATCTTTTTTATCAAAAATCTCAATTTTACTCCCCGCCACAGCGACGTGAACCAAGCCTACTTTGACGTTTTGCGGCAGATTGGCCACCAATGTTCTACCAAAATAATCGGCGGGTGAAAGACGGGTATTGCAGCGACAAAGCGGCGGTTTGGCGGTGTACCAGTTGCCTTTGGTTCGACCCAGTTCAGGGCAATCGACAGCGGCCAGTAAGCGCAGTCGATTGTCAACAATCGTATCCTGCGACTCAATTTTGGCAGGGCCTTCCATGTTCGACTGCCCGATGCAGAGGTAAATGTGGAAGTTGGGGTCTTGGGCATGGGCGCTAAACCCCAGAAGGGAAAGCAGCAGCGCTAAAAACAGGATTGAGATACTATGTTTCATCTTTTCTGGTTAAGGGGTTATGCAAATCAATTAATTCACAATCAAGACACCGCCATTTGTCGGAATCGTCAGCTCAACTTCCTGATTTTTCGAGAGTTTCGTCGTGCTGACCTTCCCGTTCAGCTGTTCGTCATCGGTATATTGCCGCAGCTCGGCACCCGCTGTTATCATGGGTAGTTTGACTTTCAGCTTCAGGATTTCTTTTTGGGCATTTATCCCTGTGACATACCAATGGCTACCATGACGACGCGCCAACACCACATACTTACCCGGATAGCCGTCAATAAAGCGAACCTCGTCCCACGTTGTCGGCACGGTTTTCATAAAATTGATGGCCCATTCGGGCGCATCGGTTAAGTTGTTGGGAGCCAGCGCAAAATGCTGCACAGCACTTTGAAACAACACCGCCGTTGCCAGTGCATACACATCAGACGTTACCCGCTTTGAGCCACGGTTGGGAGTGTTGTTGGCATTGTAAAACTTGTTCAGGGCGCTCCCGCCAAAATCCATGCTGCCGACGGTGTTGCGGATAAACGGATGGAGCGTGGCGTTAAACGCTTCATAATCACAGCTCCGTTGAGAAAAGGCAAGGTTTTCGCTGGCCAGAACGGCCTCACTGGCAGCATAATTGGGGTACATGCGTTCCCATCCGCGCGGCAAAGTACAGCCATGGAAGATGCACAGGATGCCATAGTCGTTGGCATCGTACAGAATATCTTCGTATAACTTCATCGTCTCCTGCTTGTCGCCGCCGAAAAAGTCAACTTTTATGCCTTTCACACCAATGCTTTTCATCCACGCCATTTCTTTGCGGCGGGCAATGGTGTTGTCCATGATGCCTCTCGGGCCTTGGGGAGCGTCGTTCCAGTAACCGTTAGAGTTGTACCACAAATACAGGCTTATGCCTTTGCTTGCCCCATATTTCGCCAGTTCGGCTATTTTATCCCGCCCGATTTGCGTGTCCCAAAGGGCATCAATCAGAATGGTTTCGTAGCCCATGGCGGCGCTGAAATCAATGTATCGTTTTTGTTCGTCATACACCGTTTTACCATCCATACCGATGATCCAGCTCCATGAGCCTTTGGTATATTTGTAAGGTTGCGACGCCGCATAACGGGGTTCTACTACGTCGAAGGGGATGGTTGTTTCGATAATCGGAGCCAGCGTTTCGCCCACCGTAATGGTACGCCACGGTGTTTCGGTAGGAAGCGGAATACCCGGCGCAGAGGTTCCGTTGCCGTTATTTTCGTCGGGCATCGGAAAACCGATGGTATAAACACCTTCTGAATGACCCATCAGGCGACTTCCGCAATAGCGACTGTCCACCCCTGTTTCAGAAATCAACACCCAACCGTTGGAGTTTACCTTGAAAAGGCACGGAAAGGTGTATCCGTTGCCTCTGCCGTTTTCACCGAGGGTGTCGTCCACCGTATATGGGATTTCGTAGCTTGGCATGGTGCGGGCAAAACCGACCATGGCTTTACTTTGGGCCGACAAAAAGGTGGTGGTTCCTTTCGGAAAGGCAAAACCCGATGCTTCTTCGTTGACAACGCAGGAAAGGGCTCGTTTCTGGGGATACACTTTGTAGCGGAATGCCACGTCGTTGTTGCTCACCCTGAACGTCACCTGAAAGGCATCCGCGCTGTTTTTTGAAAAGATAAATCCCCCTTCATTGGCCACATAATGCACATTTCGTTGCTTTATGTTGGGTAGTTCATACGTATTGTCAATCTTCTGAGTGGTTGTTTTTGCATCAACCAGCGCCAGCCCCTCCGTAAAATCACCTACGTTTGTTTTCAGGCCAAGCGGCGATTTTTCCAGAAATGTTTTTCCGTTTAATGAAAGGCTATACACAGGTTTCCCGTTGTCGAGTGATACCTTTACGACCAGTTTTCCGTCAGGACTGCTGATGGTGGACGGGCTGTTTTGCGCATTGGCCCAAAAAGCACTGAACAGTAGAAGCCAAATGGTGTATTTCATAGAAACTATGTTTGAATTGGTGGTGGAATGGAGCTATTTCGGAGAAATCTTGTCTTCCATTCGGAAATAATCAAAATCGGCAAAACCGCCCGTGGTTTGGGTGGCGTAGTTGAACAGTCCGAAACGGTAGCCCATAAAATGCGGAATGGTATAAGGCATTTTCAGCGGCTCCCCGATTTTGGTCCACGTTTTACCGTCGAGGCTGTAAAAGAAATGGGCAATGTCGGCGCGGTTTTTGAAATCGCATTCGGCCTTGAGATATACTGTCGTTTTGGCCAACGGAACGCGCTCGATTTCAATGGGTTTACCCGTGTTGGCACTGACCATCACAATGGATTTGCTGCCATTGGCTACCTTCACCCCCACCAAACCAAAATTCTTTTGTAACAAACCCAGTCCCGCAAAATCGCCCTCCTTCATGTTGGAGACGTCCAGCACAGCCGACCCCGCCGACTCAGGACCGAAAGTGCGCTGCGTCAGGGTATTGCGGGCGAGTACAAACGACGTATCAATCCGTCCCGTTTTCAAGCGTAAAAAACCCTTACGCTCGGTCACCGACCAAAGAGCATTATCGGGGTTGTGGTTCCATTGCCAAACCAACGGCAAGGCCGCTTCGCCTTTTTTGCGGGTAAAGTCGTCGGAAGCAACAATATTGGGAATCAATGACTTATTGGCAGGCAAATCAAGTGTTTCGGGGACTTTGCCGTTTTCGCCCAACACAGGCCAGCCATCTTCCCATTTCACAGGCACCCAATACGGAATCCGTCCGACACCGCCAAAATCGCGAAAGAGGTACGCAAACCAACGGCCGTCGGGGGTATCAATCAGGCCGCCCTGCGCCACCCCCAAGTCCTGCAACCCGACACGGCCTTCCCACGGCCCCGTGATTTTGTCGGCGCGGTGGATAATCACCGTCCGCATCCCGCCCCGTGGCCAGCAGATATTGAAGAGGTAGTATTTGCCGTTGTGTTTAAACAACTGCGACCCTTCCGCCCCCAGCATGATGTTGCTGCCTGCGGGCAGGCTTGCATTCTCAATCACTACCGTTTCGGTCGTACCTTTCCGAACTCCCGTAAGGTCGTCGTTCAGTTCGACCAGCTTGAGTTTTCCCGCGCCGTAAATCAAATACGCCTTATCGTTTTCGTCAAAAAACAGCGTATGGTCGTGATAGGAAGGCGTAAACGAAGCCATTTGCCACGGCCCTTTTTCTATGTTTTTTGTTGACCAGATGTAGGTTTTACCCGTCGTCTGGGCAAAGGTTGTGACATAGTACGTGCCTTTGTGATAGCGCAAACTACTTGCCCACGAGCCGCGTCCGTACGTTCCCTTTCCATCGGTCAGGTTCAGGGAAGGGACATTCGCCAGCGTGTCATACACATAGCCAACCATCTGCCAGTTGACCAAATCGCTCGATTTCATGATGGGCAGCCCTGGACTCATGTGCATGGTGGTGCTGCTCATGTAGTACGTATTCCCAACCCGAATCATGGCCAAATCTGGCACGTCGGCAAAAATGATGGGGTTGCGGGCTTTCTGAGCAAATGCCTGTGTGGTCAGCAAAAGCCCGAGAATTACCTTAAAAAGACTATAAAAATTACATTTTAACATACGCTTATAACAATAGTCCGTGTTAATGTGACACAATTTGGGTTATGATAAAACAGAGTTGCACAAGAATCATTTTACCAAGTACTCGCTTGTTTAACCTCATCCCAACCCTTCTCCTTTCTGGAGAAGGGCTTTCAAAAGTCCTCCTCTCCAGAAAGGAGAGGGGGATTTAGGGGGTGAGGTTAAAAAAATGTCAAATAAAGCTCACGAATTCAAACCTCTACTTCACCAATCTAATCTGAAAAAACCGTGGCGTCGGCCTGCCGTTTTCGGACGTAATTTTTAACTTAACAAGCTCTTTATCATCGGTTTTTACTGTAATTACCTTGTCTTTTACTACGAGCAATTCCGCGGCCCGATCATTGATAAAAATACCCACATCCTCCGTTTTCAAATTTCCCGAAAAGGAGATTTCGAGCGTTTTAGCCGCCAAGCCCTTGTTCTGTAATTGATAGAAAATGTACGAACGGGTATTTCTCCAGAAACGACCGTCGTCGTCGTAGCCCGAATCGCTTTTTTCACCTTTGTACGCATGATCCACTTCGGGTTGTTGTTCGCCGCAATTCACCTTGTCAACCGTGCGGGCTTCGAGGGAAAGCGCCTCCGCTTCCTGCTGCCGCCGGGTTTCTTTTTGGGCGTCGAAAGCCGCCTGCGTAAACGTCTGGAAATACATCTGGTAACGCGCATCGTGGATTTCGTAGAACGGTTGCAGCGTCAATGAGTCGAGGGTAAAGGTCAGATTACCAGCTGGTTTTATCTTTGAAAGATAGGAATCGGCATTACCAATCAACGTATATGCTTTGTCGATAGGGTACAATTTTCCCTTGGTTTCGTGCCCCATGCGGCTGTCGTCGGCAAACAATCCCACCAAATCGGTTTTAGCGGTTTGTGCTGCCAATACAATCGGACCATGCACAAACGCCGCCCAGTTAGACTGATCGGGCAGGTATTCCAGATGCGTGGAAGTCGTAAAACGCACCGTCACTTTATCACCCGATTGCCATTTTCGCTGGATACCGATGTAATGTGAAGGCTGCGCGCTAATGGGCTGCGTTTTTCCGTTGACCAGTACTTCTACATTTTCAGCCCATTTCGGAGAACGGATTTGCAAGGTAAACGTCTGTGATTTAGCAATTTTGAGCAGCAGTTCTGTCTGGTTTTTGTGAGGAAACTCAGTTGTTTGGGTTAGCTGAATGTTCTTTTCTTTCCAGTCTAACGTGGAAGGAATAAACAGGTTAACAAACAGGTCATTGGCCGAATGGCTGTAAATCAGTTCTCCGTATTTTGTATGATTTTCGATGCCCGAACCTACGCAACACCACATGCTGGTTTCGGGCTGCGAATAGACGCGGTAGTGATTGGGGCGAATGGGGGTAAAATACACAAAACCACCCTTTTGTGGATGCTGACTCGACAGGATGTGGTTGTACAAAACCCGTTCGTAAAAGTCAAGGTAAGTCGGGTCGTTTTTGTCCAGAAACAGGGCTTTACTCAGCCGCAGCATGTTAAAAGAATTGCAGGTTTCGGGGCCCTGATTCGATTTTAGCATCGAGCTGAAATCACTTGTCGGATTAAAATGTTCACGCACGCTGTTTCCACCAAAAGCTACACTGCGGGTTTGGGCTACATTTTGCCAGAAAAAACGCGCCGCTTCCGACCAATCGGCATTGCCCGTCAACTGCGCAATTTTCTCAAAACCAATTACCTTCGGAATCTGCGTATTAGCGTGTAAACCAGTCAATTTATCCTGTTTTTGCAATAATGGATTCAGAATTGCGCGGTGTGAAATGCGTTGGGCCGTTTCAAGGTATTTTTTGTCCTTTGTCAAGATATACAAGTCAGCAAAAACCTCGTTCATTCCCCCGTGTTCGGTGCGGAGAATCTGTTGCACTTGTTCATCGGAAAGTGGCTGTATGAGTTCGATGAACCAATCCCCTAAACCAACCAATACCTGTTTGGCTTGCTGATTACCTACAAATTCGTAGGCATCCCGCAAGCCTGCAAACAACTTATGAATGTTGTAGAGCGGCACCCACGTGTTGTTCAGTCCAAAACTGCTGCCGTCGATGTCTCCTTTGTGAATCCGTTCCCAAAATACTTTTCCCTGCGGAATTCCGCCTACGTACCCATTCCCGTTTTTCACCTGACACTGAGCCAGTTGGTCAACCATGTAGTCGAGCCGCTTTTTCAGTTCGGCATTGCCCGTCGAGGCATACATCATGGCCAGCGCCGACAGGTAATGCCCGCCGATGTGGCCATCCAGCCCAGAGCTTTCCCAGTTGCCGTAGCGTTCGGCTTTCAAGGGCAAGCCCGCGTCAATGAGGTACGGCGCCAGCAGTTTGTCAGGGTTCAGCGACAGAATGTACCTGAGGTCAACGTCCTGCGCGTTTTTGAAAGCACCGTTGGTCACCTTTACCTCCTGAAGGGTAAACGGTTGCATCTGCCCCAGCACTGGAACGCTGTAGAGAAAAAGGGCGGCAATATGTGCAAGGAAAGGTTTCAAAACAGAAGCTTTATTTCAATACGGCATCATTACCGCTGTATTTCAGGAATTTAAACGATGCTGAGTTGTCAGATTTTTCGCCCGACGACGTAGCATACAAGCCATACACACAGCCAATAAAACTATTGGCCACTTTCGTACTCAGGAACTTACCATCCACCTGATCTTTTACCAGTTTCCAGTTTTTCCCGTCAGTCGAGTAGTGAAAGCTGTAAAGCACGCCTTCAGACTGTATTTTGAAATGTACCTTGGCAGCAGGGGCATCCAAAGGCAGTTCATTCACTAACTCAACGGTCTTGTCTTTGCTCTTGAATAGCTGAACGACGTCTTTGCCGTTGCTTGTTGATTTGGCTAAAAAGTAAAAATGGCGTTCATCCTGAAACGTCACCAATCCCGCTTTTTCCTTGTCGGTTTTGGGTGAAAAAGAAACCTCCGTTTCAGCAGAACTCGTCAGGTGTTGCTGGCGTTTGCCGACAAACGACGGGTTACCTGCTTCCGAAATGGTTTCGGGTTTTAGTTTGAACGTCAAGCCGTTAGCTTTGGACGTTTTGAACGAACTGCTGTCCACCGTTCTCAAAAAAAGCATCGACAAATCCAGCCCTTTATCAAAGGTCATGGTGTAGGTAAAGTTGCCGTTTTGGGGTAACGCGCCTTTCTGTTTTACCTCTTTTATGTTGGTAGCGTATTTGTATTCAATGGCTTTTTCGCCGTGCTCAATCATCGGCCAATCGTTCACCCACGTGAGCGGTGCAATGAACATTTCGCGGCCTGTGTTGTAAAAATCACCTTCGTAGGGACGAACCGCGAGAAAGATTGAGTACCAGTTTCCGTCGGGGCCTTCGATAAACTGCGCGTGCCCTGCCGACGTAATCGGATTCGGACGGTTGGCAGGTAAGCCGCGTTGCGTCAATACAGGATTGCCTTCAAACGGCACATACGGCCCCCAAATATCTTTGCTACGCAAGGCTACTTGGGAGTGATTAACGGACGTTCCTCCCTCGGCACAGTAAAGAATATACCAATCGTTGCGTTTCAAAATGTGCGGACCTTCAATCCAAACGGGTTTTTTGGTAATGTCCACCCCACCGTTTATCAATTGCTTTTGTTCTCCGATGGTTTTTAAATTTTTGTAATCAAACTCATACATTCGCACGGTACGATGACCAGGGTAAAGTGGCTTATTATCAGGAGCATCGCTGTTGTAAACGATATAGGCTTTATCGGTAGCTTCGTCAAAATAAATGGATGGGTCGATGCCCCTGACTTGCGGAAGTTTCACAGGGTTGCTGTACGGTCCCGCTGGATTGGTCGCCGTTACGACAAAGTTGCCATCGTGGTCAATATCCGTACAGGTAACGTAATAGACGCCTTTGTAATAACTAATGGCGGGAGCAAACAACCCGCGCGTCATGCGCTCGCCCATAAAGTCCATTTGCGACGGGCGGCTGATGACGTTCCCGATTTGTTTCCAGTTTTTCAGGTCGCGGCTGTGCATGATGGGCAGACCTGGAAAGTAAGAAAACGTGGAATGAACCGTGTAGTAATCAGGCCCTACTTTGACGATACTGGGGTCGGGATAAAAGCCTGTCAAAATAGGGTTATTCAGGGTAACTTTCTGGGCCTGTGTAAGGGGGCTCAATGCCATTAAGCAAGCAAGACAAAATGTGGTGAGTGCAGTTTTCAACATGGTTATGATTTAAGTATTCTGTTCGCTAATTTATTGGGCAACAAAAACATACGTTTTTCCTACCTGCGTTGGCAAATCATATAGCACCGTTTCTTTCAACGAAATTGGTACCACGTTGGCTTTGGCCGAAATAACAGGCGTTGCAGTTTTTTGGGTGACATAAAACATATTCGGATTCTCGCCAGCAGCAGGTTTGAGCCCGCTCCCATTGGTGAGTTTGAGGGCGTTTGGTGTACGAACGCGCAGGTTGCCGCCCAGCACCGATTTTATGGTTAGTTTGGTCAGTTTGCCGTTTTTCCACTCCATGTTCTGCACCTCAAAACCGCCGATGGCCCGCAAACCGCCCACGCTCCCCGCAGGCCAGACATCAGGCAGGGCAGGCAACAGGTGTACTGCACCGTCAGTACTTTGCATGAACATTTCGGTAATGCCCGACGTGCAGCCAAAATTCCCGTCAATCTGAAACGGCGGGTGAGCGTCAAACAAGTTGTTGTACGTCCCTCCACCGTCTTTGGTGACGCCGAGCGGAGTTAACTGATTCTGAATGAGGGCGTAGGCATGATTACCGTCTTGTAATTTAGCCCACCAGTTTACTTTCCAGCCCATGCTCCAGCCCGTCGAGACGTCGCCACGGTGAATAAGCGTTGTGCGGGAGGCATTGAACAACTCGGGCGTGCGGTAAGCAGAAATCTGGTTGGACGGAAACAAACCGTACAGATGCGATACGTGGCGGTGGTGGTCGTTGGGGTCGTCCACGTCGTCAAGCCACTCCTGCAACTGACCGTACTGACCTACGTGCATCGGTGCCAGTTTATTCCGTAACTGCTTGAGGGTATCGGCAAAGGCGGCATCTTTTTTAAGGATTTCTGACGCCCGAATAACCGTACTGAAGGCATCAAACACAATCTGGTTGTCCATCGTCGTGCTTGCATCCAGCGACGAACCATCGTGGGCTTTCGGCGCATTTTCAGGGGAACTTCCAGGGTTGATAACCAGCCATTTGTATTTAGGATGCTCAATCAGGAAATCAGCGTAAAAAAGCGCTGCTCCTTTTAGAATAGGATAAATTTTTGTCAAATATGCTTTGTCACCATTGTACAGATAATGCTCCCACAAATGCTGCGCTGTCCAGCCGCCGCCACCGAGCCACATTCCCCAGAAAGCGCCGTCGATAGCCCCCGTTGCCCGCCAGATGTCAGTATTGTGGTGCGCCATCCAGCCACGGGTATGGTACATTTCGCGCGCTGTTTGCTGCCCTGTTTCCGAAAGTTCCGTCACCATTTTTAAGAACGGTTCGTGCAGCTCTGACAGGTTGGTTTTCTCAGCAGGCCAGTAGTTCATCTGGGCGTTGATGTTGATGGTATATTTGCTGTCCCACGGCGGTTTCATACGGTGGTTCCAGATGCCCTGCAAGTTGGCGGGCTGCCCCGATTCGCCGTTGCCCGATGGCTGTGAAGACGAAATCAACAGGTAGCGACCATATTGGTAATACAGCGTAACCAACTGAGGATCATTCACTGAACGGAAATTTTTAAGCCGTTCATCGGTCGGTAGCTTTGCGGCTTCCGTGGTGCTGAGGTCAAGTTTTACCCGATTAAAATAACGCTGATAAGCCGCAACGTGCTGTGCCAGCAAACTAGCGTAAGGTTTGGGATAGGCTTTGTTTAAATAACTGTACGCACGGGCTTTTTCATCGCCCGAAACGTCTTTATAGTTGACAAAATTGGTCGCAATCGAAATATAAATCGTGGCCGACGTAGCACCTTTTACGGTTAGGCTGGTATCGTTGGCCGCTACTGTACCGCCGTTGGTTTTGAGTTTTGCAATCCCCATGTACTTCACCAAACCTTTCACCCCTTCGTGGTCAGAGGTATTTCCCGCGATGGTCAGCTCGTTGCCATTGGCGCTGATAACAGGTTTGGCCTGCGGGGTAGTATAGGAAGCGCGGAACGAAAGCGCACTTGGTTTGCTGGCCGTAAGCTGCACGACCAATACACGCTCTGGCAACGACGCAAAGATTTCGCGGGTATATGTCACCCCGTTGGCGGTATAGCTCGTTTTTGCGACGGCCCGCTCAATGTCGAGGTCACGGTAGTAATCGGTGTAGTTATCGTGGCCGTCAAAGGTCAGTTGCAAACTACCAACGGGCTGAAACATCTGCCCGTGCGATTTTTTGGTAATAATGGTTTTATTGGCCAGTTTCTCGGCGTCTTTTTGTTTTCCGTCAAAAATCAGCTGACGGATTTCGGGCAGCGAAGCCCACGCGTCAAGGTTATCATTGCGGTTGGGGCTTCCCGACCAAACGGTGTGTTCATTCAGTTGAATCGTTTCTTTGCCAACGTTCCCATAGACCATTCCTCCCAAACGCCCATTACCAATCGGCAGGGCATTTTCCCAGACGCTACCAGCAGGTTTATTGTACCAGAGTTTGAAGTTTTGGGATGTTTGGGCAAAACCCAATGATGATAAAACCAATAAGAAAAACAATACTAACTGTTTCATTGATAATAAGTTGATAACACAAAAAGAATGTGTAAATATGACACATTTATAGTTACAAAAAAGATAGTGCTGTTCCCACTACCGATTTTATTTATTCAGAACAGGTTGAACGCATTAAAATATAGAGTGGCTGTTTATTGCTCCAGAGGAGCTAAATCTTCGTAGAAAAATGAATCAAATCCACCACAAAGCCCCATCGGGGCGGCCGACGTTCGGTGAAAGATGTCACCCCTATGGGGCTTTTGGATGGCCTTTACCCTTTTTTTCTACTAAGATTTAGCCTCGCTGAGGCTACTTTTTTAATGCGTTTAACCTGCAACATAACTACTAAAGACAAAATGCTATATTTTTCTAATAAAAAACACAGAAAATAATTGACATTAAAAGATGTAAGTGGCAAATGCCGCTTACATCTCTAACGCTCTCTCTATCTATCTATAAACATAACGGCTATTGGTTTAATAACCAGGATTTTGCGGAAACTTAGGCCCTTCCACCGTACGATCAATCTGCGATTGAGGGATTGGCCGTAGTACGTGAAAATCTTTGACGTAAGGCCCTGCCTCGTTATTCCAAGCTTGAATCCGTCTTACCAGCGATTTGGTTCTCACTAAGTCTTGGTAACGCATCCATTCGCCAAACAATTCTCGGCTTCTTTCATCCAAAATAAAATCAACCGTTACGTCATCGGCAGTGATTGTCATGGCAGTAGCTGCTGCGGCATTTTGTGCTGCGGTATTCGTCTTTCGATAAGCTGCTCTTTGACGAACGACGTTGAGCAATTCAGCCGCTTTTGCTTTGTTACCCGACATCAAATACGCCTCAGCTCCCACCAAATACACCTCAGAAAAACGCGTGATAACCACTGGGCGAGTCGAAGGGTCGTTGAAATTAGTGCCACGGCTCGGATCCATGTGTTTCTTAATGGCAGGATACAGATCTGATTTCCACAAGCTTGGAGGCGCAATAATTCCTTTAAACGGTCTTGTGCCATTAAATTGAGGGGCACCTACCACCTCATAATCGGTAATCCAAACCGCCGTGTCCACCCCCATTTGCATCGTGTATCCGATTCCACGTTTGTTATTAGCCGCCGTTGGCGTGTTGCTAACAGTCGTGTTTGAGATATATACCGTATAAAAGGTATTAGCAAAACGTGAGTCGATATCTCTTTTTACAAAAGCTTGATCTAAAAAATAGTTCTTACCTGCATTCGGCCCAGAAGCTTGCTTCACGCTATTGGGACGAATACGCTGATACGGCCGGCCATAGTAAGAATCTCGTATCATAGTAGAGGTTCCAGAGTTAACCAATACTCCTGAAGCATTTACGAACGAATTGATACCACTGTTGTTGGGGTAATTCCAGTTGGTAAACCAAGGAGTAAGATTATTGGCAAACCCTCCACTTTCTCCCGCACCTAGTCGATAATAGCCGTATTTCGCATCATTGGAGTGGTCGCTTACAAATAGGGTTTCTTTTCCATAGTCATTAGCAGGAACAAAAGCATCCCCAAAATCTTGCCATAAGTCTAAACCATAAGCAGCTTTATTGTTGATAATATCATTGGAGATTTTTGCGGCTTCAGCAAAATCAGCTTGAGAGTTTGTCAACCAACCACGCGTCAAATAAGCTTTGGCTAAGAAAAACAAAGCAGCAGGTTTGGTGGCCGCTTTTCCCAAAAATGGCGCAGTTGGTTTATCAGGCAAATTGGCTGCTGCATCGGTAAAATCTTGAATAATCAATTTATAGACTTCCAAAGCAGGGTCTCTTTTGGCACTTTGCGATGGCAAGGTAATAAACTCTGTATGCAAAGGCACATCCCCCCAAGTCTGCACCAAATAGAAATACCAAAACCCTCTCAAAAACTTAGCTTGCGCTAGATATTGCTTTTTGGTAGCTTCTGGCAAATCAATATTTTGACCAAATTTCAAAACACCATTGATGGTATTGATAGAGGTAAAAGCAGATGCCCAAGCCGAGCCAAAGTTCGTACTGTTGAGCCCATTGAAGGTGTGAACAGGGCCACCTCCACTACTTGCTCCTTGGATAAACTCATCGGTACCTGCTTGCATTTCGGACGAAAATCCCTCGGTTCCCCATTGGCCGCGAATTTCGTTGTAAACCCCCGCAATTCCGCCTAATACCCCCGAAGAGCTATTGAAAAAAGAAGGAACAATTTGCGATTGAGGTTGCTCTTCCAATATTTTTCCACAGCTTAGGCAGAAAAGTAGTGTAAATGCGATGAGTAAACTATGTATCTTTTTCATCTTGAATTAAAATTTAAGATTCAAACCTAAGGTATATTGACGCACTGGAGGGTTGTTGAGGTTGACCGTCACAAAACGGTTAAAATTCCCTCCTTGAATAGTATTACCGTAACCGTTTCCTTCGGGGTCAACTGCTAACTTAGCTTTTACCAACGGAGAATAAATTATAAACGGATTGGTAGCGTTTAGGTAAATACGCGCTGAAGAAACCCCCAACTTAGATAGTAATTTACCATTAACGGTATAACCCAAGTTGATACTTCTCATTTTAATAAAGGAACCATCCTGATACGAGGTTGTTGAAGTAAAGTTGCGCACACCGCCGCCTGCATCTGGACGCGGGAAAGCATTGGTTGGGTTTTCTGGTGTCCAATAATCCATTACCAACTGATTTGAGCGACCCTGGTTTAAGAACCCAAAACCCGAACCACCGCCCGACGTACCTGACAAGTACGGTACAACGACTTTCATGCCCATCCGCGCAAAAGTGACAATCGACAAATCAAAGCCTTTGTAATTGAATCTATTGGTCAGACCTCCCTCCCATTTTGGTTGGAAATTCCCGATAATCTTACGGTCATTGGCATCAATAATTCCATTATTATCAACGTCTTCTACGCGGATTTCGCCAGGAAGTTGGACTGGAGAAGTTTGTTTTTTGAGCGTTCCGTTATCTAAATCTGCTTGTTGCCAAATACCGATTTTGTTGTTATCATAAATAACCGTGAGCGGATGTCCTACAAACCAGAAATTCCCTTTGTTGTCCAACTCAGTAGGGGTAGTGAGCTGCGTAATTTTTTCACGGTTCAAGAAGTAAGTAAGGTCAGCACTCCAGTTAAAACCACTTTTATTTCTGAAAATATCAAACGTCAACGATGATTCAAACCCTTTTCCTTCGGTTCTTCCCAAGTTTTTCAGGGTCGAACCAGCCCCGTTACTTTGAGGCAAATTCACCGAAAGCAGGATGTCTTTGGTTTTTTGATAATACACATCAAACGAACCAGTGATGCGGTTATTAAACAAGCCAATTTCTAAACCAATGTCCGACTGAGACGTTGACTGCCAGCCCAAGTCGCTTGCAGGAAGGCTCGTCACGGTGTATGCAAGTGCCTGACCTGCCGTTGTTGTTCCAAAGTTGTAATAACCCGTTGAAAGCGCTCCTAAGGTAGCGTAAGCACCTACATTTCGGTTGCCCGAAATTCCCCATCCACCTCGTAGTTTCAAATTAGAGAAAACAGCCAAGTCCTTCATAAATGGCTCGTCGATGATATTCCAACTCAAACCGACAGCGGGGTAATTGAAATACTGATTGCCAGGCGACAAAGTAGATGAGCCATCGCGGCGGAAAGTAGCGGTCAAGGTATATCGGTCATTGAAGGTATAGTTTACCCGCGCCATGTACGATAGCAATCCCGTTTGGGCAAAACTACCACTACCCGTTGGTTGTCCAGAAGCCAGTGCAAAATTAGCGGTTTTAATATAATCAGCAGGAACCCCTCTCACGTTAAAACTACTACCGATGTTATGGTTTTTAGTAATTTCATAAAGAGCCGTCAACCCAATTTTGTGTTTTTGGGCAAACGTCTTGTCATAGTATAACAAGTGCTGCATGTTTACATCCCAGTATTCTGTATTTCTAACATCGGCGTTGGATACGCTTTGGTCAACACCCGTATTCACAAACGTATTTGGCGGGCCATAGCCATTGAAATGCACTTGGCTAAAGTTCAACCCCGCATTAAAACGGTATTTCAAGCCATCCAAGATGTTTACTTCGGCATAAAGACTATTAAAAGTACGGATAGAGCGCTCGTTGGAAAGAATGTCGTTCCCGCGCGAAATCAATGTCAACGGGCTTACCGCTTGGGCTTCAATTGTTCCTTTTTTCGGATTCAAATTGACCGTTCCATCCTCATTATAAGGTCTAATCAACGGAGACAGTCGTACCAATTCTGTAGGTACGCCCCCCCCCGCAGGATCGTTTCGGTAAGTGAGGGTATTGATAGTATTTAGGCCAATTTTTACGCGTTTACCGATTTTCTGGTCAATGGTAGCGCGGATATTCATCCGCTGAAAATCTTGGTTAGGCATAATACCCGTTTCGTTAAAATACCCAATTCCCAAGCCGTATTGCGTATTTTCTACCCCACCTTGTAGCCCAAGTTGATGACTGGTGTTAAAGCCTGGCTTGTACAACAAGTCCTGCCAGTCAGTTGAAACACCAGCGGCAAGGTTTGCCTTTTCTTCTTCCGTCAGCGGATAGGCCGTTGTCCCTGCTCCTTGGGTGTTCAGTGCCGCCGATTGCTCTTTGAACCTGGCGTACTGCTCTCCGTTCATCACGTTATATTTTCCCATGATGCTTGTCACGCCATGGTAGCCGTCGTAAGTCAGTACAGGCTTACCCGTTTTTCCTCTTTTGGTAGTAATCAAAATAACTCCTCCCGCCCCTCTCGAACCAAAAATGGCAGTGGCCGAAGCATCTTTTAAGATTTCTAGGTTGGCAATATCGTCAGGGTTGATGTCATTGAGCCCCCCAAACGGGATTCCGTCAACCACCACCAGCGGGCCGTCAAGGCCATCGCCATTACCTGTCGTAATCGAGCGGTTTCCACGAATACGAATGGACGCTTGACTACCAGGTGTAGAACCGTTGCTCACAATAGAAACCCCTGCGGCACGGCCTTTGAGTTGGTTCAAAAGGTTGGGAGCAGGTACTTCTTTCAAGGTTGCTTCGTTTACGGACACCACCGAGCCAGTAATGTCTCTTTTACGCTGCGTTCCGTAACCTACCACCACCACTTCGTTGAGGGTCTTGTTGTCGGCCTCTAAGCGAATATTGATGATTTTTTGCGCACCTACTGCTACCTCTTTGCTAACATAGCCGACGTACGAAAAAACCAACACCACGCCGTTGGCATCAGAAAGTGACAGTTTATAGTCGCCGTTGGCATCGGTACTGGTTCCTTTCACCGTCCCTTTTACCTGAATACTTACGCCTGGCAATCCTTGCCCATCATCTCCTGTGACACGACCTGCAATGTCAATCAGCTTGATGTCGGAGACACTCGCTGCTTCCGCAGATTTTTCTTGGGCGGGTGTGGATGGTGCAGGCAGCCGTTTGATTAAAATTTGTTGTCCTACTACTTCGTAAGTAAGGTTGAGCGGGGTCAAAATGTGCTCTAACACGCCAAAAAGTTCTTCATTATTGGCTTGATACGTAATTTTACGCTTCGATTGTACAACTTCTCGACTAAACAAAAATTGCACTTTTGCGAGTTTCTCAATGCGTTTGATAATCACTTCAGCGTCTTGATTCTGGGCTGAAAAACTAATGCGGCGGTTCAAAAACTCTTGCGCTTTGCTATCGTGCGCTAAGCTTATTTTGACAAATAAGAGCACAAGCAAGAATTGCAGACCTGAAATTTTCATAATCTTAATCCAAACGTTGTGTTTAAATAAATGGGAATCCATACATTTGTTCGTTTTGTTGTTTTTTGGTAGAAATGACAAAAACAATTGCTCGCCGTAATGGCTAAATGTGTCTGGTAAACACATTGCAGAGTAGTACTAGCGATAGTGTTGGGAGCACTATCGCTTTTCTTTTTTTGGGAAAAAGGGAAGCGATAAAATCTAACTCATACTTTTTAATAGATAGGTTAAAGAAAGAATGAACAACAACTAATTACAGCCTTGGCTGTGAATAATCACTTTATCATCAACGACTTCATAGGTTGCTTCAATGGTAAGACAGATTAATCGGATTTTTTCAAGAAATGGTACATCATTAAGTTGCCCCGTAAACGTACATGATCGTAGTTTTTCGTGGTCGTACTGAATCGGGAGGTAATATGCTTCTTGCAATTGGCTAAAAATTTCCGAAACAGGCGCAAACTCATAAGTAAACTGTTGATTGACGATGGCAGCGGGGTTTTCGGCTAAATTGTCGCTCGTTTTTTGAATTACTTCGTTGGTTTTGGTGCCAATACTCAGTTGCTGGTGTTCGGTCAAAAAAGTCGGTTTATTGGGTGCTGCCACCGACGTAACCGCCACTTTACCCGATTTTACTTTTACCAACGCCACGGTTTCGCTTTCAAAAGAACGAACTTGAAAACTCGTCCCTAACACTTTGGTAGTGAGACTATTGGTATAAACAAAAAATGGTTTTTGGGCATCTTTGGCTACTTCAAAAAAGCCTTCGCCTTGCAAAAACACTTCTCGTTTGGTTTTACTTATTACTTTCCGAAAACGCACACTACTTCCCTGCGACAATACGACTGAAGAATTATCGGGCAATAAAACCACCATTGGCTGCTGACTCGTATTATTTACCAACGTCCACTTTCCTTCCTCCAATGCCTTTTCTTCACTTCTGGACGTTAAGGTAACCTCTTGCGGCTTAGGCAAGAATTGGTACCAAGTGGCAAGGCCAATAACAATCGCTGCCGCTACCCAGCGTAC
Source organism: Runella sp. R0.1_18 (assembly GCF_057652155.1). Lineage (NCBI taxonomy): Bacteria > Pseudomonadati > Bacteroidota > Cytophagia > Cytophagales > Spirosomataceae > Runella > Runella sp. R0.1_18. The sequence goes on from NZ_JBYFCK010000016.1 coordinate 84,555, forward strand.
CCATGTCCAACCCAATAGCGGTTTGATATTACTGAAAGGTTCATCGGGAATTGAGGCCAAAATTTGGTCTGTTTTTAGGGCTACTTCGTCGTCCGTGAGATTATCCTCTTTACCTTCAATCAGTAAGAAAGCCGCAACGGCCTGTTCGTACAAATCTCTTTTTTCGGGATACACTTGAAGCCATTCTTCCCAAAACCAACGGTCTTCCCGACGTCTCTCCTTCATCCATCGTTGGAAGACCTCATTGTCGAGCAGTTCGGTAACAGAATGTAGATTGGGAAATGATTTCATTTGGTACTTTTCTACTATTTTTAATGATAGTATGAAGATACCTAAACGAGATACCCTAATTAAGTTTAATTTTTTTTAGAAGAAAAGGCAAATGAGCCAATAAAGGGGAGCAACCAACCAACGGCTACGCAATTTGGTCAGTGCTTTTTGTAGAAAATTAGAAACCGACTGACGGTTGACATTCATTGTTTCGGCAATTTCTGCCACCGACAGGTTTTCGTAATACTTTAAGTATAGCGCTTCGCGTTCGCGGGCAGGAAGCGTATCTAGTTGTCGTTTGAGTTCATTGATTTGAAACAGAGCCACTTCTTCCTGAATAAGAAGCGTTTCAACATCTATTTCTTTCGGCAAAGCCGTATCCCAATCGGGTTCTTGGTGGGTAAAATGTTTTTCAATCCGTAAAAACTGAATAATATGGCTCCGCAACGATTTCAGCAGATAATGTTTGACCGAACAGGTGTCATTGATTTGAAGCCGATTTTGCCACAGTTGCAAAAATAAATCCTGAATACAATCCTCGACCGCCGCTTCATCAATCATAAACTTTAGACCATAGCGCCGCAACGTACGATAATAACGCTCGACAATCATGCCAAGCGCCTGCTTATCGCCTTCTCGATATGATTTCCATAGAACATGGTCTTGAACTGAAGAAGCCATAGTGAAATCGAGCTAATATAATCAAACAAAGATTTTTTGTGAATAGTCTAACAAAAGTAATAAAGTTTTGTAATCTTATGGTAATATTTACAATAAGATGTAATTTATTTTTTTGAGGCTAAAAAAATTACCAATACAATATAGTAAAAAATACCATAAGTCCGCTTATGCTTCCAATTAACCTTTAACGGACACTACCAATGAATTCCAGTAATCAGCAACTTTCGGTCATTGAAAAAATCGGTTACAGTCTCGGAGATTTGGCTGCCAACCTCATTTTTCAGACTTTAATGACCTTTTTGGCGTATTTCTACACCGATGTTTACAAAATCCCTGCGGGTACAGCCAGTATCATCATTTTTGTAGGAGGTTTGTTGGGTGCCTTCTTTAATGTCTTGATGGGTCTCATTGCCGACCGCACCAACACGCGCTGGGGGAAATTTCGTCCGTGGATTATCTGGACTTCCTTACCTTTTGGAATCATTTCTTTGTTGGCTTTCTCTACGCCCAATTTTGGCGACACGGGCAAAGTGATCTACGCCCTCACCACCTATCTATTGCTCGTGATTGTGTATTCGGCCAATAACCTGCCCTATTCGGCGCTGAGTGGCGTCATTACGGGTGATATGAAAGAGCGAAATAGCCTTTCGTCCTATCGTTTTGTGGCCGTGATGGTTGCCCAATTTATCATTCAATCGCTGCTTCTTCCTTTGGCGTTATCGTTGGGGCACGGAAACAAAGCCGTTGGGTTTGAAAAAGTGATGCTCTTTTTTGCCATTGTAGGCGTGATTTGTTTTTGGATAACTTTTTTAACCACCAAAGAGCGTATAGTACCGCCCTTTGAAGAGAAAAATTCCATTAAGCAAGATTTAACTGACCTTATTAAGAACAAGCCTTGGGTTATTATGCTGTTGGTGACCATTCTCATTTTTGTCACCTTAGCCCTCAAAGGCGGTATGTACATTTATTATTTTAACTACTACCTCGACCACGCCGCCCAAGCAGCTTACCTCGATTCCATTGGTTTTAACGATTTTATTCGGGGCTTAAACGCCACCATTACGGGTTTAGGCTTAGGGAAGTTTGAGTGGCCCGAAGACGCCCCCACTTCAGCCAACAGCGTTTTTAATGCGGGAGGAATTATTTTTATGATTGTCGGAATCATGTTCTCTAAACCACTGGCCGACCGTTTTGGAAAAAGAAACATCTTTGGAATTTTCTTGGCGCTGTCGGCGCTGTGTTTATTGATGTTTAATTTTTATTCCAAAGACAGTATTGGCCTCGTTTTTTTTACTCAAATTCTCCACGGCTTTACCTATGGCGTGACGATTCCGTTGCTTTGGGCCATGATTGCCGACGTGGCTGACTATTCGGAGTGGAAAAACAACCGACGCGCTACTGCTATTATTTTTTCTGCCATGATTTTTGGTCTGAAAGCGGGACTCAGTATTGGAGGATCGCTTGGCGCAGGAATTTTATCAAATTATGGATATGTAGCCGAACAAACCGAACAAACGGCAGGTGCTGTCAATGGCATTAAAATGGCCGTGAGTATTTACCCTGGATTGATTTTTCTCGTAAGCGTCGCTTTGTTGTTTTGGTACGAAATCAACAAAACGATGGAAGTACAAATTGAGGCTGATTTGAAGGAAAAACGTCAGCGATGAGGTTTAGGCTTCTCCGAAAATAGACTTCTCCTTCGTCGAAGTGACAAAGATTTCGTCGAAGTGACAAAGGTTAATTACAGCAATTAATAAAAAATAATAAAATGCCAGAAGATAGCATCGAGCACATTGATTTTGAAAAACTTAACGAACGAGCCATTTCGCAACCGTTGGTTTCGCATTTGTTTACGGCCGACCCATCGGCACACGTTTTTGACGGGAAAATTTACATTTATCCTTCCCACGACATTGACGCAGGCATTCCGTTTAATGACAACGGCGACCATTTTGGTATGGAAGACTACCACGTTTTTTCGATGGAATCAGTGAATAGTGAAGTCGTTGACCACGGAGTGGCGCTGCACGTAAACGATGTTCCGTGGGCCGAACGGCAGTTGTGGGCGCCCGATGCCGCGCACAAAGACGGTAAATATTACCTTTATTTCCCTGCCAAAAATCACGAAGGAATTTTTCAAATTGGGGTGGCCGTTTCAACATCACCAACAGGGCCGTTTGTCGCCGAAAAATCACCAATAAAAGGTAGTTACAGCATTGACCCTGCGGTATTTGAAGACACTGACGGAAGTTATTATTTGTACTTTGGTGGCATTTGGGGTGGACAATTACAAAAGTACCGCGACAACGTCTATGACGCTGAAAATCAAGAACCATTGGCTCACGAAACGGCACTTTGTCCAAAAATTGCCAAGCTAACCGATGATTTGTTGGAGTTAGCCGAAAGCCCGCTGGACGTAGAAATTCTGGATGAAGCAGGAAATTTGTTGTTGGCTGGGGACAATGAGCGTCGTTTTTTTGAAGCGCCTTGGCTCCATCGCTACAATGGCAAGTATTATTTTTCGTATTCGACGGGCGATTCGCACTACATTTGCTACGCCACGGGTGATTCGCCTTACGGGCCTTTTACGTACCAAGGCCAAATTCTTCAACCCGTGGTGGGATGGACAACGCACCACTCGATTTGTGAAGTAGCTGGTAAATGGTATCTTTTTTACCATGATTCGAGCTTATCAGAAGGCGTTACGCACCTCCGAAGCATCAAAATGACGGAGATTTTTTACGATGCCGAGGGAAAAATTCAACCGATTAAGCCCTACATCGTCTGACTATCGTCTGACGATGACTCAACAGTCAGGCACGTTGGTGCTCAAGAGTTTGGTTTTCGGTCTGACTATCGTCTGACCGTGTACTAAGTCAGACGATAGTCAGACGATAGTCAGACGATATACCCGCAAGGCTTTCGGTCTGACTATCGTCTGACCGAAAACTATACTGTAGCCCTTGGTCAGACGATAGTCAAACCGAGGGCTACACTTCAAACGTAAATCCTTTTTCTAGGAGTTTATTATACACATTTTCATCGAACCGATACAAGGTGGCGGCGCGGTGCGATACGTCTTGTTGGCGTTCTTGGGTGTCCACCAATAGGTTCATTTTCAAAAACTTCTTTCTAAAATTCGATTTGTCGAGTTTTTGTCCCAGAATCGCCTCGTAGAGTTCGAGCAATTGTAAAAGCGTGAATTTGGCAGGGAGCAGGTTGAATCCGATGGGTTCATGCTGGATTTTATGTTTCAAAAAATCGAGGCAATCCTCAAAGATTTTGTTGTGGTCAAAAGGCATGGTCGGAACTTCTTGGATGTTAAACCAAGATACGTCGGCTTCGGTGGGTCCTGGATGCAACTCAAATTTTTCGATATTGACCAAAGCATAATAGGCAATCGTGATGACCCTCCGAGGAGAAAATCGACGAACTTCACCAAAGGTTTTAAACTGCTCTAAATAGATATTCTCCACGGAAGTCTGCGACGACAAAATTCGGCCTGCGGCTTCGTCGATACTTTCATTGTATTTTATCCAACTTCCTGGCAAAGCCCATTGACCCAAAGTAGGCCCGATTCCGTGTTTGACCAAAAGAATAGAAAGCTGGGCATCCTTAAATCCAAAAATAAGGCAATCAATAGACAGGGCGTCTATAATCTCGTCGGTGAAATTCAAGAGGAATGACGGTTTGATGAAACAACTTCGTTAATGAGAGTAAAGATAGTACGGCTAATTGATAACATTCCCTTAATTTCCCTTGTTTTATTTTTGGCACAAATAAAAACGTGTTCAATAGGACACTTTCACCATTAAAACGTATTAAATCCACAACCGTAATTTTTTGTCTAACTTAACCATTTATATGAAAAACAGATTTATTTCTCTCTCTGTCGTTCTTTTATTTATCCTCTCTGCCGTTCAGGCCCAAGAATTAAAATTCCGCTCCGACAGCACTTTCCGCATTGTTCAGTTTACCGATTTACACTACAAAGCAGGGGCAGAACCATCCAAAAAATCCATTTCGATGATGCGCACCACACTCGACGAACAAAAACCTGATTTGGTGGTTTTTACGGGCGATGTGGTCGTCAGTGCTCCTACAAAACAAGGCTGGGACGAAGTGTTGGAAGTTGTGATTTCGCGCAAGATTCCATACATCGTTACGCTGGGAAATCACGACGACGAAAGCGAAATGAAGCGGGCCGAAGTAGCTGCTTATGTAGCCACGAAACCTTATCTTTTGAACAAAATACCGTCGATTCCAGGGGTAGATGGTTACTTGAATGCAGCGATTACTGTCAAGGGAAAATCGGGAGCCAACGCGGCGATTCTTTACGCGATGGATTCGCACGCTTATTCAAAAATAAAGAAAGTCGATGGCTACGGCTGGTTTAATCATAATCAAGTTGATTGGTTTCAAAAAACCAGTGCCAAGTTCAAAGAAACCCAAAAAGACACCCTGCCTGCCTTGGCCTTTTTTCATATTCCGTTGCCTGAATACCGAATGGCGTTTGATAACATCAAAAATCGTCGCCGTGGCGTCCGTTACGAAAATGAGTGTCCGCCAAGTATCAATTCAGGGATGTTTGCCGCGATGGTACAATCGGGAGACGTGTTGGGTACGTTTGTAGGGCACGACCACGTAAACGACTATTTAGTAGAGTATTACGGTATCGCCTTGACGTACGGTTGTTTCTCAGGAAGTGAAAATACCTATTTGCGTACCAAAAATGGCGCTCGCATCATTGAATTAAAAGAAGGTAAAAAGCAGTTTTCGACCTATATTCGAGAATTTGACGGAGCTATTTTATATCCTGTCACGTTTCCATTTGCGACCAAAAAATAGCGTCTGATAAAATACAGAAGGGGTGTTGTGAGCAGTTTTTTGCAGCAACACCCCTTTCTTCTTATTTGGCCTTTCGCGAAAAACCTACTACTTGATAAAGTTTTCCGTCGGCTTTGGTAAAAACATACATTTCGTTATCTAAACCAACCCCAATGTGTGGGTCGGGTTTGGCGGGAGAGAGCAGTTGAAAAAAGTCGGTAGGCTGGCTGTTAATTAAAATTTCAACTTCTTGAATATGAGCGTTTTTACCTTGAACGAAATGAGCATTTTCTGCCACAAAAACCCGCCCGTTGTTGATGTCCGTAAACACATATTTACCTTGTAAATCAGGATTGACTTTGCCTTGATACACAAACCCTCCCCCAATGGCTTTCCCTTCGTCGTGGTCGTACTGCATGATGGGATAGGTATATTTTTGGGGAGGTTCGTTGGCGGGTAGTGGAAATACTTTGTCCATTCGTCCGCGCGGATTAATCACAAACGTTCCTTCGCGGTCGGGCCAGCCGTAATCTGCCCCTGCTTTTCCAAGGTTCAACTCTTCGATGTTGGTTTGTCCAATGTCAGTAATGAGCATTTTTCCATCAGGACTCCACGTAATACGGTTGGGGTTGCGAAACCCTCGGCAAAACACTTCTTTGACCGTAGTCGATGAAGTGGCATTGAAAAATGGGTTACTTTCAGGAATACCATAACGACCATTTCGGCTATTTGTCCCTAGCGGGTCAATGCGCAACACCGAACTCCACGCTCCGTTGGTACTATTACAAATTTGAGGAAAACCGTTTTCGGAAGCGCCGCCGTCACCAATCCCGATGTACATCAAACCATATTCATTATCCCCTGCTTTGGCCAGCGGATTAAAAGTAATCTCTTGCATTCCGTGAATGGGCGAAACCATGTTAATACGAAACAACTCACGCCCTTTGACCGAAAAAGGAATGGTACCCGTATTGGCGATTTTCCACTCCGTAACTACCCATTGCAAAGTAACTTTGATGGAATCAGCATAACGAAAATCGGCCAAAGCACTGTTAGCTTTTTCGGTGTGCGTGGTGTATAACAGGCCATTTTTATAAAAATCAGGGTGAAACGCAAAGCTTCCCAAGCCCGTAGCTAACCCAGGAGACGAGATAAACTGAGGCCGTTCTTTACGAATATCTAAGGCAATATTCCACTGATTATTAATAAGTTCATACAAAACACCCTGTAAATCAGAGACAAAAACGCGGTCTTTTTCACCCTTCACAACGAGCATTTTGTTGATGCGCGCCAAGGGAGCTTTGGGGCCTGTGACAGGGGCAGTCGAAAGGTAGCGAAGTTGCATTTGCCAACCTTCCTTTTTAATCTTTTCGGGTAACGGATCCAACACGGCACCAACCGCTTCTTTATCGCGGGCTAACTCTTTTTGGTTTTTATGGATGAACGCCAAAATAGCCTCAATTTCAGCTCCTTTGAGCTGAGTAAACGGGGGCATGACTTGCTTATATTCTTCAAAAAGTTTGGTTAGGCGGGCATCTCCGCTGGCAAGCACTTCGGGGGCATTGTGGATGACTTTTTTCAGCCAATCGGCGGGTAATTCGGTGGTGGCTCGTTCCAAACTTGGCCCTATTCCTTTTTGAAGAAAATTATGACAAGTGGAGCAATTAGCCTGAAAAAGTTGCTGCCCTTTGGCCAGTGTTTTGGCATCAGTAGTGTATGAATTTTGGGCAAAAACATTCCATTGACTCAAGAAAATGGCAAACAATAGCCAATAAGAACTCTTTTTAAAAAAGGGTGTGAGATTTTGTTGAAGCATGTTGTGAACAGATTTCCTTAAAAAGGAAGCAGAAGCAGGTGCATACTCAACTGGATTGAATGGGCTTCGTTTTCTATAAAAATTCAGAAATATTGAGGGGACTCTACTTAGCGGTAAAAACGTACCCCTTCCTACTTATAGGGCTATGAAACCTATTCTGTACGTACTTGCTTTGTTTTGCTGGCTAACGAGTTATGGCCAAAAAGAAAAATCCCCAGATTTAGCTGTTCAAATCGTCATAAATCCCAGTGTTACCTACCAAACCATCGAGCATTTTGGGGCATCCGATGCGTGGTCTTGTCAATTTGTGGGACAGTGGCCCGATGCCAAACGCAATGCCATCGCCGATTTGTTGTTTAGCCGCGAAATGTCGCCCAACGGACAGCCAAAAGGCATTGGGCTTTCGCTTTGGCGCTTCAACCTTGGGGCTGGAACGACCGAACAAGGCGCCAACAGCGGAATCAAAGACGAATGGCGGCGGGCTGAGTCTTTTTTACGACCCGACGGTACCTACGATTGGGACAAACAGGCGGGGCAACGCTGGTTTTTAGAAGCAGCCAAGCAGCGGGGCGTGCCTTATTTTTTGGCTTTCCCCAACAGTCCTCCCGTTTCATTTACAACCAATAGCAAAGGTTTTGCCACCAATAAAACCCCTAACCTTAACCCCGAACGATATGACGATTTTGCAGATTTTATGGCCAAAAGCTTAAAAGGTATTCAAGAAAAAACGGGGGTAAGTTTCAACTACATCAGCCCTGTCAACGAACCACAGTGGGATTGGAGCGATGGAGGCCAAGAAGGAACACCCTTTTATAACCAGCAGATAGCGGGTATTTGTCGCGCCTTAAACAAAGCCCTGGTAAACAACAAGTTATCGACTCAAATCAACGTTGCGGAAGCAGGTCAACTGGAGTTTTTGTATTCTGAGCACGGTCGGGCAGGCAAAGGCAATCAAATTCAGGCATTTTTTGACAAAAACTCTCCCGATTATCTTGGCGATTTGTCACAACTGACGCGGGCTATTTCGGGGCATAGTTACTTTACCTCTTCGCCCTATGACAAGGCGGTCAACGTTCGTAAACAAGTACTGACCGAACTGAACAAGCAGCAGGAGCTACGGTACTGGATGTCAGAATATTGCATTTTGGGGGACAACGACGGCGAAATTAATGGCTCAGGAAAAGACCTTGGAATGAATCCTGCGTTGTACGTGGCAAAATTGATTCATAACGACCTGACCCATGCCAACGCGACGGCCTGGCATTGGTGGCTGGCCATTTCACCCTACAATTACAAAGATGGCTTGATTTACATCGACAAAAACAAGAACGACGGCAACTTTCAGCCTTCCAAAATGCTATGGGCGCTGGGTAATTACAGCCGATTTATCCGTCCAGGAGCCATTCGAGTAGATGTGACGTTAAGCCAAACCAACCAAGCGTTGTACGTATCGTCTTATAAAAATACGGATGGGCGATTGGTAACCGTTATTGTCAATGCGAGTGATATTCCTGTCGCTATACAACCTAACGTAATCTCCAAAAAACGAACCCGCTGGGAAGCATTTACGACTTCCGAAAACGAAGATTTGACCCCAACGCCTTTTTCTTCAAAATCATTGATAATCAAAGAAAAAAGCATTGTTACGTTGGCAGAGAAGTAGTCTTTAAGGCAATAATAAAGCCCTCAACAAGTTAGTCGAGGGCTTATCATCTAAGAGCGCTACAATTTCACTACTTTCAACACCGCCCTTTTCTCAGGCGTTGTCACCTTCATAAAATACATACCCGTCGGTAGCTCACTTACCCCAAACTCCTCTTGGTGACTGTTGGTTTCGGGAATAAAAGTCCGACTTAGCAATTGACGGCCCGCAGCATCCAATAACGTAGTTTGCACAACTTGCCCTTTGCTGTCTTGCACTTGAAGGCGAAGAACATTCGTGACAGGGTTAGGCATGACTTGCGGAAAAACGTTATCAGTGGATTTTAGATCCCTCCGGGATGACAAAGTAGTTGCCATTTCCCGCGCTGCTCCCACACCTACGCCATCTTTCGATTGGATTCTGAACCAGTATTCGTGGTAAGCAAGCACATTTCCTTGGGGTTTGCGCGTTGCAGGATAAAGGCCAAGCCCTTTTTGATCCCAGTAGCGGATGCTTAGTTTATACAACCCTTTGGGCAATCCTGCATCATAGACATTGCCTCCTGCCCCATTATCTAGGTAAAAACCGAAAGCTGGGTGGTTGGGGGAATACCTCTACGGGCTGGTTTTATGGAATAAAAATGCACCTCATTATCAATAATTTAGGAGAGGTTGTACAAATTTGCTTCACAACAAGAAGTTGCTCAGATACTAATATTTCCACTCTTTTTACCTTCGCAAGGATCTTGCTGGGTGGGTATTTGGCGACAAGGGCTATTTGATGCATGAAGCCAAAATGGCATTTATTGAGTACAAAAATGAGGTCGATTTCTTTGCCAAACCACGCAGTAATGCAAAGAAAAAATCAGCCAAAGAAATTCCTCTATAAGCCCAAAAGATGGCTAAAAAAAGACCTCATTCAACGAATGCTTTTACGCATTCATTGGCTGCTATATGTGCCTACTCGTTTTATCGAAGAAAACCCAAAGTTAGTATAGCACTACCACTGGAATTAGGGCAGTATTGCCCCCAAATGGCTGCTTAAATTTGAAAAGTTCACGTTAAAGATAAATTCAACTTTGGGAAAATACGAATTTGCTCTCACCTTTTTCAGCATTATCAAATTAAGACCTGCTAGAGTTGCTCGAATATTAAAGAAAAATCAGTGTGCGCCTATCAAACGCTATCGCAAACGACAATCATTTATCCGTTATAGCCGTCCTGTGCCCGGAGATCGGGTACAAATTGATGTATGCAAGATAAAAAACGGGCTTTATCAATATACGGCTATTGACGATTGCAGCGACTGACGCCCGGTCGATTTAGAGTTCTTCATACTTATAAACGTAAAACAGCAGCTAACACCCTGGATTTCCTTGAACGGCTTCTTGAACAATTCCCTTATCCCATTCAACGTATTCAGACAGACCGAGGAAGAGAGTTTTTTGCCTACCTATTTCAGGAGAAATTAATGGAATACAGTATAAAGTTCAGGCCAATTAAACCTCGCTCTCCTCATTTGAATGGAAAAGTAGAACGGAGCCATCAAACAGATCTACAGGAGTTTTATCAAACAGCGGATTTAAAAGATCCACAACTCAACGACCGACTGGAAGAATGGCAATTCTATTATAAACGCTTCGGCGTCCCGGTATCAACGTTCTCACAGTTCTTTAAATGGCAAAACACCTGCTCAGGCAGCAGCCGAAAAGTCAGCAGAAGCACCATTTTGGGAAGACGTTATTGCTAAATATGACCCACAGAAAGAACGGATTAGAGAACAGGCTTATGAACGGGATAAAAAATCGCTTTCTTAAAGAAAAAAGCAAAATCATAGTTTTATACAATTTTCTCAGGCCTGTCGCTGTAGCGTATCTATGGAACCACTACAGCTTTGTCCCCCTTTTTCTACTAAAATTTCGCCTCTCTGAGGCTTTTTTTAAATGCGTTTCCCCTGTATTTTTTAAAGATTTTTGCTAAAACTCCCCCCTTCCACACCCAATCCGTCCAAATCCGTGTTGGAACATCCGTTTCATCCGTGTTCCCACCTCTGCGCCAAATTCTTTGTAGTTGTATGTTTTTTTATTCAAAAAGCTTTTCTATATTAGCACTGTAAAAACTCAACACAACAACGTTAGAAAAAACTCGTACTACTTAGGCTCACATACGCCTACACGCATTCCCCCGCCCTCACGGGCATTTCCCTTAATTTTAACAACGTTTTATGAAAAAGAACCCAAACAAACATTCTAGCCTCTGGCGTTACGCCCCGCCCATGCCTTAGTTCATGGTCGATAGTTCATGGTCGATAGTCCATAGTTTATAGTCCATGGACTGTGAACCATAGACTGTGGATCATAAACTATGGACTGCCCGTACTTCCCAATTAGTAACTCGTCATTCCCATAACCAGTAACCAAAAAAAACATGTCTTATTTACATTTTCCTAGAATTGTATTCTCTGGAGACTTTTCCTCGGATGTTTCCACCGTCAACAACGACACGCAGCACTACAACAATGCCACCTTTGAGTCGAGTTTTCAGCTTCCTGGGCAAGGGGCGACCAACGGCTGGTGGAACCCCGAGGGCGGGGCTACCTTTGGCTTCCAAAACTGCACGATTCAGCAAGCCACCAACGAAAACGGAACGACCATTACCGACCCTGCCTTGGACGGCATCATTGGACAGCTGGTGACGGGTGCCGAAGGGCGTAACTCTGGCAAAATGGTGGACTTAGACCCCGACCAACAAATGGTTTCGGAGCTTTGGGGCGTGACCTTCCGAATCCTCTCGGCCCACAATGAGTTGTTGCTCGAAGGAAGAATCAAACCCACGGGTTTTCGAGATTTGCAGCGCCGACAAACCAACAGCGGACAACCCAACGGTCAACCCATGGGTGCTTCGTGGACGTCGGTGCTGGAAGATGTTAAATACGGAAAATTGGCCGAAACATCGCCCATTTTAATGGCATTGAAGGCCACAACCCAACAAAACAAAATCAGCATCAATCTCAACGGATTTGGCTACTATTACGCTCATGCCGACGGGCGCTTTTCGCTCGGAAAAATCCTCGGCAGTATCGGCCCCTGGTTTGAAAATGAGCCTGATTTGTTTGCCCCCGCGCGGAGATTGTACGGGGTCTATCAAAGAGGCCAAGTGTTTGGCGGTTCCAATTTCATTTTTGATGCTGCCAACGCCCGCTTGTCGATTGACTTGGGCGGTTCGTTTCCCATCGCCGATTCGATCGGAAGCATCAATTTTAGCAATGATTTGTACTTGGCAGTCAGTAAACAGCCACTTACCAACCCACCTGCGATTAAAAACGTGCTCATCGACGGTAGTCAGCTTGAAATAATTGGCAAGGTCCCGTACCAACAAGGCGCTACTTGGCTCAATAGCACTTGCGGCATTGTCGATTTCAATATGCTGTCGGCAGAGGTGGTGAGTGACCTGAAAAACAATCAGTTGGTTCTCGTAGCAGCCAGCAGCAGTTCTACCCAATATTTACTCATCGCCCGCGAAGCGATTGATGGCATCGTGTGCCGCGCCGACAATTTTGTGCAGCGCATCGATACCAACCAAAAAGTGACGGTCAACCTCTACGCTTACCAGTTTGGGCAGCCGTTGCCACAAACGGAAATCACGATTACGATGGAGCCGCCCACGCCCGATACGCCCAAAGACAAAAATTCGCCCCCGATTTCTATCACCTACGGCAATAACAAACCGCAGGACGGGTTGAGTTTTGCGCCTTCTTGCCAAACCAACGCCCAAGGCATGGCCCAAATCGAAATCACGGGCAACAGCATCCATTCGCCACGGGTGTATATCGACGGGCAAATCTACCTCTTGGACTATACCTTGGCCAATCAGCAACCCGACAGCGCCATTCCTGGAGCCGCCCCGATGTCCATTTCTGTGCATTTACGGGACGATTTCCCCATCCCCGAAACCCCCACTTGGAGCGACATTTCGGAGATGATGACGCAGTTTGCCAACTTGTACCCCATCATGAGCAAGTACTTCATCAATTTTGCGGATCCGCAAGCCATGATTGCCAAAAAAGACATTCTGAAATTTGCTTTTACCCGCGACATTCACGACCCCATTTACATGCCCGCCACGCGGGACTTATCCGAGACCAAACGACTCACGATTTTAAAGTGGTTGGACAACCCCATCGTCGATGACCCCGCCACTACGGGAGCCAAGTTGAAAAGCGCCGATGCTGATGCCGTACTCGATACGGTGCCACTATCCGAACAAAAACAACAATTGATAGAGGCCACTAAACTCAAAAATGGCGCTCTCCTCAATTTCCCAGCGTTAACCAATTTGTTTGAATTCTAAACCCAACCATCATGCTCAAGATAAGTCCAAAATTTGTAAGTGCGGTTCAAAATGCAAAAAGCTTAGCGGAGCTTTTTCCGATGCTGCAAAATGCCATTGAGTTGGAACATTCAACCATTCCTCCGTACCTAACCGCATTGTTTTCGTTCAAAGCCAATACCGAGTCTGATATCCGAAAAGTCATCCACTCGATTGTCATTGAAGAGATGTTGCACATGACCATTGCGGCCAACATCCTCAATGCCGTAGGAGGGTGCCCCGTCATTTCTCGTGCCGATTTTGTTCCCAATTACCCCACGCATTTACCGATGGGCATTGGCGGTTCGCTCATTGTGGGCATCGAAAAATACTCCCTCGACGTCGTACACGACGTTTTTATGGAAATCGAAGAACCCGAAAACCCCATTGAGTTTAAAAGTATGACGCTGGCCGCGACCGAGGCTACCTACAAAACCATCGGGGATTTTTATCGGGCGTTGCAGGCCAAAATAGCTGAGCTCGCCCCCGACGAGTTGCCAGGCAATCCTGCCAAACAAGTAACTTCCAGCTTTTTCTCTTCCGACCTCCTCTACCCCATCCTGACCAAAACGGACGCCATCAATGCCATCAACGTCATTGTGGAACAAGGGGAGGGAAGCGAAGTGTCGCCGTTGGGCACCGACGATGAACTCGCCCACTATTATAAATTTGAGGAATTGTACAAAGGCAGGGAACTCGTCAGAGACCCGAGCGCCCCAAACGGTTATTCGTTTACGGGTCCCGTTATCCCGTTTGACCCAACGAATGTATGGCCGTTGTATCCCAATACAAAAGCGGAAATGTTGCCGCAAGGCTCCGAAGAACGGCGACTGCTAGACTCGTTTAATCAAACGTACAGTAACCTCCTTTTTGGACTTCACCAAACCTTTAATGGCCATCCCAACAACCTGAATAATACCATCGGGCTGATGTTTGATTTGAGGCTTGCTTGCCAAAAACTCGCCGAAATGCCTTTCCCAGGTCAAGATGGCTACACCATCGGGCCGTCTTATGAGTTTGTACAACCCAATACGCCCGTTTAACTTTTTGACACAGAGACGCTAAGGCGCAAAGTTTTTTACGCCTTAGCGTTCATTTTACTCCTACAACTTACAACACAATTATGAACTTTCATTTACAACAATTGGTCACCAAAGTATCGGTCAGCGACGTACTCCACTCAAAAGCATTTTACGAAAATGTATTGGGATTTACCGTAGATGAACGCTACACCATCAGCGACGGAGGTACGTACGGCACCAACTCCTACCTCGAAATGAATGCCCCCTGCGCACAGGGCGGGACTTTCACAATTGGGTTGTACAAAGACATTGACGCGCCTTACCCATCCATGCCCGCCAACGGCACGGTGCCCAGTTTTATCGTGGACGATATTAAGGCGACATTGCAAGATTTGCTCCAACAAGGGGTGGTGGTGATGCCTATGGGCGGCGGCGAAGGCGATGACAAGTACATCATTTCCAATACCTCCGACGAAGGCTACGTTGACCTCTTCTTTTTCTTCTGCGACCCCGACAACAACTCCTTGGTCATTAGACAGAACATGGGGAAGAGTAGCTGAGTTTTGGAAGTCGCGTCGGAGACGCTGGGCCTATTTTGCCCCAAATGGCACTTTGGGGTGGGCTGGGCAGTCCGCCCCAACTTTCTGGTTGGGGCGGGATGAGAAAGGGCTCATTCGATAATTTCTTGGAAGTTTGGGGCAACTTTTCTATTTTTCAGGCTCCAAGGGAATAGTTGGGACGATGGATGATGAACCCAAAAAATAACGTCCCACTCGCGCTATCAGAAAACAAACTCCCTCAGCGCATTCCGTAGAAAATAACAACTTTTGCAAAATGAAAAATACAGAAGTGACAAAGTTCTTGGACGAGCAAGAGCATCCGTTTAGAAATGAAATAGAGTAATTAAGAAATTACATTTTATCTGCAAATCCAGATTTAACAGAAAATATAAAATGGAATGCCCCCAACTACTGCTTTGGCAATGCGGATAGAATTACGATGAAAATTCAACCTCCAACAAAACAGGTTCAATTGATTTTTCATAGAGGAGCAAGCAAACAAACGCAACCTGAAGATAAACTAATTTTGAATAAAAGTACGTTGTTGGTTTGGAAAGAAAATGACCGAGCCATTATAACTTTCAAAAACCTGGAAGACATCGAAAACGGTAAATCAGAATTGACAGAGATTGTCAATGAATGGATCAATGCAACGCCTTTGCACTAAATATAACAAACGACAGCAACAGCAAAACCATGAAAAACACCCTGTTTGACTTTATTTCAAAATATATTACTCTGACAGAAGATGAAAAAAACGTTCTACTTTCATTAAACCTCTTTCACTCTGTTAAGAAAGGGACAATTTTACTCAAAGAAGGACAAAAATCGAAAGAGAGCTACTTCGTACTAAAAGGCTGTATTAGAACTTATTATATTTTAGACGGGGAAGAAAAAACCACTGCTTTCTACACCGAAATGGAAGCATTGACGCCTCCTTGCGTGGTAAGCAAAACCCCATCTGAGTATTACATCAGTTGTGTTGAAGACAGTATTCTTACCGTTTCAAATTTGGATATGGAAATAGAAGTCAACAGCAAGTTTCCCAAGTTTGAAATCATGTGTCGGATGCTGTCGGAGGAATTGTTGGCGAAACAACGTATAGACTTTGACGAGTTCAAGACTTCTTCCCCCGAACAACGCTACCTGAACTTACTACATAAAAGACCCGACCTTTTTCAGCGGGTGCCACAACACCAATTAGCCAGCTATTTGGGCATCAAACCCCAGTCTTTGAGCAGACTACGCGCCAGAATTACGGAGAAAGATAAAAGCTCAG
Source organism: Runella sp. R0.1_18 (assembly GCF_057652155.1). Classification (NCBI taxonomy): domain Bacteria; kingdom Pseudomonadati; phylum Bacteroidota; class Cytophagia; order Cytophagales; family Spirosomataceae; genus Runella; species Runella sp. R0.1_18. The sequence continues at coordinate 101,019 of NZ_JBYFCK010000016.1, forward strand.
GTGCGTTTCTTAACTTAAGTGAACGAGGTTAGGCAATCCCTACATCTACTTTTGCAGCATCGTTTAACATTAATGAAAACAGACATGCAAAAGAAAACTTTATGGATTGGGCTTGCTTTAATGCTCGTAGTTAGTTCTCAGGTAAAGGCACAATATGCCCAACAAGACAGCACCTACAAACGGTGGTTTGTTGGCAGTACGGTATTTTTATTGGGTAATTTGGCCACTACCAATCCCCCCAATTTCGCGCAACTCAACATTGGCTATCGTATTACAGGAAAAGATGTCGTTACAATAGAACCCAAAACATGGAAATATGCTTGGCCAAATGGGATTCACCCCTTTTTAAACAATTCATACGGAAAACCAGAAGAAAAATTCCCAGGGTACGTCCGTGAGTATGGCGTTTCAGTGGCGTACCAACGGTTCTTGTGGAAAGGTTTATACGCCGAGCTGAATGTTATGCCAACGTTGCAAAAATTCGTGAATAATGACGGTAAAAAAATTGACAATGGCTTTCAGATTTTCAACACGTACCGCATTGGTTATCACATCAAACTCTTCAAGGACAGGTTCTTTATTCAACCATCCATTGCCATTACCCACCGTGCTTATCACACAACATTACCTGATGGATTCAAACAGTTGGATGATAAATGGTCAAAATTCGTCTGGGGAGAACCTGGCTTTCATTTTGGGTATAATTTTTAATAGCTCATTGGTAACTTGCAATGTTGAACAGAAAACAGCCAACACAACCTTTATGAAAATGGTAACCGCCGCTTGCTTTGTCCTAAGTATCACTTGCAGCTTGGCCCAAAAAACGGTTTCTTTTGCCGATTCAATCCGTAAAGCTTACCACATACCCGAAATTAACTATGCCGTCGTCGATGCCAATTCTACCTTAGAAATTGCCGCATTGGGAAGGCATTCTATCGCACTCAACGACACGGCCACCCTCAACGACCGCTTTCACATTGGCTCCAACACCAAAGCCATGACGGCTTTTATCATTGCCAAGTATGTAGAAAAAGGCAAGCTAAAATGGACAACGAAGTTTTTTGAGGTATTTCCCGAATGGAAAAAGAAAAGTAAACCTGCCTACGCCGCCATTACTTTGCAGGACTTGCTCTCGCACAAAGCTGGAATTTGGCCTTTTCAGGGAGAGAATGACCCAGTAATCCCTCCTTTCAAGGGGACAAATCCACAAAAAAGGAAGCAGTTTGGGGCATTTGCACTCACCCTCGACCCCGTAAAAATGGACGAAAATACCCCATTTATTTATTCCAATGCAGGTTATACCCTAGCGACCTTGATGCTAGAGAAAGTCACTACCAAGAGTTGGGAGCAGTTGGTGGACGAAGAATTGAACAAAAAACTCAAGCTAAGCGTCCAATTGTCTTGGCCCGAAAATCAGAAGCATAGAGATACGTGGGGGCATAGTTTTGAAAACGGCAAATTGCAGCCGATACCCTCCACCTTCGATTACCGTTTGGACTATACAGAACCTGCAGGAGACATCAACATACGTCTCACCGATTACGTCAAATTTATCCAACTGAATTTGCAAGGGCTGAGTGGACAAAAAAACTACCTCACTCCTGCCACCTATCAGTTTATTCACAAGGGTATTGAAAATTACTCCCTCGGCTGGTACAACATTTACGAAAACGGCAACGAACTTTCGACCCACTCAGGAACCGTCGGTACGTACTATACCATTGCCCACATCGACAGGCTCAAAAACAAAGCTTACCTTATTTTTACCAACTCGTTCAGCCCCGACACCCAACAAGGCGTGCGGCTTTTGATGAGAAAGCTAAAAGAAAATTACGGCCGCCAATGATCCACCTATCCCCACCCAACATAACTCATGAGAAAAGTACAATCCTATTTCGAGTCACTTGGTTTTTCGGGGGAAGACCTTGAAAAAATTCTCAACGCTTTTGAATTACGGCATTTTAACAAGAACGATTTTCTGGTGGAAGAAGGCAAAATAAGCCGATACATCGGTTTCGTAGAAAGTGGGATGTTTCAATATTACGTCATAAAAGAGGGCGAAGAAGTAACTTCGTATGTGTCCATCGAAAACACTTTTTTTGCGTCGGTGTATAGTTTCATCAGCGAAAAACCCGCCCTCGAAAACGTAAAAGCATTGACTGACAGCAGTATCAGTCTAGTTTCCAAGACCAACCTAAAAATGTTGGTAGCCGAAATTCCTGCTTTCAAAGATTTCTACATTGGTTTGTTAGAAGCCAGTATTTGTGGCATCGATGCCAGCCGTCACGATTTGATTGTACTCACTGCCGAACAACGCTACGAGAAACTCCTCAAAACCGAACCGCATCTTTTGCAACATATTCCGCTGCAACATTTGGCGTCGATGCTTGGTGTTACGCCACGGCATTTGAGCCGAATTAGAAATAAAATCCGCTGATTTTCGCTTTTGGACATTTGTCTAGTAGAAAGAAATCTTGAGTCAGGAAATTTGCATCATCAATTAACGATTAAAATGCAAATCAAAATGAAGCAAGTATTTTTTACATTATTCGCACTTCTTTTATCGTCTGTCGCTTTCTCGCAAAGCCGTTTTTCAAACAACGAAATCAGCATCAATGGGTTCCGTAATCCTTCTATCGGCGTAGAATATCGTCACAAACACATTTCGGTTCACGCGGGCTATTACATCACTGCTTTTGAATCGGGCGTGACCACAAAATTCATCAAAACAGGCGTTACAGCTTGGTTTTTACCCGTTGGCAAAAAAGGAAATCCTTCTTCATTTTATGCAGGTGTTTCGTATTTAAGAGGCTTTAATTTAGACTACGAAAACCAAAATGCGTTAGGAATGGAAGCAGGTTTCCGATGGATGGTTTGGAAAGGTCTTAACCTACGAATCGGCGGAATAGCAGTAGCTTCCAAAGGTCACGATTTGAAAATTAATCCAACACCTGGTATCAGCTATTCCTTTTTCTTTTAAGTCCATGAAAAATAATACAAAAACAATCGGTATTTTACTGATGATAGCTACCGTTGCATTGCTTATTCCTTACACAATGCTCACGATGCGTTTTGACTATCCCGATATTTTGAGAAAAGATACCGCAAGCGTTTTACAAAGATTTTATGAAGGTGGAAATTCTTTAATTTGGACCTGGTTTGCTTTTGCCGTTACGGGTTTGCCGCTGATTCCTGCGTATATAATGATGGGTCAAAAATTGGAGAATAAAGTCCCATCAATTCGCACAGCGACTATGATTGGCGTCGTTGGATTGGTGGTGCAAATGATTGGTTTATTGAGGTGGACTTTTGTAGTACCCGTTCTTGCCGATACTTTTGTGAATGCTACGGACGAGGCTACCAAAGCAGCGGCTATTGTTTCTTTCAAGGCCATTCATCAGTTTGGTGGCGTAATTTTGGGCGAACATCTCGGGCAACTTTTTACCATTACTTGGACATTGCTGATGACTTTCGCATTTTCAAAACTAAAACTAATGCCAAAATGGGCCAATGTTTTGGGTGTTGTAGGCTCGGTGATTTATCTGTTGGCACAAGCCGAATTATTTGCAACCGTTATCAAAGGTTTTCCTGTATGGGATTTGGCTGGATTTCTTGGCAGCACGCTTTGGCTGATTTGGCTCATAATTGTCGGTAGTGTGTTCATTAAAAGGAATGATTTAATCTAAAAATTCAGCAAAAAATGGCAACAAAAATCGTTTTCTTCATCACTATTTTGGCGCACTATCGGCTTGGTGAGTTTGCTTTTAGCCGCAGTTTTTGGAACAAAATAAAATTAAACGGTATATTTGACCATCCACTCTGCATACCACAACCTTCAACCTTCTCTCATGGAATATGTTCTAATCATTCACGAAGTAGCCGACTATGACGCCTGGAAAGCTATTTTTGACCAAGCCGCAGGCATCCGAAAAGAAGCAGGCGAACAATCGTACCAAGTCTTAAAGTATGAAAACGACGCCAACAAAATCGTCCACTTCTCCGTTTGGAATAGCTTAGAAAACGCCAAAGCTTTTTTTGAATCGCCCAAACTGGTACAAATCCGAAAAGATGCAGGCGTAAAATCTCCCGATTTCATTTATTTGAAGGAGTTAGAAAAAGGAGTACTTTAACTCGGGTTGTAAGCAACCCTGAGCACAGCGGGCGAACTCGGGTTGTGAGCAACCCTCGGCACAGAAAAACGGGTTGTAAGCAACCCTCAGCACGGACCCTCAGCACAAAATTCGACATTCTGCATTCGACACTCGACACTAAAAAAATGCTTCCCCCCAACACCCTTCTCCTTACTTCCATCGACCTGATTGGCACCTTCGTTTTTGCCCTCAGTGGCATCGAGCTTGCTTCCAACAAAAAAGTGGATTGGTTTGGGGCGTACCTGATTGGGCTGGTTACTGCCATTGGCGGTGGTACAGTCAGGGATGTGTTGTTGGGTATTCGACCATTTTGGATGCAGGAGAGTCACTATTTTATTATGACAGGCATCGCGTTGGTGGCAGCACTTTTGTTCAAAGACAAAATTTTCAAGTGGCAGCGGGCATTGTTTTTGTTCGATGCCATTGGGCTGGGGCTGTTCACTACGGTGGGTATTAGTAAGAGCCTTGCGATGGATTTACCATTTTGGGTGTGCATTGTTATGGGGACTGTCACGGGGTCGATTGGCGGCGTTATTCGCGATGTATTGCTCAACGAAGTGCCCCTCTTGCTGCGCAAAGACATTTACGCCTTGGCTTGCGTTGCGGGGGGATTGGTGTATTATGCGGGTCTTCAAGTGGGTTTTTCTACCAGTTTTACCCAGCTCATCGCCGCGATTATAGTGATTTTTGTCCGTATCATTGCCCAAAAATACCGAATTCACCTGCCCGTCGTTTCTATAAAAAAAGACACGAATCGCCCGTAATCACAGCATTTCAACCTCCTAAAAATACACTTCCCCCTATTGCATTTGTTGGTTGAGCCCATTTTAAAGTATTTAAAGTTGCTGACTAAGGTATTTTTGGCATTGAAAACATTATCTTCAATCCCATGAACTTCCTTACTGAACTCAAATCTCGCAACGAAACGCTCTTTTACTTTGGCTTAATCTGCAACCTACTGGCGTTGGCCTTTTTGGTTCTTAGCCAAGTGACCATAGTTCAAGTTTTTAAGGTAAACGCGTGGAACAAACCTTTGAAATTCGCTTTATCCATTGGAGCTTACGCATGGACAATGGCTTGGTATTGTTACTATTTACCCAAATTTAACCTATCGCTTTTCAACTGGACTACCGTTTTATTGCTTGGTTTTGAACTCCTCTACATTGCTTTTCAAGCGAACAGAGGGCAGTTATCGCATTACAACGTAAGCAGCCCAATCTATTCACTATTATACGGATTGATGGCCGTAGCCGCCAGCGCCACTACCATTTACACGGCCTACATCGGATGGCTATTCATGCAGCAAGAGTTTCCCACCCTCCCACTCCATTATCTGTGGGCCATTCGGTTGGGTATTCTTTTGTTTGTGATTTTTGCGTTTGAGGGCTTTGCAATGGGTTCACGCCTCAACCACAGCGTAGGTGCCTACAACGACAATTCCAATTTGTTTGTGTTGGGGTGGAGTAAAACCGTCGGCGACCTCCGCGTTGCTCATTTTATCGGGATGCACGCTTTGCAAGTGTTGCCCATTCTTTCTTTTTATTTGCTCAAAAATACCAAAGCCACTGTCGTTGTCGCGGCGTTGTATGGGCTACTTGCGATTGCCTCATTGGTACAGGCGCTACAAGCAAAACCGTTGTTGAGGCAAATGCTATTGAGCCTCTTTTTTCCCTTTCTGAAAGGCAATCAATACTCCCGAAACGATAATTAATACAATCCCAAACCAGCTCAATGTGGCAGGTAGCGCATCGCCAAGAAAGATGCCGAAGATGACCGAGAAAACGATGTTGGAATAACCAATAGCTGCTACTTCCGCCGATTTTCCGAAGGTAAAGGCTTTGGTCAAAAAGAGTTGTCCCAACAAAGCCGAAATCGCCAACAACGCAATCCACAGCCAATCGGTACCCGCAGGTTGCACGTATTTTGCAATGAGGAACGACCATTCGGGGGCCTCTACCATTTCACCCAAGCCGAGTGAAAGCATCGGCATCAAAATCCCCGAAAGCATAAACGACAGCACAATGCTGCGGGAGTCGTAATAGCCCGCCAACTGCGCAATACTCATGTAGGCCAAGGCCGTCATAATGGCATTGGTGAGGCCGAGAGCGTGGTGTTTTAGGCTCAAGAAATCGGTGTGAAACTGCGGCAAAAAGATGAAACAAATCCCCGAAAATCCGATAAAAATAGCCCACCAAACGGGTGTTGAAAGTTTTTCTTTTAAGAACACAACGCCAATCAGCGCCAAGAAAACGGGGTACGATTGCTGGTAGGTAATGGCTTCGGCCAAGCCGATTTTGGTCACGGCAAAGAAGAACAAATACAGTGCCAAGGTCCCGATAATTCCTCGAAAAACAAGTAATCCTAGCCTTCCGCCTGTCTGCACCAAAGGCCGTTGCAAAACGCTAAACAACACAAAAAGAACGCCAATAATGTTCCGAAAAAAAACCAGTTCGACGGAGCTAATGTGTTTGCCTAACACCCGCGTACAAGCCCCCGAAACCGAGAAGCAAAATGCCGCAAACAACATACTAAGTAAGCCTGAAGAAGAAGGAGAGAGATTATTTTTCACGTTTAGCGAGGACGTTTCTTGATGGTTCTTTGCATCACTGCTTTGACAGTATGTTAAATTAAGTTGGATACAAGCAGTAAAGTTCCCATTTGAGTTTCAACTTCTTTTTCACACAGATTGACCCAAATGCTTTTCACAGATGTTCTGCGTGAAAAAACTTTGTTAATCCAAAGACCACTTTTAGCACTATTTTTGGGGCAAAAACTTGAAAATTCTGCCTCACGATGCAAGAAAGCTACATACAAGACCAATTGTTTGATAAACAAAACTTCACCGAAATACCTCTCCCCAAAGGCGAATACGAAAGCTGTGTGTTTCAAAATTGCCTTTTTTCGGACAGCGATTTAACAAGCATCAAATTCATCGACTGCGAATTTAAAGGCTGCAACTTGAGCATGGTAAATCTGAAAAATACGACCTTGAATGGGGTGGTTTTTAAAGATTGTAAACTTTTGGGACTACGATTCGACAACTGCAACGGTTTCGGGCTTTCTTTCTCTTTTGAAGGCTGCCAACTCAATCATTCCTCTTTTTTTCGGACAAAAATCAAAAAAACGCACTTTAAAGATACCCAACTCCAAGGGGTTGATTTTGTAGAATGTGACTTGACGCAGGCGGTTTTCAACAATTGCAACCTTGAACTTGCAAGTTTTGACCGTACTTTGCTTGAAAAGGCAGATTTTAGGTCGTCGTACAACTACGTGATTAACCCCGAAACCAACAAAATTAAAAAAGCGAAGTTCTCGCTTTTGGGCGTGGCGGGGTTGTTGGAAAAGTATGACATAGTGATTGAGAAGTAAATCAACCGAGACTGTCTCAAAAGTCTGGTATCACCAAATTATCTTCGGCTTCTATTCAACCTCACCCCCTAAATCCCCCTCTCCTTTCTGGAGATGGGGACTTTTTAAGCCCTTCTCCTGGAAGGAGAAGGGTTGGGATGAGGTTGAATCCAAAGAAAATTTTGTAACCTGTTACTTTTTGGACAGCCTCAGCTTTAACCTATTTCTTTCGCTTCCGCTGCATCTGCAAAGGCACGCAAGGTATCTCGGGACATTCACAGTTTACTGGCTGCAAAACTACTTTCTTTTCGGCAAAACAGCCGTTGACCGTCATCACTCGAATCACGTAAGTAACCGCCGCCGTTGGGTTGGCAATCGCCTCCAACAACCTTCCGTTGGCAGGAATCGGCTGCTGAACCACCGTTTCATCGTAAGTGGCTCCTACTGTAAGTCCGAAAGTGGCCGTAGATTCAAAGCCTGTTATTTGTAAGTAACCGTCCTTTTTCGCGCTATCACCTAGACAGGTCGGAGGAGATAACAAGACGCCAAATGTGGGCGCGGCTAACCGCGTGATGCTTACCGTGTCCACACAGTTTTCAAGCGTTGAAGTTAAAACAAATCGGTATGTACCCGTTTTGTTCAACCCTTTCACTAAACCTGTACTATCAATCGTTGTAAACGACGGATTTCCACCCACCACGCTCCACACACGTCCATTCGTCGCTTTTGGTAAATTATACGTCAACGTAGGTTCGCACATCGTCACGTTGGGCCCCGCTGGATTATCGGTACATTGTTGCGGTGGATTGGCGTCGCACGAGGTCCGATCTACTTGCTTGACAAACGTACAACCGCTGGCCGATTTTACCGTCAAACTCGCCGTCTGAGTAATCGGAATGTTGGAAACCAAATACGTATCATTTCCTTCCGAAGTGACCGTTCCCAAACTCGACTGCAACGTGCTTTGCGCCGTTACTTTTACCCGTATCGTATAACTCGTCACCGAGCATTGCGCCGATTCTACCGTCAACGATGGCAATTCATTCACCACTACCTCCACCGTATCGCTTTGTTCACAATAACCATCCGTCACTTTTATGATGTACGTCCCTGCCTGCGTTAGTTGCGCATTCGGACGAGTTGGGTTTGCCGCATTTGAACTAAAATTCGCAGGGCCTGTCCAGCTGATACTTGCTCCGCTACTCACCGTGGCCGATAATTGGATGGTTTCTCCCACACATACGCTATCGCCTACGGCAACCACTGACGGTAACGTGGGGCCTGCCACCTCGACACTGTCGGAAGCCATGCAACCGTTCGCATCCGTCACCACCACGCGGTAAAGCCCTTTCGCAATCGACGTCAAGTCTTGTGTCGCCGACCCGTTTGACCAGGCATAACTATAAGGAGAGGTGCCACCAGACACTTCTAAGTTGATGGCTCCCGATTGGGGTGTTGTACAATTTACTTTCTGTGGTGTTAATTGCAACACCAACGGTTCGGGGGCTTTTTTCAACACTATTTTTTCTTCCACAAAACATCCCGTTTCCGAATAAACCCTTAACGTGTAGGTAATATCGGTCGTGGCGCTACCTGCGTTTTTCAATACCAAACCATCGGCAGGGATTGGCGCAAGCGTTTGGTTAACATCATATACATCGCCAACGGTCAACCCGTACGACGAAGTAGCTGCAAAATTTTTCAACTGAATAAAGCCTTTGGCCGCCACGCTGTCGCCCGCACATTGTGGCGAAGAAGCTACCAACTGGTACGTCGGTAGCGCATTGCGCGTGATGCTTACCGTGTCCACACAATTCTCAAGTACTGAAGTAAGTACGAAACGATACGTTCCCTCAAGCGTCAACCCTTTCACCAAACCCGTACTATCAATCGTTGTAAAAGACGGGTTTCCACCCACTACGCTCCACACACGTCCATTGGTCGCTTTTGGTAAATTATACGTCAACGTAGGTTCGCACATCGTCACGTTGGGCCCCGCTGGATTATCGGTACATTGTTGCGGTGGATTGGCGTCGCACAAGGTCCGATCTACTTGCTTGACAAACGTACAACCGCTTGACGATTTTACCGTCAAACTCGCCGTCTGAGTAATTGGAATGTTGGAAACCAAATACGTATCATTTCCTTCCGAATTCACCGTTCCCAAACTCGACTGCAACGTGCTTTGCGCCGTTACTTTTACTCGCACCGTATAACTTGTCAACGAACATTGCGCCGATTCCACCGTCAACGATGGCAATTCATTCACCACTACCTCCACCGTATCGCTTTGTTCACAATATCCATCCGTCACTTTTATGATGTACGTCCCTGCCTGCGTTAGTTGCGCATTCGGACGAGTTGGGTTTGCCGCATTTGAACTAAAATTCGCAGGGCCTGTCCAGCTAATGCTCGCACCGTTGCTCACCGTGGCCGATAATTGGATGGTTTCTCCCACACATACGCTATCGCCTACGGCAACCACTGACGGTAACGTGGGGCCTGCCACCTCGACACTGTCGGAAGCCATGCAACCGTTCGCATCCGTCACCACCACGCGGTAAAGCCCTTTCGCAATCGACGTCAAGTCTTGTGTCGCCGACCCGTTTGACCAGGCATAACTATAAGGAGAGGTGCCACCAGACACTTCTAAGTTGATGGCTCCCGATTGGGGTGTTGTACAATTTACTTTCTGTGGTGTTAATTGCAACACCAACGGTTCGGGGGCTTTTTGCAACACTATTTTTTCTTCCATAAAACATCCCGTTTCCGAATAAACCCTTAACGTGTAAGTAATATCGGTCGTGGCGCTACCAGCATTTTTCAATACCAAACCATCGGCAGGGATTGGCGCAAGCGTTTGGTTAACATCATATACATCGCCAACGGTCAACCCGTACGACGAAGTAGCTGCAAAATTTTTCAACTGAATAAAGCCTTTGGCCGCTACGCTGTCGCCCGCACATTGTGGCGAAGAAGCTACCAACTGGTACGTCGGCAAAGCGTTGCGTGTGATGCTTACGGTATCGGTACAGTTATCCAACGGAGAAACCAAAATAAAGCGGTATTGGCCATTGGAGGTCATACCCGTTACTAAGCCCGTGGTATCTGCAAAGGCCGAACTTGGATTCGATGCCGACGCAATCCAATAACGGCTATTGGTCGGTTTGGGCAATTGGTGTGTTTCGGTTGGCTCACAAATCACCGCGTTAGGTCCCGCAGGATTGTTGGTACATGGACTCGGCTGGTTGGCATCGCAAATAGTACGGTCAACTTTCTGGGACATCGAACATCCTGACTGATTGGTGGCCGTAAACGTGGCTATTTTGTTGTTTGGAATGTTACGAATGTAGTACTTGTTGTCGCCTTCATAGGAAACTGTTCCTTCATCGGACGAGAATTGGGCATTGGGCGAAACCTGCACCCGAATTTCGTACGAATTGGGAATACATCCCGCGTAAATCACCATCACCGACGGACGCTGGTGGATCACCACCTGAACAGTATCAGTGCGGAAACATTCCCCTTTGGTCACGGTTGCTACGTAAGTTCCTGCTTGGTACAATTGCGAATTGATAATCATCGGGTTAGGATTACCCGAAGCATATCCCACAGGCCCCGTCCAGCTAATTTGTGCCGTTGGGTCATAAGTAGCCGAAAGTTTCACGGTATCGCCTTCGCAAACGGTATCTCCCTTGGCCACCAACGACAACAAAGCAGGATTTGCCAGTTGAACACTGTCGGTGGTTGTACATCCATTGGCATCCGAAACCACTACTTTGTACCAACCGCTCTTTAAATCAGCAATGTCCTGCATTTCAGCACCATTTGACCAACGTACCTTGTAAGGCGTTGTCCCGCCTGCAATCGCTAACATCACTTTACCATTCTCTCCATCGTGGCAGGTGGGCGAAGTAGGCGTTAGGGTCAGCGAAAGTGGGTTGTTGGGTTGTGTTATGGTAAAATCTATTTCAATTGAACAGTTATTTTCATCTTTCACCGTCAGGCGATATACGCCCGCTACGAGGTTGGAAATGTCTTGGGTCGTCGCGCCGTTTGACCACGAATAGGTATAAACACCCGTTCCGCCCTGAACGTTAAAATCAATGCTACCGTCGTTTCCGCCAAAACACGATACGTGCTTGATTTCGGCGTTAGGAGCTAATTCGGCAGGTTCGGCCAGTGTTGCTGACGCTGATACTACACACAAATTACTGTCCACGACCGTCAACGTATATGTTCCTGCAGGCAGTCCATAGACGTTTGGTAAAGTAGAACCGTTTGACCACGAATATTTGCAAGGTTTTGTTCCGCCCGAAACTGTCGATAAAATCGTTCCCGAGCTTAGTCCTTTACACGTCACATTTTCGGGTGAAAGCGATAGTTTCAACGAATCAGGCTCGCCAATCACCACGCGGAGGTCGGTACTACAACCATTTTTATCAGTAACCATCAAGGTATAAACTCCTCCTGCAAGGCTCGTAATATCTTCACTTACCGCCCCGTTTGACCACGCATAACTGTACGGTTCCGTCCCGCCAGTCACCGTAACGTCGATGCGACCTGTGTTATCACTTTTGCATTTTACATCGTTGGAAGCATAAGTTGCTTTCAACGGGTCTGGTTCCGAAACGACCACTGTCAGGCTATCAGCACAACCGTTGGCGTCTTTCACTTTTACTTTATACGAGCCCGCGCTGAGGTTGGCAAGGTCTTGAATCACAGCACCATTCGACCATTCATAACTGTAAGGCATCGTGCCACCCGTTACTAATAAATCAATACTTCCTGTTGTACCACCTTTACAGCTTACACTTTGGGCAGTAGCCGATAATTTGAGCGAGTCGGGTTCGGTGAGGACAAACGCCAACGTTCTGACGCACAAATTCGAGTCCGTTACCGTCAGCGAATACGTTCCTGCCTTGGCTGCAAGCAAGTCCTCCACCGTCATACCGTTGGCCCATTGGTAGGTGTACGGTGCTTTTCCGCCGCGCACACTTACGTTGACGTCGGTGGTAGCCCCTTTGCATAGAATTGGTGCGGCTTGGTAAGTGACTATCAATGAATCAGGTTCGGTTAAAATTGTTTGGAAAACGGCGCTACAACCGTTCGCATCTTGCACCGTGACTGAATAAGTACCTACCGCCAGCGATTCAATGTCTTTGGTGGTTTTCCCATTTGACCAAGTGTATTGGTAAGGAGTAGTGCCTCCTGTAATGGTCAAATTGATTTTACCATCGGCACCATTTTTACAATGAACATTCTGCACTACCGCCGAAATATGCAACGAATCAGGCTGCGTCAGGGTCACATTTACTCCTTTTTCACAGCCTTGAGCGTCGGTGACGGTCACGGTATAATTTCCTGCTTTGGTGGCCAAAATATCCTGAGAAGTTGCGCCATTTGACCACGCGTAGGTATATGGTTGCGTTCCTCCGAATACACTAATGTCGATTTTACCGTCGGTTCCTCCGTAACATTTTACGGCCGTCAAAAGGGGTTCAATTTTTAACGAATCAGGTTCGGCTACGGTAATGGTCAGTTGTTTTTGGCAAAGATTGGAGTCTGTGACAGTAACGGTATAAGAACCTGCCTCCAAGTTTTGAAGTTGGGCAGTGGTCGCTCCGTTTGACCACGCGTATTGATACGGTGCTACGCCGCCCGTCACCGAAACTGAAATTTTTCCGTCGTTTTTACTGCGGCACTGGGCATCGGTTTTGGTAAACGAAAGGAGCAGCGAATCAGGCTGAGTCACCGTTACCGACAAGGTGGTTTCGCATTGATTGTCATCTTTCACCACCACCGAATACAAACCTGCGTTTACGCCCGTCAAGTCTTGCGATGTCGCACCCGTTGACCAAAGATAGGTATATGGTGACGTTCCACCCTGAACGGTCAAGTCCACCTTGCCGTCATTGCCATTGTAGCAGCTTACGCGTTGGGTTGTGGCCGACGCTTTGAGGGAATCAGGTTGCGCAATGGTCGTTTGTCCGTTGGTTTTACAGCCATTGGCATCGGTTATATTTACGGTATAAACGCCTGCAGCTAGACCTGTTACGTCTTCGGTAGTGGCATTAGTTGACCACAAATAAGTATAAGGCCCCGTTCCGCCCGTAACTGTCAAATTGGCTTGTCCCGTACTGCTGCCTGCACAATTGGCGTTTAAGGGAACAATTGTTACATCCAAAGGCGTAGGTTCCGAAACTGTCACAGAAGTCGTCACGGTACAGCCTTTGTTATCTTGCACCGTCACATTATATGTGCCCGCAGCTAGGTTTTGTGGGTCTTCGATGCTACTACCATTTGACCAGCCAAAAGTATAGGGTTGCGTTCCTCCCGTGACCGTCAAGTCAATGCGTCCGTCGGCACCTTGGTAACACTTGGTGGCAATGCTAACACCTGACGCCGCAAGCACCGAAGGTTGGGTAATTTCAATATCCGATACTGTAATTTTACAGCCATTCGCATCCGAAATTTCTACGGAATATTTTCCAGCCACTAAGCCCATACGGGTTGCTCCTGTTCCTCCGTCTGACCACGTATAAGTAAGCACGCCCGTTCCACCACTGGCATTAACAGTGATGGTTCCGTTGTTTCCATTGGAACACGACACAGGGGTAGTTTCGTATTGGGCTGATAAAGAAGGTGGTTGACTGATAGTCGTTGATGCAGTTTGTTTTACACAGTTATTTGAATCAATTACCGTGAGGGTATAGCTTCCAACGGGCAAGCCATAGACGTTAGGCGTGGTCGCAATCACGGCATTGCTTGCGTTTTTCCATTCGTAACGATACGGTTTTACTCCTCCCGACACCGACGAAATGAGCGTGCCCGAAGAGCCATTCGGGCAAGTAACATCATTGGAATTGACCCCTACCACCAACTCCGCAGGCTGGCTTATTTGGTTACTTCCTTTGACCGTACAACCATTGGCGTCGGTTACTGTAACGGTGTATTCTCCCGCTACCAAATTAGTCAAATTACGCGTTGTAGCCCCGTTACTCCACGAGTACGTATAAGGCGGAGTTGCGCCGTCAACGGCATCTAAAGTAATCGAACCCGTGGCTTCACCGAAACATTTTACGTTGGTTTGGCTACCAAAAATAAAGAAAGAAGGCGCTTGAGTCACGGTGGCCGAATCACTTTTTACGCATCCGTTGGCATCAGTAATGGTCACTCGGTAAGTACCTGCTTTCAGGCTTATGATGTCTTGTGAGGTTTGCCCCGAATCCCATACGTAGGTGTAAGGCTCTGTCCCTCCCGTCACGGTCAGGTCAATCGCTCCCGTGTTTTCGTTATAACAATTTACGTTTGTCACTGCCTTACTACTTACCAAGGCTAGTGGTTGCGTGATGGTTACTTGGGTCGATTTTTGGCAGCCATTTTTATCAGTTACGGTTACAGTATAAGTAGCGGCCGTTAAACCCGTTACATCTTGGCTTGTCGCACTGTTGCTCCATTGGTAGGTATAAGGTGCGGTTCCTCCCGTGACGGTCAAATCAATCTGTCCTGTTGTGGCACCGTTGCATTTTACATCCACTTGCGTAGTTGACAATTGCAAAACGGTTGGTTGGGTAATGGTATCGCTTTGGGTCACCGTACATCCGTTGGCATCTCGCACCGTAACACTGTAAACACCTGTAGATAAACCCGATAAATCTTCAGTTGTTGCGCCGTTTGACCACGCAAATGTATAATTTGGCGTTCCGCCTGTTACCGTCAAATTGAGGCTACCGTTCGTTAAACCATTGCACGTAATGGGAGTTCGAGCTATCAAAGCTGTCAACTGAGCAGGCTGCCCTACCGCAGCAGAAGCCGTGGCGGTACATCCTTTTGCATCTGTCACCGTGACCGAATAAGTACCAGAAGCTACGTTGCTAATGTCCTCTGAAGTAGCCCCGTTTGACCAAAGGAAAGTATAATTGGGCGTTCCGCCCGTTGGGGTTAAATTAACACTACCCGTAGCCGCACCAAAGCAAGTGGCATTGGTCGCTACTGCCGAAGCAGCAGGTAAAGGATTGACTACCAACGTGACTTTTCCGACGCTAAAACAGTTTTCATTCAGTCTTGAAACGCGCACAAAAACCGAATCTCCATTCACCGCCGAACGCGTGCTTCCCAAAGGACTTATGTTGGCGGCGGCATTGGCCCGAGTTGCAAAGTAAGTTACCTGCATATTGGCTTGTCCACCCGTTACCATGGCATTGGCATTGGTCAAGGTAAAATCAACGCGACCGTCGCCGTCATCGCACTTTTCGAGCGTCGCGTCGTAGGCAACGGGCGCTGGGTTGATGGTGATTTGTACCTCATCGGTCGTCACGCAGCCGCTGGCATGGGTCGTGCTCAGTAAATATTTGCGAATGATGGGCGTCGTTCCGTTGTTGACCACCGTTACAGTTGGGTTGGCCACGGTCGTACTGCTTAATTCACTCAACAATGCCGCACCCACGGGCGTCCACTCGTACGTATAACCTGCCAAGCCTGCGCTACAACCTAATTGGGCGGGGGCATTGCTACAAGTAGTGGCATCGGCGCCCGCATTTTCGTATTTAAAATCACCTCCCAAATTTTTTTGATAAGTCGTACATGCACAGCCTTTTACCAACACCACCAACGGACACGGAATCGGTTCCGAATAAGGAATAGCGCCGCTTAAAGTGATGGTTTCGTTGGTGGCAATGGCTTGCGTTGTCGAATAGGTTTGAAGCAATACGTCACCTGTAGTATAAGTGCCGCTCTTGTCCTTGTCTTGATAAAGTTCAACGGTTGTAGCATTTCCAGCAGCTACAGGAGCTCCCGTATTTTTAAACTTAAATTGCCCCGTTGCACTGCTACACGTAAAGGCAATACTGTGAGAAACGTAGGTAAAATTGGCCTTTTTAACCGAAATAGTATCCGAAACAAGCCCCGTCAATACCCTGAAATCGGGACAAAGCGTAGTGCCACAAAATACATCAAAAGGCAAAGAAGTTTGGGCAACCACTTGCTCGGTGCTACAAGAGGTTGAGGAGTTTACCTGTACTTGGAACGTAAGATTCATTGCGCCACCAATGGGCATTCCAGCCGCAACTCGCCACGTCAGTGATTTACCTCCGTTGGGCAAATTTACAACTGTATAACTATTCAAATTGGGCGGACAAAAACTTGAACTACATACCACCGAACCCGCTACGGGCAAATAACCCACAGGCAGCTGAACTTCCACCAAACCACTGTCATTGGTGGCTGACAAACCTAAATTTAAGACGCTTACTCCAATCGGATAATTGACATTGGCACAGGCATTAATGGAAGGCAGCGAAAGACTCACCTGCGTTTTGTAAGGCGTATTGGCACCCCGAATATTCACGGCAAACCCTTGAACATATTCTGAATTTCCCAGTGCTGGATTCGCACAAGGGTCTTTACCAAACACCCGCAACCCAAAGGGTTGTCCAGATAATAAATCGCAATTTGGTTGAAGTTTAAAACGAATGACAGCTTCGTTGTTGGGTGCCGAACCAACCCCCGACAGGCTTTTTCCCGTGCCAAAGTTGGTGGGATCAATAACGCCCAAATCAAACGGTAAAGTCGAGTTTTGGGCATTTTGTGCTGCTAAAATTAAGTTATCTCCTGCCGTGCTGAAAATTCGTTTTGTTGTTCCTTTGGGATATTCAATCGTGCCTGACCCCGCAATGTAATCCAACCCAATCTTCCCGTTATTGGTCGGCAATTCAAGATTAGCCAAAATACTATTGACCGAAGTAGGCTGCCCCGACACAATGCGCACTTCTACTTCAAACGGCTGGCACATGTCGAAAGGCCCAGCGGCTTTGGTAATGGTGGCCGAAATCTGAGAAGGTTTTACCTCGTAATAAAGCGATAATGAGTCTGAAATATAAGGAACAGTAGCTAAGGTAGAACCGCTGGAAAGCCCTAAGCATGACCAACTTGTAAAAACTTGAATGGTATCTCTTCCGCAAAAGTTAGTCGTCCCCGTGATACGGTACCTCCTACTTCCATTCCTCGATATGGTTGAGCTTCCTTGGTAAATTCCGCCCGCGTTGGGAGCAATATTAACTGCTGTACCCGTAATGTCTTGTACTTGGGTCAAGACGAACGTCCCGTTTTTGCTCTTAACAGTCAGCCACGGAAAAGGCGCATCGGCCAAGGTAGAGGTATTGCTCACCACCACATCCCACGACACCGAACTCGACGTGGCGTTGACTGTAGGCTGTGAAGTGCTCAGTTGCAAACGAGGCGCGTTATAGTTTACGGTGCTACTCAAGTTAGTACTATTGACGGTCGCTCCCGTCAGGGCCGAGAGTGGTGACAGATTTCGGTATTGCGTAAAAGTCCGAATGGAACTGGAAGAATTGACGTAACCCGCCGCCCCAATGGGCGTAAGCGTAAGTGTCTCGCGCAACGCGTAGCCTTCTTCGGGATAAGGCAAAAGCCCGTTCACAAAAAGTTGTTGAAGATTAACAATCAAAGTGTCGCCCGAATAGAAATAATACGAACTTGGGATGGTAATGTTGGTCGTCGTTGTATTATACCCTACCGAGCGAGTCAACGATATATCGACTTTATTGATGGTATAAGTGGCAGGCGAAGCCAACGTTTTGGAAGTAGCGGGTACTTGGAAAATGCGGTATTCGTTGGTAAAAATGTTAGCGCCTGCGGTAGTGCTGGTAGAAGTTCCAACGCTAAAATTGAAGTTGTTGACCAACGTAAAACTGCCACAACCGTTCAAATTTGTGTTTGAAGTAGTGGTGCTGTTAAAAATATCAAAGTGCCGCACCCGTCCTTTACGCGTTCCACATTGGTACTTTTGACCTGATGTAGGTGCTACGACGTTGGCGACATAAAACTCTGGCGTAATATCCAAAACCTCCTCAACTGACGAATTGGCCGTGAGGTTATTAGCAATGTACTTGGCCGTTACCACCACCGAATCGCCGTTGGCAAACGTAAAACTTGCGGGCAAACATGACCTTGAAATCAAGGTAGTCGTGCTAAAATCGTAGGTAAATACCTTGGTTGTTGTACCTGTTACTGTTGCTGAGAGGTTCGTACAAGTATAAGAATTAGCTCCTCGTATAATTTGGACTGTATAACGCGCGTCGGCTATTTCGTCGGCGTTGGTGATGGAAGCCGTGGCATATCCATAGGTAAAACTAGGAATGGTTGCCGACGTTTTAACCCTTCCAGCATAGACGGCACGAAGGGTATCGCCGACCACAAAACGGTCTAACTTAGCCAAATCAAGGTTTCCTGTAGCATCGGGGCTGCTGTCATTATTATTATCGGGGCTGCCCGTTGTTATGCGTCGAATGTCGTACAAGGCCCAGTTCATTCCGTGCGTACAGGCACCGCCTGGGCACAATAATTCGGTGACAATACTCGAACACTGCGGCGGTAAAGCTCCACAGCCCGTTGTACAGCTTGGGTCAGTTATAAATTGCGACTGAAAACCAATCGTTTTATTTCCTGCCGTACCACATTTAGCGGTGAGTTTTAGAAGTGCCCTTGCGCGGGTTTGGCTAAAACTAATGGGGGCATTGAAGCGCACCGTAAGCACTCCCGCGGTATAATTGAAAAAGCTGGGAGTTCGGGTCACACCTCCTGCATCAATGAACGAAAAGTCAGCGGCATTCCCCGAAAATAAAAATCCGTCGGGAATTGTGTATTTATATTCCAAATAGGCAGGCGCAGTGTTATAGTTTGAAGGAATACTACTACTGTTTGAAAGCACCTCCATCGTAAACGTCTGACCATCATAGATTTGCAAAGGCGAATCTAACGTAAAAGTATTGGCAGTATAACTTTCGCTTTGTCCCGACTGAATCGTGCGGGTGTAAGTTGTGGTCGCACAAGCCCCACTGTAGGTACCCGAATACCCCCAACGGCGCGGCGTATAAGCGGCGTTACAAGTAGCAATACAACAAGAAACGGTGTAAAAATCAATGAAAGCCGTATCGCCAGGTGCTATTGTCGGAATGGTGATTTCCATTCGTGACGGGGAATTAGCAGGGGCGCAGGCATTGGTTGCCGTCGCTAATTGGTTGGGCGTAGCTGTTTGGGGAGTTCCAAAATTTTTGATTCGGTACGAATACGGCCCTGCCAAATACAATTGCTGGGTGTTGTCAAAATTGGGCGTACTGTTTACCGTTCCAAACTGCACTTTTACGTTGGTGGCGGCATAGGCCGTTGTATTGGCCACCACAATGGTTTGTTTGGCTGGCGTATCAAAACAGCGCGGCGTGGTCGTTCGGGTTGAAAAAGTGAGCGTGGGCTGCACAGTCGTTACCGAAATCGAAGACGTATTGTCAGTGGCCGTTTGGCAAATTTGTCCATCGCAGCCCCATTGCGCAATGAGCTTCGACGTCACAGTACTTGCTGGGCAGCAAGGGTTTACGGTAATTTTATATTGTAAAACAAAATTTTCATTCAATTCAAACGCTTCGTCACCGTCGCCAATAAATTTAATCAACGCCTTGTTGAAAGCTACTTTTACCGAATCACCCGACGTGCTGATGGCCGACACGGGAATACTGATGTTGGTATTGGCGGGATTGATGCGAAAATCGCTGTAAGTAAACTTGCCCGCGCTGGTAATGTCGGCAAAAAGAAACTCCTCTAACTGCCCAAATGACCCATTGCTGATGGTCATGCTACGGGTGGCGGTTTGGCCAGGATTAATCGAAACGGGCGAAGTACTTGCCGAAGTGATACTCAATGACGCATAAATTACGTCGTAATTGACCGTTTTTGTTCCCAAAATCGAAAGGGTTGTTCCACTGCTATTTTTAATGGAAATCACGTCTTGAAAACCACCGCCGCTGATTTTTTGGGCACGGGCGGCACATACGGCCTTTTTCCGAAACGAAAATTTCAAGGTCGTATTGGCAGGCCAAGAAGCTACCGTAAAGTTGGGGGCATTTAGATTCACTGCCGTTCCGACCACCGCAGGGCCTTGTAAGGACTGCGTAGAAGTTGGAATCATTTGAATGCCCACGCCCAACTGAATCGTAATGGTCGCGTTGGTCAGGGCTGTACTACCATTGGTAATGGTAACGACGGTTTCCGCACCGTTGGGTTGGCAAGTAATGGCGGGGCTTTCGCTCGTGAAGCTATTGACAAGTTGCGCATAGGACCCTTCAACTGAAAGAGCTAACCAACAAACTATCAATGCAATGGCTTTATAGAAATAATGTTTCATTCGTCTGCTTTGGCTTTCGATTACAACTTTTCGAACTGTGCCTAGCGTGTCCTCAACAAGCGTGCCAAAATTCCAGTAACGAGCTATACTAATAACGGCTCGCAAAGACGGCTTTTTCAAACAAAATATCCATAAACTATGTTTTCATTTCATACAACCTCACTCGCTATTTTCCGAAAAAAGCATGTTGACCGAACAAGATATTGATAGAATAATTCAGATGGCATGGGAAGACCGAACTCCTTTTGAAGCCATCGAAGCACAGTTTGGACTGAAAGAAAAAGAAGTGATTGCGACCATGCGTACCCACATGAAACGCAGTAGTTTTGAAATGTGGCGAAAACGAATGAACGGCCGCAGCACCAAACACCAATCCTTACGCACCGACGAAATAGACCGCTTCCATTGTTCTCGTCAGCGTAGCATTAGTCTTAACAAAGTTTCAAAACGATGACATTAACTCACTGGATTGGAATTGATTACGGCTCAAAAACTTCGGGCAACACTGTCATTTGTCACCACAATGGTCAGGTACTTCAGTTTTACGATGCCGACCGCCGCGATGCCGATGCGTTTATCATACGCTTTATTGAACAGCCTCAGTCATCCTCCATTCAACACGTATTTATCGACGCGCCACTCTCATTGCCTGGAGTTTATACGCGGCAACAAGGCTGCACCAATTTCCATTATCGGCAGTGCGATATAGCCCTCAAAGCCATGTCTCCGATGTTTTTGGGCGGCCTCACAGCAAGGGCGATGGAACTACGGCAAACGCTCACTACAAAACATGCCCTTTCGGTATATGAAGTATATCCAAAAGCCCTTGCTCAACTCGAATTAAAAAATCAATACCACAAAAAATTATCTAAAATTGACTTCTCCAATCTTTGCGATTTGCTCACTTTCAAGTATCCAAGCCTACTTTTTAACGAATATCCACGCCACCAACATCAGTTTGACTCGCTGCTTGCGTGGCTTTCGGGTTATCGTTTTATCCATCACCAACACCAAATTATTGGAGAGCCCTCCGAAGGTCAAGTGGTCATTTAATGACTTTTTAAGCATTCTTTGTTTAATTGCAGCCTAATTCACCACCCATTCAACTGTGTATGAAGCTATTAGTTGTTGAAGATGATGTAAAAACGGTACAATCTATCCGTCAGGGACTAGAAGAAAATGGCTATGAAGTTGATATTGCTTACGACGGCAAAATCGGCCACCTTTTAGCCAAACGTACAAACTATGACCTCATCATCACGGATGTCATCGTGCCCGAGCTCAACGGCGTGGATTTTTGTAAACTACTTCGCCAAGAAGGCATTCGCACCCCGATTGTCATGCTTACTGCTTTGGGCGCAATCGAAGAAAAATTAATGGGTTTTGACGCAGGCGCCGACGACTATTTGGTAAAACCCTTTGACTTCTCCGAATTGTTGGCCCGTGTTCGTGCTTTGCTCAACCGCACTTCTGACTCGTTTCCGATTACTTCTTCCACTTCCCTTTCCTACCATGATTTGGAAATGAATATTGATACCAGAATTGTCAAAAGACAAGGAAAACGTATCGACCTCACGGCCAAAGAGTTCTCTTTGCTTGAATATTTACTCAAAAACACGGGGCGGGTTTTGACGAAAGTTGATATTGCTGAAAAAATTTGGGACATTCGGTTCGATACAGGCACCAACGTCATAGAGGTATATATCACATTGCTCCGAAAAAAAATTGACAAAGATTTTTCGGAAAAACTTATTCACACTGTTTACGGCGTTGGCTATGTTTTAAAACTTGACCAATAATGAACATCAGGACACGACTTACCGTCCAGTTCACGGTACTGGTATCAAGTATTTTGCTCATTACCTTCCTAACTATTTATCTTTTAAGGGTCGAATACGTAGAAGAAGAATTTTTTGATCGCTTAGAAAAAAAAGCGCAAACAACGACCGAACTTTTAATGAAGGTCAACGAAGTGAGTTCCGACCTACTCAGAATTATTGACAAGTCAAATTACGATGTATTTATCAACGAAAAATTAGTTGTTTACAACGCCAAAAACCAAGAAATTTATACCAACAACGACACGATTACCTACCAAATTACCCCTGAATTATTAAACCGCATTCGTCAGGAGAAAAAAGTTCGGCTTACCCTCAATCATCAATTAGCACTGGGCCTTTTTTTTGCCGATTCGTACGGTGGCGTAACAACCATCATTGGAGCGGAAGATTTGTGGGGCAGGGAAAACTTAGAGAGTCTCCGCCAAATATTGCTCTGGCTTTATTTGCTCGAAGTTATCCTTTTTGGTTTTGCAGGATGGTACTTTTCGGGCAGGGCTATGTCCCCCATTACGCGTATTATCAACCAAGTAAAACAGCTATTTCCCAACCAACTTGACCAACCCCTGACAGTCGAAAACCCACAGGATGAAATTGGGCAGCTAACCCTCACTTTCAACGATTTATTGAGCCGTTTGTCCGAGGCATTTAGGCTCCAAACCCTTTTCATCTCTAACGTTTCACACGAGCTAAAAAATCCGCTTATGCGCATGGGGACGCAGCTTGATGTAGCGATGCTAAAGGAAAGAAGTACTATTGATTATCAATCACTTATTGTATCTGTTCGACAAGACATTCGAGAACTTAGTCAGCTTGCTGAAACCCTGCTTCAACTCGCCAAAGTAAATGACGAATCGCAACGTATATTCTACGGAGAAGTTCGCATAGATGAAGTGCTTTGGGATGCGCGCAGTCTCTTGTTATCTGCTGAGCCCAACTATCTAATTACCGTCCAATTTGACGAAGATATCAATAGCGAAAACCAGTTATTAGTCAACGGCAACCCGCATTTGCTCAAAACTGCCTTTGTGAATTTGATGGAAAATGGATGCAAGTTTTCTGACAATTCCCACGTCAATGTACACGTATTTTTTACCAAAGCAGGTATTCAATTGGAGTTTCAAAATACGGGTGAGACCATTGCTTCCGACGAAATGAAACTCATTTTTCGGCCTTTTTATCGACGCGACGGAGCCTCCCATATTAAAGGCTACGGAGTCGGCCTATCGTTAGTAGAACGCATCATAAAATTGCACGAAAGCTGGCTGAATGTGTCCTCTGACCAAACCACTCGCACAACCATTTTCACCATTGTGCTTCCGTATTCAAAAACTAACGACAATTTAGTAAGTTCTTAATGACTTTTTAAGCATTGCCACCGTACATTTGTGGTGTAATGGTTTTCTTATACAGTAAGAATAGTTGAAAGAAATAAAACCGACGTCCGTTTGTTGAGCGTCGGTTTTTTTAAGTGTTTGTGTGTAAAAATACCATCTAACCTAACACAAGAATTCGATAGACTTATTATCGTAAGAGAGAAAGTATAATGTGGGTAAAGTAAGTTCTTACGGTCTAATTGATCAAAGCAACGGCAGGGGTTTTCCTCCTGCCGTTCTTTTTTGGGCTCTTACAAACAATTTTACCTAGCGGTAGTTGATTCTTCAAAACGCATTTGCACCTTGAAAAAACAACACTTACCTACCAAAACCTGCCTCGTGTGCGGACGCCCATTCACATGGCGCAAAAAATGGGAAAAAGTATGGGAAGAAGTGAAGTATTGTAGCGACCGCTGCCGCAGTCAACGAAACAAGAAAAACCTTGAAAACACTTAGACTTATTTTAGGCGACCAGCTTAATTATCAGCACAGTTGGTACACTCAGACTTCGACCGACACCCTGTATGTGCTGATGGAAATGCGACAAGAAACCGATTATGTGGTGCATCACGTCCAGAAAGTCATTGGCTTTTTTGCGGCCATGTACAATTTTGCGACTTACCTACAAAAACGGGGGCACCGTGTCGTTCATTTACGCATCAATGACCCCAACAATCTTCAAAGTTTGACCCAAAATCTTGATTGGCTCATTGAACAAAACACCATCGAGTGTTTTGAGTACCAGCTACCTGACGAATACCGCCTCGATCAACAGTTAACTACTTACTGTCAGCAACTTAGCATTCAAAGTAAAAGCTATGACACGGAGCATTTTTACACGACCCGTGAGGAAGTAGCAGAGCTTTTTAGTTCAAAAAAAAACTACCTTATGGAAAGCTTTTACCGCACCATGCGCAAAAAACATAAGGTACTCATGGAAGGTGCTGAGCCCGTTGGGGGGCGTTGGAATTTCGATAGTAGCAATCGAAAAGCGTTTAAAGGTAGTCCGACTCAAATTCCTAGTCATGAGTTTTCTCACGATTATCGGGATATTTTGGAGGAAATTGACCGCGCAGGAGTTCGGTATTTGGGCGCTCCCTTCGCCGACCGTTTTCCTTGGCCTACGACCCGCAACCAGTCGCTCGAAGTCCTCGACTTTTTTCTAACATTTCTTTTTGCCCATTTCGGAAATTACCAAGACGCCATGCACACGGGTCACTGGTCGTTGTTTCATTCCAAGCTTTCGTTTTCGCTCAACACCAAAATGATTAGCCCAGCGGAAGTAGTCAACGCCGCCGTTGACTACTGGAAAACCCATCCTGAGCGCGTCAGCATTGAACAATGCGAAGGCTTTGTCCGCCAAATTTTGGGCTGGCGCGAATACATGAGAGGGATTTATTGGGCAAAAATGCCTGACTATCAGCAACTCAATTTTTTTGGGCACGAGCGTTCACTTCCCGATTGGTTTTGGACGGGTGACACGAAGATGAATTGCCTCAAACACGCGATTGGGCAAAGTCTTCAATTCTCTTATGCACACCACATCCAGCGACTAATGATTACGGGTAATTTTGCACTTTTAGCAGGCATCCATCCCGACGAGGTAGATCAGTGGTATTTAGGTATTTACATCGACGCCATCGAATGGGTAGAAATCACCAATACCCGAGGCATGAGCCAGTATGCTGACGGGGGAATCGTTGGGTCCAAGCCCTACGTTTCTTCCGCCAACTACGTCGATAAAATGAGCAATTACTGTGCGTCTTGTTTTTACGATAAAAAAGCAAAAATTGGCGAAAAAGCCTGCCCGTTCAATAGCCTTTACTGGCATTTTTATGAGCGAAATCGGGCGCTATTGGAGAAAAATCCGAGGATTGGAATGATGTATCAATTGCTCAATAAAATGTCTAACGCCGAAAAACAGGCCATCTTGGAGCAAGCTGAATCTCATCTCAGAAACCTACAAAACCTTTGATTATCAAATATTTACAAAAATCAGGAAATTTTTACAAAAAATAAATCCAACAAATCATTGGAAAATACAATTTTGTTTTCCCTAATTTTGTAACACAAATTAAAACAAACACAACTATGCTACCGTATTCGCAAATTATAGCAATTGGCCAAGTCGCAGATGTCTGCGTCAGCGATGCTATGCGAGTCGGCAAGTATGTGTTTTAGAGCGAAATTCCTCCTTCAACATACCCAGCCCGACTCTTGCAAGTCGGGCTTTTTTTGTGCCACTTTTTTCTTAACAATTTACCTTCTCCTGTTTGGAATGACTGGCCCAACAAGTTTCAAATTTTCACAAACTATTCAGATGAACAGTTTATTCACCATCGAAGAAATCTTAGTACTGGCTGATATTCCAGCCTCATTGCATACTACCTTTTTGCGAGTTGCCAACAGGCTTCACCAACACGCCGAATATCCCAAAGAAAAGATATTTGAGCTTTTTGCTCGAATGTTGGAAAACCCTAAAAAGTTTGCTTACTCCAAAAACAAAGTAACCAATTTAGCCAAGTCCATTTACGACCTGCAAAAGGAAAAAGTGTTCATTCCACTTTCAGAAACAGGCAAGTCGTTTTTACCGCCACCTGAGCCTGCGTTTGTGTTAAGCGCTTCTGAAAAACAAGAAGTTACAGCGTTCGACTTGCGTGAAGCGCCGTTGCCTTACACCATTTTTGGGCGAGAGCATATCGAGCAAGGAGCATTAGACCAAATGAAAACGGCGGCGAGTCTGCCGATTTCTATCGCGGGGGCGCTCATGCCCGATGCCCACCAAGGCTACGGTTTGCCGATTGGCGGCGTTTTGGCCACCCATCCAGAAACGGTCATTCCGTACGCAGTCGGGGTGGACATTGCCTGTCGAATGTGTATGTCGATTTTCGACTTACCTGCCGATTTTTTTAAGCGAGAACCTCATTTATTAAAACGAACGTTGGTTGAAAATACCAAATTCGGAATGGGGGGCGAAACGAGTAAAAAGTTTGACGAAAGTGTAATGGACTTGCCAGAATGGCGAGCGACCAAAATCATCCGTGACCTAAAAGACAAAGCTTACCGTCAGTTGGGAACGTCGGGTACGGGCAACCACTTTGTCGAATGGGGCGTTGTGGAAGTCTTTGAACAAGACGACCTCCTCGGCCTACCCGTTGGCAACTATTTGGCTTTATTATCGCACTCGGGGTCGCGAGGTTTTGGGGGAACAGTTGCAAATTACTACTCCAAACTCGCCATGCAAAAAACACGTTTACCCAAATCAGCAGCACATTTGGCGTGGCTCGACTTAAACACCGAAGAAGGTCAAGAGTACTGGATTGCCATGAATTTGGCGGGCGAATATGCTTCGGCCAATCACCACGAAATTCATGCAAAAATCGCGCGTGAATTGCGAGAAAAGCCCCTGAAAATGGTCGAAAACCACCATAATTTTGCTTGGAAAGAAACCCTTTCCAACGGAGAAGAGGTGATGGTTCACCGAAAAGGAGCCACCCCCGCAGGCCCCAACGACCTCGGAATTATTCCAGGTTCAATGACGCAGCCAGGATTTGTCGTACGTGGAAAGGGGCACGACACCGCACTCAACTCAGCCTCTCACGGAGCAGGGCGCGTCATGTCGCGAACCAAAGCGTTTGAGAACATTACTCGTCATCAACTCAATAAGATTTTGGAGGAGACCAATATCCAATTGATTGGTGGGGACTTAGACGAAGCACCGATGGTCTATAAGAACATCGAAACGGTGATTTCAGCCCAGCAAGACTTAGTGAAGGTTTTGGCTAAATTCAGTCCTAAAATCGTCCGAATGGCTGACGCCAACCGAAAAGAAGGTCGAGAAGATTGAAAAAGCACCCTGTCGGCGTTTAAGGCGCTGACAGGGATAAGGGGATTTTTCCGTACTTTTGCAAAAAAAATAGAATGACAACGCCAAAAACCTTGGCCTTTCCAATGAGCAAATAGCCACGGCAACGGGGCTTCCATTAACCACAATTGAAACGCTTTAAAACTAACTATTATCATTACTAAAATCTCCCTTTTTTAGGAACGATTTAAGTGGGGTTACTTATAAACCAATAAACATGATTTCAAAAACCTACAATCCGCGCGACATCGAAGACAAATGGTACAGCTATTGGATTGAAAACCGTTATTTCAATTCAAAGCCCAATCCTGACAAAGAGCCTTATACCATCGTCATCCCACCGCCCAACGTAACGGGGGTCTTACACATGGGACACATGCTCAACAATACCATTCAGGATGTCCTTGTCCGCAAAGCGCGCATGGAAGGAAAAGAGGCTTGCTGGGTTCCTGGCACCGACCACGCTTCGATTGCGACCGAAGCCAAAGTGGTGGCTATGCTCAAAGAAAAAGGAATACAGAAACGCGACTTAACCCGCGACCAATTTTACGAATATGCGTGGGAATGGACGCACAAGTACGGCGGAATCATTCTTCAGCAGTTGCGCAAATTAGGTGCATCATGTGACTGGGATCGTACACGTTTTACCATGGAACCCTCTTTGTACGATGCCGTTATTGATACTTTTATCGACCTATATAATAAAGGATACATTTACCGTGGCCACCGAATGGTCAACTGGGATCCTCAAGCCAAAACAACGGTTTCGGACGAAGAGGTTCTTACAAAAGAGGTAATGACCAAGTTGTGTTATTTACGATATAAAATCATCTCCCAAACCCCCGATGAGGGCACTGCTAGTGTCGATGATGAATACATTATCATCGCGACAGTTCGTCCTGAAACGATTATGGCAGACTCAGCCATTTGTGTTCACCCTGACGATGAGCGTTATAAGCATTTACATGGAAAAAAAGCGCTGATTCCGCTCATTAACCGCGAAATACCCATCATTACCGACGAGTACGTTACGATGGACTTCGGAACGGGTGGCTTAAAAGTAACTCCCGCGCACGACCAAAATGACTATGAATTGGGGCTGAAACATAACTTACCCATCATTGATATTTTGAACGAAGACGGTACGCTCAATGAAAAAGCCCAAATTTTAGTAGGCGAAGACCGTTTTATTGCACGTAAAAAAATCATCAAACTTCTTGATGAAGCGGGCTTTGTTGAAAAAATCGAAGACTACAAAAGTAACGTAGGGCACTCAGAACGTACCAACGCTGTCATTGAGCCTCGTTTGTCGTTGCAATGGTTTGTGAAGATGAAAGAGCTTTGCCAGCCTGCCCTTGAAAACGTGATGAACGACAACATTCAGTTGGTACCGCCTAAGTTTAAGAATACTTATCGAGTGTGGATGGAGAACGTTCGCGACTGGAATATCAGCCGACAGTTGTGGTGGGGACAGCAAATTCCTGCTTACTATTTGCAAGACGGAACAGTCATTGTGGCCAAAACAAAACGCGAAGCGCTCCGTAAAGCCCAACACGAGTATCAGCTATTTGCGCTTACGGAAGAAGATTTGACCCAAGACCCCGACGTAGTAGATACGTGGTTTAGCTCGTGGTTGTGGCCAATTACTGTTTTCGATGGCTTGAAAGACCCTAACAACGAAGACATTAACTACTACTACCCTACCAACGACCTCGTGACAGCACCTGAGATTTTGTTTTTCTGGGTAGCACGAATGATTATTGCTGGGTATGAATTTAGAGGAGAATTACCATTCCGTAATGTATATTTAACAGGGATTGTTCGTGATGCCAAAGGCCGTAAAATGTCTAAATCGTTAGGAAACTCTCCCGACCCTTTGGACTTAATTAATATTTACGGAGCCGACGGAGTTCGTACTGGAATGTTGTTTAGTTCACCCGCAGGAAATGACCTTCTTTTTGACGAAAAACTGTGCGAGCAAGGCCGTAATTTCTGTAATAAAATTTGGAACGCTTTCCGCTTGGTGAAGGGATGGACAGTTACTCCCTCTTCCAATGAAGCAGGTCAAACCGCGGCCCTCCCTATTGCGTGGTTTGAGGCAAAATTGAACCAAACCATCGCCGAAGTACACGATTTGTTCAGTAAATACCGCTTGTCAGATGCGCTCAATGTAATTTATAAACTCATTTGGGATGACTTCTGCTCGCAGTACCTCGAAATGATTAAGCCAGGTTTTGAACAACCTATCGACCAAGCCACGTTTGAGGCAACCATTGGATTTTTTGATAAATTAATGGCGTTGACTCATCCGTTCATGCCATTTATTACGGAAGAAATTTGGCAAGACATCCGTCCACGTGGCGAAAAAGAAAGCCTTTGCGTAGCCGAATTCCCCAAAGTTGCGCCGTTTGATGCAACGATGTTGGCTAATTTTGAGATTTTCTTTGAGGTTGTTACCAACGTTCGGAACCTACGTAGCACCAAAAACATCAGCCCTAAAACAGAGCTACCGTTGACCATCAAAACTGAAAATCAAGCACTTTACCAACCATTTGAAAGCCTGCTTGTGAAGTTAGCGAACATTTCGGACATCAGTTACACTACGGGCAAAGCAGAAGGTATGTCGTTCTTGGTAAAAGCCGACGAGTTTTTTGTCAACTTGGAAGGCGAACTTGACGTAGAAGCCGAACGCGAAAACCTTCAGAAGGAACTCGAATATACGCTTGGTTTCAAAAAATCGGTAGAAGCGAAACTGTCAAACGAACGTTTTGTACAAAATGCCAAAGCTGACATCGTTGAAAAAGAACGTCAAAAACTAGCCGATGCCGACGCTAAAATTGCCACCATTCAAGAAGCATTGACTCGTCTCAGCTAATGGTCAGACGATAGTCAGACCGACCAATAGTTAGACCAATAGCTGACCTAATAGTGGGTATGGTATTTATTTGCGTCTGACTGTCGTCTGACGCGTAGCTAGGCAACAATCTCAAATGCACGCTGAGTTATTCGGCGTGCATTTCTTTTTTAGCGTGCCTTTACTTTTTTGATCCCCCCTAAGATGACCATAATCAAGTAAGAAACAATCGTTCCCAACACCGCCGCCCCAATTGCAATCATGGGATTAAAAGGCAAAGACTTATGAAAAAGCCCCACCCACGTAAAAGTCATTATCGCAATAAACGACATTGCTAGTGTCCATCGCTGTAGTACCCTAACTGCCTTATTTCCAAGTACGTTCATATACATAAGACCATAAGCAATAGTTGCCATAACACTGGTCATCACCACATTAAAACGGCTTAAAATACAAGCTAATACAAAGAGTACGATTCCTGCTAATGGCATTCTCCAAGCGGGAAAATATACGTTTGTTTTTGGTGGAAATGAAAGTGAGGTTTGCTCAGGTAGCACCAGAAACTTCAGGCTTTGCCATTCATACAACAGAGCTCCTAGATTCAACAATGTAAAAACCGCATCAACGTAGGGAGTTCCTTGCCAATTCTGCGAAATAGTGACCATCAAAATTCCCAAATTCATCGGAACGAGCATAATCAATCCCAAAAGTGAGTACCGCTGAGATAGAACGAGCGCCCCCACCATCACCTGAGAAATTGCAATAAAAAAACCAAAGGTACGTAACCCGTGCGGGGTCAGTTCTTGTATCAACAAGGGTGGACCAATCAATTGCCCAAAGTGCCCTTCCGTAAGTTTACAAAGACCCGAAGACGTAAATAAATACCCTAGAAAAAGCCTGATAAGCAGCCCGTTAAAGTCTTTCAATGCCATACCTTAGAAATTGTGCTGGAAGGTATAAAGTTGACATCAAACCACCAAGTAAAAAGGGACAAACGGCCGCAAACACAAGAAGCGTAGCTGCATAGCCACGCTTCTTATCAATGCCTCTAAAAGAGCGAGAAACTAGTACGGAATTGGCAAAACTTTGCTTTCCTTGAAGGTCGATAAAATCACCATCGTTTGGGTATTGGCTACTTCTTCAATTTCATTGATACACTCAAGAAGCAGTTTTTGATACGACGCAATGTCTTTTGAAATTACTTTCAACAAAAAGTCGCCCGAACCCGTAATGTGGTGACATTCTATGATTTCTGGAATTTCATTTACCCTCTTCACAAACGACTCTGTCACATCTCTTTTATGACCCACCAATGTAACTTGGATAAATGTCGTTACGCCAAGACCAACTTTTTCACGATCCAATTGAGCGTGATAGCTTTGGATAATCCCGTGTTGTTCAAGTTTTTTAACACGCTCAAGGGTGGGCGCAGGGGAAAGACCTATTTCCTTAGAAAGTTGGGCATTGGTAATTTTTGCATTCGCTTGCAAAATATCCAAAACCTTGCGGTCTATCTGGTCTAATTTCATGTGTGAAGCTAATTTTTAAAAACTGGCAAACAAATATTATACTGCAAATGTAATGATTTTGCGGAAGTATTTTCTAAAAAATAGGGATTTTTATTCTATAAAACAAAACAAAAAACAACTTTTATAAAATTATCAATAACCGTTTAATAAATTTTTACAAAAAAATAACTATGTATTTTACAAATAAATCACCTAATAGTATTATTTTTAAGCATTGATACGCCGTAAGATTTATGAAACAGAAGTGCATTTTTTTGGATAGAGACGGAGTTCTCAACCAAGATTTAGACGGTTATTTATACCGTCCAGAGGAGATGGTTATTCCTGATGGGGTAATCGAGGGCCTACAACAGATGAAACAAGCTGGCTATCTGTTGATTGTCATTACCAACCAAGCTGGTATAGCCAAAGGGCTATATACAAAAGAAGATGTATGGCAGTGCCACAATCACTTTCAACAACAATGCGGGCATTTACTGGATGACTTGTACTATTGCTCACATCATCCCGACTTTGACAGTCGTTCGCTCATGCGGAAACCTGGGTCGTTGATGCTTGAAAAAGCAATGGCTAAGTATGATATTGACCCCGACCATTCGTGGATGGTTGGCGACCGCTCCCGCGATATGCAAGCGGGCAAACGCGCAGGTGTTCGCACCATTCATTTGGGTACGAATCCTCAAGAATCAGCGGGTGACCAGTTTGCCGCTAATTTCTTAGCCGCTACTGAATTGGTATTACGTTCGGTATCTTAGGCTTTTTTCTGAACCTTTGCAGCGCTATCATACGCTGGGCAGTAGCCTTTACGATTGCAACTGGCAGCGCCCAAAACAAGCATTATTAGAGCGAAGGAAAGTAATTTTTTCATGGTATTTTGGTAGTTTTTAATACAGGAGCAACTTTTAAGATAAGTTGCTCCTGGTGTTTTATGTAGCTTATTACGAAAATCGTGCCGAATTTATTGTTAGCTGTGCGCCATCTCTTCTACTGCTTCCATGTCTATCTCAGCAGGGGTGAGGGGCGTTAATTCTTCATTGCGTGCATATCCCAAGGTTGACATCATGCTATCACTTCCTTGCTGATCGGCAAACAATCGCGTAACGATATTTCCTTGTTCATCCCGATCAACCAACACATGCTTAGGTGCAGGAATCAAACAGTGCTGAATACCGCCATATCCGCCCAATGATTCTTGATAAGCTCCTGTGTGAAAGAATCCTACAAATTGTTCTTCTTTTTCAAGATCAAACACGGGCAAATACAAGTCGGCGCTGTGGGCTTCGGTGTTGTAAAAATCCTGAGAATCGCAGGTGAGTCCTCCAATATTTACTTTTTGGTAGGGATTATCCCAATTATTGACCGCCAACATAATATATTTTTGGTTCATTCCCCACGAATCGGGCAAGTGTGTAATAAACGAGCCGTCAATCATGTACCACATCTCCTTATCATTTTGGAGTTTTTGGTCAATAATCTGATAAATCACGGCTCCGCTTTCTCCCACTGTATAGCTCCCAAACTCTGTAAACAAGTGCGGAACAGGCACATTGTTTTTATTACAAATCCACTGAATATTTTCCACGATTTCGTCAATCATTTGCTGATAATCGTAGTTAAATTGCAATGAAGTTTGAATTGGCAAGCCACCCCCAATGTCAATTGAATCAAGATCAGGACAGATTTTTTTCAATTCGCAGTATTTAAACATAAAGCGTGTCAACTCACTCCAATAATAAGCAGTATCTTTCATACCCGTATTAATGAAGAAGTGTAACATTTTCAGTTTAAACTTAGGATTAACCTGAATTTTTTCTTTGTACAACTCATTGATGTCGGAATATCGAACTCCCAAACGAGAAGTGTAAAAAGCAAAATTTGGCTCCTCATCCGTCGCAATCCGAATCCCAAAATTCACCGACTCTGCCGTTACGTTTTTTGAGTAATAGTCAATTTCACGCAAATTATCCAATACAGGCATGACGTTAAAACCTTCGTTAATTAACTCAGTAATAGCCTTTTGATAATTTGGCAATTTGTACCCATTACATATAATGTACGTACTTTTAGCAATCTTTCCTGTATTGTACAAATTTCGCACAATCGGAATGTCAAATGCCGAGGAAGTTTCGAGATGAATGTTATGCTGGAGGGCTTCTTCAAGCACAAAACTAAAATGGGAGGACTTGGTACAATAACAATACGTATAAGACCCTTTGTAGTTAAAACGTTTGAAAGCGTTTTTAAAGAACTGTTTGGCGTTACCAATATGTTCGCCAATTTTGGGCAGATAGGTAAGTTTTAAAGGAGTACCATACTGGCGAATAATATCCATGAGGGGAACATTATTAAACGATAGCTCATCGTTTTGGACGTTAAACTCCAGCGTAGGAAATTCAAACGTCTGCTCAATTAAGTTTGTGTAAGTGCTTTTCATCGTGCCTTAGAAGCATAAAAAGGGTGTTTGGTGAAACAAGTGCAAAAAGCCTGCGAAATTCTACCAAAATAACGGGTTTTGCAAGAAAAAAGTGCAAAATACCTGCGACGATTCCTTACTTTTGCACCCCAACAGACCCAAAGAAGCTAACTAAGTAGGCTCTCAATGATTATTTTACCAAATTTCAGATGCTAATTTCATTTTTTGAACGTGCCCAAACCCTCAAATTTTTACTTTGGTTTGGAATCGGACTACGAATTCTACTGTATTTTACGCTTTCTCCCCATGGTGCTGATGCCCACGGAGAGATTATTAATTTCATTGCAACTCACCACCGACTTCCAATCACCAGAGAGGTTTTTTGTGCTATGCACCCCCCACTCTATTACCTTTTGGCCCAACCCTTCTTTGCATTTGATAGCCTAACGAATCAAAAAATAACGCAATTACTCTCTGTTTTAATCTCCTCTCTTAATCTTTATTTGTTGTATTTATTAGGGAAACACTATTTTAAAAATACCCTAATTCTGAACATAAGTTTTCTGTTAGCGATATTCCTTCACTCTTACATTACCTTTTCGTTGTATGTCACAAACGACACCCTTTCGTTTTTGATAGGAACTTGGTGCTTTTGGCTTCTATCCAAATACTTTCAAGCCCCTTCAAAGAAAAATGAATATTGGTTAGCAGTCGCTCTTGGGTTAGGACTTTTGGCCAAAGGCACATTTTTAGCATTTGTTCCTGTAGTTTTTGGAGCTATTGCCCTAACTCTATACATTTTAAAGGTAGATTGGAAGCAAATAGTCTCTCGTCTTACCATCTTTGGGATACTCACACTCGCTATTGGAGGGTATAAATTTGCCGAAAACTGGTATTATGAAGGCCGCCCCGTTGTACACAATATGGATATTTTCCCTTTAAATAGCCAAAAAACGTACCAAGGGCCAAAAAGTTTTTATGCTTTCAGTTTACCAAAATTGATGAAAAGCCCTGCAATCTACAACCGTGATTTTGATTTATTGCACGTGTATCCAACCATCATGTACGCCACTTTTTGGTACAAATACGCCGACCTTGAAAATGACTACGATTTGGGCGTAAAAACAAATTTTAGATACATCGGCAGTCTGATTTATCTAGTCGCACTCATCCCTACCCTAGTTATTTTGCTTGGCTTGTGGCTTTTAATCGCTCAATCAATTCAATTTTTGACATCTTTTTCATCTTTACCCAGCAATGACGCCATCAGTGCGCTAGAAAAGGCGACTTGGCTGGCCTTGTTACTCATGAGTGTAGCTTTGGTACTGATTGCTGGTTTCAAATACGACGCATGGTCTTGTTTTCATGGGCGGTTATTTTTACAATCATTTTTTAGTCTCTTAGCCATGCTCTATACAGGACTGTCGTATTTACAATCTCAATCCACTCTTCTCTTCAAACTGAGTAGTTTGGGAATCATTTGCTTAGCTTTTTTATACTGTTGCTATTTCGGTATTGAAAGTTTGTATAAGTTTATAGGGTAAAACCTTTAACCAAATGTCAAAATACGTAGCCGCAATTGACCAGGGTACTACCAGTACCCGCTGTATTATTTTTGACCGCCAAGGAAATATCATTTCAGTAGGTCAAAAAGAACATCAACAGATTTATCCTCAACCAGGTTGGGTAGAGCACGACCTAGAAGAAATCAGAAAAAACACGCTCGAAGTTATTGCACAAGCACGCATAAGTGCGTCGATTCAAGCAAGCGACATCGCTGCGGTGGGCATTACAAACCAACGCGAAACTACCGCCGTTTGGAATCGCCGAACGGGCAAGCCTTACCACAATGCGCTTGTTTGGCAAGATACGCGTACTGGTGAGTTAGTGAGCCAGTTTGCCCAGCATGGAGGCCAAGACCGTTTTCGTACCAAAACTGGACTTCCATTAGCAACCTATTTTAGCGGCCTAAAACTTCGTTGGTTACTAGATAATGTCGCTGGCCTACGCGAGGATGCAGAGCGAGGAGATGCCATTTTCGGAAATATGGACACTTTTCTCATTTGGCACCTTACGGGGGGAGCAAACGGAGGCACCCACGTAACGGACGTTACCAATGCCAGCCGAACACAGTTGATGAACCTCAAAACACTACAATGGGACGACGAACTGTTATCAATTTTTGAGATTCCACGCTCAATGTTACCTGCCATTAAAAGCAGTAGTGAAGTTTATGGAAATGTAGTTTTGGATGTTTTACCCAATGTCCCCATTGCAGGTGACCTCGGAGATCAACATGCTGCATTGGTAGGCCAAACCTGTTTTGAGCCTGGTCAGGCCAAAAATACGTACGGTACGGGCTGTTTCATGCTTTTAAATACAGGCACCGAATTAAAAGTTTCAACCCAAGGGCTACTGACCACCGTGGCGTATCAATTTGGGAATCAACCTGTTTGTTATGCACTTGAAGGCAGTGTAGCCATTGCAGGCGCACTTGTTCAGTGGCTACGCGACAACCTTGGCATGATTCAAAAAAGCGGCGATGTAGAGGAGCTTGCCAAAGCCGTTGAAGACAACGGAGGGGCTTATATTGTACCTGCTTTTTCTGGGTTATATGCTCCCTATTGGAAAGCCGACGCGCGCGGTGTTATCGCAGGCTTGACGCGCTATGTAAATAAAAATCACATTGCGAGGGCTGTCTTAGAAGCAACAGCCTACCAAACTTTAGATGTGATGGAAGCCATGGAAAGAGATGCGAACATTGAGCTAAAATCTCTTCGGGTCGATGGTGGAATGGTAGCAAATCAGACCTTGATGCAATTCCAAGCCGACATGCTCAATGTTCCTGTGGTTTGTCCAGCAGTTACCGAAACAACGGCGCTGGGTGCTGCTTATGCGGCAGGCTTAGCCGTTGGATACTGGAAAAACTTTGACGATTTACGTCAGAATTGGGGTGTAGCCCAAACTTGGAACCCTCAAATGGCCGAAGACCGCAGGTCTAAGCTATACAAAGGTTGGAAAAAAGCAGTTGAACGTTCTTTCGCTTGGGAAGACTAACTTTTGCTTGGTTGACAAATAGGTGTGTGTTGGTTGCGAGCAGCCAACACCACTACACCATCATTAAACGCCATACGCCACAAATAAAAAAAAGCACAAGCGCAACGGGGGTTAACACCTTCCAACACAAAAACATAAGCTGATCGACACGTAAGCGGGGAAACGTCCAACGTACCCACATTTGCAGCAAAATGGCAAACCCAGCTTTAGTTATCAGCCAAAAGCCAGCTGATACGTTTCCCCAAATCGTTCCAGGAGCGCCGCTTGTCCAATCTGCCAATCTTACTGGCCCAATATTGGGTAAAGGAGTGTTCCAACTACCTAAAAACAAAATTGCCCCCAAAAGTGATACCAAGAGCATCATGGCATATTCAGACAAAAACAGCAACGCCCAGCGCATCCCCGAATACTCCGTATGAAAACCACCAACTAGCTCAGACTCTCCTTCTGGTATATCAAAAGGCGCTCGATTACATTCGGCCAGCGTGGTGATAAAAAAGACGATATATGCTAAAAATAAAAACGGATTGCGAACAATATTCCAACTCAATACACCCCCAACTTGAGTTACATCAATCCCCAGCGATTTCAGTCCAAACAAATACACTGGTTCATCGGAATACACACCTTGCTGATAGCTAATCGCCTGTAAATCGAGCGTTTGTGCAGTCATAACTACACACAGTATAACTAATCCAAGGGGAATTTCATAAGATACAATCTGAGCCACCGAGCGCATCGCCCCAAAAAGAGCAAACTTATTGTTTGACCCCCACCCTGCCATTAAGATACCAATCACATCCACTGAAATGATGGTCATCAGAAAGAAAAGCCCAATCGCAGTACGTGAACCTTGCAAATCAGGAGTTAGAGGCAACACCGCATATCCTGCAAAAATAGCCGTAAATATCACTAAAGGAGCCAACAAAAACAGCTTACGATCGGCAGCAGCAGGAACAATATCTTCTTTTTGAAGGAGTTTCATTAAGTCAGCAATAAGCTGCAACAAGCCCCATTTCCCTACCTCCATAGGCCCCATACGGTCTTGGATAAAGGCTGATATTTTACGTTCTAAATAGACCCCTACTACTACCGAGGAAAGGGCCATGATTAAGAAAATTGGAAGTGTCAGGGGCATGGGTAATCACAAAATTTTGCCCCAAAACTAACGAAAAATACCACGCTAGTGGGAGATTATCATAAAAAAGGGCTTCATACTTATTCCGTATGAAGCCCTTTCAACAACTTTTTTTTAAAATATGTACTTAGCGATTGATAGAAACTTTTTCGTTAAATACTTGATTTTTTTCAGTTCTTACAACGCGCAAGAAATAATTGCCAGTACCTGCGGCATCTTTATCCAATGAATAGTTGGTTTTCAGGCTTTTTACTTGGCCTTCTTGTTTCACAATAGTTTTACCACTAATATCAACGATGTCCAA
Source organism: Runella sp. R0.1_18 (assembly GCF_057652155.1). Taxonomy (NCBI): domain Bacteria; kingdom Pseudomonadati; phylum Bacteroidota; class Cytophagia; order Cytophagales; family Spirosomataceae; genus Runella; species Runella sp. R0.1_18. The sequence continues at coordinate 140,093 of NZ_JBYFCK010000016.1, forward strand.
GGCAATTGTCTCGTCCGCACCAAAGCCTTTCAATTTTACCTCAAACACACCATTACTAGGGTTTGGAAAAACGCCAATTTCTGGTTTACCAGCCAATTCTGCCCGCTGAGTACCTACAGTAAAATAGCTTGTACCTTTCAAAACGGCTTCAGAAGAAACTGCATTTGTAGAAAGCGTGCTAGGATTCACAGCCCACTGATTGTTCTTCATCTGCAACAACTGCAAACGGCTATCATCAGCTGGTACAGTTACTTGAACACTGGTTTCGGTTACATTTTTAACCGACCAATAACTATCACTACCAAACTCCTCTACCTCTGCCGAGAGCTTGGTAGATAAACGTTCTGGACGTTGGCGAACATATCCTACTTGAATTTCTTCGTATGATGCTGGCTTTGAAATTGAAAAAGCTTGCAAACGACTTCCATCACCAACAGGAAAACGAAACGCCTCAGCCCCTTGTTTCACCATATATCCTTTTATATGGGCATTGTTTGAGCCTCCAATCACTTTTGCTGATGAACCCAACGTCAATAGCGCCGACTCAGAGTTTTCTAAAATACCATCTCCAAGTACCAACTGATTATTGACTTGCAGCGGACTTTTCAAAAGAACTTTGCCAGTTTGACCTAATACAAGCGCGTTCATTTGAAGTGGTGTCAAGCTTTGAAGCGGCTGAGTGCCGTTTCCATTGAGTACGACTTGGCCATTAAGAAACATCTGCCCTTGGTTCATTACCCCTTTACGAAGGTGCAAATCACCATCAAGTTGAAACGTACCCGTGTTGGTTAATTCCTCGTTGACTGTCATTATCACCCCAGATGTTACTGTAACATCTGTTGACGAAACCATCTGTGCCTGTGCCGCCAACGTCACCAAGCATCCTGCAACTGCTATAGAAAATCTTTTCATAATCGGTTTCAAGCGTTTAACTGATACATCAATTAGCCAAAAATAAGTTAGATTTTTGAGGTTACCTACAGAGTTCGCCAAAAATTATCTAACGGTTGTTTTTGTAAGAACTGAATGTTTTTCTTCATCACACTCTTTAATTTGAAATCTTTAATTATTTTAAACATACTAAGTAGTAAGTCAAATTTCTAAATACTTAATCTTATGAATTGTATATTTATGATTCTCAAAAAGTACCGTTAGATAATTTTTGTGCAAACACCTTTTTAATTCGCTTACAATGTTCTAACTTTCGTCTCGAAAAACAGAAATCTATCCAATTAACTGCAAACATTATATGAAAAGACTGCTTACTCTAGCATTGGCGATGGGCTCACTGGGAGCTTTAGCCCAGCAATCGGGAAATGTTGGTATTGGTACAAAGAGTCCAGACCCATCAGCTATCCTTGACTTGAGTTCAACCACAAAAGGTCTTTTGTTGCCTCGTATGACTCAGTCTCAACGTGATGCCATTTCAAATCCAGTAGCAGGTTTGATTGTATTTCAAACAGACAAGGCGATTGGCACTTACCTATATAATGGTACAACTTGGTTACCTACCAGTGCACGCTTAGGAGAAACAACAGTCGCGGGTGCTTGGGATAAACAAGGAAACGCCATTGACGGAACAGACTTCATTGGAAGTACGAATGGTGTTCCATTAGCTTTTAAAGTAAATAACCTACGTTCTGGTTTAATAGATTATTATTTTGGAAATACATTGTTTGGTTATCGTGCTGGGGTAGCGCTCATGCCCTCTGGTGGTGATGGTGTAAATAACTTAGCTCAAGGAAATGAGGCTTTGCAAGCAACGGTAACTGGTTCTTATAACGTAGCTGTCGGTGGAGCAGCACTTCATAACAATATCAGTGGTTCATATAACACAGCAATAGGTTTTGGGTCACTTTTTAACAATAAAGCTGGTGGAAATACTGCAATTGGGGCGTCATCTCTTTATACAAACAATACTGGGGGCTCTAATACTACCATGGGTCAAGAGTCTATGTTTAGTAATACTTCTGGCAGTTTTAATATGGCATATGGTACTTTTGCACTCAAAAGTAACACTATAGGTAATGCCAACGCTGCACTAGGTTTTGAAGCTTTGAAGTCAAATATAGATGGGAATCGAAATGTTGGACTTGGTAGTCAGGCTCTAGAAGGAAATCAAGGTGGTAGCGAAAATATTGCTATCGGGGGACGTGCTGGGGCTGGAAATATATCTGGAAATCGTAATGTGTTCATTGGTTTTAGATCGGGTGAATTTGAAACAGGTAGCAACATGCTTTATATTTCAAATAATGAAACCTCTAACCCACTAATCAAAGGAAGTTTCAGTTCAAGCGCTCCTTGGATTAAGTTCAATGTAAAAGCTACATCAGGCTCACCTACACCAACTACCACTGGCTACCTAGCAATTGGTGATTTTGATACTGCACCAGCAGGTGCAGGTGCTGGCGGACTTGGGTTACCAAGTAGTTTCACGGCAGGGGCATACCGTTTGTATGTACAGGATGGAATTTTAACTGAGAAACTCAAAGTAGCCCTTCGCAACTCATCTGATTGGGCAGACTATGTTTTCGCTCCAGATTATAAATTACCCCCCTTAGAAGAGGTCGAATCATTTATCAAGGCAAACAACCACTTACCTAATGTACCTTCTGCCGATGAAATGGCAAACAATGGGCTTGATGTGAGTAAAACATCTGCTAAATTGATGGAGAAAATTGAAGAGTTAACCCTCTACATGATTGAGCTCAATAAAGAAGTCAAAGCTCTAAAAGCTGAGAATGAACGTCTGTTGAAAAAAATAAAAAAATAACATCCAAATCCGAGTAAAAAAGGCATGTTAAGCGCATCATTATGCTTTTTTTATTGCTAAGCCTGTTTTAACTTTTGTTTTTTAGTGATTTTACGTAAAAAATGACTGAGAATGTCATAAGCTACCCTTAGAAATTACTTTTTCAAAAAATCCACTCCAAGTTGAGTGGATTTTTTCGGTTCTATGTGAAATTTCTGGGAATGTTTGGTTCAAATTATTGTAACTGTTTAGGTACTCTATGGAAATGCAAAATACTGAAAATCAGATATTTGCTATTGTAGTTGTTAGCAAATTGCTTAAAAAATATCGCATTTTCTGAATTTTCAAGGCTTACTTTTGTTGAAATTTGTACTATTCTAATTAGATATCCATTTTTTATTGTACTTTTTCAATAAAAAGAACCCCTAAACAGTTACAAATTATCTTTGCCACCAAAAAGGCAATGGAAACCTCAAACTTATTCACTCATTTATTGGGCTGAGTTACCCCTATCAGGTAACAAGTGTTGAAACAGTATTAGATAACAACCAAAAACAAGATATAATGCGCCCATTTTTAGGGCCATGAGTTAAATTGGATAACGGAATATAGTTCAGTATGAAAGGCAAGACCAAACGCAAATTTACCGCCGAGTTCAAACTTAAGGTAGTACTCGAAGTTCTCAAAGAAAAGGACACATTAGCTATCATTAGCAAACGACATGAGCTTCACCCCAATCAGATTAGTGATTGGAAGAGGCAGTTCTTGCAGAGAGCGGCATCTGTTTTTGAGATAGATAGTAAACCCAAATCGACAGGTTCAAAACCAGAAACTGCTCTGCTCTATGAACAGATTGAACGATTACATATGGAGTTGACGTTTTTTAAAAAAAGTTGACGCCATGAGTCTACCCCAACGTCGGCCCTGATTGATATGAACGCAATGGTTAGTATTCGCGAGCAATGCCAGTGGTTAGGCTTGGCTCGTTCAAGCTATTGTTATCAGCCGATAAGCGCTTCGGGAGAAGATTTATTACTGATGCGCTTGTTGGACGAACAATATCTGCAAACACCACAGTATTGTGCTGACCGATAAAAACTGGACAAAAAACCGTCCCTTATTTTAGAGAATGGGAACTCGGTTAATGGGATTACTTTTCATGTTAATTCCTTTTTGAAGAAGGAACTCAGCAGGACTCTGAAAATTGATTCCGCCATGAATTCTGTCAAATCGGAGCGCCGAAGCGATTATAGAAATCACGGAATTGATTCATTATTTCTTTTGCATCGCTTATATTATCAAACTCAAACTTCTGATAGACAGCGCTTTCCATGATAGAATGATACGATCGCTCCGGCGACCCGGTCAATATGGCTGTTCTGCTGAGGCGTGGCAGATTTTGTAAATTCCAGAACAACCTGTTTGCCTTTAAAATACTTTTGAACCATTTCGGCAATGAAGCGGTCCGCCGCCCAGCGGTGTGCCCCATTATCGCATCGTACATAAATTTTTTTAGGAATTATCACGTGTTCAAATATTCTTTCAAATAGGCTAATAACATCTTGATATTTAATGGAATAACTGATGTAATGGCTGATATTCCAACGGGAATAAACGTCTAAAACGGTCAGAACCTGCATATTTCTGTTTTGCCCTGCAACCCAAACGAATTTAATGCGGCCCGCCGCCCATATCTTTGAAGT
>NZ_JBYFCK010000017.1:0-142226 GCF_057652155.1 Runella sp. R0.1_18
TAGTTGTAATTTAGAGGTTTATAAAATCTACTTGTTATTCACTCAATACGCCACGGGGCGCCCCGCTTGCTAATGGGCCTGGAGTCCCAAATTTCTATTCGAGCTGCTCTACAAGTAGAGACAGAGCAGGTCCTAAATCGGCCGCCACGGGGCGCCCCGCATAGGTCATCAACCTTGCCCAGCGATAGGGTAGCCTGCTCTGGTTTTCTTTTGACAGCAAGCTACCAAAATCTTGGAATCTTACCAGCTCAAAAACCTAAAGGCCATGCGGAAGAGCCTCTTATTTTACGGTGGGTAAAGGGCGACACAGCCTCTGTGGAGCACATTTATTACGAGAATTGCAAGCCCTCATTGACCAAGGACGTCAGTGGGCGAAAACTATGCACAAGTACTTAATGGAAGCCTATCGAAGCACTCGCCAAGGCCCGATTTCTGCTGACCAACAGGCTCACTGGCGAAGTCGCTACCAACAAATTTACCAACAGGCCGACCAAGAAGAACATCCCCCTATCTACTTCATCAAATCGAATGGTCGCTTGGGAAGAGCCAAAAAACGACGGGGCGTAACTTATTACAGCGCTTGATTCTTCATCAAGAGGCCGTGCTTGCATTTGCTCGCACCGGCGACCCGGTTCGAGTCAGGTAGGTGTACGTTTCACAAATAACCAAGCCGAGCGCGACTTGAGAGCCGCTAAGGTAAATCGGAGCGCCGATGCAACAAAAAATCAGTAATTGCTTCCGTAGTATGGGTGGAGCGACTGCCTATGCCCGTATCACGGGCTTTATTTCTACAATCCGAAAAATGAATCGGAATATCATTCAAAACATCGAATCTGTTCTACAAGGCCCTTTTCAATGGGCTACCTAAACAGTTACAAAAAATCAATAAAAAACAAAAGTTTAAACAGCTTCAGTAAATTGGTCTATTTCCAACACAATGAATGCAGAATGGTGTTGTCAGGTGTTGCGCAAGGCTTTGTCCAATTATCCTCAACCCGAAATTTTTAACACTGATCAAGGCGGTCAATTTACTCAGATGATTTTACGAACGTGTTGCTAAGCCAAAACATTCGCATTTCAATGGACTGCAAAGGCGGGCTCTAGATAACATATTTGTTGAGTGGCTTTGGCGAAGTGTAAAATATGAGCGGCCGCCTCTGCGGGATATTTACCTGAAAGCGTATCAAGATTGATGGCAGTTGGAAGCAGGCTTGCAAGCATACTTCGAGTTTTATAATTGTCGGCGTTTTCACCAAGCATTGAATTATTAAACGCCTGAACAGGTATTGAAGGGAATAAAAATCAGTCAAAAACCAATACAAAATAAAAAAAACCAATAAATTCGTTATTCAATAAAGTACTCTAACTTTATGGGCGCAGTGTATACTTTGCTTATTTTATGGCCGTAGTTCATATACCGTCAGGTGCTCTGTTTTGGGCTTTTTATTTGGGGTTCGGTATGTGGAAATGACAGATGTTGGGTTTTGGTATATGATTTTGTCGGCGCGGTAGTTGTTGTGTTGTATCGAAAGTGGAAATGACAATGGTTTATTTCTAAATTCTAGCGCATAAACCGATGGACAATCGCAGATATCAAGGCTATCGCGAAAGATACGACGAGGAGCATGGACAAGGTTTATTCTTTCTTGGGTGTATAAACACGCATTTTTAGGGAGGATGTTGTCAAGCGCCCGAAAGTCGTCATATAAGGGCAAAAAACGGCGGTAAAAATGCGTACGCTGCTTTGTGGTAAATGGGAAAGGCCGTAAATTGTATAAATACAAGTACGTCATGCCAAGGTAGGGAAGGACAGCTACAAAAATTAAACCTGCTTTAAGATAAAGGTTTGTTGATTTTGTAGCCCATTTTGGCAGACAAAGTAGGGTTGCTATGAAAAAACACAACGGTAAATTCCCCCAAAAACGTGGGCTGTAAAGTAAGTCAAATTTGTACAAAATTAATAAAAATAAAATGGCAATGAGGTACATCTTGATTTTATCACGCCAAGGGTAATTGCTCCAGCCAAACACAATAAATGAACCCAAAACAAGGTATGGAAAGTGCAGCAGTGCCGTTTGGGTATGTTCTAAAAAAGTAGGAGTATTAACAACTTCCGCTTGTAAGGTTGACGCAAGTAAGTGCTTGTCTATGAGTAGTGTATCGAAGTGTTGAGAAAAAATTAAACCGAAAGGTGAATGGGTTTGCGCATAAGTCCAGACGACGATAGGTAGGTAAAATACAAGTGTTGGCCAGAGGAGTAACAGCAGATTCCGAACAGAAAATTGGTTTTGTTGATACAACTCAAAGATTGCTGCTAAACCAACCAACGCTGCATAAGGTGCAAGTGACATTTTTGCGCCCAAAATAGCGGGTAAAAGTAAACCAATTCCGCTAAGAAGGCTTTTAACTGACAATGTTTTGGAAAGCTGAGTGAAATTGAGCGTGAGATAAAAGGCAGTAAATGCGGCTAAATCTCCAAAATGATGGCTTCCTGCGGAGGTAAAAACCAAGCGATACATGCCTAAGCAAGACAAAGATAAACCTACGCTTATCCAAAACACAGGTGTTCCTGCTTGACGCATCCATTGGTATATTGACCAGAGAAATAATCCCAAAAAGCAAAAACTTACCACATTAGGAGCATCGGTAAACACAAGACTGACAAGCGGAACTTGCGAAAAATTGTAAATAAGATGCGGCGGAATTGCGGCTTCCCAAGGTTGGCGATAAAAAATAAGCCCGCCATCCATTACAATTCGCTGCGCAACTAACTGATGATAAAACAGTTCGTCAATTTTGGTAGAAGGCAACAAGGCGTATATGAAAATGGGTAATAGACAAACGAAACCAACGCCAGCTAAAATCAATTTCGGGGTTGAAAAGGTGATTTTGGCCGTTTTCAAATAAAAACTAAAGCGACTTACTGAATATGCAAGACCTGCCGCGAGCATCCCATACAGTACGTTGATTGAAAGAGGAGTTAGCCAAAAACCAAAAGCAAGAAGCTGAATAACAAGGCTTAGAACTAAAAAGCCTAAAATGGCTGCAATTACTTGTTTTAATGGAGTAGGGAAATAAAACCGAAACAAATCTAAAAAGGCTACCCCCCAGCCATAAACCGCCCCAAAAAAAGCCAGTCCAACCAAAAAGTTGCTCAAAAAAAAGTAATGCTCAAGGTACAGAAAGGAGGGCATGGAGGATTTATTCTTTTTGCGCGATAAAACTGTACAATTTACCTGACAAGCGTTCTTGTCGGAACATCAATGCTCGCCAACCAATATCGACAAGCCATTGTTGGTTAGCAAAAGTACGACCTATTTTGTTGCCAATAAGGTCGGCAAGGCGCTTTTTATTCCAAGGATCATAGTTGATGACCGACTGAGAAGGACTCAAATCTTCCAAAATTTGCATGGATGCCTTTAGAAAAGCGTCTCGGTATTCGGCCAGACGGAAGGCATTTTCACCTCCGTAAAAACCATGTAAAGGGTGTTTTTTTAGGAAAATTTGCTTATCGTATTCGTCTTTAATGACGTGATCACGGGTTGTGAAAAGCAGCCCTTTGGGCAAGAGTACCCGCGCTGCTTCTGCTACAAATTTGGGTAAATGATGGGCATGGTGCATCACTTGACGACCATAAACGAGGTCAAAAGTGTGGTCATCAAAAGGCAGCTTTTCTCCAAATGCTTCGACAATTTGTACATTGGATAGACCATATATAGCCACCAAAGTTTTGATAGCTCCACTTCCCACCATTTGACTTGGGTCGGGCTCAAGGGCTACGACCCGAAAACCTTCCAACGCAAAAGCAATACTTGCGATGCCATTGCCAGCGCCGATGTCTAAAAGATATGGGTTAGGAATAGGGCAATAATGCCGAATTAAGCGCAATGTTTCTTGAAACTCAGCACTTTGGCGAAACCGTTCCACATTTGTTTTCAATTCGGGGAGAATGTAAGTGTTGGCTACAATCTCGGCAAATTCGGGGTTTTTCTGGATGTATTCAATGGTTTCGTGCCAAGTCATGTGCCGTTACAGAAATTTGATTTTATTAAGGGCAAAAAACGTCATTTTGAGTAACAGCCATCCGTGTTTGAAGCGAGAAATATTGGTTTCGCCATAGGTTCGTGCCCGATAACGGATGGGAACTTCTATAAATTTGAGGTTGAGTTTTGCTGCTCCAAAAATCAGGTCAAAGTCGCCAAACGGGTCAAAATCACCAAAATAAGAACGGTTGGCCGCAAGCTTGAGGTAATTTTCGCGCGTCATCACTTTCGTACCACAGAGCGTATCCTTCAAACGTTGACCCAATAACCAAGAAAAAGCAATGCTAAAAAACTTGTTGCCCAGCAAGTTGAGGGTTCGCATGGCTTCTTTTTCCATCGGATATACCAGTCGCGTACCGTTAATATATTCACCTTTGCCCGTAGCAATTGCTTCAAAAAATTTGGGTAAATCTTCGGGTGGAACAGTCATGTCGGCATCCAAAATCATCAAAATGTCGCCCGTAGCTATGCTGTATCCTTTTCTTACGGCATCCCCTTTGCCTTTCCCTTCTTGTTGAATCCATTTTAGGGGTACTTGGTCTTTATATTTTTGGCAAATACGTTGAATTTCCCCCCAAGTATCGTCGGTCGAATTGCCTTCTACGAAGATTATTTCGGTTTCCTTCCCCATCTTGGGTGTACGTTGTACGAGGGCTTCGATGTTCCCCTTTTCATTTCGGGCAGGAATGACCACGCTTACGGTCATCTCTTCGGCGGCTTTGAGCGGTTTTTTGACACTTCGAGCGACTAAGAATGTGACCAATCCAAAGAAGTTAAACAAGGGTAAATTGCCAACGTATTTGTTCAAAAACCACGACACCAAAGGAATATATCGAGGGAAAATTATTTTTTTTGTTTGCCGAACAACGTCAAAATTTGCCAAGGTCAATAAGTTGGCTATGTCGCTAATATCAAGCCAATTTTGACGTTTTTGGGGCATTTTGAGCCCAATAATTTCGGCAAAACGTAGGAGCGGTAACCAGAAAAAGTTGGTGTAACTAATGATAACTCGGGTTTGGGGAGAGCATACTTTTTGGACTTCCTGGAAGACTTTTTGCACATCGCCAAAGTACCCAATAGTGTCGCTAATAATCACATAGTCAAAGGTTTCGGCAAGTTCAAGTGCTTCGGCATCCATGTGAAAATAGTCGTGCTGGCCACGGTGTTGGCGGGCGTATTCAATCATATCTTTCGAGGAGTCAATACCAACGCCACGGCTTGGTTGGAGCTTTTCAAGCAAATACCCCGTACCACAGCCTATTTCTAAAATAGAGGCATTGGAAGGAATGAAAAATCGAAGATATTGAATGAGGCAGGTATAATAGTAACGATTTTGTCGTATCCACTTCTCGCGTTCTTCGCCACTCATTTGTAGTGTTGATTGTACCATACAGCGTCTGCTAAAATCAAAAATTGAGGGTGCGGTACGGTCGTATAACCCTCTTTTTTGGGGAAAATGTATTTTTTGTTCGTTTTAAGGTCTTTTTTCTCGTAAATATACAAATATGGTCGCGTCAAAATGCGCAAATCATAACTCCATTCGTTGGCATATACATTTTGAAAAATTCCTACGTACTCAGCGGGGCATACAATTTCGCAGCCTTTGGGGAGTTTTTGGGCCAATTCGTACAGTACTTTTGCGGGGCTTTGTGCATAGGGTTTTGTACCGAGTCGATTATTGTGAATAAACAAGAAATTCTTTTTGATACTAAACATCTGACCGTGAATCGATAAGTCATTGCTTACGGCCATCGGGGTGATAAAAAACTGTAAAAGCCCCGCCCAAAGCAACCATTGGCGTTGATTGGAATGAGGTTGGAGATTGGCTTCTACTAGGCGATCAGTCATAAAAACATAACAACTCATCATAAATGCCCACCAGCTTCCGACGCGTGCAGGGTAGCGAATACTCATGTTAGGGTCGGGAAAATACAACATGCCTTCCACGAAAAAAACGGTGAGTAATACAAAGCAAAACCCTAAAAAAACGCCGATGATAACTCTCTGCTGGGGAATAACCCGCCACCAAGGAATGAAAAGTAAACAAGCAGCTGCCAAAGATACACTTGAAAAAAAAGCAACTAAACCGATATAAACGACCGTCATTGAGAGGGATGCTTTTTCCTGAATTAGCAAAATAGCTTGACCCAATCGACTAGGGTGAGGGCCATTGAGGTATGATAACCACCACATTCCTGCGGCAAAAACAACGATTGAAATTCCAACGATTAGATAGTTGTTTCGGTTAAAAAAATAACGAGTCCATTTTTGGGTCGGATGTTGAAGAAGATTTGATAACACCGAAGCAAACAGCGTCACGCCACAGAGCAAAACCACCGCAGTCTCTTTGATCGAAAGAACCAATAACCCCCAAAAAGCAACCTCTATCCATTTACGTCGGGCGAGACTGAGTGAAAAAAGCCCTAAAAGGGGTAAAAAGTATTGTTCAGGATGCCAGCCATAGTTGTCCAAATATACATGATAGGCAAGTGGTCCTACGCCAAAAAGAATGATAATAAACCAGTCATTAAGCCAGTCTCTGCTGCGAATACTACGGTAAAATTTGAGGAAAAAAGTAGCTAAAAGTCCTAAGTAGATAAGAAACAAGCCGTAAAGCCCCGTAAACTTGGTGACAAAGCCTGTCAAGAGTATAAAGTAATAATTGTGGTGAAGCCAGTGAGAACCGTAGTAGGTATCAAACAAAATGGGTCGTCCTTCCAACCAGCCACGGCTCAATTGGAGGGCGATCAGTCCATCAACGAAATTTTCATTTAGGTACTGAAATTGATATACCTTTAAATAAAACCAGCCCAAAAGTATCGCAAACGGAAAGCCAACAATGAGGTAGTTGAGAAGTTTACGAAAATTGAATAACGGCATTGATACAAGAGCTTAGGCGATAAAAAAGCGAATCTAAGAGTTAATCTTGAAAGATTTTTACAAAGGTATTCGCAAATGTTGAAATACGTTGTTCAAAATCATCAAAGGTAGGTTTTGGCGCAATGGTATTGTCCAAAAATCCTTCCATTAAAGCGATTAATCCGTCAACATCATCGGGAGAAAAATAAAAGCCACGTTCTTGCATTTGTTCTTGATGAACATCAATGTCCGACAAAATTAACTGAACTTGGAGCGTTTTTGCATCTTCTACAACGGTACTCCAACCTTCAAATTTGCTTGGCTGAACCACCGCAATAGATTGACTCATTAAGTAAAGCTGATGTGTCCGAGGAATAACTCCAAGAAAACGAACGTAGTCTGACAGCCCTTTTTCGGTAACAAAATCTTTGAGCCCTTGTACAAAATTGGTGACTTTATAATCTTCTTCTTTTCCCGTAAAAACAACGATAAAGTCGTTTCGACGTTGCTTGAGCTGCTCAAGGGCTTTCAGTACAACCCAATGATTTTTATGGATATAGAATTGATTAGAAACAATAAAATAGCGTTTTGGAACTTGGTAAAGCTCCGTGATTTCGTCAAATGACAAATGCTTCGGACGCTCAACTTGCGAAACAAATCGCAAAATATGAACGGGCAGGCTGGCGGGAACGTCGTAAAATCGTTTGAGGTGATTGTAAGCATCTTGGCTTGACAATACCAGCGCATGAGTTCGTTTTAGCAAGCGTTTTACGCGGAGCTCGCGAAAAAAAATATTGATTTTGGAAAAATATTCGGGATAAAATCGGTGTTGAAAATCGGGGAACCATGAAACAACCTTACTTGACAGCGCGGGTTTCCCCAGTGGAAAATCCATGAGTGGATAAATACCTTTGAGTTGGTATTTTTCGATAATATCCCCAATGAAAAAGTTTTTACGAGAAAGCCACGATTTTAAATAATTGAAGTAATTGTTGGCGGGAGCTTTATGATAAACGTAGGTAACGTAAGGGTAGGAGATAAGGGCGAGCGAACTTTCGACTTTATGATCATAAAAGACAAAAATATGAGGGCGGCGCGCGTCGGGAAGGCTGTTCAACGAATTGATGATGTTGATAAGGTAATAATGACCTCCAATCCAGTCGGCAGCAAAGTAGGTAAACAATATTCCGATGCGTGTTCGATTCGCTAACTCCATTCTATCTTTATTTTGACAACTAGGTTTGGAAGTCGTACATTTTTGCCAAAATATCTTTCAGCGCATCTTCGATGGTGAAAAATAGTTGGGTATTAAACTCCGTCAATACTTTTTGATTATTACCAATTTGGCTAATTCGGTCGTATTTTCTAATCTTCTCAGGGTCTATCTCGATTGAGATGGGTTTGTTCATCAACACCCCAATTTTTTCGACAATTTCCTCAACTGAATATTCGACTGATGTACAAACGTTATAGACTTTCAACCCTTTTTTGGGAGCAGAGGTGGCCATCAACATGAGCAAATTGGCCGTATCTTCTACGTGAATATAATCTCGACGGCTTTTTATGTTTCCAAGCTTGACAATCGCATTGCTTTCTTCGGGGTCAATTTGCCGTAAAATATCGGGAATCAAATGGGCATTTGGGTCATTGGCGCCAATAGTGTTAAACAAACGTGCAATGCAAACATCGGCTTCGGTCCGCTGCTGATAGAATCGAATCTGTTTCTCATTCGTAAATTTCGACAAAGAGTAATTATCAAACGGATCAACAGGCGTTTCATCCTCATTCAAGATGGGGAAGTCGGGTGAATAGACCGCACCTGTGGACGCAAACACCAATTTAGAAACCTGGTATTTCTCCATGCAAAGCAAGAGATTTTCGGTGCCGATGACGTTGACCTCAAGCGCATAATTGCGTTCAATTTCACAAGTGGGAACGTGATGAATGGCCGCCAGATGCACAATACAGTAAGGTTTGTGGGTTCCAATAATTTCATCTAGGGCCGTGGCATCCCGAACGTCGAGGTTATAATTGACAACATTTGGTAACTGGACAAATGGAAGATTACTGGTCAAATTATCAATCACAACGACTTGAAAGCCATTTTCAGACAGCATTCTTACCAACCGACTCCCGATAAACCCTGCCCCTCCAGTAACCAGAATTGTGTGCTTCATTAGAAGATATTAAAGTATCGCATGTACTAACCTACGTTTATCAGGGTTGGCCAAAAGCTAAAAATTGGTGGATAACCGCTTTAAATTTTGAATAATGTCCTGAGTGTAGGTCAACTGATTTGCAAATTTAGCAGTTGAATTGGATAAAATCGACTTTTAGAGGGTTTGATTGTTGAAGATGTGTATACTATCTTCAATAAATTCTTACCAATCATCAGGTTGTTCACTTTTAGCATGACTGAATTTTGGGTATTGAATTTATAATTTATGATGATCAACTTTGCATCATGGGAATAGATTTCGACAAACAAAAGGGGGGTACAATACTGTGCCAATGAGTTGTGGAGTGGATTTGTTTGGACGGACACTCGAAATGCGTAACTCTACAAAGTTATTTCTAGTAAACGCGGTCGTAAGTACGATCAAAACTTTAAGCAACAAGTATTAGAGAAAGTACATGGTGGACAGAGCGTTGCCTCAGTAGCTCGGGAACTTGGGATTAGTGAAGGTATTATCTACCAATGGAAAGAGAAGATGGATAATCATGATATCAATCGTGTGTCTGATTTGGAAAAAGAAGTTGCACAATTGCGACAGCAATTGAATCAAGCCGCAATGGAGCGTGACATCCTAAAAAAATCGGACCGCCGCGCGGCCACAGCGATTTTTGCCAAGTCGGGATAGTTGAAAGATACGATTTTATTAGGCGTGAGACTGCTAATTATTTAGTTAGAGTAGTCTGTAAAGTGTTGAATGTCACCAAGAGCAGTTACTACGAATATATAAAAGACAAGACACATCAAGAGCTAACAGACACTGGCGTAAGTGACGAAATGCGGCGAGTATTTCAAGAACACCGAAGACGGTACGGCTCACGACGCTTGCGAGCAGAAATGCAGGCTATTGGCTACAGAATAGGTCGTCATGGTATTCGTAAGCTACTCAAAGCCCAAGGATTAAAAGCTATTCAGCCACGTAGTTTTGTTCCAAAAACTACTCAAAGTAGGCATGGACTGATGGCCTGTCCTAATCTATTGAAAGCTGATTTTGAGTGTATCAAACCGAATCAAGTATGGGTATCCGATATAACGTACATACCTCTCAAAGACGGGAAATGGGCTTATTTCGCGACATGGATGGAGTGGCCCGCCACCGCGGTTGTATACGCGTAGAATTGTAGGGTGGCACCTAGATGTAACTATGACACAGGAACTAGTGACGATAGCACTAAAAAATGGAATAGATCGTCACAGACCATCCTCGGAGCTTACGCTCCATTCTGACAGAGGCGGTCAGTATTTTGGAGCTAAATTCTAACAACTCGTTGACAAACATTTTTTTAAGCAAAGTATGGCAGGCAAGAAGTCTGTTTATGAAAACGCTTATGCGGACCGCGCGGGCGGCCCCGTCAATTTGGGCCACTATCAAGCGTGAAATGTTAGAAAAGGGGGCTTTTGATAGCTTGGAAGATGCTAAAACAGAGTTATTTGACCGAGGCGGCGGGCCGCTACATTGAAGTCTATAATAATCTTAAGCGAAGACACTCATCTTTGGGTTACCAAAGTCCGGAGAAATTTGAAGAAATCTTTAACCAAAATCAATTACTAAATATGCAAAGTAAAGTGTCCGTCATTTGAGGATCACCCCAGTAAGCTCTGAACACGCCTTTATGAACCACAAAATAACTGGTCAATAGTTGCCCTTGTTTCAAGAAGTGGTCATTCTTTTTTTTGACAATTCTATTGATTTTTTGTTCGATGCTTTTTTCCGCTTCGGGACTCATTGGTCCGTACTTTTTTAATTGTTGGATTAGAGGGTTTTGTCTGTTCATAACGGTTGGTAAATGCTTGCAGGTAACGAACAGGGCTTTGCGTAGATTGGTAAATAGCATTCCGTCTGCCCAACTTGCACAAAACCTTCGGTAGCTATATTTTGCCAAAAGGGTTGATTTTGAGTCCAATTTACCCTTAAAATTTATCATGACAAAAAAGAAGTGTGATGGACTTAAAAATAACACGCTAGTCGGATAAACAGCCATAAAAGAAAAAAGCGGGTCAAAACCCGCTCTCAGTGCAGTTGCCAGCTCGACCATAACTCCATAATAAAACAAAAGGGTTTGGTGAGTACTCACCGCTAGGCTGGCTGCCCGCCCAAGTTTTCGTTCAATCCTGAAGGCTTTCGGGATTTCATGGCTTGGCCTACGGCCACCACGAATGCTTAGTTATTAGCGGTAGTGACTATATGATCAACTCGTTTTATTCAATAAAATCAGTAGAAATACTCAACCGTTTCCAACGCTCTATTTCGGTTTGTAATTTGGTTAAATGATTATTTACAACTCGCACGCCATCACTTCCCATAATGATGTGTGTGGGCGGATTTTCATCTTTAAAAATACGAATGAAAACATCGGGTGCTTTTTCTGGGTCGCCTAACTGTTTGCCGTGTTGGTTTTTGTCGAGCCATTCTTTTATTTTGTGAATATGTTCGTAGTCTCCTATGCTTTGTTGTGCATACACAGCAGAACCTTCTCCCAAAAAATTGGTACGGAATGGTCCAGGTGCAATAGCAGTTATTTTTATCCCTAATGGTTGCAATTCGCCAGCCAATGCGTCGGTTAAACCTTCAACAGCATATTTGGAACTGTTGTAAACCGATACACCTGTATCTCCCTTCCAGCCTGCGATTGAGGTAACATTGAAGATGTGTCCAGACTTTTGTTTGCGAAGTTGGGGTAATACCTGGCGTATCACATTGATGGTTGCGAATACATTGACATCAAACTCCTTTTTGATTTCATCTATCGATAATTCTTCCAAAGAACCTAATAACCCATAGCCCGCATTATTCACTACGGCATCTATACTTCCAAACTTTTCTATTGTTGCAACGATGGCATCTTTCACAGATGTTTCATTGGTAATATTTACTTCGAGTGGTAAAAAATTGTTTTGTATGCCAATAGTTTTTTGCAATTCTTGCACGTTGCGTGATGTAGCAGCCACTTTATATCCTTCTGTTAATAGTCGTTTTGCTAATACAAGCCCAAGCCCCTTGGAAGCTCCTGTTATAAACCATACTTTGTCGTTTGTCATTATTTTAATTTTAAATATTTTATGTTCAATTAATTTTTTCTATTTCAGAGGGTGATTTGCCGAATTTCTTTTTGAATGCAAAAGAAAAATGAGAAAGGTCTTCAAAGCCCAAATCCATAAAAATTTCAGAGGGAGTTTTACCACTTTTTTGCAATAAAAAATGTGCTTCTTCCAATCTTTTTTGTACCAACCAGCGGTTAGGCGTTTCTTTAAATATTTCTTTAAAATCTCTTTTGAATGCCGAAATACTTCTTCCCGTCATACAAGCAAACCGTTCTAAACTTACATTAAATCTAAAATTACGGTTCATAAACTCTTCAAGGTTTATTTTTCCTGGTAATGAAAAGTCGAAAAATAATCCTGATAATTCAGGTTGCTGTTGTAGGATGATTAGTAATAGCTCTTCCCGTTTCAAATCGCAAAATATTGGGTCTATTTTACCTGAAGAAGTAAAATAGGTATTTAAAGTAAGCAAATAATTGACAATCTTTTCATCTTTTTTTAGTTTTATGAAAGCCTCTGTTGAACGAAAGTATTGCAGCGTTGTCTTGTATTTTTGTAGAAACGATTTCAAAAAAGGTTGGTCAAAAATGATGATTACTTTTTCAAAAGTATCATTTTCCTTTTGCTTGTTGTAGCGAGCCAATCTGTACCTGCGAACAATGCAACATTCGCCGTCTTTCAATGCTATGTTTTTGCTTCCATCATAACCGTCCATTTTTCCTTTTGCCAAAAACAAAAAGAAGTGTTCGGGTATAAATTGTTCTGCTGAAATTGCTGGACCGATAGTACAGGATTTTATTTCGGAATACTTTGTCATTTTGCCTGTTTTTTGATGTCCGACACTTCCAAAATAGTTTTTTTATAGCCGCGGATTACACAATGAATCATCGCTTGTCCTACTTCCTCCATTTTACAAATCCAGTTGGGTGAAAATAAATAGAACAAAGGCGAAAAAATATCAAACACTTTATATATGGTTCTTACATTATGCTGTCCTTTTACAGGTTTCATAAATCCTGGGCGGAAATTATAAACTGCTTTAAAAGGCAATTTTGCTACTGCATTTTCGGTTCTACCTTTCACTCTCGCCCACATTACTTTTCCTTGTTCGCTACTATCGGTACGGTTTCCTGAAACGTAGATGAATGTGATGTTTAAATTTATTTCTGAAAGTGATTGGGCAAATGGCACTACAAAATCGTAGGTTTTTTTAGTAAAACTTTCTTCCGTTTCTCCGATAGAACTTGCTCCAGCACAAAAGAAGCAACCTTCATAATTTTTAAGCAGTTCGCTATGATTTTTTATTTCCGAAAAATCTTTTACAATCAATTCTTTTAACTTCTCGTGTTTCCTTGCCAATGGTTTTCTGCTGATAGATAGAACTTCTGTAATCATTGGGTTTTCCAAACAAACCAATAGCACACCATCGCCTACCAAGCCTGTTGCACCTGTGAGTATTATTTTCATAGGTTAAATTTGTTTCAATTTTATTAAACTTTCTGCTGTGGCCAAAACGGCTTCTTGAGTAGTTCTGGGTTTCCATCCCAAAAGACTTTTTGCTTTCTCATTACTGGCTTTTTTTACTAATCCTAAATGAGGAACAATCATTTGCACTTTCGGATTGAATTTGGCAAATAGTTTTACCAACCAATTAGGTATTTCTTTGGTGGGAACTTTACTGGCTTTGTCGCCCAAATTCTTTCTCAAAATATTTGCCGTATCTAAAATTGAAATCGCATCACCTGCCACGGCTATAAATCGTTGTCCGTTGGCTTGTGGCATTGTCATTGCTTTAAAATGTAATTCAGCCACATCACGCACATCTACATAGCCAAATACCAATTTCGGACAACCACGCATTTCGCCTTTCAACATTTGTTTGATGGTTTGGATAGAATGTGAATAGTCATCTGATAAAATGGGACCCAAAACACCAGTCGGATTGACAACGGAAAGTTCCATTCCATCGCCTTCATTTTTGATAAATTCCCAAGCCGCTTTTTCAGAAATGGTTTTAGAACGTTGATAGGGTGCAACAGTGTCGTTAATCACTGTCCAATCTTCTTCTGTATAAGCCGTGTTTTTAATTGTGCCATAACCCACAGCACCAAATGCAGAAGTGAGCACAACACGTTTAACTCCTGCCTTTTTAGCCGCACGAAGCACAAACAAAACGCCATTTACGGCTGGTGTTACAAAATCATCTTCCGATTTAGCATCTGTATTAGGGGTTGGTGAAGCCGTATGAATAACATATCGACAACCTTCTGCAGCTTTTTCCCAGCTTTGTTCGTTGGATAGCTCTGCTTCCACAAAAGATAAATCTTCAAAGGAATTAATGCCACCTCTTTTGAGCATTTCTTTTACCAATTCAGATTTTTTTAAAGAACGTAAACTTGCCCTTACTTTATAACCATTGTGTAACAACGCTATAATGCAATAGGTGGCAATAAACCCCGAACCTCCTGTAACTAAAACTATTTCTTTGTTTTCCATTTTGTATTAATTATACTGCAAATGTCAGCATAATTTTCAATACGTATTTTGTTGAAAAGTCCAAAGTTGTTTTGTTGAAAAGTTCAAAAGTTGAATTGGAACGGTTGGTTTGCCATTACAGCTAACGGTTGGCTGCTTTGCGAAGGCGGGGATTTTTAGCACTAAACTTCATTAAATGCACAAAGCTTGAATTTAGCACTTCACTTTCATAGAAGCACGAAGCCCCAACTTGCACAAAACCTTCGGTAGCTATATTTTGCCAAAATGGTTGATTTTGAGTCTAATTTACCCTTAAAATTTAGCATGACAAAAAAGAAGTGTGATGGACTTAAAAATAACACGCTAGTCGGATAAACAGCCATAAAAGAAAAAAGCGGGTCAAAACCCGCTCTCAGTGCAGTTGCCAGCTCGACCATAACTCCATAATAAAAGAAAAAAGGGTTTGGTGGGCACTCGCCGCTAGGCTAGACGCCCGCCCGAGTTTCGTTCAATCCCGAAGGCTTTCTGGTTTTTTCGCTTGGCTTTTAGCTGCCACAAAACCTTAGTTATTGGTGGCAAGCATAATTAAAAGCTTACTATTTTACTATCCACAGGTTGAGAAGGTGATTAATGCCCTGTTGATTTTGAAAAAAGATTGATGACCACAACGCCGACAATTATCAACAACATCCCCAAAATTGCAGCCGCATCTAGTTTTTGTTTAAAAATAATAACCGAAACAGTCGCCGTTAAAACAATTCCCAATCCTGCCCAAATGGCATAAGCAACACCCAAGGGAATGGATTTTAAAGCCTGAGAGAAAAAGAAGAAACAAGCACTAAATGCAATGACTGTTACAATGCTGGGTGTTAGCTTTGTAAATCCATTCGACTTTGCCAAAAAACTTGTTCCTAAAACTTCTAGGCAAATTGCCAATGCTAAAAATAAATATTTCATATCATCAGTTTACTTTTATCCCAAATGCAACCAAACAGGTCTTGAATTCTTACTTTTCACGTCCTATTTTTTTATGTTGATTAAGAATTATACAAATTGGTGTCTTCCAAAGTAAAACTTCCCACACCTACTGGCACACGACCGTCCACGGCTTCAATTACTTTGGCTGCACCAGCGGTAGTGAAGCCGCCGTATAGTTCAATCAGTCCAAAACCTTCATTGACCAATTCTACCGCAATTGATGCTGCCGTAGCTTCATCTGGTACAGGAATAAAAGTAGTATGTTGTGGATGATAGGACTTTTCGAAGCGGTCTTGCACGGGATTGCTGCCACGCTCTAAAATAATAAAAGCCTCGGGAAGTGGATTGCCTTCCTGAAAGGATTGGCTGTAAGCGGCTGCCAAAACCAGCGATTCGTAGCCAAAAGTTACGGAACTCACTTTTGTCCGATGGCCAACGGCTTCTTGCACTTTTGCTCTCCAAACTGGTGAGATGTAGCCACAAAGCTCTATCAGCTCTGCACCTTCGTCTGCTAGTGCTATGGCTGTTGAAATAATTTCGGGCAAACCGCCTATGGCGACAATGGTCAACCGCCCAGACTCGCTATCACGCACAAACTTAGTTTCGTTGGGCTTAGCACCATAACCTTCGTAAACAATGGCTTTGTTGATACGACTTTGATTTTCTAATTTTTCGCTTTGCATAATTGTATTTATTTAATGATGCAAAGTTCAGATTTATTGAAACTCATTTTTTTGATGTACATCAAAATCGTTTAGCTTTTTCTTATTCGGCTCAAGGTTTCTTGCGTCACACCAACATAGGATGCAATGTGCCCAAGGTTTATCCTATTGATTAAATTGGGATGCTCTTTGATGAGCGACTGATAGCGTTCTGCGGCACTCTCTGTGAGTAATGATGTAATTCGGTCTTCAAGAACAACGCATAGTTCTTCTGCGATTTTTCTGCCAATAAGGTTGAGTTCGGGATGCAGTTTGTACAATTTTTCTAAATCATTAAACGCGATTGCATACACTTCCGAATCTTCTAAAAACTGAATATTTTCAGGCGAAGGTTTGCTTGCATACATTGGCATTATCGCACCAAATATTTGATTTTCTTGCCCAAACCAAACATTTACTTCTTTGTCATTTCGATAGATGTAAGCTCTGAACACGCCTTTATGAACCACAAAATAGCTGGTCAATAATTGCCCTTGTTTCAAGAAGTGATCATTCTTTTTTTTGACAATTCTATTGATTTTTTGCTCGATGTCCTTTTCTGCTTCAGGACTCATTGGTCCGTACTTTTTTAATTGTTGGATTAGAGGGTTTTGTCTGTCCATAACGGTTGGTAAATGCTTGCAGGTAACGAACAGGGCTTTGCGTAGATTGGTAAATAGCATTCCGTCTGCCCAACTTGCAAAAAACCTTCGGTAGCTATATTTTGCCAAAAGGGTTGATTTTGAGTCCAATTTACCCTTAAAATTTAGCATGACAAAAAAGAAGTGTGATGGACTTAAAAATAACACGCTAGTCGGATAAGCAGCTATAAAAGAAAAAAGCGGGCCAAAACCCGCTCTCAGTATAGTTGCTCGCTCGACGATAACTCCATAACAAAAGAAAAAGGGTTTGGTGAGCACTCACCGCTAGGCTAGCCGCCCGCCCAAGTTTCGTTCAATCCCGAAGGCTTTCGGGATTTCATCGCTTGGCTTTCAGCCACCACGAAACCTTAGTTATTAGCGGCTGGCTGGCTATTCATTCAAAAAGTCCAAAATATATTTGTGAAATAATTCAGGGTTTTCATAATTTATCAGATGTCCTGATTGCGGTATAATTTGTATAACTGAATTTTCAATTTTATCGCTCAATATTTTTGCGTCTGCTAAAGTTGCAAATGGGTCACACTCTCCATTTAGTATTAATGTTGGTGACTTAATTTTAAAAATATGGTCAACAACATTATATTTTCTTTGTGCCAAGTATTGATTTTTCCACGCAAATAATGGCTGTTGATACGGGTCGTTTTCATCATATTCAAGAAACACTGCATTTTTCGGATTACTTAAAAAGGAAGTCGAAAAAAGCCACGGACATATAAGGTTAAACATTTGCTTAGAACTAATCCCACTTTCGTAAACATCTAAAACTGAATCAACAAATAGTCGTATTCGAGCATTCATTACGGCATTTGATGCAGCGATTATTAGCTTGCCAACTCTTTCTGGATAGTTTAAAGATAATGTTAAAGCAATATTTCCACCCATTGAAAATCCTAAGATGTTAGCCTTTTCAATTTTTAGTTCATTCAATAACGCAATTATGTCGTCTGCAAAAAGTTCAATGCTATAATCCTCTTTGGGGGTGTCTGTTTGTCCAATTCCTCTTGTGTCTAAAGTAATAACTTGAAATTTGGCAGATAAAAAATCCAAACTCGATTGCCAAAAAAAATGATCGCCACCAAGTCCGCTAATTAAAACCAAAGGCATTCCTTCTCCGTGGGTTTCAAAGTAAATATTTATTCCGTTACAATTTATTATCGGCATATTTTCTATATATTTAAATGATTTCACCTTTAACAGTTGTCGTCAGCTTGGCGCAGTGGCGGATTTTTAGCACAAAAGTTCAATAGAATTACTACCGTTGAACCTTGCACAAATGTTTCATAGAAGCACTTCAGCCGCCATATTGCCAAACCGATGTTGTCCGTTCGTTTTTTTTTCATTTCAATATACTCGTCCATTAAGTGTATGTGTACAACATTCACAATAATGTTTCAAGCCTGTTACTTCTAATTTAGGATTTGATAATTGTAAAACCCCGTCATTGTCAACGTAAAGTCCTGAATAATATGTTGCTTCTCCAAGTCTTACGAAGTCTTCCTTGTCATTCTCATCTAATGCAACTAACCAAAATATGGGCTCTGTTTTGTCTAACCTTGATTTTGCTTCGCTAAATATTTCATTCCAATTTGAACCAACTTTTGATAGTAAAAATCTAAAAAGAGGTGTATAATCCAAACCCCTTTCTTTTTTGCCATACATTGTTCCTTTGGTTTGTTCCAAAGTCTCCTTTTTCTTGTACCTTGAATATTTAAAGTCGCCACCGAAATTGTGATGAACGTTTCGAGCTTTTGTATTTACCTTTCTGTAAAGGGGGTCTTTCTGATTATTTCTGTTCATCTCTAACTATTGAATTTCTGTTCATATTCAGCAATGTGTTCTGGAAATTCCTTTTCGTAAATTTCACTGTCCAACCCAAGAATAGTTATTGTATAATTATCGGAGTCCATTCCTTCAATACTATTTCCTATTCCAACAAGTTCGAGATTTTCAGTATTATAAACTTTGAGACTTGCAATTTGTCCTGTCGAAATTAATTTGTCTTTAGGGTAATCTGTTTGAATTTAAATTGTTGGTACAATATTATTTAATAAAGTCATACCCAATATTTTTTTCAGCAAAGTCTATTTGTCCAAATACAACACCCATTGGTGGGTCGCTAAATTCTAATTTTGTCGTCCCAAACAATTTGTCGTTAAGCAATATTTTATAAATCTTTTCTGTCATTGCAGTGTCTTTTAAAATGACGCACAACGGTTTCGGGCTTTGCGTTCGGGCGGGTTTCGGAGTACAAAACTGTCAACCAGCACTAAACTTGAATAGAAGCACAAAGCTCCAAGTTTGCACGTCACCCCGCCTGACGCAAAACCCGTGTTGTGCGTAGGTTTTCTATTGGAAGTCAATGTCGATACCGTCATATTTTGCAATTAATTCGGGCAAAGTCATAGTTTCAATTTCTAATTCTTTGCAAATTGCAGGTATCTTTTTGAAAAGTTTGTTGTCGTTACTACTTTCAGTTTCTTCTGTTACTATAATTACCTGCTCACCTTGATTTTTTAAATTCATGGACAAGATTACTTGTTTCATATCAGCACTTTCAATGAATGAGCTTTTTTGATTTTCAAACTCTACTTCTGTAATCTTTCTTCTAATTGGTGCGTTCACGAATACAGTATTCAACTGGTGAAAGAACTGTCTTGTATTTGGAACAAGCAAGCTGTCAGTTTTATAAGGAACTTTTGAAGCCTTCAAAAAAGCTTTGTCGGTTAGATACGGTAGTTTGGAAAGAACAAGCCCTTTTGAATTGTATGTACATTCTTCGAGAACCTTATCAATTATTATAATGTCCCCGTTCTCGATTTTTGATTTAATGAATTGAAATAGAACAGCTTTTTTGTCAAATGGCAAGTAGTAACGAACCAACGACAAGAGTGAGTTTGTGTCGATTACTACTTTCATTGCAAATACTTTTCTAGTTTATCAGGTGAAATATTCAGAGTCTTACAAACATCATATTCGTTTATTACCCCTTCATAGAAAGCTGTCTGAATGGTTGAAATGAGCAATGGCGAATTAATTGGCTTTGGTGTTGAGCCACCTTTTTGAATACCTTGCAATTTGTCAAGCTCTCTTTGTTTCTTTTCTTCTTCTTGACGCAATCTGTATTGTTCGTCAAAGTCTGCTTTTATTGTGTTGTAGTTGTTTTGAGAAATTTTTCTCTGAAATAGCAGTTTTGTAAAAAGTGCAATCTGACTTAAATGTGTATGCTTTGAAATGCTTTCAATCAGTTCAAAGTGATAGTCGTTTGTTCCGTCAGCTTTGTCAATTTGTTCAAATGCTTTATTGTATTCTCCTGCTAAGAAATAGTATGCAAAGTCATTGCACCATCTTTCTATGGCTGAAAGTTTGTTATTTGCGAAGTTTGAAATGTCAAGTTCTTCAATTTCTTCTTCGTTTAGCAAGTAGTGTCCTAACTCGTGTATAAGAGTGAAAATCTCTCTTCTGAAAGATGACTGTTGTCGCTTAAGAACAATTACATTTGGTGCAAGAAAAAAGCCGTCAATATTTGCTTTCTCTTTTTTATTCCAAGTTTCTACAAACTCGAAAACCAAAATATTTTTTTCGGCAAATTTTGAAATCAATGCTCGTAGGAACTCTTTTGGAATAGGGTTAAAATCAGGGTATAACTCTTTACGGATTTTAGTTGCAACAACTTTGGGGTCGTCTTGCACTGAAAAAACTGGCAAAGACCTGTCAATATTTATCTCAGCTAATTTTGAAATCGCTGAAAGGGATATTTTAAATTCTTCAAATTGGTTTACAATTTTCTTTGCACCAATATTAAGTTCTGTCCCAAACTTATTTTTTCTAAAGAAAATGCTAGCATCTTTTGAAACTTCGGGAGATTTAGGGTCTAAATAATAGTGAAGTCCTTTATTAAAAACCTTGTCTATCCGTTTTAAGTGACTAACGTTTATCTCGTTAGATAAAATATCCTCTTTGGTTAATGGTTTCTTAAGTCCTTCACTTACAGACAATAGCAAGTCTTCTGCTGTCATTTTGTACAATGTCAGCAGGTATTTAAGTTTTGATATGTTCTGTTCTACTTTCAAGAAGTCTTTGTTTGTTAGTTCGGCAAATTTACAATTTTAAACGGTTCTTTTGTCGATTTGGGTGTCTTTCTAAACTTACGCATAACTCCCAAATATACGAAAGTTTTGCAGTATTTTTTTGTATTTATTTTAACTATACCAAGATTTTATTGTACTTTATATGTCGTACTTTTTGTATTGTATATAGCTACCATTTCTCCAAAAATCCCTAAAGTTCGTCTGCGTCATGGTCAAAACAATGCTCTTTGCAGTGCTCAACCCAGCACTTATTAAAAGCATGAGAGACTAAAAGTAGATGCGTATGGCGCTTTGTAAACATATACCAAAGATTAGTTGCTTCAAAAACTAACTGCCTAATTTTTTTTTAAAAAAGTACCAAGCAAAAAAAGGGAGGCCGTGCCCCCCAATCTCCACTACCAAACCGTCATTTCGCCCACAATAGGCTGGGCGAGGAGGGTTTTGATGCGTTCAGGGTCGGTTTCTTGGCCAAACACCCACATCATCTTGGTAATGGCGGCTTCGGTGGTGATGTCGGCACCGCTAATTACGCCAATCTTGTCAAACCACGTACTGGTTTGGTAGCGCCCTTGCATTACGCGCCCGCCGTCGCACTGCGATACGTTCATAATCACCACACCTCGGTCGGTGGCGTCTTTGAGTTCCTGCAAAAACCACGGGAGGGTAGGGGCATTGCCCGCACCGAAGGTTTCCAACACCACTCCTTTCAGGTCTTTAATCTCCAAAATGGAGCGTACTACATTGGGGGTAATGCCTGGGAACAGCTTGAGAATCGCCACGTTTTCGTCGAGCGTAGGGCGTAGTTCAAAAACACTGCCGTCGGTGGGTGTGGCAATGTAGGGGAAGTTGTATTCGATCGTTACGCCCACCTCGGCCAAGGGCACGTAGTTGTCGGAACGAAAGGCGTTGAACTGCGAGGTTTCTTTCTTTTTGGCGCGGTTGCCACGGAGGAGCACATTCTGAAAATATATGCAGACTTCGGGGACAATCGGTTTGCCGTCTTGCTGCGCCGCTGCAATTTCCAAAGCCGTAATGATGTTTTCGCGGGCGTCGGTGCGGGCCACTCCGATGGGCAACTGCGCACCCGTCAAAATCACGGGTTTTTGGAGGTTTTGGAGCATAAAACTCAGCGCCGAAGCGGTGTAGGCCATGGTGTCGGTGCCGTGTAAAATCACAAAACTGTCGTAAAAATCGTAGTTGCGCCGAATCAATTGACCAAGCTCCACCCACACGTCGGGGCGCATGTTGGAGGAGTCCATGATTTGCTCCAAGCTGGTAAAAGTTATCTCAAAATCGAGGCGTTTGATTTCGGGGAGTCGGTCCAAAATCTGTTCAAAATCGAAGGGGACAAGTTGCCCTTTTTCATAGACCATTCCGAGGGTTCCCCCCGTATAAATAACCAATACTGACGCCCGAGGGCGATTGGGCAACACTGGATTGATGGTGACGGTTTTATAAGAAAACATGATAGCGAATGATGAGTTGATGAATTTAGGGGGTGAGGTGCATTTAGCGCAATAGAAGCGCATTTTCGGTGGTTTGTTGGGCGATATTCTCTACGCTTACCTGCATCAAATCCGCGACGCGCTGCGCAATGAGCGGGATGTAGGCGACTTCGTTGCGCTTGCCTCGGTAAGGTACGGGCGCAAGGTACGGGCAGTCGGTTTCCAAGACGATGTGCTCAAGGCCGATGTAAGGGAGTACTTTGTCGAGGCCGCCGTTTTTGAAGGTCGCAACACCTCCAACTCCTAGCTTAAAGCCGAGTTCGATGGCTTTTTGGGCTTCTTCCAACGTGCCCGTAAAACAGTGAAAAATACCTTTTAGCTGCGGATTGGCCACTTTTTCAATCAATTCCACCACTTCCCAAAACGCGCTGCGGCTGTGAATGTCAATCCAGAGGTTGTGTTTGAGGGCGAGGTCGCACTGTACCAAAAAGGCCTCTTTTTGTTGTTCGACAAAGGTTTTATCCCAATACAAATCCATGCCTATTTCGCCAATAGCGACGAATTTTTGGGCGGATGGGCTTTCCTGCGCTTTGTTAAGCCATTCTTCAACGATGTATAATTCTTGCTGAAAATCTTCTTTGACGTAGGTGGGGTGCAGGCCCATCATGGGCAAACACACGTTGGGGTATTGGTCGGCCAAGGCCATCATGCCGTCGATGGTCGTGTGGTCGCAGTTGGGCATCCATATTTGCTGAATACCTGCCTGAAACGCCCGTTCGAGCATGGCTTCGCGGTCGTCGTTAAATGTTTCGTCGTAAATATGTGCGTGGGTTTCTATCATTTTATAAGTAGTAATTTTTTTAGTGTCGAGTTTTAGTGTCGAATGCAGAGTGCAGAATGTCGAATGGTTCGTGTTGAGGGTTGCTTACAACCCGATTTTTTAGTGTCGAGTTTTTGTAATCCATGTCGGCTTGTGAGCAACCCTCCCCTCAAAAATTCGACACTTTGCACTCGACACTCGACATTTAAAATTGACATTTTGCACTCGACATTCGACATTTAAAATTGGCATTTAAAAATAGTTTCTTCCTTTCCACTGTGTGTTTTTGGTTGTATAAAAGTTAATCAGCATGGTAAAGTTCATTCCGAGGTGATAAAACCAGAAAAACGGCGCCCCCAGCATCAGCGTGTTGAGCTGCAACCAACTGAGGCCACCCACAAGCCAAGCGGTGGTAAAAACGTAGCTAGCAAAGGTCAAAAAGAGGGCAGTTTTTGGAAAAAAGAGGGCCAAAACGAGCAAAATTGGAATCAGTAAGCCGTTGAGATAGACTCCGATACGCTGTCCCCAAGGCAGCGACATGGCTCCGTACATCCAGCGTTTGCGTTGTATTAATAATTCTTGAAAGGTCGGAACAGGCTTTGAAATCGTCAACACGCGGCGGTCGAAAAGTTGCTCAAACCGAAAGCCTTTTTCTAAAATAGCCCTGAAAAGTGCGTAATCTTCGGTGATCGAAAATAGGATGCCTTCGTAGCCACCCACGGCGTCGTAGGCTTGGCGGGTGGTGGCCATGTTGTTGCCCATGGCCGTGACAGGGATGCCAAATAAGCCAAAAAGCCGCATGAGCGACAGGTAAAAAAGCCACTCCATGCCCTGAAAGACCCCTAGCCCCCAATGCGGAAATGGAGGTATTTTCATGGTGGTAATGCCTGTTACTACCCCAACGTTGGGTTTAAAATGCCGTAGCATTTCTTGTATCCAATCTGCTGGTACTTCAATGTCGGCATCGGTAAAAAACAGGTAGTCGCCCGTGGCTTGGTGAGCGAGCTGGGCCAAAACGTTGGTTTTTCCTTTTAAGTCTGGAAGGGTACTGGTGATGCTAACTAATTTAAAATAAGGCTTGTTATGAGTAAAGTCGCGAATAATGTCCGCCGTTTCATCGGTCGAGGCATCATCGCCCACGAGCACTTGCAGGTGCGATTTGGGGTACGTCAGTGCTTCAACCGACTGCAAGCACTCGAGGATATTGTTTGCTTCGTTGCGTGCCGCAATGAGAATGGAGACTTTCTTCACAAGTTCGTTTTTTCGGCAAAGGTAAACGACTGTCGTGGAACAAAAGTGAAGGTTTTCGGATTTATGTATTCAATCCTCTCTAAACCATCCTTAATTTACGAACCAACAATGAAGGCAAATAGACTTATCAATTCAATTAAAAAAAGTGCGCTTTTGGAGCGCGAAGAACAGCGGGTAGAACTTGGTTTTGGAACGCAGCTCACTGGTTTACAGGGAAGGTTGATTAACCCTGATGGTAGTTTTAATGCCAAACGGGTCAATGTATCTTTTTGGGCGTGGGCCGATATTTTTCACCGCCTGACGTTGCTATCTTGGCCACGTTTTTTTGTGGTTGTTTTTCTCATCTACTTTGTGGTCAACTGCCTATTCTCCCTACTTTACTTGGTAATTGGGGTCGAAAATTTGCAAGGTATTCACGGGACGGGTGTGGCGGATAAATTTTGGGGGGCATTCTTTTTTAGCGCCCAAACGCTCACGACAGTAGGATACGGGCACGTATCGCCTGCGGGATTGATGACAAGCGCTTTGTCTTCGGTGGAGTCGTTGGTGGGGGTGTTGGGTTTTGCCATTGCGACGGGCTTGGTTTATAGCCGTTTTTCTCGTCCTGTTCCTAAGATATTGTTTAGCCAAAATGCTATTTTTGCACCCTATCTCGACATTAACGCGTGGATGTTTCGGATGATCAATGAGAGTCCCAATGAGTTGGTGGACGTGAACGTGTCGGTGTCATTATCGCGTTTAGAAACCCTACCGTCGGGACAGCGAACACGCAAGTATTATCCGTTGAAACTGGAGCGAAACCAAGTGAATTTTTTCCCCATGCACTGGACACTCGTTCATCCTTTAACGGAAGAAAGTCCTTTGTACGGCGTTACGGAAGAAGGGTTGAGAGAGTCGGATACGGAGATACTGGTGTATATTCGCGCCACGGAGGAAACATTTTTGCAGCCCGTTCATGCACGCTACTCGTACCGATACGAAGAAATTACGTGGGGAGCTAAATTTAGACCCATGTTTGACGGTGCCAAAGTGGACGGAATCGTCAGGGTGGATGTTCAAAAGATTCATGAATTTGACAAGGTTTCTCTCAACTAACGCTTTTAACAAACAAACGTATGAGCACCCCTACCGACCCTAAGCAGGAGAAACGTTTTACCTCAAACTATGCCAAATATTCGGGCATTGCTTTTCAAATGTTGGGAACAATAGGCTTGGGGGTGTATGCTGGATTGAAGCTTGACGAATGGTTGGCCTACAAGTTTCCACTTTTCACACTGGTGCTTTCGTTGGGGTCAGTAGGTGCTTCTTTATACCTTATGATTGTGCAAGTAAAAAGCGAATAAGAAATTATGCTTCGGACAATATTATTTTCTGCAATTATTGGAATTGTATTTTTTACAGCCGAATACTTTGGCTTTGGCGCCATTTTGCCAAAAGAAAAATGGTTTATTTTAGCCTTCTTTTTTACGTTATCTATCCTTCAGCACAGGATATTATCCTTTGGTTTTCAGGAAGATAACGACAAATTTGTACAGTTTTACTTGGCATCGGCAGTGATAAAGCTGATTTTGTGTATGGTATTTGTTGCTGTATTCGTCTATATGCAAGTAAATGAGGTAGTTTCGTTCATCATTACCTTTTTTGCATTATATTTATTTTATACTTGCTTTGAAGTTGTCGGAATGTATCGTAACTTGCGCCGCGATTTGAAACCGTAGAGCAATAATGAAACATATTTCAATCCGTCTATTTGTACTTTTCTTATTTTTAGCGGCCATTGTATCGCCGCAAGTAATGGCCGAAGAACCTCACAAACACGGTGAGAAAGAGAAATTTAACGCAGGTGAAATGATCATGCACCACGTTGCAGATGGCCACGAGTGGCATTTTGCAACCATCGGTCACACGCACATTTCGATTCCGCTTCCAGTCATTATTTATGACGAAAACAAAGGATTCAAAGTTTTCTCTTCAAGCCACTTCTACCACAGCGAAGACGGAACTTACGAAGGATATAAACTAGAGCACGAACACATCACGGCATTGGACGGCTCGCACGTGAAAGATTTCTCAATCACGAAGAACGTAGCATCGTTGATTCTCAGCTTCGTTTTGTTGTTGACCATTTTCTTGACAGTTGCAAAGTCGTACAAGGAGCGTACAGGAAAATCGCCAAAAGGTTTGCAGTCGGTTCTTGAGCCAATCATTATTTTTATTCGTGATGAAGTGGCCAAAAGCAACATCGGCGAAAAACATTACCGTCGTTTTACTCCGTATTTGTTGACATTGTTCTTCTTCATTTGGATCAACAACTTGCTTGGTTTGTTGCCAGGTGGAGCCAACTTGACGGGGAACATTGCCGTGACAATGACCCTTGCAGTGATTACATTCATCGTTGTTAATTTCAACGGTAAAAGCACTTACTGGACGCACATCTTTGCCATGCCAGGCGTTCCCAAATGGATGTTGATTATCCTTACTCCCGTAGAAATTGTTGGTTTGTTTATGAAGCCATTCTCATTGATGGTTCGTCTTTTTGCCAACATCACGGCGGGTCACATTATCTTATTGAGCTTTTTGAGCATGATTTTCATTTTTGAAAGCCTTGCAGTAAGCCCAGCGGTTGCCATCTTCTCTACTTTTATCAACCTTATTGAGTTGTTGGTAGCGGCATTGCAAGCGTATATTTTCACGGTACTTACAGCTTCGTACATCGGGGCAGCCGTAGAAGAGCATCACCACTAATTCTTGTAAACTTTATTTTTTCATATATAATCAATTACAATCATGTTGCTTAACATTTTGCTTCAAGAAGCCGCTCAGAGCAGCGCATCACTTGGTTACATGGGTGCCGCTATCGGTGCTGGTCTTGCTGCTATCGGTGCAGGTTTGGGTATCGGTCGTATCGGTAGCTCAGCTATGGAAGGTATCGCTCGTCAGCCAGAAGCTTCTGGAAAGATTCAAGGTGCTATGTTGATCGTTGCGGCCTTCGTTGAAGCCGTTGCCCTCTTCGGTGCCGTTATCGCCTTGTTGGTAGTTTTGTTGAAGTAATTCATCGTCCTACCAAAAAGTGGTTATTGACCGTTGAGTACATTAGGTGCCAGCACCCGTTCGTAACTGCTTAAAAATACACCATTCTCCAGTTGCAAGCACTAGGCAAGCTTCTGGAGAATGATTAGTAAATAGAAACTCATAAGCTATTTCAATATCATGGAATTAGTAACCCCCCAACTCGGCCTCATATTTTGGCAATTAGTATTCTTCGGAATTTTGTTGTTCTTGTTGGCTAAACTTGCTTGGAAGCCTATTTTGTCAAGCTTGAGCGAGCGCGAACACCAAATCCAAAGTGCTTTGGACTTGGCTGAAAAGACGCGCGCCGATATGGCAAAATTGCAAGCTGACAACCAACAATTGTTGACAGAAGCCCGCGCCGAACGCGATAGCATCTTGAAAGCAGCAAAAGAATCTGCGGATCGTATCATTGCAGAATCTAAAGACAAAGCAACATTAGAAGGTAAGCGTATCATCGAAGATGCCCGCGAAACCATCAGCAACGAACGCGCTGCCCTTGTTGCCCAAATGAAAAAAGAAGTTGTAACCATTTCGCTTGAAATAGCTGAAAAGGTACTTCGCAAAGAATTGAGCGATAAGTCGGCACAAGAGCAACTTGTGGCTGATTTGGCAAAAGAAGCTAGACTTAACTAAGCGCCGAAACAAATGTCTGAATCTACCGTAGCTTTACGATACGCTAAGTCGTTGATTGATTTAGCAGAAGAAAAAAATGTAGTGGAAACTGTTTATAAAGACATGGTTCTTTTTAAAACCGTTTCCGACGATAATCGTGGGTTGATGTTGGCTTTGAAAAGCCCCGTCGTTCGCCATGATAAAAAACTCGCTATACTTAGAGGAGTGTTTCAAGATAAAGTAGATCCTGTTTCTTTTGGTATCTTCAATATCATCACTCACAAAAACCGTGAAGGTATCATGCACAGCATTGCCGAAGCATTCATTAAATTGTACGATGAGCGCAAGGGCATTGTGAAAGCCTACATCACTTCTTCTACTGCATTGACGGATGCGTTGCGCAAGCAATTCATTACGATTGTGGCAGAAGCTACTGGTAAAACAGTAGAGCTGGAGGAGAAAGTGGATGATAAGTTAATCGGAGGGTATATCCTTCGTGTAGGCGATCGCCAGGTAGATGCCTCTATTCGCAAACAACTGAATGACTTGAAATTAAAGTTACTCAATTAAGGTATTTTTTTATCTGCTTAGAGTGACAGAAGCCCTCTCTGCTTTGCGGAGAGGGCTTTTTTTGTGCTACATTTCGTCAAAAATAGCTTCAATGGCTTCGGCCAGTGCTTCGTCTTTTTCGGTGACTGTATTGCCCGCGTCGTGGGTAGTAAGCTCAATCGTTACCTTGTTCCAGACATTGGCCCACCAGGGGTGGTGATTCATGGCTTCAGCTACTTCGGCTACCTTGGTCATAAATGCAAAGGCTTCTTTGAAGTCTTCAAATTCGTATTCACGAACGAGCTTGTTGTTTTGTTCTATCCACATATAGTTTATTTTGTTAAGAAGCTATATCATTCATAGGGTTGTGAGCAACCCTTTTTTGAGGTTTTGAGAAACCTCAAGCACGTATAAAGAAACCTCAAGCACCTTCCTGCGTGCCTCTGGTTTCTCAAAACCAGAGGACATTATACAATTAAGGTGGTTGTGAGCAACCCTTTTTTGAGGTTTTGAGAAACCTCAAGCACGTATAAAGAAACCTCAAACTTACAACGTACTTCTGAATAATTTGATGGAAATGGCTATGAGAATTAACCCAAATATCTTGCGTAATACGTCAGTGCCCGCTACACCCAATTGACGCTCAATCCATGCCGATGAACGCAGTACTAGGTAAATAAAAACAAGGTTAATGAGGATACCAACAATGATATTTATCTCTTGGTAAGCGGCTTTGAGCGAGAGAATGGTTGTCATGGTCCCTGCACCCGCAATCATGGGAAAAGCAATAGGAACGATAGAAGTGGCATTGGTATGAACGGCGTCGTGTTTGAAGATGTTTCGCCCAAGAATCATTTCCAGACCAATCAAGAACAAAATCAGGGCACCTGCAACGGCAAAGGAGGCGACATCGACGCCAAAAAGCTTCAAAATTTCTTTCCCAACGTACAGAAAAGCAATCATCAAACCGCCCGAAACCAAGGTAGCTCGGCGGGCATTGATGCTGCCAGCCTTTTTTCGGAGGTCGATGATAATGGGAATTGCCCCCAAAATGTCAATGACAGAGAACAGAATCAGCGTGACTGAAATGACCTCTTTGATGTTGAAGGAATACATGAAAATGGTTTTTGTGATGATGAGAAACAAAGATAGTACATTATTTTACCGTTTATCCTTGAATTTTACCGTTTCAGCGAGTTTTGAAAATATTTTAGCCAAGTACCTTGCATCACAAAGTACCTTATATTAGCTTTGTACCATGGATTACCAATTAACAGCCAATTGAAAACAAAAACGCTCATACAGCCATGACGTTTAATCAAAAAAATCCAAAACATGACAGTAGCATGAATATTGAGAACGCTCAAGTGCAAATGCGAAAAGGGATTCTAGAGTTTTGCATTATGCACATCATTTCTCGCGGCGAGGTGTATGCCTCAGATATGCTTGATGAACTCACCTCCGCCAAAATTATGGTCGTTGAGGGAACGCTTTACCCGTTATTGACTCGCCTCAAAAATTCGGGTTTGCTCGACTACAAATGGGTAGAGTCGCAGTCGGGGCCGCCACGTAAATACTACGTACTAACCGAAACGGGGAAAAAGTTTTTGGACGAAATGCAGCAAACGTGGAACGAGCTTTCGGACTCGGTAAATACCATTGTACTAAAAACGCAGCATTTGGAGAACGAAAACAAAGAGTCATCTACTAACTAGATTTGCCATGAAAAAGACTATCAGCATCAACATCGCCGGTCTGATTTTTTATATTGAAGAGGACGGATACGATAAATTAAAAAACTACCTAAACTCCATTCAGAAATATTTTTCGTCGTACGAAGACAGCAAAGAAATCATTTCTGACATTGAAGGCCGCATCGCCGAAAAGTTTTTAACCAAACAAAAATCAGCCGAACAACAGGTGATTGCCCTCGATGATGTCGAGCAGCTTATCAAAAGCATGGGTACTGTTGCCGATTTTGAGGCCATCGAAGAGGAAGAAGACCTGGCAGATCCAAAAGAAACCTTGGATGCTTCGAGCGAGCCAAAACGTGAGAGAACAACGACCGAAATACCATCTGCTCCGTTTGTTCCCAAAAAACTCGTAAGAGATACCAAACGTAAATTAATCGGAGGGGTTTGTGCAGGTATTGCTCATTATTTCAATACCGACCCACTTTTGGTTCGTTTGGTGTTCTTGTTCTTTTTCCTTGGGCTTCCTGCTGGAGGGGGCATGATTGGGGACGGCGCAGAAGAGATATTTGGCCCAATCAGTGGATTTATATTTATTGTTTATATCGCGTGTTGGGTGGCTTTTCCAGGGTCAACAACGCTGGAGGAAGACGTAAATTTGAAGAAATTTTACCGCGACCCCGATAAAAAAGTAGTAGGAGGGGTAGCCTCTGGGGTCGCTGCTTATTTTGGAGTGGACTTGGGTGTGGTTCGGTTTGCGTGGGTGTTGAGTATCTTATTGTTTGGCTCGGGGTTGTTGTTGTACATCGTTTTATGGCTCATTACCCCGAGGGCCAATACTTTGACCGAAAAAATGGAAATGACGGGTCAGCCCATTACGCTCGAAAACATTGAAACAAACGTCAAAAAAGCCCTTCAGCCTGAACAACAAAAAGAAGAAAGCATTTTGACAAAACTATTGCTTTTGCCTTTCCGTGCTATTGCGGCCATTTTTAGTGGATTGACGCCTTTGATGCGATTTTTGGTAGTAGTAATGCGCATTTTTGCAGGTTTAATTTTAGTGATGGTAGGTGCAAGTGCGCTGATTGGGCTTATCACTGCGTTGTTTGCTGTGATGGGCTTAGGAACGTGGGATTTTGGGTCGATTGATAGCGATTTTATGCCGCTCAACTTCTTTTTTGGTGAAGTTACACCCGTTGCCTACGTGTTCTTGTTTTTTGCAGTTGGCGCACCTTTTGCAATTATTGCGTGGTTAGGGGTATCGTTGTTGACCAAAGAAAACAAATTTACGGCTTCTATTTGGCAAACATTGCTTGGGCTGTTTTTGGTTGGAATTATCGGAAGCACTGTTTATGGCGTACGATATGGCTCAAACTTCCGTCGGAATGGTAGCGTTGAAAAGGTACAAACCTATAAACTCCCTGCAAACCCTATTTTGTTGGAGTTGAATGACAACGGCGACAGCGATAATTACAATAATACACACCTTGATTTGGATGGCTATGATGGAACAGAGGCAAAACTAGAGCTTGAATTTCGCTCACAAGGACGTTCGCGTCAAGATGCCGAGTTTAATGCTTCCAATATCCTTTACAACGTAAAACAAAGTGACTCTTCGATTGTGTTTGATGAAGATTTTATGTTGTCAGACAAAGCGCCGCGCTTTAGAGGCCAAAATCTGAGAATGCAGTTGTACTTGCCTTACAACAAGGCGTTTAAGATGACCCGCGATTTTTATGATCACTTTTGGGGAGTGCGTCAGCGTAGCCAATACGAATACGATTTGGAAGTAAATAGCGAAATATTCAAAACGTTAAATTGGGCCATTAAATCAGACTCAGGCTTGGTTTGTCTCGACCGCCCTATTTTAAAGGAAGAACACGATGGAAGCTACGGTGATAATGATAGCCACATCGATGAAATCAGTGGTGGAATCGAATCAGGATTAAACGATGCGTTTGATAAGTCGTTTGAGGCCAGGGGGGAAATGGTAAAACAATTTGACCTTAGTAGTTTTGACAAAGTTAGAGTAGGTGGGGCGTTTGTGGTTAAGATAGAACAAGGGAATGAGTTTAAAGTAACCGCCGATGGCCGTGAGGAAGATTTGGATGAGGTGGAAGCCAAGGTGAGTGATGGGGTTTTGAAAATCGAAAATCGTAAAAAGGCCAAACTGTTTGGAAATAATAAGCGGGTGGGTATCACCATCACCATGCCTAAACTTGAATCAGTCGATTTGTCTGGGGCAACGTTGACCAAAATAACAGGATTTACCAACAGTAATGATTTGAAAGTTGAGATTTCGGGAGCATCAAAAACCTTGATTAATGTCAATGTAAAAGAATTGAAACTAGATGTTTCTGGGGCATCCAAGGTAGAACTCCACGGGAGGGCCAATACCCTTGAGGCTGATTTGTCGGGTGCTTGTATGCTTGATGCCGAACAAATGCAGATTCAAAATGCCAACGTGGAAGCGTCGGGCGTTAGTAAAGCAAACTTAGGGTCGATTCCGAATCTTCAGTCGTCGGCGTCGGGAGCAAGTCGCATTCAACGCCAAGGAGAATAAAATATCATTTGAGTTGTATGAGAGGGATGGCCGTTGGTCATCCCTCTTTTCGTTTTTTTACCATTTTTTTTGGGCAATTCCAGCCCCAAACGGCCAAGGGCGTGCTTCGTGGATAGGAATGATGTTATAGACTTCAAGCTCGTTGGTGTCCATGAAAATGATGCCCGAAGTTTAGGTGGTAGGTAAGAATCAATTCGTTTCGTTGGTGAAACGGAAAAATACCTAACGACTCAATGAGCTGTGCGTCAAGTCCTACTCAAGAGGGCTGGCACATTGTGGACAAAAGCGAAATGTAGGCACAACCTAAAGCAATGAAAAAAACAAAAGAGACCAAAAGAAAGATAAAATTCTAAAATAAAAGTTAAGATTACTACTTTAGGCATTTTTTTTGTGGAGAGAGGCAAGTTCCATTAAAAAACATCCTTCTTGATTGGTTTTTGAGGGTATTCTACCTAAAATGTTCCAATACGTAATAAAGGTAAGACTTGGCATTTTTTTTGATGGAGATTTAAGATAGTTTTGACTTGGTCATAACCAACCTATAGATATGTTAGATAAATCAAGATATTACTGGGCGGTTCTAGTGATTTTACTAGGAGGTGTCGCTTTGATTGACGCCTGCCGTCCAAGAGGAGGAGACGACGTAGAACCCATTGACTCTACCGCCTTGTCTTCGTGTATTTTACTCAACGAAAAAGTGAATGGAGTTTTACTGCGTACGTACGAATTTGACTCTACCCGACGCCTAGAGCGAATGGTTGAGTATGCGGGGATTGAACCAAACAATAGAGTTATCAAAAGATATACTTTTGAATACACTTCTAAAACCCGACTCATTCGTATTCGGGAGACAAATCTGGCCGTCAAAGACAATAGTTTTATTTATGAGTTAGACTACGATCGCGACTCAAAATTGAAAACAATTCGGCCGTTTAGGGTCTATAATTCGGGGCCTAAGTTGGAAGATTCGTTGAAAATTACTTACGGAATAAACAATCGGATTTCGGAGGTAAAATCAAGAACGGGGCTTACTTCAAAATGGGAGTACGATACAGCAGCTAATGTCAAAAAATGGTTTATTCGTAAGCCATTGAGCCAAACGGATAGTTTGGTGGCCGAGTATGGTTCGTACGACGACAAAGTAAATATTTATGCGTTTGCGGAAGGAATGCAGGTTGTTAATCTGCTAACTGGGCGTCCCCACAGTCGAAGAAATCCGCTGACGTACGTGACAGGTGGGCAGAGTGTGGAAGTTTCGTATCAGTACAATACTAAACGGGTTCCGACGCAGGTAGTAATGAAGTTTAAATCAAGCGACAATACACTTCGAGAAACGGTGTATTTGTATGAATTGAATTGCAAATAGAAGTTATTGGAATGAGGAAGGGCGAATTACATTTTGTGATTCGCCCTTCGTTATTAGAATTTATTTCAATGTCGAATAGACGTTTTGAACGTCATCATCTTCTTCAAGTTTCATGAGGAGCTTTTCAACATCAGCGGCTTGCTCTTCTGTCAATTCTTTCAATTCGTTAGGAATACGAGTAAACTCAGCACCCTTCAATTCGTAACCTTGTTCTTCTAGGTATTTTTGAATACCTCCAAAGGCATTAAATTCACCATAAATATTGATTTCATTGGTTTCTTCATCCAAGAATACTTCTTCAGCACCAAAATCAATCAATTCAAATTCAAACTCTTCTAGGTTAATGCCCGTATTGGCAATTTTGAATACACACTTGCGGTCAAACAAGAAATCAAGCATTCCAGATACCCCAAGCGATCCGCCAGTTTTGTTGAAATAACTACGTACGTTGGCTACAGTTCGGTTGTTATTGTCGGTAGTAGCTTCAATCAAAATCGCAATTCCGTGTGGGCCTTTTCCTTCCAAAACTACCTCTTTATAGTCTTCTTGGTCTTTAGAAGTAGCCCGTTTGATTGCTCTTTCTACGTTATCTTTAGGCATATTTGCCGCCTTGGCGTTTTGGATAATCGCCCGCAAACGTGAGTTGTTTTGAGGGTCAGATCCACCTGCTTTTACAGCCATTACAATGTCTTTTCCGATGCGGGTAAATGTCTTAGCCATCATCCCCCAGCGCTTTAGCTTACTAGCTTTACGGTATTCAAACGCGCGTCCCATTGGGTATTTTTATTTTATTGATTAGAATTTAGATTAGCATTATTAGGCAATCTTTTAAAACGCAAGCAATACTTGGTTTTTTAGAATGTCGTCCATCGTTTCGCGTTCACGAATAATATGAGCTTGCCCGTTATAGACGAGCACTTCCGCAGGGCGAAAACGACTATTGTACTGGCTACTCATGGTAAATCCATACGCACCTGCATTGAGCAATGCCAGAATATCCCCTTCGCGGACTTCGTTTAGTTCTCGGTCTTTGGCAAAGGTATCTGTTTCACAAATATATCCTACGACGTCGTACGTGCCTTTGGTTTCAGTTTCAGGGTTTGACACATTGACAATGTGGTGGTAAGCATCGTACATCATTGGACGGATAAGGTGATTTAACCCCGAATTTACCCCTACGAAAGTACGCCCAGGTGCTTGTTTTACCATGTTGGCATGTACCAAAAGCACCCCAGCTTCACTTACCAAAAATTTCCCAGGCTCAAACCAAAGTTGAAGCTCTCTACCCAGCGTTTCGCTCAGTTTCAAGAAGGCTTCGCTTAGTTTTGCGCCCAATTCGGGCATATTGGTCGTGTAATCGCCTTCTTTGTAGGCTACTTTAAAACCCCCGCCTAAATCTATGATTTGAAGATGTGGGAAAGAATGAGCAAAGTCAAAAATCACATCGGCCGCTTTCACAAAAGCTTCGGCTTCTTTGATGTCCGAACCTGTGTGTTGGTGAAGTCCAACGACGTTGATGTTATATTTTTCGACGATGGCTAAAATTTCATCGCGTTGACGAATATCAATTCCAAACTTAGAACCTTCGTGGGCGGTCATTATTTTGGCATTTCCTCCTGCGGCGACGTTGGGTTTGATGCGAATCATGCACGGTACACGATTGCCATAGCGTTGGCCAAACTTTTCGAGCACATTCAAGTTGTCGAGGTTAATGATTGCGCCCGTTTCGACGGCCGCCTCGATTTCGTCAAACGAAACACCACTGGGTGTAAACGTGACTTGGGCGCCTTCAAAACCTGCATGAAGGGCTAATTGAAGCTCTTGGGGAGAAACGACGTCGATTTCAACCCCGTTTTGGCGCATAAGTTTCAGAATCGAAACGTTGGTGAGCGCTTTACACGCAAACTTAATTTTAAGCTTGACGTTCGGGAACGCGCTTTTAAGTTCGTCGATTTTTTCAACGATTTTGTTGGCGTCATACACGTATAGCGGTGTGCCAAATTGCTGTGCAATGTCAAGAACAGCTACGTTTTGAATCTGGTATTGGTGGTTGATAATCTGCATGGGCTGAAATTTCGAGCCGCAAAGATAGTGGATGCCAGTTGCTTTGTCAAAAAACAAATCTTTCATAAAATGTTAAACACAGCAAGCGGCGACCAACAGGTGTTTGTATTAACTTGCACCAAAAATACGCCTAATCATGATAAAAAAATCTTCATCACTCCTAATCTGTCTTTTTATAGCGCTCCACTCCTTTGCGCAAGTTCAATCGGGTCCCATGGTGGGTTATTCCGAAATGCGTGAAGTTTTGCTTTGGGTTCAGACTAAACAAGCGGCCAAAGTAAAATTTATGTACTGGGAACAAGGCAATCCTAGCCAAAAGATGAGCACGGACGAATTATTAACCCAAAAAGACAAAGCGTTTGTGGCAAAATTAATCGCCGACCAAGTTCAGCCCAGTAAAAAGTATGATTACGAACTATGGGTGGACGGTAAGAAGATAAGTTTTAGCTATCCGCTTACTTTTCAAAGCCAAACGTTGTGGCAATGGCGCACCGACCCACCTGCCTTTAAATTTGCCTTTGGAAGTTGTGCCTATGTCAATGATGCCCCCTACGACCGTCCTTCTGCTTACGGTGGCGATTATGATATCTATACTGCTATATACCAACAAAAACCTGACTTTATGGTATGGGGCGGTGACAATACCTACCTACGCGAACCGGATTGGAATACTCGCACGGGTGTGTTGTACCGCAATACCCACACGCGTTCGTTGGCGCAGTTGCAGCCTTTGTTAGCTTCTACCCACAACTACGCGGTTTGGGATGACCACGATTTTGGGCCAAATGACTCAGACCGCAGCTTTGCGCTTAAAAACATGACTTCTGAGGCGTTTCGTTTATTTTGGGGAAATCCCAATTACGTTTTTGAAGGTGCTTGTACGAGTACTTTTGAGTGGGGAGATGCCCAGTTTTTTATGTTGGACGACCGTTGGTTTCGCGCTCCCAATAACCGAAAAGATGACCGAACGTATTTCGGTGAAGCCCAACTCCGCTGGCTGATTGATGCACTGGTAGGAAGTAAGGCGACGTTCAAGTTTATCGTAACAGGTGGGCAAATTCTCAATACGGCTGCTTTGTTTGAAAATTATGCTACTTATGGCGAAGAGCGGGCATTGTTGCTTCAAAAAATAGCCGAGGCTAATATTCCAGGCGTATTGTTTTTGACAGGCGACCGCCACCATACAGTGTTGCACCGTTTGAATCGTTTTGGTACATATCCATTGTATGATTTTACAGTATCACCGCTGACGTCGGGAGCGGGAAAACCAGCCGATGCTGAAAAAACAACCGAAACGTACGTGGCAGGAACGAATGTAGAGAACAAACGTAATTTTGGTATGTTTGAAATCACAGGGCCAGAAAAAGAGCGTGTACTAAAAATAACAATTTATGATGCCAAAGGAAGCCAACAGTGGCAGCGCGAAATCAAAGCGAGTGAATTGAAATAAGGTTTAAATTTTAATGAGATGGATTTAAGAGTAGCGCTGATTCAAACCGATTTATATTGGGAAAATGCAACGGCCAACTTGGCTTCATTGGAAGAAAAAATAGCCACCATCACAGAACCAGTAGATATCATCGTATTACCCGAAATGTTTACAACGGGTTTTACGATGAATCCTGCTTCGGTTGCCGAGCCCATGAACCTGACTACCACCAAATGGATGCAGCAAATGGCAGCACAAACGGGCGCAGTAGTGACGGGAAGTTTTGTCGCCAAAGAAGGTACGAACTATTTTAACCGCCTACTGTGGGTGGAGCCAAGCGGTACGTACGATTATTATGACAAACGGCATTTGTTCCGAATGGCGCGGGAACATGAGTCGTATGAGGCTGGTAGTAAGCGCATTGTCAAAGAATGGAAGGGTTGGAAAATTTGTCCACTGATTTGTTACGATTTACGTTTTCCTGTGTGGTCGCGCAATGTAGCACTTCAATACGACTTGTTGTTGTATGTCGCAAACTGGCCTGCCGTCCGTAGCCACGTTTGGAATACCCTACTTCAAGCCAGGGCCATTGAGAACCTCAGTTATGTAGTTGGGGTCAACCGCATTGGGAATGACGGCAATGGCATTCCACACACAGGCGACTCCGCCGTAGTTGATTTTAAAGGGGAGGTATTAGAGCGGACATCTGGAGAAGAACGCATCATTATTTACACATTACAAAAAGAATCATTAACTGCTTTTCGAACGCGTTTTCCTGCGCATTTGGATGCAGATGAGTTTATGCTAAATCAATTCCTGTAATCGTTCGACGGAATAGGCTACGGGCTTGTCCGCAAAAAGGATTTTGGTTTTGGCCCAAGTTGTTTTGAATAATTCAGAATCTCGGTACGCATTTAGGGCTGCTTCATCGTCCCAATAGCTGTATGTCAGGTAAATATTGGAGTGATGTAAGTCGCGTAAAAGCTCTAGTCGATGGCAGCCTTGACGGGCTCTGATTTTTTCTTTTGATTGCTCAAAAACGTCTAAAAAATCAGCCACTTTTTCAGGCTGAAACGTCATTCGTACAATTCGGATAAGCATAATGATTCTATGTTGAGGAAGTTATTTTCCACGATAGGCAGCCTTGCGTTTTTGCAAAAAAGCCATAATTCCTTCCGCTGCGTCGTGCGTATGGCCAAGTTGGTCTTGGTGTTGTGCCTCAAGCTCAAGCATTTGGTCGAGGGTAGAATACATCGCTTGGTTCATCACTTGCTTCATCGCTCCAATGGCTTTTGTGGGAGCGTTTTGGTAATAGGAAACAATATCTGCAAGTTCTACATCTAGTTCGCTGGCAGGCACGGCTTTGTGAATCAACCCAATCTGAGCGGCTTCTATGGCGGATACTTTTCGACCAGTACTGGCTATTTCAAAAGCCTTTTGCATTCCGACCAATCGAGGTAAAAAGAAGGTTGAGCCAGCATCAGGCATGAGGCCGATATTGACAAAAATTTGACTTAAATATGCTTCTTCGGTAGCTATGACAAGGTCGCAGGCCAAAGCAAGCGAACAGCCAGCACCCGCCGCAACGCCATTGAGCCGACAAATAACGGGTTTGGGCAATGACCGTATGGCTAAAATGAGCGGATTGTAATTTTGTCGTAACGAATCACCAAGGCTATTGGCGCCTCCCATTCCTTCTTTGAGGTCGGCACCCGAACAAAATGCTTTATCGCCAGCGCCTGTTATAACCACTACACGTACCGTTTCGTCGGCGGCTGTAGTTTCAATGGCACGTGTCATTTCTTTTAGCAAGCCTGCACTCAAAGCATTGTAAACTTGAGGACGATTGAGCGTGATACGGGCAACGCCATCGTTTACTTCGTAGGTTAAATACTCAAACATGGTTTTTAGGTTTAGGATGAAGCAGAAAATACGTAAATGTAATAATCTCAGACAAACCACCAAACAGTTGCTAAACTCACCGCTAAACCCAGCAGAACGCCCGCGCTAATTTGAGCGGGGGTGTGGGCATTGAGATGAAGGCGTGCACTCATTAAAAATCCTCCCAGCACGACTAATCCCAAAAGGGGATAGAGGAGGATGTGTTCTCCAAATTTTACAACGATACCAAAAGTGGCACCCAACAACCCGCCAAAGCCAGTGCCATGCGCGCTAATTTTCCAGTTTAAACTTATCATGGCGACCAAAGCGATGGACACCGTAACACTGGCAAGAACGATGCTGATTTGGGGGGCTAACTCTGACAATTGGGCGAGCTGATACCGAAAAAAATACGTGGCAAAGCCGTAAAGCAACACTGTAATAAAATAGGGAAGGCGTCGGTCGGCAAGATTATCTAAGTGGAGGCTTTGAATATAACCTGCTCGGTATAAATAGTAAATTCCTAAGGCAGGAATCACAAAAGTAGTCATACCCACAAAGCCCAAAAGGGTAAGGCGAATGGGAGGGGTAAACATATCGACGCCAACAACGGCTGGTGTGGTA
The DNA here is from genome assembly GCF_057652155.1 of Runella sp. R0.1_18. NCBI lineage: Bacteria > Pseudomonadati > Bacteroidota > Cytophagia > Cytophagales > Spirosomataceae > Runella > Runella sp. R0.1_18. The sequence continues at coordinate 40,449 of NZ_JBYFCK010000017.1, forward strand.
AAAAACAACATGCCCAACAACAACGTGGGCATCAGAAGGGGATGAAGTATAACCGAAAGAAACTTTGCAAGTGGCGTATTCAAAGCGAATGTATCTGTTTATTGCCGACCTTTATTTTGATTATCACAAAGGTAACGAATAACAGACGATGTCACTATAATTGTTTGCGTAATCGTGCAACAGGTATATTGAGCTGTTCGCGGTATTTGGCCACCGTCCGACGGGCAATATTATAGCCTTTGTCGTTTAAGAGTTTCTCTAGCTTGTCGTCCGAAAGCGGATTTCCCTTAGGTTCGTGGTCAATCAAATCCTTCAGGATAGACTTCACTTCACGGCTACTTGCGTCTTCGCCGTACTCGGTCGATATTCCTTCAGAGAAGAAATATTTCAACGGATATACCCCAAATTCTGTTTGAACGGCCTTACTGTTGGCCACGCGCGAAACCGTCGAAACGTCCATTTCGATACGCAGCGCGATGTCCTTCAAAATCATGGGTTTTAAGCGGGTTTCGTCGCCATCCAAAAAGAACTCATATTGGTACTGTAAGATGGCATTCATCGTGCGTTGAAGCGTATTTTGGCGCTGTTTAATGGCATCAATAAACCACTTTGCAGCATCGAGTTTTTGCTTCACAAAAGTGACCGTTTCTTTGATGTGCCGATTGGATTTGTCGCTTTTGTCGTAGGTATCCAGCATTTCGGCAAAAGACCGACTTATGCGTAGTTCTGGTGCATTTTTTGAGTTGAGATGTACTTCAAGCTTGCCGTTGTTGTTGTGAATCCAAAAATCAGGCAAAAGATATTGTGCTAATCCATCCTCACCTTCTACTGAGCCAGGTTTTGGGTTTAGTTTTGTGATGAGCGAAATGACACATTTCATTTGGTCGTCATTGATGCCGAGGCGTTTTTGAATTTTCTCAAAATGCTTTTTTGAAAATTCATCAAAATAATCCTCAATGATTTTGATGGCATAGTTGACATAGTTGTCTGAAGCGTTTTTACGATCAAGCTGGAGCAATAAACATTCTTGCAAATTGCGGGAACCAATGCCTGGAGGGTCAAATGTTTGGATTTTTTTCAATACAACCTCCACTTCCTCCACCGAGGTATAAAACCCTTGCGAAAGGGCTAAATCATTTACAACAGCTTGCATAGAACGGCGGATATAGCCATCGTTTTCGATGCTTCCCAACAATTGTAAGCCGATGACCGACTGGCGTTCGTTGAGTTTCAAATACCCAAACTGTTGCTGTAGCGCATCTTGTAAGGTATTGATGGTGGCGATTGGCATCTCCCGATCTTCCTCTGGGAAGTTTCCATCACTATACATTTTGTACCCGCCATATTCTTCATGGTTGAGATAGTCGTCAAGACTAATGTCATCACGGGTCGAATATTCGTCATCATATTCACCGTCAGATGAATCATCATAGATGTCATCTTTCTCGTTCATCTCCTGTTCTAACCCCTCTTCCAATGCTGGATTAATCTCCAACTCCTCCTCAATTCGACTCTCTAATTCTGCCGTCGGAATTTGGAGCAGCTTGATAAATTGTATCTGCTGCGGCGAGAGCTTTTGTTGTAATGTTTGGTTTAGGCTTAACTTCTGCATGATAGAGTGGGGTTATAAAGCTTGTTCCATGCGATGTTTTTTGGATTATCGTCTGTTTACAGAAATAGCCTCTATCAACAGTCGTGCCAAAACTACATTTAACTTCTTTTTTTTGGTTAATTTTTAAAAAATATTTTTTGATTTGGCTTTTTTTGGGAAGAAAATTATGTCTTTTGGGAGATGAGGTGAATGGTGTAAGTTTCTGGTAGTGAGCATGTTGTGTTTTGGTATATATTTTACTGATTATTTGGTAGTTTATTGGACGTAAAGAATGCCAAAAAGTGACAAAGCCAAACATCTTTTTGGATGTTTGGCTTTGTAGGGGGTGAAAAATGACGATAAAAAGGCGCTTATTCGACCACGATTAAGTGATTTTTTTTGCCTTTAGAAACCAACAAAAATTTATTTTGCAGCAATTCAAATGCGGGTTGCGCATTGGGGTCAGCGACTTTGGTTTTGTTGATGCTCACGGCGTTTCCTTGAATGGCCCGTCGTGCCTCACCCTTAGATGCGTAGATTTCGTTGTTGGTCACTACAGATAATAAATCAGTAACGTTGGTACACTCAGACAATGCGGTTGCGCTGATGACACTTTGCGGTACTCCATCAAATACCGCTTCAAATGTCAGCATGTCCATATTTTGAAGCGTTTCAAGGGTTCCTTTTCCAAAAAGAACTTCAGAGGCCGCTACTGCCATCTCATATTCTGATAATGAGTGAACTCGAATGGTCACATCCTTTGCCAAAGCCTTTTGCATGACGCGCAGGTGAGGAGCTTGAGCATGTTCGGCTTCAAAAGCCTCTATTTCATCTTTTGTGTAAAGCGTAAATACGCGGAGTAGGCGCGAGCAGTCAGCATCGGCGCAGTTAAGCCAAAACTGATAAAACTGAAAAGGAGAAGTTTTGGAAGGGTCTAGCCAAACGTTTCCACTTTCACTTTTTCCGAATTTTGTTCCGTCCGATTTAGTCACCAAAGGAGTTGTAAGGGCAAAAGCACGGTACTCGGCGGTTTCGTCGTTGTTGTTTTCTTTTCGGCGAATCAATTCTGTTCCCGTCGTAATATTTCCCCATTGGTCCGAACCACCCATTTGCAAACGAACATCGTGGTGCTTAAAGAGCCAATAAAAGTCAAATCCTTGGAGTAGTTGGTAGCTAAATTCGGTGAAAGAAATGCCTGTTTCGAGGCGTTTCTTCACGGAGTCTTTCGCCGACATATAATTGACTGTGATATATTTCCCTGCTTCCCGTAAAAACTCAAGGAAACCAATGTTTTTGAACCAGTCGTAGTTGTTTACGATTTGGGCTGAGTTGTCTCCGCAGTCAAAATCCAAAAACTTTTCAAGTTGTTTCTTGATACAGGACTCGTTGTAGCGAAGCGTTTCTTCTGACAAGAAAGCGCGTTCGGCGGCTTTTCCTGAAGGGTCACCCACCATACCAGTCGCACCTCCCACCAGGGCAAATGGCTTATGTCCACACAACTGGAAGTGTTTTAGGAGCATAATAGTTGCCAAATTTCCGATGTGCAAAGAGGAAGCTGTGGGGTCAAAACCAATATAGGCAGAGGTAATTTCTTTTTGGAGTTGTTCTTCTGTGCCAGGCATCATGTCGTGGAGCATACCACGCCAACGCAATTCTTCGATGAAATTCTTAGTCATTTTCTTGCAATCTTGACGACTTATTCTGTATTTTAGAGCCGCAAAAGTACGGGGATTTTTGCTTTGGTTGGCAAAAATGTTAAACTTAGATATAGTTTTGTATAATGAACTTGTCATACACTGCGCTTTGGCACTTGCTATCTACCTTATTTATTATATTTTGTGTAACAATTAAAGTCGTATTTTCTCAGAAAATAGTCCCAGACTCCAATTTTGCCAAAGCAATACGTACTGCTTGTCCAGATTGTATTGACAGCGCTAATAAACTTTTGCCAGTTGCGGCGAACTTAAAAATTTTAACTGTTTCGAATAAAAGCATACGTAGTTTGGCTGGTTTAGAGGGGTTTGTTGGATTAGAGCAGCTAGATTGTAACTCAAACCAATTAACAAGCCTACCAGAGTTGCCAATCAAATTAGATTTGTTAATTTGCTACAATAATAAAATTGGGAGATTGCCCAAGCTTCCTGAATCTTTAAGGTTACTTAACTGTTCAAACAACGAACTGGATACCCTTCCCCCCTTACCTCCTAACCTATTGCGTTTAATATGTATTAATAATAAGCTAAAGGTCTTGCCTGAAAATCTTCCAGCAACCTTAGGTTTTATTGAGTGTAGCCGTAATCAAATTATACATTTGCCTAAAATACATCATATCCCCTATTTGAGGTTTTTATACTGTAGTGGCAATCAGTTGAAAGAGCTACCTGAGTTACCTTTGTTGTTTACATTGTATTGTGCGAATAACCAATTAAAATCATTGCCTCAGTTGCCCTATACCCTAAGAGAATTAGATTTTAGTAATAATCAAGTCTCCTCATTGGGTAACTTACCTACCAATAGTACTTTACTTGACCTTTCATCCAATGAATTAACATGCTTACCAAAGATTCCTTTAGAGTTTTTAGCAGTGATAACAATCGACGCGGAGAAAATCAAATGTTTTCCCAATGAAGTTGGCACCGCTAAGGTGCTGAACAGGGAAGGGCAACAAATCTCTACCCCCCCCGTATGCCAAGAAAATCTGAACCATACCTCAGGGAGTTTGGTAGCAGGCACTTACGTTGCTACAAAGAAAATTGAAAGCACAGCTATACTTCTTGAAGGAACGACGAAATACCACACAACACATTCAATTACGTTAAAGCCAGGTTTTTCAACGGCTTCTACCACGACTTTTGTGGCAGAATTACGTACTTGTAATTGAGCCAAACAGCGCCGACCGAGGAGTAAAATACATTTTCAAGTCTCATTATTTTTCTGTTAATTTTGGTATAGATTTTCAATTCACCGAAATTTCTACTAATTTTACGCGGCAAATAAGGAATCGTTTATTTGCTATGCTCTCAGACACATCCAAATTCCTCTACGAGGCCCTCACGTACGACGACGTTCTGCTCGTCCCTGCTTACTCCGAAGTGCTCCCGCGTGACACAACCACGCAAACACAACTCACTCGAAATATTCGATTGAACGTTCCACTGTTATCTGCTGCTATGGATACCGTTACTGAGTACCAATTGGCCATTGCAATGGCGCAAGAGGGAGGAATCGGTATCATCCATAAGAACATGACTGTTGAAGCCCAAGCTGCGCAAGTACGTAAAGTAAAACGCTCCGAAAGTGGGATGATTGTTGACCCTATTACATTAAACGAAGACGCTACCTTGCGTGATGCGCACCGTATCATGTCGGAGTTTAAAATCGGGGGGATTCCTGTGGTTGACAAAGACAGTAAATTGATTGGTATCATTACTAACCGCGATTTACGCTTCCAAAAAGACTTAACGAGAGGCGTCGTAGGAGTGATGACCAAAGACAATCTTATTACAGCAAGAGAAGGTATTACCCTCGAAGAAGCTGAAAGCATCTTGCAGGAGTTTAAGATTGAAAAATTACCTATCGTTGACAAACACCACAAATTGGTAGGTTTGGTTACGTATCGTGACATCATTAAACGTAAAGACCGCCCAAATGCGTGTAAAGATAGCCTTGGACGCCTTCGGGTTGGAGCAGCCGTAGGGGTAACTCCTGATTTGATTCGTCGCGTTGAAGCACTTCTTAAAGCGGGAGTGGACGTGGTAAGTATCGATACTGCCCACGGTCATTCATTAGGTGTCATCGAAGCATTGAAAGGGGTGAAAAGCCAATTCCCTAATTTGGATGTTTTGGTAGGAAATATTGCTACTGGCGAAGCTGCTCAAGCATTGGCCGCAGCAGGTGCCGATGGGGTAAAAGTAGGTGTTGGCCCTGGAAGTATCTGTACGACTCGTATCATTGCGGGAATCGGGATGCCACAGTTGACGGCAGTTTACGAAGCAGCCAAAGCGATTCAAGGTACGGGGGTGCCAGTCATTGCCGACGGTGGTATTCGGTATTCAGGAGATATTGTAAAAGCAATTGCTGCGGGTGCAAACACCGTAATGATTGGTTCGTTGTTAGCGGGAACGGAAGAAGCACCAGGCGAAGAAATTCTTTACGAAGGACGGCGCTTTAAATCTTACCGTGGTATGGGTTCGGTGGAAGCGATGGAAGATGGCTCGAAAGATCGTTATTTCCAAGATGCGGAAGACGACATTAAGAAACTTGTACCAGAAGGAATCGTAGGCCGCGTTCCGTACAAAGGAAAAGTAGCTGAAATCATTTATCAATTGGTAGGTGGTTTGAAAGCTGGTATGGGCTATTGCGGTGCGGCTGATATTCAGACCCTCCAAAAAGCGAAATTTGTTCGTATCAGCGCGGCGGGGATGAAGGAAAGCCATCCTCACGATATTCATATTGCGAAAGAAGCTCCAAACTATACCACAAAATAGTTGGAAGCTAGTAATGCAAAACGGCCAATTGGGTTTTCCAATTGGCCGTTTTGCATTTGAAAACAATAAGTTACATGATTACATAAACCAACGCTCCTGCTACATAGCCCAGAAGTGCTAAGAGACTGATGCGTTTGAGATACCAAAAGAAGCTGATATTTTCCATGCCCATTACTGCTACTCCAGCTGCCGAACCAATAATTAGCATACTGCCACCTGTACCAGCACAGTAGGCCAAAAACTCCCAAATTCGATGGTCTTGAGGATAGGTAGCTAAATCGTACATACCCATAGAAGCCGCTACTAAAGGTACATTGTCGATGACGGCGGAGGCAATCCCAATAATAAATACAATGGCGTCCAAATTCCCGATGGTATCGTTCATCCAAGCGGCTAAACCAGAAAGGGTATGCGTTACTTCGAGCACGCCAATGGCTAATAAAATCCCCATGAAAAACAAAATACTGCTGGTGTCAATTTTGCTCAAGGCATGGGCCGCCGTAAAAGGTTTGCGGTCTTCTTCGTCTTTTTTTGAGTGAAGAAGTTCGGAAACTACCCATACCGTTCCGAGCGCGAGTAAGACACCCATATAGGGAGGTAAATGGGTTACTGTTTTGAAAATAGGGACAAAAAGCAACATTCCTATGCCCGTAAAAAACATGGTATTTCGCTCAAAAGTTGTGATGCTTTCATCAATGTCTTTTTTGCGCGGCTTAGGAGGTTCAATTGAGCCTTTTAGACGGAATGACAGATAAATCAGCGGAACAATCAGGGAAACTAAGCTCGGAATAATCAGCATTTTCATGATATTGACGGCAGAAACTTGTCCACCAATCCACAACATTGTAGTCGTCACATCACCTAATGGTGACCATGCACCGCCTGCGTTGGCAGCAATGATGACAATTCCCGCAAAAAAGCGACGCATATCGGTATCACGGATGATTTTTCGTAATAGTGATACCATTACAATAGCGGTAGTGAGGTTGTCGAGTACGGCCGAAAGGAAAAAAGTAAGAATGCTGATAATCCAAAGGAGTGTTCGAGTGTCTTTGGTATGAATGCGTTCTGTGATGACTCCAAAGCCTTGATGGGCATCGATAAGTTCGACGATTGTCATAGCACCAAGTAGAAAAAAAGCAATTTCGGCGATGCTTGCCAAATGGTGTGATAACTCTTCCCCGACGTGGTGTGAATCAACCGAGCCAAATGCATACAAAGACCAGCAAAATACCCCCGTAAGCAGCGCGGTTGCGGTTTTATTTATGTGAATACTGTGTTCGATGGTGATGAAAATGTATCCAATAATAAAAATTGCAATAATGGTCGTAATCATATAAGCTAGTTGTTTGTTCGTACTCAAATTAAGTACAAAATTCTTAAAAAGTTGTTAAAAGCTGGTTATTTAAGGTAAAAACGACCATTTTGCAACTTCCTTAAACTGTTTCAATTATGCTCATTAACTGGATTCTTATCTTTATTGCAAGCTTGGCTGTACTTCTTGTTGCTGCTCGTTTTTTTACAAATGCAGCAGAAGCGGCAGGGCAATTGCTTAAACTTCCTGCTTTTGTCACAGGTATCTTTTGTGGGTATTGGAACTTCATTACCTGAGCTTGTGACAGGATTTTTGTCAGTTTCTTCGGGCCATGCTGAGATTGTAGCTGGAAATTTGATTGGTTCAAATATCTCAAACCTGTTCTTGATTGTCGGCACAACGGCATTGCTCAACCGAAAAACCATTGAATTAGGAAAACGCTACATGATGATAGATTTACACTATCTCTTAGGGGCAGCTTTGGTCTTCTTTTTGTTTTTTCAGGATGGTCTGCTGACTTGGAAGGAGGGAATATTTCTCATTCTTATCTTTTTGGTTTATAGTGCGTATCTATTAAAAGCGGGTAATGAAGAAGAAGAGGATGAGACATCGACAGAGTCGTATTCGTGGACGAAAGTTGCGTTGATGCTTTTAGCATCAGGGGTAGGTATTTATTTGGGGGCGGACTACACTGTGATGAGTATTACTAAAGTGGCCGAAATCCTGGAGATTCCCTCTTCAATTATTGCCCTCACAATACTGTCGTTTGGAACTACGCTACCAGAGTTAGCAGTAAACTATTTTTCGGTAAAAAAAGGGAAAGCAGCATTGGCTATTGGCAACGTGATGGGGTCTTGTATTTTTAATATACTGGTTATTCCTGGCCTAGTAAGCTGGGCTGGAGCTCTTACAGCCTCTGGACAAGTCCTTGCATTGGCTTTACCTATATTGTTAGCGGGTTCTGCCTTTTTTTATTTACTAGCCCAAGACAAGCGCATATCTACGTGGGAGGGAGCCTTATTTTTGATACTCTACTGCATTGTGATGGCCAAGACATCAGGGATGATTTAACCCCCTGATGCCTTGGTATGCTAACGGCCTTAGGCTGTTTGCTCTTTAAAATAACGCTTAAGCCAAGTATGATCGGCGCGGGTTTTCCAGCGGCTCATCCATTGGGCTTTGGTCGCTACGGTATTGTCAAACACAGTTGTATTGGGTTCGATTTCTTCGCTTAAAACGGCATTTTTGATGGCAGAGACGGCCACAGTTTGAATTTTTCCTTGTGCATCAAGGTAAGCCAAAGAGCGGTCAAAAAAATCGACATTTAAACGAGGCCCAATTTCTTGTAACCATCGCGTTGACTTGTCGATAGAACAACCGCTCGGCAAAGTCTCACTTTCATCGACCGCAATCACCACAAACCGATGATGGAATATTTTTCCCGAAGCCGTAAGAGCTTCGCCGTGGGCTTCCCAGCCTTCTAACGCGGCTTTGAGGGTTTCGGTAAGTGTCCCTACTTCGTCGTCTGTCAGGGTTCGATTGGCCTGATAAATCCAGACGCGGGCTTCAAAAGCAATATCGTGAAATGGTATGTACATGACAATTGGAGTTTGTGAGTTTTGAATGTCGAGGGTAGAGTGCAGAATGTCGAATAGATGGATTCATTCGACATTCTGCATTTGACATTCGACACTCCAATAACATTTTCTATTGTTTTTTGAGTTCCGTTAAGCACATTACAACGACTGCGCCACCAATTCCGCCAAATCAAATACTTTTACCGAATCTTCCTTTTCTTTGTTTTTAACGCCATCGGTCATCATGACCATGCAGAAGGGACACCCCACGGCGATGGTCTCGGCACCTGTAGCAATGGCTTCCTCGATACGCTCAATGTTGATGTCTTTTTTCCCTTTTTCGGGTTCTTTAAACATTTGAGCACCGCCAGCCCCGCAACAGAGCCCTTTTACTTTGGCGCGTTTCATTTCGACCAAATCGGCATCCAACGCTTCGATGACCGCGCGGGGTGCTTCGTAAATATCGTTGGCGCGGCCTAAATAGCAAGAATCGTGGAAGGTGATTTTTTTACCTTTGAACGTGCCTCCTCCTTCAAGTTTTATTTTGCCCGCATTGATAAGCTGTTGCAAAAACTCCGAATGGTGAATGACTTCATATTGCCCGCCCAGGGCAGGGTATTCGTTTTTGAGGGTATTGAAACAGTGTGGACAAGCCGTTACTATTTTTTTTACACCGTACATATCAAGTACTTGAATGTTGGCCATGGCTTGCATCTGAAACGTAAATTCGTTGCCTGCCCGCCGTGCAGGATCGCCCGTGCAGCCTTCTTCAGTGCCCAAAACGGCAAATTTTACCCCAACAGCATTTAAAATTTTGACAAATGCGACCGTCACTTTTTTATAACGGTCATCAAATGACCCCGCGCAGCCCACCCAGAAAAGTACTTCGGGGGTTTCTCCACTTGCGGCCATTTCGGCCATGGTTGGTACTTTGATTTCAGACATTGATTTGGTTCGTAGGTTTGATGAAAAGGGGGTTTCTATTTAGTATATTTTTGACCACCAATTAGGTAAAAAATCGTCATTAAAAGGAGCGTCACTACAAAAAATGCAACAAAATAACCCTCATAAGGAGAGAAAAATGCAATTCCAGCGCTTGTCAGCAGCGCCAACAAGGCCATAGCCAACAGCCACTTACCTGCCCAACGGGCCAAGCCCGCTTGATCTTTGGTCGTTTCTTCCCTAAAATTGGACAGTAGCCAAATGGCTTCGTACCGCCAAACATAGCCTCCTAAAACGCCTAATAAAATCCCAACTCCTGCAAATGCTAGCATCATTCATAGATTATATGTTGCAAAATCTACAATTTTATTAAAAACTCAAAACCATTGCTAAGGGTTGCTTACATTTGTCAATAATTAAAAAAGCAACGTCACTAACCAAAAATAATAATAAACTTGAAAAGCGTTTATAAGTCTCACCCTTGGCATGGTATTCCCATCGGTGAAAATGCCCCAGAAACTTTAACGGCCTTTATTGAAATTGTACCTACGGATACGGTTAAGTACGAAATCGACAAAACAACGGGTTATCTGAAAATTGACCGCCCGCAAAAATATTCTAACATCGTTCCTGCCCTGTATGGTTTTGTTCCAAAAACCTATTGTGGTGATACTATTGCCGAATATGCTCGTCAACAGTCGGGACGTAATGACATCAAAGAAGGCGACGGCGACCCGTTGGATATTTGTGTGTTGAGCGAAAGCAACATCCCTCACGGTGACATCATTTGCCAAGCGATTCCTATCGGTGGCTTGCGTTTGATTGACAAAGGTGAAGCTGATGACAAAATCATTGCGGTGTTGAAAGATGACTTACTCTACAGCAAATACCGCGACATTAGCGAGCTTCCTCGTAGCGTAGTTAACCGCCTTCAACATTACTTCCTGACTTACAAAAACTTGCCAGGTGAACCAATGACCTGTGAAATTGCCAATGTATATGGTCGGGAAGAAGCGCACCAAGTGATTCGTAACTCGGTAACGGATTATTTGAACAATTTTGGAATGCTTTAATTCATAGCCCTTCCAAGTTTCGGCTTCGACGAATGAGCAAACTTGGAAGGGTTTTTTACGGGTTGTGAGCAACCCTCTTCACGGTAGCCCTTCCAAGTTTCGATTTTAACGAATGTGTAAACTTGGAAGGGCTTTTATTTTCGTTTGTGCTTCCAGCGATTGTGCGACCACAGCCAGTCAGCAGGATGTTTTTTGATACTTTCTTCCAATATATTTTTATACTTCTCAGTAATACTTCCCTCCGAAAGTGACTGATAGGGCGGTAGGGCAATGAGTTGAAATGAAGCAACGTAATAACCCCGCCGTATTCGATAAATATCAGCAAAAACGATGGGCATTTCGGTAGCCCGCGCTATCTTCTCCGTCCCAGGAAAAAAGGCGGTGTCATGGTTCAAAAATGAAAACCAATGCGCGTGCTCAGGAGAGTGAGGGGATTGGTCCGCTACAAGCCCTATCAACCTTGGTAGGTGTTTTCTAGTAACAATTTCGCGCATTAACCGTGGCATCGGAATCAGATGAACGCCGAACGTGGCCCGCAATGACTGCATAAATTTATCAGATTTTTCATTGGTCAACGTTTTATAAACGGCATCCACAGGAATGCCGCGCGTGGTCAAACTTGCGGGAACCCATTCCCAATTGGCAGTGTGTGCTCCAAACGACAAAAAAGGCTGATTGTTAACAATAAAACCCTGTAATAGCTCAATGTTTTGAATTTCTACCCGCTGTTGAATTTCAGCTACGGAAAGGTGGGGAAGTTTGAGCGTTTCTACGAAAATATCGGCTAAGTGTTGGTAAAATTTTCGGGCAATTTGCTTGGTTTCCTGTGGTGACTTTTCGGGAAATGCCTGATGAAGGTGTTTGAAAACAAGTTTTTTGCGGTAACCGACAACATAATAAAGCAGAAAATATACAAAATCTGACAATAGATACAGTACCCACAGCGGTAAATACCCTATCCAACTCAAAAATCTCATGGCCAACAATATAAGATGAAAACTTGTTTAATTTTCGCAAATGTAAAAAGCTTTACTACGTAATCAAATACAGAAAATTTGTACTTTCCTTACTTACCATGCCCATTTAGGGGCTTTTTGTAAATTTTTTTGTGATTTTTTTGATAATATTACTCAAATTGCTTTACTTACGTAATCACATTTATTTAAGTAAAAAGCATTGTCAGTACGAATAGAGTTACAATATTTACCGAGTCTCGATTATTTTGCCTGTTTATTGAAATACGGTGAGGTGTCGCTTGAAACTCAGGAGTATTTTGTGAAGCAAACTTATCGCAATCGGTGTCATATTTTGGCGGCTAATGGTGTTGATACGCTTATTGTTCCTGTGATTCATTCAGCGCCCAAAATGCCCATTCGTGAAGTGAAAATTGATTACTCACAAGGTTGGGTACGACGGCATTGGGGGGCAATTGTGGCGGCTTATGGGAAAGCACCCTATTTTGAGTATTTTGGAAGTGATTTTGAACGGGTTTATCTCAAAAAGCCAACGTATTTGTTTGACCTCAATTGGGAGTTGCTGACAATCTGTCTGAAATTACTGCGGCAAAAACCGACAATACGGCTGACGGAGGTGTTTGAAATGAGCCTCCCTGAGGGCCATTTTGACGCACTGTCACGGATTTCCCCCAAAAATCCATCGGGGCACAACATTTTCAGTAAACCTGTTGTTTATCAACAAAATTTCGGAACAGAGTTTGTTCCAAATTTGAGTATTCTTGACTTGCTGATGTGCCAAGGAGCAGATGCGACGCGTTTGCTGAAACAGTCGGTAAAGGTGGAATGAAAAACACACGATTTTTGTATATAATCTGAATACCTATTTTCTGTTAAAAAAAGGAGGAAACAAAAGAAAAAAAGGAGAATTTAATGAATTGCGTCGTCGATTACGTTTTTTTTCTAAAAAAACTAACCTACCTTACGTTTCACAACAGCTTAACTCCAACGAATGGAAGCAAAATTTTCAAATCGCGTAAAAGAAGTCATCGGATTCAGCCGTGAGGAAGCCCTCCGTTTGGGACATGATTATATCGGTACAGAGCATCTCGTTTTGGGGATGATCAGAGAGGGTGAGGGCGTGGCATTGGCCCTGTTAAAAAAACTGGGCGTTTCGTTGGACGAATTGCGCGTGACAATTGAGCAAGTTACCAAAGGAACCGCGACCAACAATATCAAAAACTTGGCCAACATTCCTTTGACCCGCCAGTCGGAGAAGGTGTTGAAAATAACCTACTTAGAAGCAAAAATTTTTAAAAGCCCACTCATTGGCACGGAGCATCTACTCCTGTCCATTCTGCGTGACCCCGATAATTTGGCCTCGCAGATTTTAGCCAAGTTTAATGTTAACTACGAAATCGTTAAGGAAATGTTAGAGTATCAATCATCAGGCACCAAACCCCACGCGGGTCCCGATACTGAAGACGACGATGAACGGAGTATGTTCAGCGGCGGTTCGCAGCAAGGAAAAGACCCCAAAAGTGCTGAAAAGTCGCGTACACCAGTATTAGACAATTTCGGCCGTGACCTTACGAAGATGGCCGAATTGGGTAAGTTAGACCCGATTGTAGGCCGTGAAAAAGAAATCGAACGTGTAGCCCAAGTACTTAGCCGCCGAAAGAAAAACAACCCAGTTCTTATTGGAGAACCTGGCGTTGGTAAAACGGCGATTGCCGAAGGTTTGGCACTTAGAATTGTACAAAAGAAAGTATCGCGTGTGCTGTTTGGCAAACGCGTTGTGACGCTTGACCTTGCTTCGCTCGTGGCAGGTACCAAATACCGTGGCCAATTTGAAGAGCGTATGAAAGCTGTGATGAACGAATTGGAAAAATCACCTGAGGTGATTCTGTTCATCGATGAGTTACATACCATTGTAGGTGCTGGTGGCGCTTCTGGCTCTTTGGATGCCTCAAATATGTTCAAGCCAGCGTTAGCCCGGGGCGACATCCAATGCATTGGTGCCACAACGCTCGACGAATACCGTCAATACATTGAGAAAGACGGCGCTTTGGCCCGTCGTTTCCAAATTGTAATGGTGGACGCGCCAAGCGTAGAGGAAACGATTGAAATCCTCAATAATATCAAAGATAAGTACGAAGATCACCACCACGTAAACTATACAGATGAGGCCATAGCGCAAGCTGTGAAATTGTCGGAACGTTATATTACTGACCGTTTCTTGCCCGATAAAGCCATCGACGTATTGGACGAGGTAGGTGCGCGCGTACACATCAGCAACATCACCGTTCCAGAAGATATCGTGGTGTTGGAACAACAAATCGAGGAGGTGAAGAAACAAAAAAACCTCGTCGTGAAAAGCCAGAAGTACGAAGAAGCAGCACAACTCCGCGACCGCGAGAAGAAGCTTCTTGACCAACTCGACCGGGCGAAGATTGCGTGGGAAGAGGAGACCAAAAAGCGTCGCTATACTGTAACGGACGATAACGTGGCTGAGGTAGTAGCGATGATGACGGGAATTCCTGTTAACCGCGTCGCTCAAAACGAAGGTCAGAAGTTGTTGGGAATGGCCGATGAACTCAAAGCGAAAGTAATTGGTCAAAACAACCCCATCGAAAAACTAACCAAAGCGATTCAGCGAACACGCGTTGGATTGAAAGACCCGAAAAAACCAATCGGTTCGTTTATTTTCCTCGGCCCAACGGGGGTAGGAAAAACGGAATTGGCCAAAGTACTTTCGACTTATCTGTTCGATAAAGACGATTCGTTGGTGCGCATTGATATGAGCGAATACATGGAGAAATTCAGCGTGTCTCGCCTCATCGGAGCGCCTCCAGGCTACGTTGGGTACGAAGAAGGTGGACAGTTGACGGAGAAAATTCGCCGTAAGCCTTACAGCGTAGTGTTGTTGGACGAAATTGAAAAAGCACACCCTGATGTGTTTAACCTCCTACTCCAAGTGCTCGATGATGGTATTTTGACGGATGGTTTGGGACGTCGCGTGGATTTCCGCAATACGATTATTATTATGACCTCAAACATTGGGGTACGTGATTTGAAAGACTTCGGCTCAGGGATTGGATTTGCAACCAAAGCAAAAACCGAAAACCAAGACGATATGATGAAAACCACGATTCAAAATGCCTTGAGAAAAGCGTTTTCTCCAGAATTTTTGAACCGTTTGGACGATGTGATTGTGTTTAATACGCTTCAGCGCGAAGACATTCACCGTATCATCGACATTTCGTTGGGCAAACTTTTCAATCGCATCACTACTTTGGGATATAAAGTTGAGTTGACCGAGAAAGCAAAAGACTTTTTGTCAGAAAAAGGATATGACCAACAGTACGGTGCGCGTCCGCTCAATCGTGCCATCCAAAAATACCTTGAAGACCCCGTTGCGGAAGAAATTCTCAAGGGTGATCTTCGCGAAGGAGACACATTATTGGCTGATCACGAGGATGGAAGTGAGAATCTCGTTATTACGGTGAAGAAAAAAGAGGAAGAAGTGATTAATTAATCGCTTGAATCTTAGCGGAAACGCAATTTTCTTAAAAAATATATAGTGAAAAAACCAAAAAGGGTACGGTCTTTGATTGTACCCTTTTTGGTTTTATAATGTATTGGGCTATTTACAACCCGATTGGTTTACGATTAAATGTATGATTGAACGTTTTCTTGATTCATTTTCTAAGATTTCGCTCAACGATATGGAATCAACGCGTTTGATGAACCGTATCGACTTTAAATACATGTTTCGTAAAGATGATTTGGTCGATGTACTGACACAATTGCAACCTTATTACCACGTTTTGCGGATGAGTTCCAAAACGGTTTTTCGTTACGATACCCTTTATTTTGACACACCCGAACGCTTGTTTTACCACCAGCATTTGCACGGCAAGCTCAATCGATACAAAGTGCGAGCTAGGCGATATGTGGATACCGATGCGCAGTTTTTGGAAGTGAAATTAAAGGATAACAAGCGACGAACCATCAAAAAACGGATAGCCATCGAAGAGTTGTCGTTGGATTTGTGCCCAACCAGCACAGATTTTTTGGATAATATAGCAGGTGATTTTTCAGCAATGAGCCTAGAACCAACGGTTTGGGTGTATTATCACCGATTTACGCTGGTCAATAAAACCTGCCCTGAGCGCGTCACGTTTGACCTCAATATGTGGTTTCGTTGGCAAGACCAATCAGGAATTTACCCGCATATTGTGGTGGCAGAAGCGAAGCAGCGTACGTATTTTCAAAGTCCTTTTACCCTGTTGATGAGAGATTTGGGCATTCGGGAAGGGGGATTGAGCAAGTATTGCTTAGGTTTGATGAGCGTTGAACCTGGCATAAAGGCAAATCTTTTTAAACCCATGTACTCAAAAATCCATCGATTAAACGAATATTGAAACACCACGGATACCTAACTCATTATGTCGAACGATTTACCATACGAACTGTTTTTTCAACTTGGCCTTGATTTGATGAGCATGGCCATTTTGCTACGTTTGATTTATTTTCCAATCTATCGCAACACTGAGTTTGTCTTTACTTTTCTCATTTTCAACCTTATTATCTTTTCGGTCACGTACTTACTGAACAAGGTAGAGGTGTCGATGGGGGCTGCTTTTGGGTTGTTTGCGGTGTTTTCGATGCTAAGGTATCGAACGGAAGGTATTTCAACTCGGAATATGACGTACCTGTTTTTGGTAATTGCCTTAGGGCTAATTCACGGTATTTCGACCAATTCAGCAGGTATTACGGCCATCATAACGACGCTGTTGTTGTTGTTGACGTTTATTCTGGAAAGCAATTTCTTGTACCGTCGCCAATCGACGAAAGAGATTATGTACGATAAAATTTCGTTGACAGCCAAGTGTCACCGCCAGGCTTTGATTGAAGATTTACAGGAACGGACAGGTTTACGTATCATTCGGGTAGAGGTAGAAAAACTCGATTTCTTGCGAGACATGGCCTATCTTCGGGTGTATTATTACGAATAACGTTTATCCAAAGTCCAATACCACTACTTTTTCGCAATAAATTTCCTTTAAATTACTCCGATTGACGCGCATCACCATCACAAACGGCGCATCGCCAATCGGTAAGCTGCGCTCAGTATCGTGTTTTTGGGAAAGGTTTTTCCAACTTTGGCACAGGTACATGGTCATGGCGAGGGTCGCTTTATTTTCGAGCCCACAGAAGAAGTAACACGGAACGGCACTCGTTCCAAACTGGATGGGGAGTTTGCAAATAAAACCCACATCAAAGCCTTCACTGCCTTGGTAAAAATCACTCCAAACGGTCTGTTCTAAAATTGGGTGAAAATACTTTATCCGAAAGCGAATGTTTTTATCGTCAAATTCGAGGTAAGGATAGGCGTAGTTTGCCAATACCCAGCGGAAAAAGTAATTGGAATAGAAGCCAATCGAGAAGATACAATTTGTTTTATTTAGGTTTAAAATTGTTTCGTTAAAACTGTAACCATCGCTTTTGTGGGTAATTAATTCTTGGTCATAGACGCGTTGCGGAAGAATTTGATGGTAGCTGTGAAACAATTGAATTAGCTCCAACAAACATTCCGTGTCCCGAGAATCGACAGTTTGCTCGTTGGCACGTGGAAACTTGCCTTGCATATCGGGCGGTGGCACGTCTTTGTTGGCGTCAAAAATGGGTTGAACAACCACAATTTTACCTTCGTTCTTGATCCCAAAATAATTGTGTAGCGTGAGCGAAAACTCACTTATGTACGATTGGGGGTTGGGATATCCCAGAAACTTGGTGAAGAGCTCTAAGTAATCTTTCTGAAAATTAACGACTTCGCGGGTTTGTACCTCGTTTTTTTTGCGCCACAGGTACATGGTATTGAAAGTGGTAGAAAACGATAACTGGGTATGTTCTTCTAAAATGGTTTGAAAATATGTCTTGTCGGTGTTTGGGTTGACCAATTTCCAAATAGAAGTTTCAGAACCACGATACGTCATCCCTCGCCTGATAAACTCGTTCTGAAGTTTAGCTTTTACTTCCAAATACAGTTTTTCGCAGAGGTTTTTGTTAATATTCATTGGTAAAAATTGTGCTAAATTGTTCCAAATATATTTCAATTTTTTGTTATAAATTTAATAAAATCAAACTGAGAAGAATAAATTTTAGGCGTGAAGAGGCATTACCTTTGTCATACAATTAACCTGTGATGAACGATAAACGATGGGCTGTTTGAAGGTGTGAGCAAACAGCCCTTTCGTTTTCTCACCCCAAAAACACTTATTTCTATGAAACTGAACTTAGCTCGTATTCAGCATATTGGTATTCCTGTTGTGGACTTGGCTCGCTCGGAAGCATTTTATCAAAGCTTGGGCTTTACAAATGTGATGTCTTCTACTTTTCAGCACGAAGGAGGGGAGGGGAAAGTGGCGATGATGAAACAAGGGGACATCATCATGGAGATTTATCAAATGCCCGACGCCGCCTTAAATGAGATTCGTTCCCGTAAAGACGGCCACATCGATCACGTCGCGTTTGACGTGGAAGACATTGATGCGACATTTGAGCTTTTGAAAAAAGAAGGCTTTAATATCATCGAAGAATCGCCCGTATTTCTTGCTTTTTGGCAGAAAGGCTGCAAGTATTTTAACATCACAGGCCCCGACGGCGAGCGTTTGGAGTTTAATCAGATTTTGTAATAAAAAGTCCTTCCAAGTTTTTTATCGCCAAAGTGGAAACTTGGAAGGACTAATTAACCCACCAAAACTGATAGGTAAGCATGAAATACAATAGTAGCGAACTGGTATAGGGCGCTACTATTTTTTGTTAAAAACATTGAAAATGCGGTTGATTTTACCGTTTAATCAATTCAGGTACAGAGGGTTTGTAGTTTTACACATCAAATAATACTTTTGAGCGTAGTAGAACCTAACTCACTTGACCTTAAAAGTGCTTCAAAGAATCAAAAATTGGCTTTCCCAGCCTTACATGGCTTACACTATTGGCTGGCACAATTGGCCGTTGGTAGTAGGGTCGTGCATATTCCCGTTTTTGTTTTTATATATATTTGAGCCTTTTACTTTATATACCATTACCGATCCTTTTTACAAACTAAGCCTTATTTCAGGATTTGCTGCGGGGCCTCCTTTCTGCGTCATCTTCATGATTGAAATATTGGGGCGTATTTTTCCAAAAATTTATCATGAAAAAGGATGGACTGTAGGAAGTGAAATTCTATTTGTGATGGGGCTTATTTTATTAATTGCAATCTGCAATTTTGCCAACGTTGTCCTTCAACACTCCGATAAAATTCCCGCCACTGTAGAGGGGTTCGGAATGATGCTTTTATTTACAACCATCATCAGCTTTTTTCCAGCAGTTGCCTTTGTGTGGTTTCGATATTATAGGCTGAATCGTCAATACAGTCGCCCAGCAAAAGTGATGGAAACCGAGCTAGCGGAAGAGATGGAAACAGTGAATGAAGAAACTGCAACTGAGCATCTTTTTCTAACTTTAATGGCTGAAAATGGGAAGGATAAAGTTGTTTTAACTCCCCAAAATTTGTGTTACATCGAAGCCGATGATAACTATGTCATGGTCGTTTACCAAGAGGCAAACGGGAAATTGAAAAAGGAGCTTTTGAGAAGTACTCTCAGTAAAGTAGAATCTCAAATTCAGGTTTCCTACATTCGACGTTGTCATCGATCCTATATGGTCAATCTACAGAAAGTATATAAGGTTTCGGGCAACGCACAAGGGTATAAATTGCATCTATGGCAAGTGGCCGAACCCTTGCCCGTTTCCAGAGGATACGCTAAGCAAGTGGTACTAGCGACCTAAAAAGGTACGTATTTTTACTTATAGGGCTTTGTTATTCACCCCAAAGCATTTACAGTCACCCCATTTTTTGTTACAAAAAGACATTTTTATCTACGTTTGTCCTACCTATTGGCCAGGAAGGTTTTAGGTTATAGCTGAAAATACAAAACTAGAATCTGGCTTAACTTGCTAAAAGTTACAAAGATATACTTTGGAAATTATGAAAACAACTACCTCCTATCTTTCTAACCTCACCCCGTTGCGCGGCATTGCAGCTTTGCTTACGGTTATTTTCCACGTTGATTTGATGCTCGGCATGGGAGGTGACATGCTCCTTAAATTCAAAGACTCGCTTCTATTCACCCGCATGTATCTGATGGTGGATTTTTTCTTTGTATTGAGTGGATTTATCATGATGCACGTATATGGTAAATGGTTTACCGATTCGGTATCGGGTAGTGATTTCAAACGTTTTACTACTGCGCGTTTTGCGCGGGTGTATCCGTTACATTTTGTTACGTTGCTCTATTGTATTGGTCTCAAAATTATCATGTTGGCCAACAACGCCCCCGCCAATCCGATGGATACCGTCAGCAATGATTTTTCGACCATTCCAAGTCATTTGTTGCTGCTTCACAGCATGAATTTAAACCAGTGGTTTACGTGGAACAATGCTTCTTGGTCAATCAGTACCGAATGGTGGATGTACATGTTGTTTCCGTTTTTGGTAAAACCATTTTTGAAATTAGGCGTACTGGGCAGAGTTATGGTTGTATTGGCTTGCTTTGCGGGATACTTGGTCATAACGTTTTGGATTGTTCCGCTGGTTACTGAGCCTGCTTCAATACCTTTTGTACGAGTTGACCCCGCGCTGCTGAGTATCAATGTATCCTACCAATACGGCTTTCTGCGCTGTTTATTTGGCTTTGTGTTGGGTATGGTGATGTATGCTGGTTATCAGGAAGATTGGGGGAAAAATTGGCTTGCCAACGGCAATTCATTTCTACTGCTTACTTTGGGTTTGGGACTCTGTATGCACTTTGCTATACCAGATGTTTTTACGGTTTCGTTTTTTCCGCTGATGATTTTGTCGGCTGCTTATGGAAGCCCAAATTTGAATACTTTTTTGGCAACCAATGCCTTACAACGCTTAGGGGAGTGGTCGTTTTCGATTTATTTGGTACACCAACCGCTCATGTACACCATTCAGGCCATTATGACACTGACTGCCCCGCCTAATCCAACAGGCCCGCCGTCCAAACCAGATATGCTCACGGGCTGGCTGATATGTTTGGTATTTATCGGTATTACGTTGGTCGTATCGTACTTGACTTATCGGTTTGTAGAAGTGCCCGCGCGGCGGTGGATAAACAAATCGGGTCGAGTTATTAGCGCATAGAATTTTAGGCGTTTACCTGTTTAATCGTTAAGTCTTTTTTAAACCAATAATGTATTATGAAAAAACAAATTTCTATCTTCGCTTTTGCAGTTTTCGGTACTGCAGTTTTAATGTCTGTCAGTCCTCTAGCCGTATCTACGGCTCGCTTCGACGGTGGGGCAGGGGAGTTATACACCCAAGCCCAAATTGAAAAGGGAAAATACTTAGTCGGAATCATGGGTTGTGCTGACTGCCACGCCCCCAAGAAAATGACCGCTCAAGGGCCAATTCCTGACCCTGATTTGGGATTAAGCGGGCACCCTGCCCACATTCCAATCGGTAAAGTGGTGAAAACCCAAGATTGGGTACTTTTCCATCCCATGAACACCATCGCTGTAGGGCCTTGGGGAGCCACCTTCTCGGCCAATCTTACCCCTCATGCTACGGGTATCGGCACTTGGACTGAAGAACAATTTATCATTGCTATGATTGAGGGCAAAAGCAAAGGCATTCGCTCGGCCCGTCCGCTGTTGCCACCAATGCCTTGGCAGAACTATGTTCATGCCAAAAAAGAAGATTTGGTAGCGATTTTTGCGTATTTAAAAAGCTGTAAGCCTGTTGAAAACGTTGTTCCACAGCCTATTAGTCCTGATAAGTTGTGAAATCGGTTAAAAGAATAACTTCTTTCCCCATCGGTTTCTGTATTAAACTTAAATTACCATGAAAAAAATATTTCTCATTCTCATCACTTCTCTTACATCATTCATCACTTCATTTTCCCAAACTGACCCACGAGAGGCGGAGCTCCGTCGCCTTGAAAATATCGAACGAGAGGCTACGATGCGAGGAGATTCAGCAACGTTGTTTGGTAAAATTTGGTCGAACGAAATGGTGGTAAATACCCCTGCGAATCGTGTTGGTACAGTAGAAGGTTCTAAAATGCAGCTTCGTACGGGAAATTTGGCGTATGCTTCGTTTGTCCGAACTATTGAAAAAATTACTTTCAATGACAACATCGCGATGGTAATGGGGGAGGAAATTACTAAACCACAAGGAATGCAGCAACATGCAGATAAGACTGTTACCCGTCGTTTTACCAATATCTGGAAATACGCGAATAATCATTGGTTTATGATTGGACGACAGGCAACAATTATAAAAGTGGAGTAAATAAGCCACGTTTACCTTTTGTATGGTTATAGGGCTAGACGCCTGTGCATCGCTAACACGAGTTAGAGGCTCGCGTTAGCGAAATAACTGAAATTACAAATTATTATAATTTCTTGCAGGTTAAACGCATTCAAAAAAGTAGCCTCAGCGAGGCTAAATCTTAGTAGAAAAAAAGGGGTAAAGGCCATTCCAAAGCCCCATGGGGGTGACATCTTTCACCGAACGTCAGCCGCCCCGATGGGGCTTTGTGGGGGATTTGATTCATTTTTCTACGAAGATTTAGCTCCTCTGGAGCAATGAATAGCCATTCTATCGACAGGTAGAAGATTTAATTATTTATAAGCTGCTAGCCCATTCATACTCTTGCTTGTATGGGTAGAATTAGGCTTGTAAGTATTTGATAAACAAATGCTTATGTTTTTTTGTTGATTTGTGTATAAGGTAAAAGTGAGTATAAAATGCCATTGTGGTAGTTTTTATGTTTTCACTTTAGACTACTTACCATGCACTCAACTCACCTTAAAACAGGTCTTTTTTGTTCAATAATGGCCCTTGCTCATTTTGGAATTGCTCAGTCGGTTGAAAACTGGGAAACTGCGCAGACCGTCAATAGCTGCACAGCACGGCACGAAAATGCGTTTACCAAGGTCGGGGATAAATTGTACTTAATTGGTGGACGCGGCACGCGGCCCGTTGATGAATTTGACCCCAAAACCAATTCGTGGAAGCAACTCGCTGCGCCGCCCGTGGAAATGAATCACTTTCAGGCGATTGAATTCAACAACGAAGCCTACGTGATGGGGGCGTTTATGGGACAATATCCGCACGAAAAACCATTGACTTCTATTTATATCTTTAACCCTGCCAAAAACGAATGGCGTGAAGGAACGCCGATTCCTGCTGACCGTTTGCGGGGAGCAACGGGAGCAGTAAATTACAAGAATAAATTGTACCTCGTTTGCGGTATCCAAGATGGCCATTACGACGGGCACGTGGGCTGGCTCGATGAATTTGATCCCAAAACCAATACGTGGCGTAAACTTCCCGATGCCCCGCACGTGCGAGACCACGTTTCGGTGGCGGTTATTGATGACAAATTGTACGTAGCGGGAGGGCGCCGCTCGACAGCTCGTATCAATCAGGTGTTGAATTTGACAGAAGCTGCTGTTGATGTCTTTGATTTTAAGACAAATACGTGGACAACCTTGCCCACCGAATTAAATTTGCCTACGCAGCGGGCGGGAAACATGGCCGTGCCTTTTGGGTATAAATTGTTGATTATGGGCGGAGAAAGCTCCGCTCAAGTAGAGGCCCACGCAGAAGTAGAGGCACTGAATACCAAAACAATGAAGTGGGAAAAGCTCCCCAACATGAACAAAGGCCGCCACGGAACAGGCGCGACGATTTATAAGAAAAAGGTATATGTAGCGGCGGGTTCTGGAAATAGAGGCGGAGGCCCCGAACTGACTTCCATGGAAGTCTTGAAATAAATAGGAAAATTGGCGGTGAAATTTCAAGGGATAACAAATCCCGCATCGGAGATGCGAAACGTTTGTAGATTCGCACACAAAGAAACAAATCCCGAATCGGAGATGCGAAACGTTTGTAGATTCGCACACAAAGAAACAAATCCCGCATCGGAGATGCGAAACGTTTGTAGATTTGCGTAAACAAACGAACGTTCAATTAAATTTTTGATTTCAAATGATTATTGATTCGCACCAACATTTTTGGATATACGATGTCGAGCGCGACGCGTGGATTAACGATGAAATGACGCGCATCCGTCAGAATTTCCTCCCTGAGGATTTACAACCAGTCTATGCCGCTAATGGTGTGACCGCCTGTGTGGCCGTTCAGGCCGACCAATCGGACGCCGAAACCTTGTTTTTGCTGGCCTTGGCCGAAAAATATTCCTCATTTGTGAAAGGAGTTGTGGGATGGGTCGATTTGCAAGCAAGCGATTTGTACGACCGCCTAGATTATTATTCACAATACGAACTGTTAAAAGGTTTTCGACACGTAGCGCAAGGAGAACCCGACGATTTTTTGGCGCGCCCCGAAATCATCAAGGGCATTCGTCAATTGAGCGCGTTTGACTTCACTTACGACATTCTTATTTATCCTACGCAGTTGAAAGCCGCTTTGCAACTTGTGCGTGAAGTTCCAGAGGTGCAGTTTGTGGTCGATCATATAGCCAAGCCGTATATCAAAGACAAAAAAATAAATACGTGGTCGAACTACATGCGGCAATTGGCGACTTACCCGCACGTTTATTGTAAAGTATCAGGCATGGTGACGGAAGCCGATTGGAAAAACTGGAAAACCGAGGATTTTTTCCCCTATTTGGACGTGGTTTTTGAGGCTTTCGGCGTTGAACGATTGATGTTTGGCTCCGATTGGCCAGTTTGCTTGGTAGCGGCAGAGTACGAACAAGTACTTGGCATCGTCCAAGAGTACATGAAACGCGTGGGTTTCTCGGACAATGACCAAGCCAAAGTTTTGGGTCAGAATGCCGCTCGTTTTTACCGTTTGGAGGAAGTTTAGGTTTGTTTTTAAAAAAAATTATTATTTGTGCTATATATTTTAAAAAAATAGTATCAAATTTGAGTTAAAATTTGGGTGCAAGGTTTTCGATAAAATCGTATTTTTGTTGAAAATCGAGCGTTCAGTCAGTTAGCTCATTCATTTCTAAATCCTTTCAATTCTCATGAACACCACTCGCCGTGAAGTGCTAAAATTGGCAGGTGCTGCTTTAGCAGGAACTGCATTTCCATCCATCATTATTCCGAACAAAGCGTTTGCTGGTATGAATTCGGAAACTCTTAAAGTAGGTCTTATTGGTTGTGGTGGACGTGGCTCGGGAGCTGCCATGCAAGCTTTGAAAGCCGATCCTAACGTTGTTCTTTACGCCCTTGGTGAAATTTTTCCAGAGCGTTTTAATACTTGCTTAGAAGGACTTCGTAAAGTCCACGGTGACAAAGTACAGGTGGATGAAGGCCGTAAATTTGTAGGTTTTGATGCCTACCAAAAAGTAATCGACTCAGGTGTTGACGTCGTTCTTTTGGCGACACCCCCACATTTTCGTCCGCTTCACTTGGAAGCTGCTATCAAGGCGGGAAAACATATTTTCTGCGAAAAACCAGTAGCGGTTGATGCTCCTGGTATTCGTAAAGTATTAGAATTGGCCAAGTTAGCTAAAGAGAAAAATATCTCTTTGGTATCAGGTTTCTGCTGGCGTTTTCACGAGCCAAAACGCGCCGTATTTGGTAAAATCAACGAAGGCGCAATTGGGGAAGTAATGTCGATTTACAACACCTATAATACTGGTGGCGCGTGGTCATTCCCTCGTCAAGAAGGTTGGAATGATTTACAATTTCAATTGCGTAACTGGATGTATTACACTTGGTTAGCAGGTGACCATATCGTAGAACAAGCCGTACACAGCATCGACATGATGTCGTGGGCAATGGGCGACGTTTTACCCGTCAGTGCCGTTGGAACAGGAGGTCGCCAAGTACGCGTTGACCCATTATACGGACATATTTTTGACCACTTTGCCATTACGTACGACTATCCAAACGGGGCAAAAGGGTTCCACTTCTCGCGTCAGCAAGAAAACTGTGAGCGTAGCTATTTGGTAGAAACTTTTGGTACTAAAGGTCGCGCGATGGCTAACTGCTCACGCCCAACGCACAAAATCGAGGGAGCGAATCCTTGGGAATACTCAGGCCCGCAAAACGATATGTACCAAACAGAACACAATGAACTGTTTGCGTCGATTCGTAACAGCAAGCCCATCAACAACGGTGAGTGGATGGCCAACAGTACCATGCTTGCGATTATGGGACGTATGGCGGCCTACACAGGTAAGAAAATTACGTGGGACGAAGCGATTAAGTCGAACGAGGTATTAGCACCAGACATCACAAGCTGGGATATGCCAGCACCAAAGGTGGAAGTAGCTCGCCCAGGTTTTACGCCATTCTTCTAATCACCTCATGCAAAGACGAGAATTTTTAAAAAACTCCACCATCGCAGCTACGGCTGCGGTGGTGGGGATAGATCGTGCTGCCCTCGCGGCAAAGCCCGCAGCGCGCCCCTTGGTAAAAAAGAGCCTTAAATACGGCATGGTGACCGAAAAACTGTCGGTGCTTGACAAGTTTAAGTTGCTCAAAGACCTAGGATTCGATGGCGTGGAGCTTGATTCTCCCAATGAGTTAGACCCGAAAGAAATCTTAGAAGCCCGTGACAAAACAGGGTTGGTGATTCCTGGGGTGGTCAACTCGGTACACTGGAAATCGCCGCTTACGGATGCAGATCCTAAAGTAAGAGAGACTTGCTCAAAGTCAATGATTAAGTCATTGAACGACTGTAAACTCTACGGAGGAACTACGGTTTTGCTGGTTCCAGGGGCAGTCAATGCAGGTACAAGTTACCAAGATGCGTATCAACGTGCTCAAGTTGAAATAATAAAATTGATTCCCGAAGCAGAAAAAACGGGGATAAAAATTGCGCTCGAAAACGTTTGGAACAATTTCTTGATAAGCCCAGTTGAAGCCGTTCGTTTTGTCGATGAAATTAATCACCCGTTGGTAGGCTGGTA
Source organism: Runella sp. R0.1_18 (assembly GCF_057652155.1). Taxonomy (NCBI): domain Bacteria; kingdom Pseudomonadati; phylum Bacteroidota; class Cytophagia; order Cytophagales; family Spirosomataceae; genus Runella; species Runella sp. R0.1_18. Next base: position 67,362 of record NZ_JBYFCK010000017.1, read on the forward strand.
TTTCGACGTGGGTAATATTCTTCGTTACGGTTGGCCTGAGCATTGGATTGAAGCGCTCGGAAAGCGCATTATGAAAATTGACATCAAAGAATTTAGCCGTAAAAAACAACAAGACGAGGGCCTTTGGAAAGGTTTTGACGTGGAGTTGATGGACGGTGATTGTAATTGGCCTGTCGTTAACAAAGCTTTGGCAAAAGTAGGCTATTCGGGTTGGGGCTCAGCCGAGGTTCCTGGCGGTGACCGTAAGCGTTTGCAAGTTATCAGCGAACGTATGGATGCCGTTTTTAAGGCCGAATAAACTTCTACGCTAAAATCTCCTTGAACCTCCCGAAAGTTTTGAATTTTCGGGAGGTTTTGTTTTATAATTAGGAATATACTTCTGCCTTGTTTTTTCGCTTTAAAATAAGTGCACTTACCAAAGCCACCACCAAGCCAACAGGCAATACTTCGGTGTAAGTGATGAGTACAACATACAAAGGGTTTTTGTACATTTCTTTGAACTCTTCCATTTCTTTGGTTTTTGCGGCCAAGGCTACTGTATCCGTTTGGGCGACCTCTTTGAGAACGTGTGAAGTGTAAATGTCGAGGTAATCAGGCACAAACAAATAGTAATAAAAAAGCCAAACAAAGACGTACATCGTTGACCCAATGAGGGCGATAAAAGCCCCCGTTTTAAAAGCCTGACCAAACGAGATATGTCCACCTAGCTCTTTGTTACGGTAATTGCGAACTCCAAAAAAGATAAGTGAAAAAATAAGCACCATGGCAGCGTAGCCCATGAGCTCGTTGCCGCTGAAATCGGGGTTGGTGTAGCACAAGTTGACCATGTAAACCATGTTGACACATAGAATCGTACCGAGCACAAGTCCGAAAATGAGAATGTAGCGTTTCATTGTTTTTGAGGGTTTTATTTTCGGCAAAACTAGGTTGAGTACGTGGTTTAGGATTCATACTAAAGTACCAAAATGCGTTTTTAGGCCAAATTCAGACTAAAGTAGGAGCGTGCACTAGGCGATGATATTCAGTCGCTTGGCTTTTTCAATGGCTTGAGTTCGGCTTTTGACGTCCATTTTTACAAATAAATTGGACACGTGCGTCTTTATCGTACTCAATGATAAAAATAGCCGCTCGGCGATTTCGGCGTTGCTGTGCCCTTGTGCCAAAAGCTGCAAAACTTCGTATTCGCGCGTGCTTAAATTCAGTTTTTGAAGTTCATTTTCATTGATGGCTGATTGACCTGCGGCTACCACTTCTTTTTCGATAATGACGGTTTCAACGCTGGGTTTGATAAGTTGTTTGGCTACCCACACACCAAGTAGCAAGAAAAAAACCGCAATGAACCCCACGTAAATATCAATGGAATTGTCCATGATTAAAAACTTCCATTGCAGCCATTTTAGGGTAAATACCAAAACAGCCATGAGGAAACCGTACAAAGCAAAGTGACGTGTTCTGGAAAATAGGTCTTTAAAAAAACTCATGGCGAGGCCCAACAGTGTTATTTATTTTTGACGAATGTAGGTTTCGATATTGAGGTGATTGACACCTAACTTTTCTACTTTTTCGATGCCCGTAATCGTCAGCGTATCTCCCGAAATGTTGTATTCAAAGTCAAATTTACCGCCTTCCCATTCCCTTACGTTGAAGTAATCCAAGTATTCGGTATAGTTTTTTTCGCCAATGGTCACGCGGCCACCACCTGCACTGTAATCGGCGGTAGAGTCTTTGCCATGTTGGAGGTCGTGGCGTAAAAAAGCAAAGTGCGTTGGGCTAATGATTTTAATCATTTCTTGTCCTTTGGTATAATCGGTACGCGTAGTGTCATTGCCTTTGATGGTCGTACCTTGTAGCAATTTCCAGGTTCCAACGAGGGGCAAGGAGGCCGACTGCGTTTGGGTATCTTTATAGCCACATGCCGCAGCCGTTAGGGTCAATAAAATACCGATGGCTTGGTTTTTCATTTGTGATAGGTTGGGGTTTGTTTGAAAGCACTAAGATAGAAAAAAGGGGAAAGCTAGTCGTTTTTACGTTACTTTTGTGGAAAATAATCACTTCGATATGGCTCCTTTTTGGACAAAAACACTGGTTCGTGACGCACTTATTACAGTGGGAACGAGCTTGCTTGTCACAGTATTTTGTTTCATTGGCCCTACGATTCACACGCCATTTTTGGTGGGAATGCTTTCGGCGTTGGGGCTAGGCTGGCTTCAGCCCAAGAAAGGCTGGTTATTGGCAATTGAACAAACGGTCTTAATTGCGGTGTTTTATTTTGCGTTCAATACGTTCAAAATTATGACTCCACTTGATGCCGAAGCGACCCAATTTACGGCTTTATTGCAGTTTTTCCCTGCGTTCACAGGAAGCTTTTTAGGAAGTTTTATTCGGAAAATATTCAAATAGACAAAGGGAATCGTTGGGGAAAAACCTGTTCTATTATCCTGATTATAATCAGTTTATCGGAAAAAGAATCGCGAAAAATGCAACATTTTTTTTAAATTAGGCGTTAGCTTTTTTGTGAAATAGAAACGTGAATCTCGAAAATGGAGTCTATGAAGTCATTACATGCCCGTCTATTTGTTTTTTTATTCGTACTTTCTTCCCTGACAGTCACCGCCAAACCTCGCTTAACCACCTACAGTTCTTTGGTAACCATCTACCAAGAACTCAGCTTAGACGAAGCAGGACTGAGCCACAGCGTTTTTGAGTATGCCATTCGCGGAGTTCAGAAAGTAAACCCAGCCAAAGCCATTCTGGCCATTGTAGATTTGAGCCAACCTTCGGTGAATAAGCGTTTGTACGTCATTGATTTGCTCAAACGGAAGCTTCTTTTCCGTACCTACGTGGCACATGGACGTAATTCGGGGGATTTGTTTGCACAAAAATTTTCTAATGAAGTCTCTTCGCTGCAATCAAGTTTGGGGTTTTACCAAACTTTGGGGACGTACCAAGGTAAACACGGCTTGTCGCTGAAACTCAAAGGGCTTGAAAATGGCTTTAACACCAATGCCCTCGACCGTGCGGTCGTAATGCACGGCGCCGATTACGTGAGCGAAGATTTTATTCGTAAAATTGGTCGTTTGGGGCGTAGTTTTGGGTGTCCAGCGGTACCGTATGGAATCCACAAAGACATTATCGAAACCCTCAAAAACGGGGCTTGCCTGTTTGTTTTCTCTCCCAATCAGCACTACCTGAAGAAATCCACCTTTCTGCTGTAATTGATAAGGTGTCGAGCGCATTTCTCCTTAACAAAATGAAAGCCTTAAATTTTACCTTTTTCAATGGCTTTTGAGGCTGAATTGGTCAAGGCATGAACACCCATCAATAAGGCCCCAAAGCGCTCGTCTTTGCTAAACCCTTTTTTCCAGCGCGCATAAATTTGCTGAATGACAACCGTATTTTTGAACAAGCCAAACACGTAGTAATACAAAATATTCGACAAATCGCGGCCGCTTTTTTGGGCGTAACGGTCGGCAAATTCTTGACGCGTTAGGTTGCCAGGAAGCCACGTTAAATTAAAACTTTTCTCAAAAGGCCCATCGGTCGCTTGTGCCCAGTAAGAAAGCGAAGTTCCTACGTCCATGAGTGGGTCGCCGATGGTGGTCATTTCCCAATCCAATACCGCCAAAATTTCGTTTAAATTCTGGGAATTCAGCACGACGTTATCGTACTTGTAATCGTTGTGAATGAGGGTAGGGGTATTTTCAGCGGGGAGATTTTTTACTAGCCATTTATACACCTGCTCAAAAGCAGGCACGTCGTCGGTTTGGGCGTTTTGATACCGACGGTACCAACCTTCCACTTGGCGCTGTACGTATCCTTCAGGCTTCCCGAGTTGGATTAAACCCGTTTGCTGAATGTCTAAGCCGTGTAAAACCGCCAAGTTGTCCACCAATGCCTCCGAAAGTTGCCGCATGGTTGCTTCGCTCAAACCCAATTTGGGTGCAGAATGCGCCCTAAGAATCACACCTTGAACGCGCTCCATGACGTAAAATGGGCAATCGAGGACACTTTCATCCTCACAAAAAACAATAGGCGTAGGGATTTTGGCATACCCTGCCGCGTGCAGCATCGACAATACCCGAAACTCCCGCCCCATGTCATGTCCTCCTTTGATATTTTTGGCCCCAAACGGCGGGCGTCGCAGCACAAATTCCTTCCCTGTATCGGTTTTTAAGAAATAGGTTAAGTTGGAATAGCCTCCAGGAAACTGACTTACTTCCATAACCCTCCCGATGGCAGGTGCTTGAGACCCAAAATAGGCGTTGAGCTGGGTTAAGTCAAGCTGCTCGCCTTCCCGTACTGAGGTTGGAGTATCGTTTTTGATAGTGGACATTACGTAGCTGATTGTTGGAAAAAATGGTGTTTTTTATGATAGGCGCTCAGTGTAACTTACCCACAGCGTATTTATTTTTTAAACTTTCGCCCCGAACGACAAGTCGCCAGCATCACCCAACCCTGGCACGATGTAATAATGGGGGTCGAGTTTTTCGTCGATGGCACCAATCCAGAGACGACATTCGGGCATTCGGCTTTGCAGGTATTTTACCCCTTCGGGACTGGCAATGACGGCGGCGATGTGCGTTTGGGCAGGAATACCAAATCGAAGGAGTGCATGATATACCTTTTCTATCGACCGACCTGTGGCCAGCATGGGATCCATCAAAATAAGCGTACGGTCTTGTAAATCAGGGGCGGTAATGTAGTCCATTTCTACTTGAAAGTCTTCTTCGCCAATGTGATGGCCTCGGTAGGCACCAATGAAAGCGTTGTCGGCTTGGTCAAAAATATTGAGAAAGCCTTGGTGAAAAGGCAAACTTGCCCGCAAAATAGTGGCCAAAACGGGAGGCTGACGTAGTAATCGAGTTTGGGCAACTCCCAGCGGCGTAGTCACTTGCGCTTGACGATACGGCAACGATTTAGAGATTTCATACGCCAATAATTCCCCCATCCGTTCTAGGTTTCGGCGAAATTTCATGCGGTCTTGTTGAACGTCAACGTCACGAAGTTCGGCTAAAAAATGGTTGGCTACGGAGGGTTGTTGGGTCAAAACAAACATGAGTAAGTAGGTGGTTTGGTTTTAGGGCACTACATTTGCCGCAACGATAATACAAAGACATTCATAGAAAACCAAAAACCTCTACCAACAAAAAAAAGGGGAGGTGGGATAGGCAAAAAAGTTAAAAAACTTGGGGATGAAAAATAGCGTTTTGGGATGGTTTTCGGTGCTGAGTATCCTGTTGATAGGGTGTAACGAACGGCCTGAAAAACAGCATCGAGCAGGGTATGCACTGACATTTGACGACCGTTATGTGGAGGAATGGACGCGACTTCGGCCATTACTAAAAAAATACGGTGCTAAGGCGACGTTTTATGTGACTCAGTTTGACAGTTTGAGCCCGAAAGAAGTACAGTTACTGCATGAACTTACCCAAGACGGGCACGAAATTGGGGCGCACGGTGCTGCTCACATTCGCGTCCTTGACTGGCTCAGAGGAGGGGGTTCACTAGATGATTTTTACAAATTTGAAATAGAAGGCGAATTAAATGTAATGCGCAAAGCAGGTTTTCGACCCGTTACGTTTGCGCACGTTGGCGGGCAACAAACGTGGTGGACTGACCGACGACTCTTGCGTGATTATTTTAAACTGTTGCGCGATGTTTCGATGACCGAGCGGCATTTGCCCTTTATCACGATTCGCCAGCCAATCTTTGCCATCGACGATATTTATTATCAGTTTGATGGCTCACAAAAGGTTCATGCGTTGCTGATTGATCAATACACCCACCTGACTCGTTCCCAATTGAAGGATGGTCTGATTCGGGCTAAAAACACCCATTCTGTGCTAATGTTGTTGGGGCATCGTCCACTGTTTACGCCCTCGGGAGAACCCTACGCTTTTTCGGTACAATTATTAGAAGAGTTTTTGCAAGACGCCCAACGAATGGGCCTTAAATCTTACACGATGCTTGAATTGGTCACGGCTCAATAGCAGGCGTGTTTGAGAAGAATAAAAAACAAAAACGCCCCAAAACTTGTGGTTTTGAGGCGTTACGTTTCGCGCTGCGATTGTGACCCGTAGGGGAATCGAACCCCTGTTTCAACCGTGAAAGGGTCGTGTCCTAACCGCTAGACGAACGGGCCGACTGGTCTCATTGTTCGCTGCGTTTGTGAAACGTGGTGCAAAGGTACGATTATATTTCACACAAAAAACATTTGCGCCAAAAATATTTTTAATTTTCTTGAAACTACCTGAAAACAAAAACGCCCCAAAACTTGTGGTTTTGAGGCGTTACGTTTCGCGCTGCGATTGTGACCCGTAGGGGAATCGAACCCCTGTTTCAACCGTGAAAGGGTCGTGTCCTAACCGCTAGACGAACGGGCCGACTGGTCTCATTGTTCGCTGCGTTTGTGAAACGTGGTGCAAAGGTACGCCGATTTTTGACACTGTCAACAGTTAGATTATTATTTTTTTGGAAATAATTTTTTAATCACTGACAATCAGTAGATTTGGGCCAAGAAAAAAAGTAGAACGTGAAGCATCTTTTAAAAGAAATCCCATTTAGGGTATCAGGAAGTCTTTGGATAGAAAGTGACGAACAGCGATTTTTAGGGCCAGGTAGGGTAGAGTTATTGGAGCGCATTGCCGAGACGGGTTCTATCAACCAAGCTGCCAAGCAAATGGGGATGTCGTATAAAAAAGCGTGGGAGATGGTTAATTCCTTAAATGCGCAAGCCAAAAAGCCATTGGTAGTTACTCAAACGGGAGGGGAGAAGGGAGGAGGGGCGACTGTGACGGAGGAAGCGTGGGTGCTAATTGCAGCTTATCGTCAAATTCGGGAGCGTTTTCAGCGTTTTCTAGAGGAGGAAAGTCAATTTTTAAGGGAATAATTTCAGTAAGAGTTGACACTTATCAAAAAATGAAATACTTTTGCTGCCACCTTTAGCGAAAGCTAACGGTAAAGTTTCGGGATATGGCGCAGTCCGGTAGCGTACTTGTCTGGGGGGCAAGGGGTCGTGGGTTCAAATCCCGCTATCCCGACAACAAAAAAGCACTTACGGTTTGACTCGTAAGTGCTTTTTTGTTTTTAGGTATATTAAACAACTCTCCTATCTATTCGTCCTATGTGCAACAGCTGATATTTCTTAGGAGTAATTCCAAAATGCTTTTGAAACATTTTGTTGAACTTTATGCAAGAACTGTCGCTATAGCCAATACATTTTGAAACTTCTACTGCTTTGTAGCCATTTTTGAGGAGTTTAGCAGCGTGTTCCATCCGCTTGTCCATGTAAAGCTGATAAAATGGTTTACCATATATTGCTTTGAAATTGTTTTTAAACAAATTCAAAGGGATTTTATATTCAATGGCTATTTGTTGTTCGGTAGGTGGAACTTGCTCAAATCCTTCTAATATATATTTTCGGTAGATTTTTTTTATTATATCATCCCAGGTATTCCTATTTTTCATGCGTAAAGGTTCATCACTTTCTTGGGCTGCTTCAGCATTCTCATACTTTAACTCGGTATGAAGATGTTTTATCCTTAATTCTTTGTCTATCTGATTGATTTCGAGGTTGTTGGAGGGAGTTAGAATAAAGGAAATTTTATGAGAAAGTAATAATGCTACTACCGCCTGAACACATTCAGTAGAGACTACAAAGTCAACAGTCGAAGGGTGATGTTTCGCTATCATTGTTTTTCGGTGTAAGTAGTGTTGGGGGAATAGTTGAATTTTTGCTTGAATACACGCGTAAAGCCTGAAGGATGGTGATACCCAACCTGATAAGCTACTTGTGTTATAGAATATTTTCCAGTTTGAAGTAAGCCATGGGCATACATCATCTTTTTATCTAAAATGTATTGGTGGGGGCTAGAATTAAACAATTCATAGAATAAAATCTTGAATTTACTGACACTCATTCCAGCCATTTTTGCCATTTCGTTGATGGAGGGAGTCGATCTTTTAAAATCGGACGTTATTTGTGCTTCGACTTCCTTGATCTTTCGGGAGTCAATTTCTCGGAAGTTTTTCTCAGTCTTACTTAAAATTTGTGTTTGAATATCATCTATAAAATGAAGGAGGAGCTGAAGAAAGTAGCTTTTGGCTAACAAATCAGGATTGACTGCCCGCTGGTACTCTTTCTGAAAAGCAGAGTATTTCAAAGTAAACAAGCTGTATTGGTTGTTCCAATTAATTAGAACTTTTGGAATAATATCTTCCAAGTCAGAGTAGGGACTCCCCACTTGATTTATTAACCAATCAATGCGAATCCCCACGAGAAAAGGCCGCGCATGCTCATAAGTAGTACTTATCAAACAATAATCACCCTCAAGGATATTCCGAAATGAATCAGTGAGGTTACGTAAATCTTTATTGTGCTCAGGTAGTATGGTGAAAAAGTAAGTGTTGCTCGAACCAAAATCGAAAATTTTAAAGCTGGCTTTAGTCCTAGCTCCACTTGATTCCTCAGAAGCTTGTCTTTTGAAGCACATTAACCAAAAATCTAACTTTATGTTCGCCATGAAATATTACAATGATATGTAAATGATACCAAAAATGGTATATCTAAGTATCCCATAGTAAACGTAGTGGCCTAAAGTGAGGTAAGTGGTTTTTTTTAGGTGGTAACTGACAATTTTTGGACTAGATATGTCTTTTTAAAAGATGGTTTAGCTCTTTTCTAAAGCTTCTGCCAACGGGAAGTGTCACCAATCCAGTCAGTTTAATTATGTTGGCTTCTAATTGCTGAACATGTAGTGTATTGACTGCAAACTTGTGATGGATGCGGATAAATTGGGCATCCAAAAACTCTTCAAGGAGCTTGGTTAATGATTTTTTCAGTACATACCTTTTAGAGTGTGTATGTATGTAACAATGACTGTCGTCGGCTTCGATATACACAATTTCAGTGAACCTAACCTGCTCTTGTTGACCTGTCCTGCTACTCAAGTACATGTACTTTCTATCTATAAAATCATACTCTTTGCTTTTGGTTTGCGCTTCTAAGGTTTTTTCGATGGCTGATTGTAGGGTTATCGCATGAAAAGGTTTAATTAGATACTGAACGCTGAGGTTCTTTTGTGCCTCCAAAAATAGATTTTGGTCTTGGGAGGTGGTCATCAGTACGACGGGAACAAGGGTATCTCTAAGAATTTTAAGAAGCTCAATACCAATAGGTTTGTTTTCAATCATGATATCTGATAGCACCAAGTCAACTTCATGATTATCAAGATATTTGGTTAAATCTGTCAATTTTGTGAAAATACCCCCTAACCGAAATGTGTAAGTGGAAGAAATGCGCTCAGTCAGCATAATTTCTAATTTAATTTGGTCAATCGGGTCGTCTTCTAGTATCACAATCGTAATGTCTTTCATAGCTATACTTTATATGCTTAAACATATAATTTGCCGTAAGTGTTATATCAAAAAATGTAAAGCTTGGCTGTGGAATTACTGAAGCAAAAATAGAGTTGGAGGGAAATGAAATAACAATGCCTTTTTAAAAAAAAACATATATGATAAGCGTGATAACGTTTTGGCTAATTTAACGTCGCTCCTTTTAATAGATAAACCATTAACTTTGATAACGTAAAAGACCAAATAGTATATTTTTATTATATAGTATATAGTTTTGAAAATAATTGAGTTAGACTAATGATTTTTTGCCATTCTTTCTTCTATGAATTTGTTTTTTGCTGAAGTTTATTTGAAATGCCACAAGAGCCACTTCTATTGTATGTAAAATGTTTGTAATTTATGAAATACTCATTTCTTCTCTTTTTATTGATGTATATTTCTGAGATAGGATATGCACAAAATAAATCTTTTAACTCTTTTCGTGATTATCTAGTTTTTGCGTGCGATTTTGATAACTATAAGATGCAATTAGAAACAAATTCTAAAAGTGAATCATTGTATTTGTCGATTGCCAATCAACTTAAAAAACAAAACGATTATGAAAAGATCGATTTAAAGAAAATGAGCCTGATTGTAAAACAAGCTTCAAAACAAAAATCACAACTTGGTTTGGCAATGGCTTATTACATACTTGGAAGAGAGCATACGATTGATCAAGATGATTCTTTGTCATACAGTTATTTAACAAAAGCTGAGAAAATTTTTATAGCAAGTAATGATACTACAGGAATAATTCACTGTTCCAAACTGTTGCGAGCCCATACAAGAAGAGCAGACATAAATTTGTCAAAATATTATTTTGAAAGAGTTGTTACACTAGGTCAATATTCAAAGTATCCCATTGATAATTATATGTATTATTTACTTATAATGGCCTGTGATCCTTATTTAAAGCCTCAACCAACTGAAACCGAAATTGAACAGGCTTTAAGTAAAACGATAAAGATAATAGATACATACCCGCATTTTGAATACATCCGAGCCAATGTTTACAAAAATATTCAAGAAGGGTACCGACGAAAGGGAAAGTACGAAAAAGTACTTGAATACGCCCTGAAGGTGATGACTCAAACAAATAAAAAAATTGATTTTATGGACTATCAATACTTGGGTAGTGCCTATCTATCTGTAAAAAAATATGACCAAGCAGTAACTGCACTGGAAGAGGCGGAAAAGCGGATAAAAATTGAAAGACCAAGGGCGCTCATTCGACTTAGAAATATCTATTTGTCATTAAAAAAAGCTTACTACGAACAAGGAAACCTAAAAAAAAGTATAAAAACAGATGAAACATACGATAGCCTAGTTAGTATTATTCGAGACAATGACCGAAGCGTAGCCCTGTTTCACCTGCGAGAAAAATACTCATTTGCTGACAAAGAAGCGACACTCAAAAGACTAGCTTTAGAAAAAGAAATAAACAACTCACAAAAAAGGCTTTTGATTGGAGGTCTAATAATGACACTCATATTGGTTGGAATTGTACTTTTTTTCTCAATAAGGCTTCGGAAAACCAATATTAAATTATTGCGCCTTCAGCAGGCAAGAGACAAGTTTTATACCATCATTGCGCATGATTTACGCTTACCTATGAAAAGCCTCAATGACATGGGTATATTGTTACAACATCTTATTAAAGAAGGAAAAGTTGAGGAATTAGATAGAGTTATTAAGCAGATTGAAAAAATGAGGTATCAATCAAATTTGCTTCTAAATAACCTGTTTGAATGGGGGAAAAGTGACTATTTTGTTAATCAATCTGTAACACGCCCTATTGTCTTTGAAGCGCTTGTCCCTTTGCAAACAATATATAACTACTACTTTCCTTTTGCAGAGTCAAAAGGAGTATTGTTAGAATTATCACTACCATCCTCCTTGCTACTTTTGGCTGATCAAAAAGGATTTGAAATAGCCATCAGTAATATACTTGACAACGCCCTAAAACATACAGCACCTGGTGGAAAAATTATGATTAAGGCATATAAAAGTGACCGTAAATTTCGCCATCATTCAATTGTCATTTCTGATACGGGAGGTGGAATTACACCTAAACAATTAAACTACTTACAACAAGTATTTTTGTGGAAAACAAAGCCAGAAGTAGGTATTCAAGGGCTAGGGTTAGGTATAATTTTGATTTACAACTTTGCCCGAAAAAACAATATCAATATTCATGTAATGAGTGAAATTGGGGTAGGAACTTCATTCAAACTAGTCTGGAAAAGTTAGGTGGTTAAGTACTTTAATTTTCAAAAATTTGTCATAAATTAAATCCCTCACTATTATATTAAAATTGCTTTTTTATAAGATTCAAGTCAATAAATTATGAAATTCGTTGTTTTTGTATCTTTTTATTTGTTCTCAATTGGGTTAGTATATACTCAAAATATTCCCTTTAAATCTTTTCGTGATTATCTTCCTCCTGCATCTCGTTTGGATAGTTTAAAAGAAGTGAAACGTAAAAGTAAGCTCAATCCTCAATCGAGCCAATACCTGCATTTATTGATTGCCATTGAGTTGGGCAAGTCACAACGTGATGATTCAATCACTACGGAAGAGTACAATAAAATAGTACAATTGGCTACCAAGTATAAATCAACCTTGGGGCTTGCCATGGCAAATTATATCATGGGCTTGTATAACTCAACTTGGCAAGAAGAGGTAGCTTATGAATACATGATGAAAGCACAAAGTCAGTTTGCCCAACTGAAAGATACGTCTGGCATAGTTCAGTGTCTTGGTTGGTCATTGCGACAATTTACACAAGATGACGCAAGCTACGGCCCATTTATTAAAAAGGATTTACTGAAAATGAATCAGGAGAATTATGCTAAGTTGGTGGCCCTTTCCGAAAACTCAAAGCATGCCATTGACAGGTTTACGTACTATCGTACTGTTCTGAACAGTCCTCCATCTTTTTCCCAAGAAAAAACCGAAAAACAACAAATGGAAGCCTTCAGGGCCGCCAATGAAATATTGGACACAAACCCGCACTTAGCATACTTGAGAAAAGCAATTTATCGAGCTGCGCAACAAGGTTACTTAAATGCGAAAAAATTTGATAAACTTTTGGAATTGGGTTTGAAAATACTGAATCATCCTGACATTAAAGCTACTTACCCAGATTATAGAAACGTAGCCAATACTTTCACACATTTAAAAAAATATGACAGTGTTATTGTCTATATGAAGGAAGCGATTAGGCGAGTCAAGATTGAAGACCCTAAGAATATAAAGGCATTACGAGGAATGAACAGGCGTTTAAAAAACGCATATTTAGAGATAGGCAATTGGAAAGAGGGTATAAAGGCATACGACGAATACGACAAGTATAATAACCTGGTTCGTGACAATGACCGCAGGTTGGCCGTGTATGAAATCAAAGAAAAGTATTCTTTTACCGAAAAAGAGGCCGAACTGAAACGGTTATCCTTAGAAAAGCAAGTAGCCGAAAGCCGAAATCAACTACTCCAAGCACAATACGAAGCCGAAAAACGAGAGGCTGTTTTAAAAAATCTAGCTTTGGAAAATCAGGCAGCTGAAAGTAAGGCCAAACTGCTCCAAAGTCAGATAGAAGTTCAAAGCAAAGAACGTACCCTCCAAATAGCAGAGGAACAAAAACAGTTTTTGCTTGTTGGTTTTTTAGTTGCTTTGGGGTTGATTGGAACGATTCTGGGTTTTTCAATAAAACTGCGGCAAACCAGTACAAAACTGTTGGAGTTACAGCAAGGCCGTGATAAATTCTATACCATTATAGCGCATGATTTACGTACCCCCATCAACAGTCTCAATGCCATGGGCGGCTTGTTGCCACACTTGATTCAAGAAGGTAAAAAGCAAGAGTTGGAGAGAGTAATCCAACAAATTGAATCCATGAGACAAAAGACCAACCTACTGCTTAATAACCTATTTGAATGGGGTAAAAGTCAGTATTTTACGCCAGATGTGGCGGAAGTTCGTCAACAAGTGGATGTAGTACCTTTGCTGGCTGAACTACACCAAACCTATCTTCCGATTGCGCAATCCCAGAAGATTGATTTGTTAGTGGATTTACCAGCGAGTCTTGTTACAGAAATCGCCCCCAAAGGGTTGTTGATGACGGTGCGAAACTTACTAGACAATGCCATCAAAAACACAGCAGAAGGGGGGGAGGTTTCAATCCGAACCAGTTCACCTGCTGTGGGTAAGGCTTCCAATGGTCTAACAATCACGATTACGGACACAGGAAAAGGTATTGCCCCAGACCAACTCCATTATTTACAGCAAGTATTTGCAGGGAAAGTCAAACCCGAAGTAGGGATTCACGGGCTGGGATTAGGCATGGTATTGATTTACAATTTTGTGCAGAAAAATAAAACATCCTTATCCGTCGAAAGTGAAGTCGGGAAAGGTACTTCTTTTAGATTAGTTTGGTAGCTTTAATGTCGATTCTAACTAGCAGAGCCTCTTTTTATGACGTGAGGGCGAAGTACATATTTTTTAAAATAAGAATTATTATGACCCTTAATAAGCGTATTGTGATAAAGTGCCTGATACTTTTTTTGGGTTTAATAGGTTTTGGCCAGTGGGGATATACCCAAAGTAAATCCTTTGTGTCTTTTCGTGACTATCTCGTTCCCGCTTTTCGTTTGGATAGCTTGAAAAAAGTAGAACGAAGCATGTCGCCCAACTCACAGTCGAGCCAATACCTGCATTTATTGATTGCCATTGAGTTGGGCAAGTCGCATCGGAGAGATTCGATCAGTACGCAACAGTACAATAAAATAGTGCAATTGGCCACCAAGCATAAATCAACCTTGGGGCTTGCCATGGCAAATTATATCATGGGTATTTACAATTCATCGTGGCAGGAAGATCTTGCTTATGAATACATTATGAAAGCACAGAAGCAGTTTGCTGAACTGAAAGATACGTCAGGTATAGTGCAATGCCTTAGTTGGTCACTGAGACATTTTATACAAGATGACACAAACTACGGCCCACTGAGTAAAGAAGATGTGTTGAAAATGAATCGGGAGAATTATGCTAAGTTGGTGGCCCTTTCCGAAAAATCAAAGCACGCCATTGACAGGTTTACGTATTATCGAATTGTTCTGAACAGTCCTCCATCTTTTTCCCAAGAAATAACCGAAAAACAACGAATGGAAGCTTTCAGGGCCGCCAATGAAATATTGGACAAAAAACCGCACTTGGCATACTTGAGAAAAGCAATTTATACGGCTACTCAACAAGGTTACTTTTTTATTAAAAAAACAGACAAATACTTGGAATATGCTTTAAAAACACTTAATTATCCTGGCATCAAAGCCATTAGTCAGGATTATAGAAATGTGGCTGAGGCTTACATAAGGTTGAAGAAACCCGACAGTGTGATTGTGTATCTGGAGGAAGCAATCAGGCTGATTAAGATAGAAAATCCAAAGAATATAATGGTATTGCGGTGGATGAACAGGCGTTTAAAAAACGCATACTTTGAGATAGGCAATTGGAAAGAGGGTATAAAGGCGTACGATGAATACGACAAATATAATAACCTGATTCGTGACAATGACCGCAGGTTGGCCGTGTATGAAATCAAAGAAAAGTACTCCTTTACCGAAAAAGAGGCCGAACTGAAACGGTTATCCTTAGAAAAGCAAGTAGCCGAAAGCCGAAATCAACTACTCCAAGCTCAATACGAAGCCGAAAAACGAGAGGCTGTTTTAAAAAATCTAGCTTTGGAAAATCAGGCAGCTGAAAGCAAGGCCAAACTGCTCCAAAGTCAGATAGAAGTTCAAAAGAAAGAACGCACCCTCCAAATAGCTGAATCCCATAAAGAACTTTTGTTTGGTGGTTTGCTGGTTGCTTTGGGGTTGATTGGAACGATTCTGGGTTTTTCAATAAAACTGCGGCAAACCAATACAAAACTGTTGGAGTTACAGCAAGGCCGTGATAAATTCTATACCATTATAGCGCATGATTTACGTACACCCATCAACAGTCTTAATGCCATGGGCGGCTTGTTGCCACACTTGATTCAAGAAGGTAAAAAGCAAGAGTTGGAGAGGGTAATCCAACAAATTGAATCCATGAGACAAAAGACCAACTTACTGCTTAATAACCTATTTGAATGGGGCAAAAGTCAGTATTTTACGCCAGATGTGGCGGAAGTTCGTCAACAAGTGGATGTAGTACCTTTGCTGGCTGAACTACACCAAACCTATCTTCCGATTGCGCAATCCCAGAAGATTGATTTATTAGTGGATTTACCAGCGAGTTTTGTTACAGAAATCGCCCCCAAAGGGTTGTTGATGACGTTGCGAAACTTACTAGACAATGCCATCAAAAACACAGCAGAAGGGGGGAAGATTTCAATTCGAATCAGTTCAGCTGCTGTGGGTGAGGCTTCCAATGGTCTAACAATTACGATTACGGATACAGGAAAAGGTATTGCCCCAGACCAACTCCGTTATTTACAGCAAGTATTTGCAGGGAAAGTCAAACCCGAAGTAGGGATTCACGGGCTGGGATTAGGCATGGTATTGATTTACAATTTTGTGCAGAAAAATAAAACATCCTTATCCGTCGAAAGTGAAGTCGGGAAAGGTACTTCTTTTGAATTGAATGTAGAGGGATAAGGAAATATAACTCACTTCATTGTGAAAAAACAAAAATGGTAAACAATATGACGTAATGGCTAAATTTGTGGTTCATTTTTTGATAAAAAAACGATATTAATAGTCAATAAATGAAAAGCTTGTTTATCATTTTTTGCGGATTATTTATATCTGTATCTATCCATGCTCAAAAATTGCATGTACTATTTGTAATTGATGGTGAAGATACTAATTTTGGTTTGATGCAATTACGCAATGAATCAGATATACTTTCAATCCTAGAAATTGTAGAACGGGAATTGAGTTATAAAATGGAGGTAATCCACCTTTCAAAGCAAAAATTTACTGCCAATAATCTCCATCAAACCATTGATAGTCTTCCCACTGGCGAAAATGACATCGTAGTCATATACTATGCTGGCTTTGGCCTTCTTCCTCCCAATAAAAGTAGTCTTTTTGCCCACTGGAAACTACGAGACAACCCAACCATTGGGTTATCAGTAGATGAGGTGGCTAGTTGGCTGGAGGCCAAGCAAAAAGCCCAAAAGCTGCACTTGGGATGGATTGTATCAGAGTATAGTGCACAAAGCATTCATTCTCCCCAACGAGTAATCGATACCCTTGGAGTGTCGATGGAATATCGTAAGCAGGTAGTTAAAAAACTGTTCTTAGGGCATTCTGGTATCGTCAAAATGGGGAGTTCGTTACCTGATGAGCCTTCTTGGGTCAATGAAAACCACAGTGCGTCATTGTTTACTGAGTCGCTTGTTCGTGCGTTTGAGCGGATGCTTATGCCATTGGATTCCAGTGTTTTACACCATGTATCTTTTCGTCAGTTTCATACCTATTCCTCTTCGTATCTAAATCGGTTTTTCAATGAGATGCCCATAAGCCAAACCCCTGTTTTGGAAATGAAATCTTGCGAAGGAAGCACTTTGAGGAGTGGGATAGTAGTACCTTCCGATTCTTCAACAGTGCCTGTCAAAGTGTTGGGAGGGTTACTTAATTCGTTGGCGCATAACAAAGACCCACTTCAACGTCAGCAAATCAAACAACAACTTGCTTATTATTTCACCCCTGATGCCACCGTCAGGGTTGTTAGAATGTATGGGATGAACCGAATCCCAAAACCAAAAGAATATACTTTGGGGGCGTATTTGGATACCATACATCTGCCTGGAATGAATCCAAGTACCCAAGAAATACTACCCAACATGATGTATTTATATATAGGTAAAATAGAAACCGATACCACTCTTCTCAAATCGCCACTTGTTAAACGCCTGTCGTTGTCCGAAATATGGGGCAATGTTGCTCACTAAGGTCTTGCTGCTACTGTAGGTGATTTATTTGCCCAATTCTTTAAATATGGCATGAAAATTGTGAAAGGATATGCTCCTTTGAAGTGCCTATAAACTTCCTATTTTTATCATAAAAAGAAATATTTTTACTCCATTTTTCTAATCATAAAAGTTAAAAATAGGGGTATATATCTAAAAAATAGGCGCATTTTATGGCCGCTATATTTCTTTCAATTGGATTAATCTCTTCATATACCCAAAATAACCAAAACGATAACCGATATACCGATTTGGCTAAATCGTCGGATTAGTTCTTGTTACAAAAAAGCTAGGTAGTTCATAGTTTTTTCGAACAAATTTATTCTGAAATCGTATGGTTGTTTTTTTACACTTCCGTTGCTCCAAATACCTCTTGACAACACTTCTATTTCAGTTGTGTATGCTGACTGGAATCTTGAGGTCTTATGCACAGACCGAAACCTTTCCTTCGGGCTCGTACATCATCAACATGGGGATTACCCCGCAAACCCAATCTAATGCCCTGAGGCCCTACGGGTTGATTTATGATTTGTTGAAAAATGACAAAATCCCTGTCAAATGGGTCATTAGCCAAACCAAAGGCATTGATGGTATAGACTTTAGCCACCAAGGGGTAGATTTTCGAGGCGGGACGTTCATTATTCCAGCCTCTTTTCGAAACGCATCGGTGAATGGCAAAATTAGCAGCTATGGCGTTTCGGGGATAACCACGACAAGCCCGTTGACGGTAAACGTAACTTATACCCTCAGGTCAGCACCCCGCTGGACGTTGGACGACCAAAATGGAAAAATCGCTGAAGGTTTTTTCAGTCAGGCGGGGATTCCATCCTCGGCTTATAACTTTAAAGACCCCCAGTCATTGGGAGGTTGCGATGATATTTTTGTGATGCCCCACGCCGATCCCAAATGGAGTACCCACAGCAATTTATACAATTGGAACCGTACGCAGTTTGGGGCGATTTGGGCGGGTTGCAAAGCTGTTTCGGAATTGGAGAACATGAACAATGGCAGTTTGCAAACCAACTTCTTGGCCACCAACGTAGGTGGCGTTGGCAATGCCTTGGTTTTTTCGGGTTCACACGCTGATGGAAGTCCCCCTTACACTCGTATTAACCCAAGTAGTCCTGCTTCGCAATACATGGGCTCGACAGATGCAGCTCACCCTGGAGGTGCTGAACAAATCTACCTTCCCAAGGCGGGGGGCGGCTGGCGGCCCACGACCCAAGTTATTGCTTTCGACCCTAGTCAATCCAACGTCCCAGGGCTATCGCCTGGGCCAGCAGCCGTGATTGTCTTTGGTCGTGGTTTTGGCCTCAACACTTCAGGCTATGTGATGTACGAAGCAGGTCACGACATCAAAAAAGCAGGTGGGACGGCCAGCATCGCCGCCATTCGTGCCTTTTTTAATTTCAGTCTTTTGTCTTCTGTTGACAAAGTACCTTTTATCAGTGTGGCAAGTGTTCCTACAACCATGTCAATAGGTGTTGGCTATGCCGTTAGTGTCACGGCTAACTCTCCTGTATCTTCTCCGCTTACTTATCAATGGACGAGTAGCTGCGGGGGTACTTTTGCCAATGCCTCGGCTGCCAGTACTACATTTACCCCTCCCAATGTGGGTAGCGTCACCTCTTGTATGATTACCGTCACAGTGTCCGACGCCTGCGGCAGGCAAACCTCCACTGCCACGCCTATTACCATTCAGCCGTGCAGCCAATCGGTCACTTCTACTGTAACACCGCTGTGTACTGGTGCTACCAATACGGGGGCCATTGCTATGACTGTTACGGGCGGCACTGCACCCTATACCTATACATGGACTCGCTCGGGCGGTGGCTCTGGTTCGGGCAACGGTACTACCATTTCTGGTCTTGCTGCGGGTACTTATACCGTTACGATTACCTCTTCTACTGGATGTGCCAATACTTTTACTGCTATAGTGGGTACGTACCCTGCCATTGTCATAACACCAACAGTCACTCCAGTGGCTTGTAATGGCGGTGCTACTGGTTCTATCAGTTTGTCGGTTTCGGGTGGAACGCCAGGCTACACTTACAATTGGGGCAGCGGCATTACTACCCAAAATCGCAGTGGTCTAACGGCTGGTAACTACAGCGTGACTGTCACCGACGCCCAGGGGTGTACTGCTACCGCAAATAGCATCAGCGTAACCCAACCCGCACTAATCAGTGCGACACCAACCGTAACAAACGTGGCTTGCTTTGGCCAATCTACAGGAGCAATCACACTTGCAGTCGCTGGCGGAACCGGTCCCTATACCTACCAGTGGAACGATGGGGCCTCTACCAAAGACCGTACCAATATCCCTGCGGGCACATACAGTGTCACCATCACAGATTCAAGAAGCTGTACTGGAACAGTCACTAACATTTCCGTTACGCAGCCTTCTGCCGCCCTTACGGCTTCTTTGTCAAAAACAGAGCCAACCTGCGGAGCCACCAACGGAAGTGTGACGGCGACAGTATCGGGTGGCACGGGGCCTTATACTTACGACTGGAACGGTACGCCAACGGGCGACGGAACCGCTACTATCACTGGCTTGGCCTCGGGGAATTATCAGGTCACTATCACCGATGCCAGAAACTGTACTTTTATTGCTACCATCACTTTATCAAATGTCGCCACAATGGTATTGACTACCAATGTAACGCCTCCAACTTGCCCGCCTGGTTCTAATGCACCTTTGGGTACAAACGGGGTCATTGATTTGGTGGTGAGCGGTGGTACAGCCCCGTTTACCTATGCTTGGACAACTCCGAACGGAACAGGTCTTGTGCCAACAGCTCAAGATCAATCAGGCTTGTCCACTGGAACTTACAACGTAACCGTGACGGATGCCGTAGGATGTACAGCAAGTACTTCAGTGACACTTACTGCAATAAACCCTTCACCTGTCAAGCCAGTAACCATAAACAATAATTAATTTTTAAACCGCTCCAACGAGGTAGTAACACCCAAAAATTGGCGTTTAAAAGCACATCAATTGATTGTGTAAACTAGGGGTAGTGTAGAATAAAAAATGGAAATGTTAAAAAAATATTTCAAATGGAAAGAAAACTAAATATCAAATCTAGTACTTCTATTCAAGTTGATGTGCTACCTAAAAGTCAAAGGAAACTGTTGCTTATAGTTTCCTTTGTGGAAGGAGCTGCAGTTATGATTATAGAGTTACTGGGGGCAAAGATTGTTGCACCGTTCTATGGTACATCAATGTATGTTTGGGCTTCTGTATTGGGAATAACACTCATTGCTCTTTCTGGCGGATATTTCGTTGGGGGCAGTGTTTCTAATAAATACAAAGACAAAAGCCCACTGTTTGCCATACTTGCTATGGGGGCGATATTCACAATCGTAGCTCCAAGGATTGCGCCAACTATAATGATGGCTACGGCGGATTTTGGGGTGCGTATTGGCTCATTAATTTCGGTTTCAATCTACCTATTACCGCCTATTTTTTGCATGGGGATGGTGTCTCCCATCATCATACAGCTTATTAATCAATCGCAGGAAAATGCGGGTCAAACCGCTGGTACCATCTATGCCATTTCTACTGTTGGGGGCATACTCGCTACGTTTCTTGCGGGTTTTGTGCTCATCCCCGAACTAGGTATTCAAACCACTGCGACTTTTACTGGGCTTGTACTAATGGGTTTTTCGGCAATCGGTATGTTCAGCCGAAAACAAAAAATGCAAGCTGTTCTCACCTTTGGCCTTTTTGTTTTTTTCGTTCCGTTTGTCTATAGCCAACCTACCGCTGATCCAGCAATTACAGTACAGTATCAGTCGAGCGGTATCTTGGGTGAGTGGACGGTGGTAGATCATAAAGGTTTTGCCAAAGATGGTCGCCCAGTGAACACAAGGCAATTGTTACTCAATGGAATAGACCAAACTTTTACCAATGTGGGTATCGAGCCATTTTCAGTATGGAGGTATCCCCATAAAGTGACGGCTTTAGCAGGGATAAAGCCAGCTAAAAGCAAGGCTTTGCTATTGGGAATGGGCGGGGGAAGCATTGCCCATAATTTGATTCGACTCGGATTTGAACTTGATATTGTGGAATTGGACGAACGGATTCCGTATATCGCTGAGCAATGGTTTGGATATAATCCAACCTCTGCTAATCTGGTCATTGATGACGCACGTCATTACATTCGACATACCACAAAAAAATACGATGTAGTCATATTGGATATTGTCAATGGAGAGGTACAGCCCTCCCACATGTTTACAATAGAAGGTCTAAAGGAGTTAAAGGCTGCATTAAATAAAGACGCATTGGTGATTGTGAATTTTCAGGGTCAGCTGGATACAGATGATTTAGAACTTTCACGTGCGCCCCGTTCGGTTATCAAAACTTTTGAATCCATTGGATATAAAATGTTTGCGGTTAAGAATGAAAAAAAATCAATATCTGCTGATTTATTAATCTATGGTACTCCTGGTTCATTAAATATCCAAGAGGCACTTAGCCAAAACTTAAGATACAACGATATTCTACCCAATGACCATTTTTCCGTGGCAGATTATGTCCCAATATCAGGGTATGAATTAGGGGACGTAGAGGTGATGACTGATGACAAACCGAACTTAGAATTATTGAATACTCCTACTGTTTTGAATTGGAGGAAAAATAAGATTGAGTACACCGTAAATGGACTCATCAAAAAAGGGGTACCTATTTACTAACCAGCAATAAAGAATTTTATGTGTCAATCGAATCAAAAGCTATATTATGGAAACCATCTACGTAACTAAGCAAATAAAAGATAAATCTTCTCAGATTTATTATCATTTGTCGCGTATCACAGTTGTTTTATGCCTGTTTTTTGGGGTTGCGGGGGTTATCCATGCCCAGACGGTGACCATTACCTCAACGAAATCAACCTCGGTTTACAAAGGGTATAATACCAGAAACTACGGTTCGTGCCAGGGTATCGGTCCTGACAATGCTTCTAATTACCAGCAAAATGCCTTCATCGAATTTGATTTGACGGCTATCCCTGCTGGGGCAACCATCACCTCGGCATCCCTCAGAATGGTACACGGCAATAATTCAGGATGGGATGGCGAGAAAGGTTCATCGTTCCCGTCAATCATCAGAAGGGTTACCACTGCTTGGGTAGAAGGGAGTGCCTGTAATGCCACACAGTCAGGATCATCCACTTGGAACAGCCCCGGAAGCGGCAGCTGGACTGGCGGGAGTTTTGCAAGCGACAACTATGGCACACTAACGGGGGGGGCGTCTGATCCTGAAGGTTTTGTTTATAATATCACCATTACAACCTTAGTGCAACAGTGGTATAATGGTACTCATCCAAATTATGGTTTGGGCATAGTACCCCAAACCCTTGTAGGTGACAAAGAAGAATCATGGTATTATATGTACAGCGATGATGCAGCTGTCGCGTCTAACCGTCCGCAGCTTATTGTCAACTATTCGCTGCCACCAGTAGGCGGAACGGCCAGTAAAACAGATGCTTGTATCGGTGTGGCCAACGGATCAATTACCGTATCTAACCCAACGGGAGGAAGCGGTACGTACCAATACCAAATTAACTCAGGTGCTTGGCAGAGTAGTAATGTATTTAATGGACTTACGGCTGGAACTTATACGGTACAGATACGAGACGCGAATAATATAACGAACCAAACAACGCTCTCCTCCCAAAGCATAGGTAATTTACCCGACTCCGACGGGGATAATATTTCGAACGATTGCGATTTAGACGATGATAACGACGGCATATTGGATACAGTGGAGGGGTCTGGCAACACAGACGGAGATGGTCTGGTCAATTCGTTGGATAACGATTCTGACGGGGATGGATGCTTCGACGCTATCGAAGGAGGGGCTGCGCTTACCAGTGTAGATGCCAATGGCCGACTGACTGGAGGGGTTGGGTCAAACGGAGTTCCAACAGCTGCGGGTGGGGGACAAACCCTTGGAGGTAGTCAAGTGGCTACGCGGGTTGTGATTGAGACCAACCCGAGTAATCAATCGGTAGCTGCGGCTGCACCAGCCACTTTTAGTATCTCTGCTCGCGGTGATAACGCCACCTCCTACAGTAGCGGTACGCCCAGCTACGGTACAGCAGGCAACTCAAATGGAGGTCTATTGTACCAATGGTATGTCGGTGACCCTGATGCTGGTGGAACTGCCCTGACCAATACGGGTGTGTATAGTGGTGTAACAACGGCTACGCTAACTATATCGAACAGTACGGGGTTATACGGAAATAATTATTATGTGGTAGTTACGCATAGTTCCAATGATTGCGTTCGATTCAAACGCTCGGCGGCGCTTACTTTATTCTGTGGTAGTATCACTGCCTCCGTAACATCACAAACCAATATCAATTGTTTTGGTGCCTCCACTGGTGCAGTCACCGTTGCAGGGGCAAACGGGCTTGCACCATACACATACAAACTAGGAAGTGGCGTTTTTGTGAGTTCAGGTACGTTTTCTAACCTAACTGCGGGCGCTTACACGGTTACTGTTAAGGACAATGGTGGTTGTGAGGAAACCGTTAATTTCACCATTACGCAGCCTTCGGCGGCTTTGGCAGTGAGTCGGTCAATAGTACAGCCCCAATGTTTTGCAGCAGGAAGTATCACACCTACTGTCATCGGAGGAACAGCTCCCTATACCTACGACTGGGCGGACATACCTGGAACCAACAATGTCAGTAACCGAATAGGTCTAGCCGCTGGTACGTATAATCTAACCGTTACCGATTCTAAAGGCTGTACGGTTGCGAGCAGCAACATTGTGTTGAATGCTCCCAGCAATTGCGACCCCATTGATATTTGTCGGAGCAGTGTCGCTGAGGTCTTCTCGGTTACCCCTGATCCTGCCAATATATCCTATACTTGGACGGTTCCTGCTGGGGCAATTATCACAGCGGGGCAAGGTACACCACAAATCACAGTGAATTGGACTGGTGTCACGCCTGGCACTTACCAAGTGTGCGTTGTGGCGGTGAATAATTGTAACGAAAGTGCCCAGACCTGCATTGATGTAGATGTGATTCAGCCAACGGCACAAGCTTCCGTTGTACTGCCGATTTGTAAAGACAGAACAATCGGTTTGCTGGCTACTGGTGGCGTTTCTTATGCTTGGACGGGGCCAAACAACTTTACCTCATCCAGCGCTAACCCTACCATACTCAACGCGAATGCAGCCCTCCACAATGGTACTTACACAGTGGTGGTCACAGATGCTTCGGGCTGTAAGGCTACGGCCACTGTGAATGTTACGGTAGAAGATAACCCTGTGCTGACCACTGCGTCGGTCACGAATGCTACTTGTAACCAATCAAACGGTGCGATTAACATTACCGTGAGTGGCGGAACACCCGCTTATGATTACGATTGGAATAACGGAGCCTCAACCGAAGACTTAACTAATTTGAGCAGTGGTAGTTATACCCTGACGGTGACAGATTCAAAAGGCTGTTTTCAGACGGCCACCGTTGCCGTCATCAGCACAGACGGGCCAACTGTTACAAGAACAACAACCAACGTGACGTGTAACGGTGCCAGCACAGGTACTATAAACGTGACGGTGACGGGCGGAACAGCCCCCTACACCTACTTGTGGTCTGATGGAGCTACTACCGAAGACAGAACGGGATTAGTGGCTGGAACTTACAGTGTGACCGTGACAGATGCCACGGGATGTAAAAGTACGACAACCGCTACCCTTACACAGCCAGCGGCGATTGTGCTTGATCATGTTAAAACGGATGTCAATTGCTTCGGTGGCTTAACAGGAAGTATAAATTTAAGCGTATCGGGTGGTACTGCTCCCTACACATACGCTTGGACGCGTAACTCAATTGCCTTTTCGGGTAATATCCAAGACCAGCCTTCTATTGGAGCAGGTACTTACCAAGTAACGGTTACTGATGCCAACGGCTGTACTGCAACGCAAACCATTGTAATCACACAGCCAAGTGCCGCTTTAAGTGCCACTCGGGTTATTTCCAACGTAAGTTGTAGAAATGGTACAAATGGTCAAATCGTACTGACTGTAACTGGCGGGACGGCTCCCTACACATACGCTTGGACGGGATCGAATAGCTTCACGGCAACGACCAAAGATATAATTAATCGTCCAGCAGGTACCTATAACGTGACCATCACTGATGCGAATGGATGCACCTTCCCGCTGGTAAATATGCAGATTACACAACCTGCCTCTTTGATTTCTGTAACTCCAGTTAACACAACCAACGTGTTGTGTTTTGGAGATGGCAATGGAAGTATTGATATTAATGCATCTGGTGGAACACCGCCTTATACGTATGGGTGGAACACTGGTGCTACTACCCAAGATATTAGCGGTCTGAATCCTGGGGATTACAATGTAGTGGTGACGGATGCCAATGGCTGTTCGGTTACTTCAAACATATTCACTATTTCTGGCCCAACGGCCCCAATATCTGCTACGATAACGCCTACTGATGCGGACTGTTTTGGTGCTTCCACTGGCGAGATTTCGATAACAAACGGTGGCGGGACACCTCCTTATACTTATTTGTGGAGCAATGGTTCAACCAGTCAAAACCTGTTTAATTTGCCAGCAGGCGATTATTCGGTGACAGTTACCGACGCAAACGCATGTAAGGAAGTGTTTCAAACCTCGGTTGGACAACCCATCCAAATCATCATAACGGGGGCAATCACCAATGCTCTTTGTTCTGGCAGTGCAACGGGCGCTATCACAGTATCAGTAACGGGTGGCTCTGCTCCTTACACTTATAAGTGGTTAGATGGACCTACTTCACAAAATCGTACCAATTTAATAGCGGGTAATTATACCTTAGAAGTGACTGATAATACAGGATGTAAAGTTTCTAAAACCTTTACGGTCAATAATACTTCCAGTCTTTCAATTGCGTCTATCACTACACCAATCAGCTGTTTTGGCAACAACAACGGTCGGGTAAACCTCATCGTCACTGGTGGCGTAGCACCCGTTACGTTTAGCTGGTCAAATGGTGCTACTACCGAAGATATTTCGGGCTTGTCAGCAGGGACTTACTCTGTTACAGTTTCGGATAACATCGGTTGTGTGAAAACACTAACGGCAAGCCCTGTTACTTCACCCACTGTTTTAACTGCCACTGCATCGCAAACAAAAAGCGTAAGCTGTAAAGGGGGAAGCGATGGTGAAGCGACCGTTACAGGTAGTGGCGGAACGGCTCCTTATACCTACAATTGGTCTAATGGAGCGATGACCGCGACCGCAACGGGTTTACAGGCAGGTACATACAACGTATTCGTTACAGATGCCAATGGATGTACGGCTACCGCTTCTGTCGTTATCACTGAGCCGACTACTGAAATAGAACTGTTTGTCAACGTTTCGAATACCTCTTCGTGTGCCATCAATAAGGGTGCTATAGATTTAATTATCCAAAATGGAACGGGGCCGTTCTCTTACGTATGGACTGGCCCAACTGCCATTGGGAACATCCAAGATCCATCAAACCTATCGGCAGGCACCTATAATGTCACAGTGACTGATGCACTAGGCTGTACCAAAACTATCTCCGCTACCGTTGGTAGTGCCCCTGCGCTCTCAGTAAGCGTATTGGCTGAAAATCAGAGTTGTCAAGGAATTGATGGTAAAGCATTTTCGGTAGTGACAGGTGGGGTAGGGCCATACACCTACTCGTGGTCTCCTGGTGGTAGCACTAGTAAAGATTTAACTGGTTTGTCGTCAGGAACTTATGTTGTAACAGTGACTGATGTTAATGGTTGTACAGCCACTGGTTCGGGTACCTTGATTGCGCCGAATTGTCAGCCGCCAGTAGCAGTTGATGACCTTTATACGACTCCTTTTAATACGCCTTTCAATGGAACAGTCGCTACTAATGATTCCGACCCTGACAATACGTTGGCCGAGTTATCATTTGACCCATTGGACTCACCCTTATTAACCCAAGGGACCCTCGTGTGGGACTTGGTAAATGGTTCATTTGCTTTTACCCCAGCATTAAATTTTGTGGGAGTTATTACTGTTCCATATAGAGTTTGTGATCCAACAGGTTTGTGTGATGATGCAAACTTAATCATCACCGTGAGCGCACGTCCTCCAGTTGCCACCGATGATTTCAACAATACGCCAATCAATACGCCTGTATCTGGCAATGTGTTGACCAATGACGATGACCCGCAAGGTTTACCATTGACGGTGAATACGTCGATACCGACAATCTGTCCGCCGAAACACGGTACAGTGGTGATGCAAGCCAATGGTAACTACACATATACGCCAAACAACAACTTCGTAGGCACAGACAACTTCTGCTATATAGTGTGCAGCAGTATCAACTTGTGCGATACGGCTACTGTGACCATTGACGTCTTGCCGAGACTCACCACCAACAGTGTGATAGCCAACGATGACGCGAGTCAGACGCAAGTAGGTGTACCCGTGAAAGTGAGGGTGTTGGGCAATGATTTTGACCCGCAAGGCGACAAGTTTGCTTCGGTGACCAGAATCACTAGCCCGACCAACGGAACGGTGGTCTACAACGCCACAGATAGCAGTTTTACTTATACACCAACGGGTTTATTTGTGGGTAAAAATAGCTTCAAGTATGTGCTTTGTGACGTGAAAGGCGCTTGTGATACGGCAACCGTAACGATAGATGTGTTACCATTGATTACTGGTAACGACCCACCAGTAGCGGTGGATGATGCCAACGTCACAAGGGTCAATGTACCTGTAAGTGGTACAGTAGCGACGAACGACAGCGACCCCAACAACGACCCGCTTGTGTTCACCAAACTGACCAATCCAACAAATGGTACGGTGGTATTCAATCCGAACGGTACTTATACCTATACGCCAAATAACAACTACGCAGGTCCTGACCGATTCATTTATAAGGTTTGCGACAACGGAACGCCGAATCTGTGTGATACTGCCACGGTTTATATTACGGTATTGGTATCACCTCCAGTTGCCACCGATGATTTCAACAATACGCCAATCAATACGCCTGTATCTGGCAATGTGTTGACCAATGACGATGACCCACAAGGTTTACCATTGACGGTCAATACGTCGATACCGACAATCTGTCCGCCGAAACACGGTACAGTGGTGATGCAAGCCAATGGTAACTACACATACACGCCAACCAACAACTTCGTAGGCACAGACAACTTCTGCTACGTGGTTTGCAACAGTGCAGGCTTGTGTGATACGGCTACTGTGACCATTGACATCTTGCCGAGACTCACCACCAACAGTGTAGTGGCCAATGATGACGCGAGTCAGACGCAAGTAGGTGTACCTGTGAAAGTAAGGGTGTTGGGCAATGATTTTGACCCGCAGGGCGACAAGTTTGCTTCGGTGACCAGAATCACTAACCCGACCAACGGAACGGTGGTTTATAATCCAACCGACAGCAGCTTCACGTATAGCCCAACGGGTGCATTTGTAGGCAAGAACAGCTTCAAATACGTGCTTTGTGACGTGAAAGGCGCTTGTGATACGGCAACCGTAACAATTGATGTATTGCCAGTTCGCCCTGGTAACGACCCACCAGTAGCGGTGGACGATGCCAACGTCACAAGGGTCAATGTACCTGTAAGTGGTACAGTAGCGACAAACGACAGTGAACCTAACAACGACCCGCTTGTGTTCACCAAACTGACCAATCCAACAAATGGTACAGTGGTGTTCAATCCGAACGGTACTTACACTTATACGCCAAATAATAACTACGCAGGTCCCGACCGATTCATTTATAAAGTCTGCGACAACGGAACGCCGAATCTGTGTGATACTGCCACGGTTTATATCACGGTATTGGTATCACCACCAATAGCGACTGATGACATTAACAATACGCCAATCAATACGCCTGTATCTGGCAATGTGTTGACCAATGACGATGACCCACAAGGTTTACCATTGACGGTCAATACGTCGATACCGACAATTTGTCCGCCGAAACACGGTACAGTGGTGATGCAAGCCAATGGCAACTACACCTACACACCAACCAACAACTTCGTAGGCACAGACAACTTCTGCTACGTGGTTTGCAACAGTGCAGGCTTGTGTGATACGGCTACGGTGACCATTGACATTTTACCAATCATCACCATCAACAGTGTAGTGGCCAACGATGACGCGAGTCAGACGCAAGTAGGTGTACCTGTGAAAGTAAGGGTGTTGGCCAATGACTTTGACCCGCAGGGCGACAAGTTTGCTTCGGTGACCAGAATCAGTAACCCTACCAACGGAACGGTGGTTTATAACCCATCCGACAGCAGTTTTACTTACACGCCAACGGGTTTATTTGTGGGCAAAGACCGCTTCAAGTATGTGCTTTGTGACGTGAAAGGCGCTTGTGATACGGCGACAGTAACGGTAGATGTATTACCATTGATTCCTGGTAATGATCCACCAGTAGCGGTGGATGATGCCAACGTTACCCAAGTCAATGTACCAGTGAGCGGCACAGTAGCGACGAACGACAGCGATCCTAACAACGACCCGCTTGTGTTTACCAAACTGACCAATCCAGCGAATGGTACGGTGGTGTTCAATCCGAACGGTACCTATACCTATACACCAAATTCTAACTACGTAGGCCCAGACCGATTCATTTATAAGGTTTGCGACAACGGAACGCCGAATCTGTGTGATACCGCCACGGTTTACATTACAATTTTACAAGTCACGAAGGTTGCACTCTTGCCAAAAGTGTATTTACAAGGCTCATTGTTTGGGGTATTCTCGGGTAATTTGATGCGGGATGATTTGCGGGTGAAAAACTTGATTCCAAGAAAATCACCTTACCTAGCTTGGAATCCGATTACACCAGCCGATACCATCACTTCAAACACGGTGTTGACAGTTACTGGACAAAATGCCATCGTAGATTGGGTATTTGTAGAACTTCGAAGTGCAACAGATTCTACTAAGGTGATCGACAGCCGTTCGGCGCTTGTACAACGAGATGGAGATATTGTAGATGTAGATGGTACTTCTGCTATTGTTTTCACCAGTGCAATTCCAGCAAACTACTTTGTGGTTGTCAAACATCGTAATCACTTGGGTGTCATGACGAAGAATGCACTTCCATTAACACTCATCAGTACAGTTGTCGATTTCAGATTAGCAGCAACACCAACCTATGTTTTAGCTAATTCCCCAATTCATCAGTCGCAGGTGAATGTGGTACAAGGGAAAGCACTTTGGGCAGGCAATGCACTTTACGACGGTCAAGTGATTTACCAAGGTACTGCCAACGACGTCAACATTGTCTATCAGCAAATTATTGGGGCAGCAGCCAACGTGATTGGGTTACCATTCTTCATTTTGGCAGGCTACCATACTGGTGATATCAACATGGACGGAGAGGTGATTTTCCAAGGAACAACCAATGACATAGAGTACATCTATCAGAATGTTGTCAATAATCACGGTGGTAACTCGCTCAAACAGAGCTTCTTCATTATTCAGGAACAGTTGCCTAAATAAATACAAAACCAATTATGTGGGGGAAATATTTTCCCCCGCATAAAACCAAAAAAGTAACTACTTAATAGTCTTACCCCCATGAAAAAACAATTATATAATCTCCTTTGGTGTGGGTTTGCGTGGATTTTAGGAATTATTCCTGCAATAGCGCAAGATCTCTCAACAAACCAAGTCAATTACCAATTGACATATAATCCCACCACTCAGGTTTATACGGTTTGGGTCGTACCACAGTATAATACGCCCAACCCAAACAATCCCGAAGCCAATGAGCTTGGGGCAACAGCGCAGGTATCTTTGAAAGTTCCCAAAGACTTTGTCATCCAAAATATCACTGATATAAGGGGGACTTGGGAAAAAAGCCCAGTAAAAATCGGGAATCAGCCATCATTTGCAACTGCAGGATTAGATCCAAATTATCTTTATTATGTGATTGGTAAAACCTCAACGGAAGTCAACTATGGCCCTTTTAGTAGCGGCACACCTGTTTCACTTTTTACCTTTCAAGGCAATGCCTGTTATGGTGCGGTAGGAATTTTAGCGAAAACAGACCCTTTTGTGGCCGCAGCCAGAAGCTTAGCATCCTATAATACAGCCTGTAGTTTTTATTCACGTTCGGGACAAGCTACAAGTGGGAACGTGATACCTTTAGAGCAGTTCGTGGACAAGTTAGGCCCTGACGCTGATTGTAGTGCGCCTTCAATTAAGTTAATCAAAAGCATTGGCTCTATCACCGACAACGGCGCTACGGGTCGCGGAGTTGGTGATGTCATCAATTATACTTTTACTGTCACCAATACGGGTAACGTGTCACTCTCGGCGGTTACTTTGACCGATGCAAAACTCAGTTTGAGCAACGTAGCGGTGAGTCCTGCCACGTTATTGCCAGGTGGAGTAGGGACAGCTACTGCCACTTACACCATCACACAAGCGGATGTCAACGCGGGAGGAATTGAAAATACAGCGACAGTGACGGGAACACCCTCAAGTGGGCCTCTTTCAACCGTCACTGATGTATCGGATGCAGGCACGGACAACAACGCCGTGGCTATCACCAACCCAGACGTGACCGAATCGCCAAAGCTCAATGGAACAACTGATGCCGATCCGACGAATGACCCGACTGTGTTGCTGATTACCCCAGCACCTTCAATTAAGTTAATCAAAAGCATTGCCTCCATCACTGACAACGGTGCTACGGGCCGTGGAGTAGGTGATGTCATCAACTATACTTTCACCGTTACCAACACGGGCAATGTGACGCTCACAGGGGTGTCTTTGACCGATGCAAAACTCAGTTTGAGCAACGCAGCGGTGAGTCCTGCCACGTTATTGCCAGGAGGAGTAGGTACAGCTACTGCCACTTACACCATCACACAAGCGGATGTCAACGCGGGAGGAATTGAGAATACAGCGACAGTGACGGGAACGCCCCCGAATTTGCCCAATGGCAATGCCGCCACGCCTGTCACTGATGTATCAGATGCAGGAACGGACAACAACGCCGTGGCCATCACCACCCCTGACGTGACCGAATCGCCAAAGCTCAACGGAACAACTGATACCAATCCAACCAATGACCCAACTGTGTTGTTGATTACCCCAGCACCTTCAATTAAGTTAATCAAAAGCATTGCCTCCATCACCGACAACGGTGCAACAGGCCGTGGAGTAGGTGATGTCATCAACTATACTTTCACCGTTACCAACACGGGCAATGTGACGCTCACAGGGGTGTCTTTGACTGATGCAAAACTCAGTTTGAGCAACGCAGCGGTGAGTCCTGCCACGTTATTGCCAGGAGGAGTAGGTACAGCTACTGCCACTTACACCATCACACAAGCGGATGTCAACGCGGGAGGAATTGAGAATACAGCGACAGTGACGGGAACGCCCCCGAATTTGCCCAACGGCAACGCCGCCACACCTGTTACTGATGTGTCAGATGCAGGAACGGACAACAACGCCGTGGCCATCACCACCCCAGACGTGACCGAATCGCCAAAGCTCAACGGAACAACCGATACCAATCCAACGAATGACCCGACTGTGTTGCTGATTGCCCCAGTGCCTTCAATTAAGTTAATCAAAAGCATTGCCTCCATCACCGACAACGGTGCAACAGGCCGTGGAGTAGGTGATGTCATCAACTATACTTTCACCGTTACCAACACGGGCAATGTGACGCTCACAGGGGTGTCTTTGACCGATGCAAAACTCAGTTTGAGCAACGCAGCGGTGAGTCCTGCCACGTTATTGCCAGGAGGAGTAGGTACAGCTACTGCCACTTACACCATCACACAAGCGGATGTCAACGCGGGAGGAATTGAGAATACAGCGACAGTGACGGGAACGCCCCCGAATTTGCCCAATGGCAATGCCGCCACGCCTGTCACTGATGTATCAGATGCAGGAACGGACAACAACGCCGTGGCCATCACCACCCCAGACGTGACCGAATCGCCAAAGTTGAACGGAACAACCGATACCGATCCAACGAATGACCCAACTGTGTTGTTGATTACCCCAGCGCCTTCCATTAAGTTAATCAAAAGCATTGCCTCCATCACCGACAACGGTGCTACGGGCCGCGGAGTAGGTGATGTCATCAACTATACTTTCACCGTTACCAACACGGGCAATGTGACGCTCACAGGGGTGTCTTTGACTGATGCAAAACTCAGTTTGAGCAACGCAGCGGTGAGTCCTGCCACGTTATTGCCAGGAGGAGTAGGTACAGCTACTGCCACTTACACCATCACACAAGCGGATGTCAACGCGGGAGGAATTGAGAATACAGCGACAGTGACGGGAACGCCCCCGAATTTGCCCAACGGCAATGCCGCCACGCCTGTCACTGATGTATCAGATGCAGGAACGGACAACAACGCCGTGGCCATCACCAACCCCGACGTGACCGAATCGCCAAAGTTGAACGGAACAACTGATACCAATCCAACGAATGACCCAACTGTGTTGCTGATTACCCCAGTGCCTTCCATTAAGTTAATCAAAAGCATTGCCTCCATCACCGACAACGGTGCTACGGGCCGTGGAGTAGGTGATGTCATCAACTATACTTTCACCGTTACCAACACGGGCAATGTGACGCTCACAGGGGTGTCTTTGACTGATGCAAAACTCAGTTTGAGCAACGCAGCGGTGAGTCCTGCCACGTTATTGCCAGGAGGAGTAGGTACAGCTACTGCCACTTACACCATCACACAAGCGGATGTCAACGCGGGAGGAATTGAGAATACAGCGACAGTGACGGGAACGCCCCCGAATTTACCCAATGGCAACGCCGCCACGCCTGTCACTGATGTATCAGATGCAGGAACGGACAACAACGCCGTAGCCATCACCAACCCCGACGTGACCGAATCGCCAAAGTTGAACGGAACAACCGATACTGACCCCACCAATGACCCGACAGTGTTGGTAGTTACCCCAGCTCCGAAATTAAGATTAGTGAAATTGGCTGCTTTGGGAGGGACAGGTGCTGTAGGTGATGTAATAACCTACACTTTTACGGTCACCAACACAGGTAATGTCACCCTTACAAATCTTTCCATCGATGATGTAAAACTTAGCCTGAACAACCTGCCTGTCTCACCAAGTACCCTTGCTCCAAACGCAACAGGTACAGCTTCCGCCACTTATACGATCACTCAGGCAGACCTTAACGCAGGCGAAGTTAAAAACACCGCTATCGTTACAGGTACACCACCAATTGGCCCAGAGGTGACAGATGTTTCTGACAGCGGGGATGAGTTGGTAGATACCCCTGCCGATCCAGATTCTGACCCTACCAATGACCCAACTATTGTACCACTAAACCAGAATCCTAAAATTGGTATTGCAAAAGAGGTTGTCTCGTTTGTTGATAACCTTAACTATACCTTCGACGTGACTTTCAACATCAAGGTAAAAAACGTAGGGGATGTTCCACTTAGTAACGTTCAGGTTTTTGACACGCTTTCTAAAACCTTCCCAAGTCCAGCCTCAACCAATGTGCTTGGAGTGAGCAGTACCAAATTCACGGTCAATCCTGCCTACACTGGCACTGCAAGTAATACGCAGCTGTTGCTGCCTGGCAATGGTTTGGCCATCAGTGACAGCGGAAGCATTACCCTCACTGTGCGCGTTAGCCCTAATATATTGGTAGGCGTGACTTATTCCAACATTGCCTACGCTACTGGTCAGAGCCCTCTGGGGCAGACTGTTGAAGACCAATCTCAACTCGGGAATGAACCTGATCCAGATTTTGACAAGGATCCAAAAAACAACTCAGATCCAACCCCTATTACGATTGTGCCTCCTGGAAAGCTTACGCTTTTGCCTAAAGTCTATTTGCAGGGGTCTTTATTCGGGGTATTTTCTGGCAACCTAATGCGTGATGATTTGCGGGTGAAAAACCTAATTCCTAGAAAATCGCCATACGTAGCTTGGAACCCTGTAACAGCTGCCGATACCATTACCTCAAACACGGTTCTGAGCGTTACAGGAGCCAATGCCATTGTGGATTGGGTTTTTGTTGAGCTGCGCGACGCCGATGACTCAACAATTGTGGTCGATAGTCGTTCGGCGTTACTGCAACGCGATGGTGACATTGTAGAAGTTGATGGAACGTCGCCAATTACCTTCAACACAATTGCACCTGCCGACTATTTTGTATCGGTTCGTCACCGAAATCACTTGGGGGTTATGTCGCAAACTGCGCTGCCATTAACGCAGGTCGTTTCTACGATTGATTTTCGTTCGGCAACCACACCTACTTATGTTTTGGCTAATTCACCGATACACCAATCACAAGTGAATGTAGCTCAGGGGAAAGCCCTTTGGGCAGGAAATGCCCTTTATGATGGTCAAATAATTTATCAAGGTACAGACAATGACGTCAATGTCATTTATCAGCAGGTGATTGCCGCAACTGGGAATCCGTTCTTTTTGCCTTTCTACATTTTGGCAGGATACTACACGGGTGATATCAATATGGACGGAGAAGTGATTTTCCAAGGGACAACCAATGACGTAGAGTACATCTATCAAAACGTCATAAACAACCATAATGGTAACTCGCTCAAACAAAACTTCTTTATCATTCAGGAACAGTTACCTAAATAAGCATGGATATATCCAGGGGCGTAATGCCCCTGGATAGTCTAAAAAATTCAACGCAATAAACACAGACTACAATGAAAAACGGATTATTTACACTCGCTTGGGTTGGGCTTATTTGGGTTCATTGCTTTGTCCCCGTAGTAGCGCAACAACTCTCGACAAATCAAGTCAATTACCAATTGACTTACGATGCTTCTAGTCAGACTTATACGGCTTGGGTAGTGCCTAGGTATGCTACACCAAATACCAATAACGGTGATGCCAATGAGTTTGGCGCGACAGCACAAGTTTCGTTGAAAGTTCCTAAAGACTTTGTGATTCAGAACATTACAGATATACGGGGGACTTGGGAAAAAAGCCCTTTGAAGCTCGGGAATCAAGCCGTGTTTGCTTCGGCCAATTTAGATCCGAACTACCTATATTATGTTATTGGCAAAACTCCCACTGAAGTAAATTATGGTTCTTTTGCCAACGGTACGCCCGTTTCACTTTTTACCTTTAGGGGAAATGCTTGCCAGGGGCCAGTAGGAATTTTAGCAAAAACGGATCCATTTGTGGCAGCATCTAGAGCGTTAGCCTCACTCAATACCGCTTGTAGTTTTTACTCACGCTCTGGGCAGGCTATTAGTGGAAACGTAATTCCTTTAGAGCAGTTCGTAGATAAATTGGGGCCTGACGCCAGTTGTAATCCACCGATTGACTTGGCATTGACGGTGGCCACCAGTAATCAGCAACCAGGCTTAAATGCAAACATTACTTTGACTGTGAGTGTCACCAATGAAGGGCAAAATCCTGCTTCAGGTGTAGAAGTAAAAAACATTTTACCCGCTGGTATGAGCTTCCAGACATTTGCGACGGCTACTGGTACGTATAATTCAGGTACGGGCACGTGGACTATTGGGAATATCGCAGTAGGCCAAACAGTAACGTTGTCTATTGGAGTCCAAGTAACACAGACTGGAGTGCAGTATTTTACCGCAGAAGTGTCTAAAGCAGACCAAGGTGACATCGATTCTAGTCCCAACAATAGTGTAGAAACCGAAGATGACTTCGACCGAACTTGTGTGACGGTACCTGCTCCTATTTGTGCTGGACAAGTCTTTGAACTTTCAATCCCGAACGGTTATACTAACATTCAATGGTACAAAGACAACCAACCTATTCCGAATGCAACTACCTCCGTTCTTCAAGTGACCCAAGCAGGTACTTATCGCTTTACAGCGACCAATGTTACCTGTCCAACGGCAGGGTGTTGTTCATTTATTTTCTTTGAAGGAGACTGCTGTCCTACCAAAGCAATATGTGTGCCTTTCACGATAAAAAAAGTAAGGAAGTAGGTTGCTGTCAGTCTGTTTTAACTCAATAGAGATAGCAATTCAATTGACAATATTTAATAGATAAGGGTAAGTAATATATCATAATAGGGCATCATTAGATGCCCTGTTATATAACACAAAAGTCCCCATGAGCGATGCTGATGGGGACTTTAACTTGATTTAACTACAAAAAATTATTTCTTGAGTGTCAGCGTAATGACGCTATAAGCAGGAATCGTAAGTTTTAACACTCCTTTGTCGAGTTTCGCACCTGCAAATTCTTTTACTGTGATTTTGTTGGGTTGTTCAAAACTATTGAAATCATTGATTTTAGCAGAAGCCAGTATCTGACCTGATACTTTTGAAAACTCGTCACCTCGTAGGTTGATGCTTACTTCGTGAGGCTTGCTGTAATCAATATTTGTCAGTGAGATTGTCAAGGCGCCAGTGGCATTTTTTGAAGCAGAAGCAGAAACTGCCGTCAGCTTTTTTCCTTGAAACTCGTAAGATGGTGATTCAATGCTGATAGGTACCAGCAGCGCATCTTGGTGAACGTTATACATTTTCATCACGTGGTACGTTGGGGTGAGTAGCATTTTCTCTTCATTGGTTAAAATAACCGATTGAAGCACGTTGACGATTTGGGCGAGGTTGGCTCCCCGAACGCGATCAGCGTGATTATTGAAGATGTTGAGCGTTAGCCCTGCAATCATCGCGTCGCGCATGGTATTTTGTTGGTACAAAAACCCAGGATTAGTGCCTGGTTCTACGCTGTACCAGCCGCCCCATTCATCGACAATCAAGGCCACTTTTTTCTCGGGGTCGTATTTGTCCATGATGGTACTATGTCGTGTCACAAACTCTTCCATTTTCCAAGCCTCATCCATGATCTTAAAATACTCCTGCTCATTGAAATTAACCGAAGGACCTTTGTCATTCCAGCTAATGACAGAATAGTGGTGCAACGCAACGCCCGAAAGCATGGTATGAGGAATGTTTTTCATCAACGTTTCTGTCCATTGATAATCGCCGTCACTTGCTCCTGAGGCAATCCGATACAGTTTACCAGTGTTATTCCAGTCGGCCATAAAAGTGGCGTATTGGCGGTAAATATTCGCATAATATTCAGCTGTCATATTTCCACCGCAGCCCCAGGCTTCGTTTCCGACTCCCCAGAGCTGAACATTCCAAGGCTTTTCACGGCCATTTTGTTTACGAAGTTCGGCCATTGGGCTACCGCCTGGGTGATTAACATAAGCCACCCAATCGACCAAGTCTTTGACTGTTCCGCTCCCTACATTACCAGCCAAATAGGGCTCAGCCCCTATACGCTCGCAAAGGTCGAGGAAATCGTGTGTCCCAAAGCTATTGTCCTCTGTTACGCCTCCCCACCAAACGTTGACCATTTTTGGGCGTTTTTCTTTTGGGCCAATACCATCTTTCCATTGGTAGGTATCTGCAAAACACCCCCCAGGCCAGCGAAGGTTGGGGATTTTGAGGTCTTTTAAAGCTTGAATGACGTCGTTACGAACCCCTGCTGTGTTAGGAATTTTTGTGTTTCCTTCGCCTACATAAATACCGCCATAAATACAACGCCCAAGGTGTTCGGCAAAATGCCCGTAAATGTGTTTATTGATTTGAGTTTTGGCCAAGTCACTATTGAGCGTAATTTTTGTCTGGGCTGTTGCGTCAAGTATCAGCCAACAGGCGACCAACGATAGTAGTACTTTCTTCATTGATTTACTTAGTAGTTAGAATATGGTTATTTTTACTATTACTAGGTAAAAATGATATTTTCTTGATTCTATACCCTGAAATCAAGAAGATTTATTTTTTTTACCACTTCGCTAGGGAGAACCTAATTTGCTTATTAAAACAAAAAGAAAAATGAAGAAGACAATTTGTTGGGCGCTACTCATGGGTTTAGGTGCGTGCCAAACGCAGCAAGGTGAAAGTACCCAAAATGATACAACCAAAGTAGCGGAGGTGCCGATTGTTGGCGGTGATCTCGACAAACACGGTTGCAAAGGATCGGCAGGCTATACTTGGTCGTCGGTAAAAAAAAATTGTGTACGATTATTTGAGCAAGGTGTTCGCCTTAACCCTCAAGATACGACCTTAAATCAGACGGTGTCGGCCTTTGTTGTTTTTGCTGAAGAAGCCCAAGAAAATGCAGGAGATGTCGAATTGTTTTTGCCAACACTGGCAGATAGTTCCATTATTTTGTCGCCACTCAAAGACAACGGTGCAGGAACTTGGGGCAATGGCAATTATCTTCTAACGCAATGGAAAGGTGTATATACTTTGGAAGAAAAAAAGAAGGTATTGTACCAAGGCGGGCGCTAAAAAAAAGCCTCAAAACAGTGCGTTTTGAGGCTTTTTTTTGTTTTTGTGATCCCGCTGGGACTCGAACCCAGGACCCATACATTAAAAGTGTATTGCTCTACCAACTGAGCTACGGAATCCTACTTTTTCATTACTGCTTTCAACTTTTTTCGTTTCGTTGTCTGCGTTGTTCTGAAATCGTGGTGCAAAAGTACGTGGTTTGACAATACGACGCAAGTGCTGATGTGAAAATATTTTTAAAATATTTTTTAAATATCAGACAGTGAGTGAGTTAAAGTTGAAAATATTTTTAACTTTTTTTTGCGACTCCGATTTGTGGTTAGATTCTTGGTACGAAATGCTTATAAATTCGTAGTATTGAAAGTTAATCAATCATCACTCATTTATTTCCACTTCCATAATGAAACTATTTCGTTTTGGCGCATTTGAACAAGAGCAACCGGGAGTTATTTTGTCGGATGGCCGTAAAGTAAACGTAGCAGCGTTTGGCGAAGATTTTAACGAGGCATTTTTTGCCACCGATGGCCTTTCTCGCTTGGCCGATTGGCTCACCATTCATGCAGATACTTGCCCTGAGGTTTCGGAGGATGTTCGCCTTGGTTCGGCCATCGCGCGCCCTTCAAAAATTGTTTGCATCGGCTTGAACTATGCCAAACACGCGGCAGAGTCGGGGATGGATGTGCCAAAAGAACCCGTTATCTTCTTTAAATCAACTTCCGCTTTGTGCGGTCCAAACGATAACGTAATTATTCCGCGTAATTCTGTCAAAACAGACTGGGAAGTAGAGTTGGCCTTCGTGATTGGTAAAAAAGCCAGCTACGTGGATGAAGCCAATGCCATGGATTATGTAGCGGGTTATATCTTACACAACGATTATTCGGAGCGTGAGTTTCAACTTGAGCGCAGTGGTCAATGGGTAAAAGGTAAAAGCAATGATACTTTTGCCCCGCTTGGGCCTTTCATGGCAACCAAAGATGAAATCGCTGATCCTCACACACTTCGCCTTTGGTTGAAAGTGAATGATGAGATGTTGCAAGACTCAAATACCGATGATATGGTGTTTAAAATTCCAACCTTGGTAAGCTATCTAAGCCAATTTATGACCTTGCTTCCTGGCGATGTTATCTCAACAGGAACGCCGTTTGGGGTAGGGCTGGGCTTTAAGCCGCCAAGATACCTCAAAGCGGGCGATGTTGTCGAACTAGGCATCGACGGGCTCGGGACGCAACGCCAAGTGGCAGAGGCTTATCAGTAAGACGAGTAAAAATCTCAGCATTTTATTTTTTCATTTTGTGCGGCTTGATGGTTTCCATTAAGCCGCACGCTTTTTGTTGATTTCAACCTATCTATCCAAATTTCAGATCATGTATCGGTTTTTGTGCTTACTGCTTTGCTGCACTTCTCTTCTTACGTTTGCCCAAAAGAAAAACGAAAAATTTCAATACCACATTTTTGAAGCCAAAGGGGCTATTAAAATTGATGGCTTAGAAAATGATGCCGCTTGGCAGCAGACAGAGCTGGCGAAAGATTTTCACATGGTGACTCCCATGGACACGAGCCT
This sequence comes from Runella sp. R0.1_18, assembly GCF_057652155.1. Classification (NCBI taxonomy): domain Bacteria; kingdom Pseudomonadati; phylum Bacteroidota; class Cytophagia; order Cytophagales; family Spirosomataceae; genus Runella; species Runella sp. R0.1_18. The sequence goes on from NZ_JBYFCK010000017.1 coordinate 108,593, forward strand.
AGCGCGCAACAAAACCGAAATGCGTCTTTGCTACGATCAGCACAATTTGTACATCATTGCGGTTTGCTACAAGGCCGTAAAAGGTTCTTTTGTGGTTGAATCACTAAAACGGGACTTTAATTTTGGGCTCAACGATAATTTTTTTGTGGTGCTTGATACGTTTGAAGACCTCACCAATGGCTATTCGTTTGGGGCAAGTGCCGCAGGGGCGATTTGGGACGGACAGGAAGCTGATGGAACGTTTATTAACCTCAACTGGGACAATAAATGGCATTGTGTAACGCGGAACTATGAAGACCGCTACGTGTGGGAGGCTGCTATTCCGTTTAAAACCATTCGCTATCGCCCCGATAACTTGCGCTGGGGTATTAACGGCAGTCGTTTGGACTTGGCGACCAACGAAAAATCGGCTTGGGCGCCCGTTCCGCGTCAGTTTCAGTCGGCCAACTTAGGGTATGCTGGGGTATTGGTGTGGGATAAGCCTTTGCCACCTGCTGGAAAAAATATCTCTTTGATTCCTTACGCCTTGACGAGTATTTCTAAAAATCAACTGGCCAAAACGCCTGCTGATATTAAACCAAACATCGGGGGTGATGCTAAAATTGCCCTCAATTCGTCACTCAACTTAGACTTGACTGTAAATCCTGACTTCTCTCAAGTAGAAGTGGACGTACAACAAACCAACCTCGACCGTTTTGAGTTGTTTTTCCCCGAACGTCGTCAGTTTTTCCTCGAAAACGCGGATTTGTTCGCTAACTTTGGTTTTGCCACGTTGCGGCCTTTCTTTTCGCGTCGGATAGGGTTAGGGGTGCCTTTGTTATTTGGCGCACGTTTGAGTGGGAAATTGGATAAAAATTGGCGAATTGGTGTGTTGGACACGCAAACCAAAGAGGACGGTGCAACGCCCGCCCAAAACTTCGCGGTGGTGGCTTTGCAACGAAAGGTGTTTGCTCGCTCGAACGTAGGCTTGCTGATGGTGAATAAACAGTCGTTAAACCTTGATGAAAGTGTTCATAAAGGCGCATCAGCGTTCAATCGAAACGTAGGAGCGGAGTTTAACTTAGCCTCGGCCAATAATATCTGGACGGGGAAAGCCACCGTTTTGAAGTCATTCAGTCCAAACGTTTCGGGCAATGACGTAGCTATTGCAAGCATTTTGAATTACAACAAAGCCAATTTCTTTTGGCAATGGCGCCAGGAATATGTGGGAGAAAATTACAATGCCGAAGTAGGTTATGTCCCCAATGCCGCCCGTCGTGGGTATCAGATGATGGCGCCGAACGTGGGGTATTTGTTTTTTGTAAACTCCCCGCTATTAATCAGTCACGGGCCTTTGCTACAGTCAACTTTGTTTTGGAACAAATCAGGCCGTTTGACAGATAATGAGACGTTTATGGCCTATAATTTCAATTTTCGCAACCGTGCGATAGGAATGGCTTGGGTTGCTACAAATTACGTGCAACTTCTGGCGCCTTTTGACCCAACCAACACTGGCCGTGAAAAATTGGCCGCAGGGACGAAGCATTATTGGAATTCTTTTGGAACAGAGTTTACGTCAAGCCCACGAAACAGATTTACGTATTCGTTTGCCACGCGCTATGGTGGCTTTTATGCCGATGGAACTCGCCTCAATTTAAGAACGACGCTGGGCTATCGTTTTCAGCCGTACGTGGCTACCAAATTTTCGGTGGACTACAACATCATCAAGGTACCTTATTTGCAAAAACCTGTGGAGTTGTTGTTGTTAGGGCCACGGGTGGATGTGACATTCCGCAACAATCTTTTCTGGACGACTTTTGTGCAGTACAACAATCAAGCAGATAATGTCAACCTAAATACGCGTTTGCAGTGGCGCTATCAGCCTGCATCTGATTTGTTTATCGTTTATACTGACAATTATTTGCCCGAAAACCTCATGGTTAAAAATCGAGCGTTGGTGCTCAAGCTGACGTATTGGTGGAATATCTAATGGTTGTGTATTTTTGCAAAAAAATACGTAAATGAGCATAAAAGTTGTTGCGTTTGACGCGGATGATACATTGTGGGTAAATGAGCCTTTTTTTTACGAAACAGAAAGAAAACTCTGTGCCCTTTTGGAAGATTATCTGCCGCACCACACAGTTTCTCAAGAGTTGTATCGAATGCAAATTCAGAATTTGCCGCTGTATGGATATGGGGTTAAAAGCTTCATTTTGAGCATGATTGAGACGGCGATAACGGTATCGGAGAAAACAATTAGTCTGGAGGTAATCGAAAAAATAATTTCGCTCGGCAAAGAAATGTTGGAAAAACCGATTGAGTTGCTGGATGATGTGGAAGAAGTATTGCAGACGCTTTCGGGGCGCTATCGGCTGGTGGTGGCTACCAAAGGCGACTTGCTAGACCAAGAACGAAAGCTGAAAAAATCGGGCTTGGAGCACTATTTTCACCACATCGAAATCATGAGTGAAAAACGGGAGGCCGATTACCGAAAGCTCATCAAACACCTAGACATTGCGCCCGAAGAATTTGTCATGATTGGGAATTCCCTCAAATCGGATGTATTGCCAGTTTTGACCATGGGAGGACACGGATTTCACGTGCCGTTTCATACGACTTGGGCGTTTGAGCAAATCGAGCACCGCATTGAACACGCCAATTTTAAGGAGTTTTCGGCGCTGAAAGAGGTACTTGCGCATTTGTAACGTAACACGCTTACACTATCGTTAGAGTAGATGTTTGGGAAGCTTCGCACACTAATGGGGATTTTTGGGTTGCTGATAAGTTGGCACCTCAATACCCGTGGGCAGTCGTTCACCCAAACCATTAAAGGACAAGTAATTGACGCGGAATCTCGACAGCCTTTGGCGGGGGCAAGTGTGGCTATTTTGACCACACAGCCGCTGCTAGGAGGGCAAACCGACGCAAATGGCCTTTTCAAAATTAAAGGCGTACCCCTGGGGCGTCATACGTTGAAAGTTACCTTTTTAGGGTACGAAAATGGCCTCATTCAAGAGCTCGTTGTGGGGGCGGGAAAGGAAATTGACCTCACTATTCGGCTAACCGAATCGCTCCAACAATTGGAAACGGTCACGGTAAAAGCTTCACCACAAAACGGAACTGCGCTTAACGAAATGGCCACAGTTTCAGCACGGTCGTTTTCGGTAGAACAAGTCAAACGCTATGCGGCAGCTATCAATGACCCTGCGCGTATGGCGCTTACTTATGCAGGAGTAGCCAATAATAATGAACAAAGCAATGCGCTTATTATCAGAGGAAATAGCCCCAAAGGTGTATTGTGGCGGATGGAAGGTGTAGAAATTCCCAACCCAAATCATTTTGCCGAAGAAGGGGCAACGGGAGGAGGAATTAGTGCCTTGAGTGTCAATATGTTGAGCAACTCCGACTTTTTTACGGGGGCGTTTCCAGCCGAATACGGAAATGCTACTTCAGGGGTTTTTGATTTAAAGCTACGCAAAGGAAACCACGAAAAACGCGAATACTCGGTGCAGGTAGGGGTGCTGGGAGCGGATATTGCCGCCGAAGGCCCTTTTAAGCCGTCGGGGAAATCTTCTTACTTGGTGAATTATCGCTACTCGACCCTCGAAATGATTAAGCGGGCGGGTATTGAGATTATTGGAGATGCGGCGCCAGATTTTCAGGATGGGGCATTTAAGTTCTTTTTCCCCACTTCTAAAAATAGTACTTTATCGCTGTGGGGAATGGGTGGACTGAGCCGTCAGATTCGCCGCCGTACCACCCAAAACGATGCGTTTCATTCTGACCGCGCGGTAGTTGGGTTGAACTATACGCACTTTTTATCTAACCAATCGTACCTAGATGCTTCCGTTAGTTGGGCGGCCAATCGGCAAACGTACGATGCGACTCGTTTGCAACAAATTTACGTTCGAGAGGAAGATTTTACGAACCAAGCCTACCGCCTTTCGTTGCAATGGAATCATAAAATTAGCGCGCAGCATTCACTTCGCGTGGGGCTGATTATGAGTGATTTGAGGTTTGTTTTGCTCAACCAGACCATTGATGGCCCCCGTTTTAGTACGACGGTCAACCAACGCGGAGAAACCTCACTTGTTCAGGCGTACGGTCAATGGAAATTTCGTGCTTCACCCACTTTTACCCTGACTTCAGGGCTTCATGCGACTCGGCTGGGAATCAATGGTCAAGCTTCGGTTGAACCTCGGGTGGGATTTCGTTGGAATGTTTTGCCCCGCCACGCCTTGACGGCTGGGATGGGCGTACACAGCCGAATCGAAGCGCTTTCGACTTATTTTGCAGAAGTTAAAACCACCAATGGGGCGACTACCCAAGCCAATAAAAACTTGGGTTTGATGAAGTCAGCACATTTTGTGTTGGGGTATGAGTTTCGCCCGCGCGAAGATTGGAGATGGCAAGTTGAAACGTATTACCAGCGTCATTTTGACGTTGCCATTGGAACAGCCTACGCCAAAACCATTTTTTTACAAACCGAATCCATGCTCAATTTGATGGATGGCTACCTCACCGATTCGTTGGTAAGCAAAGGCACAGGGCGGAATTATGGCATAGACTTTACGCTGGAGAAGTTTTTGACAAATGGCTTTTACTTTATTCTCACATCGTCGTTGTACCAATCCAAATACACTGCCCGCGACGGCATTGAGCGCAATAGCCGTTTTAATGGCAATTTTGTGCAGAATATTCTTTTGGGCAAAGAATGGAAAATGGGGGAGATGAAAACCAATACGTTGGCCGTCAACATCCGAAGCCTATGGGCGGGCGGTAATCGTTATGTCCCGATTGATTTGTCCCAATCTCAAAAACGTAATACGACCGTCAGGGTCTATGAGCGCTCTTACGAAGAGCAATTGCCCAGTTATTTTCGTTTTGACACGCGGGTAAGTTTTACCAAAAACCGCCGTAAAACCACGTCAACGATTTCGCTGGACGTTCAAAATGTCTTCAATCGGCTCAATTTATACCAACCATTTTACGATACTTCCACCAAAAGCTTGCAGTTTGATACCCAATTGGGCCTAGTGCCGATTTTGAATTGGCGCATTGAGTTTTAGGGCTTTTTCTGGTTAACCTTTGGCGCGTGAGGGCGGGTTGTAAGCAACCCTTGACACGTTAAAATCGGGTTGTGAGCAACCCTCAGCACGGGATACGCCACCCTCAGCACGGGGAGAAAAAATATTTTTTGGGTAAAAAATTGGAAGTAAATATTTTTATAAACAATTTTGTCGAGAAAAAAAAAGGTAAATGCCAAAAATCGACCACGATACCAAAGACCGCATACTAGCGGCTGCCGAGAAAGTGTTTCACGCCAACGGTTTTAAAGGGGCGCGAACCTCGCTCATTGCCGAAGAAGCGGGTATCAGTCGGACGATGATGCACTACTATTTCAATTCCAAAGAAGAACTTTTTCAGGAAGTGCTCAAGCGGTCGGTTGGGGTTGTCCTCGAACATGCCCAAGGGGTTTTGACCCAGCCCCGCGACCTGAAAGAAATGGTGAACGGTTTGATTGATTTGTTGTGTGATGTTTGTGCGTTAAAGCCTGGCTTGCCGACTTTTGTGGTCAACATTTTTAACGAATCGCCCGAAATTGCGTATTTCATGGCTATGGGTCAGTCGGATGAACTTCCAAAGGTGCTGAATCGGTTGCTAGAGGAGGCAAAACAGCAAGGAACGGTACAGTCGGACATAACGGGTGAACACCTAATGCTCCATATATATGGCTTATGTTCAATGGCTTACTTGGCGCATAATTACATCAAAGCCAAAGAAAAACGTAGCGACGAAGCAATGAATGCTTTTTTGGAGGAGCGTAGGGTACAAATCAAAAGCTTTGTGTGGCACGCCCTTGGTAATCAGGGGATTTAAGCACGTTTGAAGGGCTTTGAATTGAAAAAGGCGTCTCGCCTTATTTTTTGCGATTTATATAAACAATTTTGTTGAACTAAAATGTATAAAATAATTAACCATGACAACCCACGCCACCTACATGGGGTACCGAACGGACGATTTCGAACACCCCTTTGCTAAGTTTTTCAACGATGTGATTGCCTCAATTCCTGCCAACGTAGCTGCGGCATTGGACCATGCCTTGCCTTCGTCGGAAGCTTTGGATTTTGAAAAAGTGACCAAATTGGCAAGCAAAGGCTACGATTCGGTTGAAAATGGATATTTTATGCTGCCTGACGGAGGATTACACGTGGCCGTGCTGACCCCTATGCTGCACGTTACTCCCCCCATGTGGGACTGGTGGTTTGGCTGGCACGGTTGCCAAGATAATCGCTATAAATTATGGCATCCTGCTGCCCACAAATCTGCCCGCTGGGAAGATGGGCGCGACGATGAAGCGTACATTGGTCGCACGTCTATCATTGAAGAATATATCGGAACTTCCCTCGAAAAAGCGGCTATTCAGTTTGTGCATCCCACTGCATTGGGGTTTTCGGAGGAGCAGATTGCCGACAAAGAAGAAGTGGTGTATATCTGCGCACGCTTGGGATATCCACATTTGCCCGTTGATTTTGGTTGGCTGGTACACCAAGTGCGCAAAACCGCCGTTGGCGCCGAAATGCGTTCACGGTTTTGGATGGGAGGAAAACACATTCAGTTGAGGGGAGACAATAAGTTGGTTCAACTGGTGTCAGCAGTGTTGCCAAAAATTGCACATCTCCCTGAACGTCAAGCGAAAGACTTGTTGCAGCATTGCTCCGAGGAAATGAATCATTTGGCCAAAATCTTGCCCGACTTATACCACGAATTTCACTAATCCAACCCTTTAAAAACCATTTTAACATGAAACCAATTGCTATTTCAGGAGACATTATCCAACAAGGAGACAAAGGCTTTGATAGGGCTATTATGGACACCCTTTTTAATCAATGGGAACCAGGCCGCCGCCCCGATATGATGGTAACCCCAAAAACCATCGACGACATTATTGACACCATCCATTATGCTCGAAAAGAAGGAAAACATATCAGTATTTGTTCGGGAGGGCACAGTTGGTCGGCCAACCACGTTCGGAACAACAGCGTGTTGATTAACATGCGAAAATTTGATACGTATGAGGTAAACCGTGAGGCGATGACGGCCAAAGTAGGGCCAGGGGTAGGAGGGAGTACGTTGCTAACGGCCTTGTTTGACCAAGACTTGTTTTTTCCTGCGGGGCACTGCAAAGGCGTATGCGTTGGCGGTTATCTGCTGCAAGGAGGTTTTGGATGGAACGGACGAAAGTTGGGCATGGCTTGCGAAAATGTCATTGGAATTGACGTGGTTACGGCCAATGGCGACTACATTCATGCCAACGAACACCACAATTCGGACATTTATTGGGCAGCGCGGGGTTCAGGCGGTGGATTTTTTGGCGTTGTGGTGGCGTTTCATCTACGACTTTTCAAGAAGCCTGCTTATTGTGGGTCTATTACCCACGTTTTTGATATTCAGCACCTTGAAGATGTGTTTCGGTGGGCGCACGAAATAGGGCCAAGTGTGCCTGATGCCGTCGAATTTCAGTTACTCACAAGCCGCAAAGTCTTGAAATTTTTGGGGCCAGGCATTGAAGCCGTTGCACCAATTTTTGCCGATACAAAAGACGAACTCGAAGAGGCCAAGGCGTTTATGTTGAATAGCCCCATTAAGCAAAAAGCATTTTTCAAAACACCTTATTTGAAAGCAAATATGTCGTCGATGTATCGTTTTGTGATGACGCATTACCCCGACGACCACCATTGGGGAGTGGACAATATGTGGACCAAAGCTTCCATCGACGAGCTAATGCCCTATTTGAAAGGCATGGTGGAAACCCTGCCACCTGCTCCTTCGCACATGTTGTGGCTTAACTGGTACCCTCCCAAGCGTTCACAAGACATGGCTTATTCGCTGGAAGATAACATTTACATTGCCCTGTATGGTACTTGGAAAGACGCAAACGACATCCCCAACTACGGCAGTTGGGCAAAAGGGTGGATGGAAAAAGCCAATCACTTGTCCACGGGAATTCAGTTGGCCGATGAAGGACTTCACCAGCGCATGGCACCTTTCGTGGCGGCAGATAATCTAAAACGTCTCGACGTAGTACGTGCCCAACGCGACCCGAATGGATTATTTAACCCTTGGCATAGTCGCCCTACTCTTACTCTATAACCAATTCCACACCTTTATTTTTTGTTCCACCACCTCTTTACTACACATTGTTATGAACTCACAGGTTATTTTGCGCCGCGCTTATGCGCTGGCGATTGCATTGGTTTTGTCTTTATTTATGGGGACTAAAACGGTTTATAGTCAGTCGGTTACTTTTACGCCCAATGGTGTATGGTTACCAAGCATGACCTCCAACGAACGTATCACAATGCCCGTTACGATGGGGCAATTGGTTTTCGATACCAACACGAAGTCGATTTGGTACCACACAGGCGTGGGAGGAGATTGGAAAGAATTGATAACGGTCAAGCCGTCGGCGGATAATTTGGGCAACCATACTGCGACCCAAAATATCAACGTGGGCGATTACTTTTTGTCGCCCGATGGCTTAGATCGAGGCTTGAAAGTTGGCCGCGAACAACTGTTGTTGCAATTGCCCAAACCGCGTTTTCAATTGGGAACCAACTTGGCGACAAATTCACAAATCAATTTTGCCAACTACACCCGCAATTGGGCCATAAGCACCTCCCAAGACCGATTCGAAATCGTGGACTCTACCTTTCAAACGCGCCCATTTATTATTGAAAAAAATGCCTTTCATAACATGTTGTACATTCAGGAGGATAAAATTGGGATTGGAACCAGTTCGCCTCGCGAAAAGTTAGATGTGGCGGGAAAAGTAAAAATGAATGGTTTTCAGTTGCACAATGGCACCAATACAGCAGGGTTTATTCTGCAATCGGATGCGGGAGGGAACGGAACGTGGGTGAACCCAGCGGCGGCAGGTTTTAACTATTGGACGGTAGGCAACGGTACCATGTTTCCGAACCAAAATGTGAACGTGGGGATTGGAACGGAAGCGCCTAGCTCGAAGCTGGATGTGAATGGGAAACTGAAAGCAACAGAAGTCGAAATAGCATCAACGTTGAAAACGGCTTCACTAGAAACGTCAGGCACAACGAAAACGACGAACTTCCAATTGACCAATGGCGCAATTAACGGATATATTTTGCAGTCGGATGCCAACGGAAATGCAAGCTGGAAAAGCCCTTCGAGTTTGCCGATTAACTTTTCTGAGAGCGACCCCAAGGTGGGATCATTAAGCAGGAATATTGTGCCAAAATGGAATGGTAATAAGCTCACAGACGGTACAATCGTGGACAATGGCAACGTGGGAATAGGGGTTGCTGCGCCGACGAACAAATTGGAAGTAGCTGGTACGACGAAGACGACGAATTTACAGTTGACCAATGGCGCAACCAACGGTTATATCTTGCAATCGGATGCGAGTGGAAATGCAGTTTGGAAGGACCCCGCGAGCTTACCAATTAGTTTCAGTGAAATTGACCCGAAAGTGGGGACATTGACTAACAACGTGTTACCCAAGTGGAACGGGACAAAACTCTCAGACGGTACAATCGTGGACAATGGCAACGTGGGGATAGGGGTTACTGCTCCGACGAACAAATTGGAAGTAGCAGGGACAACGAAGACGACGAATTTACAGTTGACCAATGGCGCAACCAACGGTTATATCTTGCAATCGGATGCGAGTGGAAATGCCGTTTGGAAAGACCCATCGAGCTTACCAATTAGTTTTTCTGAAACCGACCCAAAAGTGGGGACATTGACCAACAACGTGTTACCCAAGTGGAACGGGACAAAACTCTCAGACGGTACAATTGTGGACAATGGCAACGTGGGAATAGGGGTTACTGCTCCGACGAACAAATTGGAAGTAGCAGGGACAACGAAGACGACGAATTTACAGTTGACCAATGGCGCAACCAACGGTTATATCTTGCAATCGGATGCGAGCGGAAATGCCGTTTGGAAAGACCCATCGAGCTTGCCAATTAGTTTTTCTGAAACTGACCCGAAAGTGGGGACATTGAGTAATAACGTGTTACCCAAGTGGAATGGAACAAAACTGTCTGACGGTACAATCGTGGACAATGGCAACGTGGGAATAGGGGTTACTGCTCCGACGAACAAATTGGAAGTAGCAGGGACAACGAAGACGACGAATTTACAGTTGACCAATGGCGCAACCAACGGTTATATCTTGCAATCGGATGCGAGTGGAAATGCAGTTTGGAAGAACCCCGCGAGCTTACCAATTAGTTTTTCTGAAACCGACCCAAAAGTGGGGACATTGAGTAATAACGTGTTACCCAAGTGGAACGGGACAAAACTCTCGGATGGTACGATAGTGGACAATGGCAACGTGGGAATAGGGGTTACTGCGCCGACGAATAAATTGGAAGTAGCAGGGACAACGAAGACGACGAATTTCCAATTAACAAACGGAGCAACCAACGGCTATATTTTGCAATCGGATGCGAGCGGAAATGCGACTTGGAAAAACCCGACATCGCTGGGCATAAGTTTTACGGAAACAGATCCCAAAGTAGGAAGCCAATCGTTGGATTATGTGCCAACTTGGGATGGCAATAAACTGGTCAAAGGAAGTATCTTTGATAATCGCCGAGGACGAATAGGGATTTTAAACGATGACCCCCAAGCCCCTTTTTCAGTGGGCGAAAGCTACGTTACCAACCTAGACGCTATTACTTATTTTAACACTTCGGAGAACAAACCAGTAGTATTCGCCAGTATTGATAAAGCCACTCCTGCCAATAGTAAAGGCATCATGATAGGGGAGCGAGGGAACGAAATTCAAGGTCGTTCAGATGGAGACTTGACCACAAACGGTGATTTGATTTTGAATGCTTACGATGGAAACGTGGGTATTGGAACCACCACGCCCAGTAGTAAATTGGACGTAGAGGGGAAAATAAAATCAACGACTTTGCAATTAACCAACGGGGCAGCGAATGGGTACCTGTTGCAATCAGACGCAGACGGGAATGCGATTTGGAAAAACCCGACATCGCTAGGGATAAGTTTTACGGAAACGGATCCCAAAATAGGAATCCAAACGTCGGATTATGTGCCAACTTGGGATGGCAATAAACTGGTCAAAGGAAGTATCTTTGATAATCGCCAAGGACGAATAGGGATTTTAAATGATGACCCCCAAGCCCCTTTTTCAGTGGGCGAAAGCTACATTACCAACTTAGACGCTATCACTTATTTTAACACTTCGGAGAACAAACCAGTAGTATTCGCCAGTATTGATAAAGCCACTCCTGCCAATAATAAAGGCATCATGATAGGGGAGCGAGGAAACGAAATTCAAGGCCGTTCGGGTAATAATTTGACCACAAATGGCGATTTGATTTTAAATTCTTATTCAGGAAACGTGGGTATTGGTACATTATCGCCTTCTACAAAATTGGACATAAATGGAAAAGTAAAAGCAAAAAGTGTACAATTGAGCGATGGTGCCCAAAATGGCTTTATCCTTCAGTCGGATGCGAGTGGAAATGCCTCGTGGGTATCCCCCAACTTCTCCGAAACTGACCCTAAAATTGGAAACTTAACAAGCAATTATTTGCCCAAATGGAACGGTTCTACTTTGGCGAACACGCAAGTTTTTGATAACGGTTCAAATGTCGGCATCGGAACAAATACACCTTCCGTCAAATTAGATATAAATGGGAAAGCTAAAGCTACCCAATTACAATTGACCACGGGAGCAACCAACGATTATGTCTTAAAATCTGACGCCAGCGGAAATGCGTCATGGGCCGACCCGACTCATCTAACAACCATTTTACAAGATGCTGATGGGAATACAAAAATTGAGGTTGAAAAAATCGCAAATGAAGATGTTATCCACTTTTCAACGAACGGGAAAGAACGATTGGCAATAAAAGGAGCCCAAATGGCAGTTTATAGCACAGGAGGTTCTACATTTTTAGGATACGCTGCGGGCGAAAATGATGATTTGTCAGATAACCTTAATACTTATGTGGGCTATTTTTCAGGAAACAAAACCTCTACAGGCATTGGAAATGTAGGACTAGGAAGTTTATCGCTGGAAAATAATGTGTCAGGCATTTACAATGTATCGCTTGGCTCACAATCGTTAAATAAAATAACGACAAGCTCTTATAATACAGCTATTGGGGTATTTGCTGGACAGAATGCGACAGGTTCAGGTAATGTTTTTATTGGCTACGAAGCGGGTAAGAACGAAACGGGTAATAATAAACTTTATATTGATAACTCTAATTCAGCTACTCCGTTGATTTACGGAGATTTCGCTTCTAATTTATTGACCGTCAATGGTAAAATGGGCATAGGAACAACTTCCCCGACGCAAGCCAAATTGGTGGTGAATGGAAATGCCAGTAATACACTTTCTTACGCCTATTTTAATGGCAGTAACCAGACAGGAGCAGTCACCAATTATACCGCCAACTATTCTATTTACGCCTCTGACCGTGTGGCGGCTACCGAATTTAATGCTTTTTCAGATGCGCGTATCAAAGACATCAAAGGAAAGACAAATAATACTACCGACCTCGAAACCCTAGCCAAAATTGAAATTACCGACTATCAATTCAAAGATAAAATCGGAAAAGGGAACGGCCATCACAAAAAAGTGATTGCCCAACAGGTAGAAACGGTTTACCCACAGGCGGTTAGTAAAACCACCGACATCATTCCTGACATCTATCGGTTGGCCAACGTTCAAAATAACTTTGTCGAATTGCCCCACCATCAGCTTACGGTTGGGGAAAAAGTAAAACTCATTTTTGGCGAAAAGCAGGAAATATTAGAGGTGGAGGCTGTGAATGAAAAAGGGTTTAAAGTAAAAAATAACGGTACAGCGCTCTTGGCCGCAACTTCAGTATTTGTTTACGGCCGAGAAGTATCCGATTTTCGTTCGGTAGATTATGAAGCCCTCAGCACGTTGAACATTTCGGCAACGCAGGCGTTGTTGAAGCGCATTGAGCAACTCGAATCCGAAAACACGCGCTATAAAAATGAATTTAAGTCGTTTCGAGCGGAGTTGGAGCAATTAAAAGCAGCCGTATCGGGGGGAACGAACGAGACAAAAGGGAAATAGTGCGTTGAGGTACTCATTCAAGTGCGTCGGGGTGCTCACACCCCGACGTTCCCAGCATACCTCAGGGAATTTCAATCCCAATTTGTCGCATCAATGCCGTTGCGTTAAATTCTCGGCAAACCCCTTCTTTCAACTGATAGTCGAAGTGTAATTTGCCGTCGGTGAAGGTAGAATAAAAACTGTAATTGTGGGCAAACTGCCCTTCGTTGGCCATGTCGCCCAGCTCAATGTCGTGGGTAGAAATAAACCCAGCCGCTTTTTGTAAATGAAGCTGCCGAATCAGTGCCTCGGCACCTTTGTGGCGGTCAACGGAGTTGGTACCTTTTAATATTTCGTCCAAAAAGTAAAACACAGGAATGGGCGAGCTTTCCGAAAGTTTGAGCAAGGTTTGTAAACGCTTTAACTCAGCATAGAACGAAGAGGTGTTTTCTTCCAACGAGTCTTGCGTTCGCATACTTGTAAAAACCTGAAGAATAGCGCTCGAAAACTGTTCGGCACAGACGACCGAGCCCGATAACGCCAAAACGGTATTGACGCCAATGGTGCGTAAGAAGGTGCTTTTTCCTGACATGTTTGAGCCTGTAATGATGGCCGTTTGGCCCAAACCTTGTAGTTCAAAATCATTACAAACACGTTTGTCAGCCGCAATGAGCGGATGGCCGACGTGTTTGGTTTTGATGTAAAATGATTCGGTAGAAAGTTCGGCAAACGGATAAGCGGGATTAGAATAAGCAAAGCCCGCCAAGCTACTTAGGGCTTCAAACTGACCCAGTACGTGAAACCATCGCCCAAGGTCGTCTTGGTGGCGCTTTTTCCACGCTTCAAGTTGGGTCATCCATTGCAAATCCCATAATGAAGGAAGGCCAATGGCCAGCATAAAGTACGGATTCAGCCGAAAATTGAGGTTTTCGGTCATTTTAGCAAGCTGCTGAATACTTTTTGACGCGGGGATGCCCGTAGTAAGTTGGCTTTTGAGCTGTCGTAGTTTAGCAGACTCAAACGACTGATTTTCAATTTTTTCAAAAAGAGCCGCGTAAGCTTTCAAGGTTCCGACAATTTGCTCCGATTGCTCGGCATACGCCTTGACCGAAGCGTTAAGTTTGCTCAAAATAAACCCGTGAAAAAGCAACACGGCTACGATAACCAACCAAGGGATTAGACCCAGAGACGCTGCCATAATCCCCAAAATTGTCAGGATGGGCAACCACCTAAAACGCTTCCAGCGAAGTATGGATTCATTTTCGCCAGCTTTGAGCCAAAGCGATAAAAATTCGGTGGATTGGGAAATTTGTTTTTCGAGAGCAGCAGTGGCTTCAAACTCTTGACGCCAGTCGAGTAGGGGAGTAAGCTCGGCAATGGCCAACTGACGAACCGTAATTTCGATGGGGTCGGCGGGGGCTAAGAGCCAATGTGCCAAGGTTTTCATCCCCACTTTGGTATGCGCCCGATTGATGAGTTTAAAAAGTGAATGTTTGCCAAAAACATCCAAATCGTAAGCATAGGGATGGTTGGGCGGAGCAAACTCTTCCCCCGTTTCTTTTCTCAAAAAAGAAAGCGACAACCTTGCCGTTTCTTCTTTGTTGAGCTGAGTCAAAATCCGATAAAGATTGAGAAGTCGGGAGGTTTTTTGGTGTTTGCGCAGCACAATCGCAAATAAAACCAGCCCTAGAAATCCAATGGTAAAGGCAAACGAAAGGTCACTTTTTGAAAGCCACCAAACAGCGGCGGCTGCTAAGATAAAAATAGCAAGTCGAGCGGTGGAAAGTTGGTTATAACGGCGCTGGATTACTTCGGTTTGTGCTTGAAAAACGGCTTGTCGTTGGGTGTAGATTTCGGAAGGATTCACGGCTGAATTTTTTCCCAAAGGTACACATCTTTCGACTAATTGAGCGAAAACATCGGGAGTTTTACGGCCGTTGCGGTATTATTAAACATCAATTCCGAAATCGTGGGCTCCATGAAATCAATTAACGGAAACTGCGAAAGAATTTCCAAAACGTGCAATTCGGTATCGGCTTTGATAACGCACCAAAGCTTGGTCCGATCGGATGAAAGGGCATAAGACGTAATTTTTCCCGTCTCCATCAAATGATTGATTTTTTGACGCTGGCGCGGGATTTTTGCTAAAAACTCCTCCGTCATTTCGTCAGGGAGGGTAAATTCTACCATGAATTGACTCATAATCCTAGAATGTTAGATTACAAAAACAACAGCCAATGTACTGAAATGGTTCGGAAAGTTGTGGTTTGAGAGTTTAGAATTAATTTTGTCGCTTGTATTACATTCGACAATCAACATTCTAAATTCGACATTCCAATTATGCCTCTTCCCAAAAAAGCCAGTGAGTCACACACCATCATGACCGAAATGGTACTGCCCAACGATACCAATACCCTCAACAACCTCATGGGAGGGCGGTTGCTTCATTGGATGGACATTTGTGCCGCCATCACTGCCCAGAAGCACGCGCATCGGACAGTAGTGACGGCTTCGGTCGATAACGTATCTTTTGCCGAGCCGATAAAGTTAGGAAACATCGTAACGTTTGAGGCGCAAGTCACCCGTGCCTTTACGTCGTCGATGGAAGTACACATCAAAGTAAGCGCCCAAAACCTTTCAGCGGGCGAGGCGGCTGTGCATACCAACTCTGCTTTTTACACTTTTGTAGCGGTTGACCAAAGCGGGCGACCCATCGAAGTTGCGCCCGTGATTGCTGAAACAGAAGAAGAGCAAAGCTTTTTTCAGAGCGCGTTGCGTCGTCGGCAATTACGGTTGGTTTTGGCAGGGCGAATGAAACCCAGCGATGCCACCGAATTGAAAGCACTGTTTGGAGAAAGTGGCGAATAAGAAGTAAGGGAAAGGCAGAATTACTAAAGTATTTCTGCCGAAATACCACGGCGACAAATCTCTTGGCGTTTGGGTACTAGCTCTTCCCAAGAACCATTTTTTACGCGGCATTTGCCTTTGTAATGAATGATAATGGTACACTGTTCTGCTTGTTCGGGGGTATGTTCGCAAACATCCATGAGGGTTTCGATGACCCAATCAAATGTATTCACCTCGTCGTTGAAAACCACTAGACTGTAAAGGTCGGTTTCCACTACTTTTTGCTCTACTTCTTCGACTACATCGACTTCGGGCATTTCAAACAGTTGCATGTGCAAAGATTTGTATAGTTAATGAACTGATATAACAAATTTACGAAAAATCGTATAGGTTTGCAAAAGGTATAAACACATTCTAACCTTATTTGTTCCATTCTATGAGTCCATATGTAGCTCTCACCATTCTCATTGTGTATTTTGCGGTATTGATTGCAGTGTCTATTTATACCTCTAAAGGGGCTGACACAAATACTTTTTTTACGGCCAATAAGCAGTCTCCCTGGTACTTAGTGGCATTTGCCATGATAGGCACGTCGCTGTCGGGGGTTACTTTTATCTCCGTACCTGGTGCAGTTGGAAAAATTCAATTTTCCTACTTTCAGGTGGTGTTAGGTTATATTTTGGGATATCTGTTTATAGGTAGTGTGCTCATGCCGCTTTATTACCGACTGAACTTGGTCTCTATTTATACCTACCTCGAACAGCGTTTTGGTTTTTGGGCGTACAAAACAGGGTCGGCTTTTTTCCTGCTTTCGCGCACACTCGGTTCGGCAGTGCGGCTCTACGTAGCGGCGCAAGTTCTTCAATTGGCCATGTACAACGGCCTTGGGATTCCCTTTGAAGTGTCCGTATTGATTACGATCGCACTTATCTGGGTCTATACTTTTAAGGGTGGAGTAAAAACTATTATTATCACCGATACGCTCCAAACGACGTTTCTGGTTACGGCAGTCGCGCTTACGATTTATTTGATTTCCAAAGAGCTAAATTTTACGTTTGGCGGGATGGTCTCTGCCGTGGCCGATAGCGAATATTCTCGCATTTTCTTCTTCGACGATCCAAAAGACAACAAGTATTTCTGGAAGCAATTTTTGTCGGGGGCGTTTATTGCCATTACCATGACGGGTATGGACCAAGATTTGATGCAAAAAAACCTGACTTGTAAAAACATCGGTGAAGCTCAGAAAAACATGTTTTGGTTTACCATTACGTTGACCTTCGTCAACCTGATGTTTATGAGCCTTGGGGTGTTGTTGTATTTTTATGCCCAGGCCAAAAACATTACGTTACCAGAACGTACGGATGAAATTTACTCGATGTTGGCCTTGAATCATTTTGGCCTCAACGAAGGAACGGCGGGAGTTGTGGTCGCAATTACGTTTTTGATTGGGATTACGGCTGCTACCTATGCAAGCTCGGACTCAGCGCTGACCGCCCTGACGACGTCTTTTTGTATTGACTTTATGAACGTAACCAACAAACCCGAAAAAGAACGCGCCCGTATCAAGCACTGGGTACATATTGGGTTTTCGTTGTTGTTTTATGTGGTCATTGTACTTTTCAACCAACTCAATAGCAAAGAAGTAATTACGGCTATTTTTGACATTGCTGGCTATACCTATGGGCCGTTGCTGGGCTTATTTGCTTTTGGGCTATATACCAAACGTTCGGTGAAAGACCGCCTGACGCCTATCGTGTGTGTCTTGGGGCCGATTATTACGTACGTACTGAACCAAAATTCGGAGGCATGGTTTGATGGGTACAAAATTGGTTTTGAGCGGCTTATGCTAAATGGCGCAATTGTATTTTTAGGTATGCTATTGATTTCAAAACCAAAAGAATCGTAATTTTAAAGAAAAATTCGTTCATGAAAATCAATACACTGGTTGTTGATGATGATATAAACTGGCAAAAAATCATTGGGAAATTTGTGCAAATGCACCCCAATTTGGAGCTTGTGGGCGTGTGTGGTTCTGCCATGGAAGGTTATAGTAAAATGAGCGATGTCGAGGTCGATTTGCTGATTTGTGACATCGAAATGCCCGAAATGTCAGGTTTAAGCTTTGTTAAAAGCATTCGCCATCGTCCTTTGGTTATTTTTGTAACAGCACATCGTGACTATGCCTTGGATTGTTATGAGGTATCGCCAGTGGATTTTATGCTAAAACCGCTTGAATTAGAGCGTTTTTTGAAGGCCATTGAAAACGTCAAAGAACGCTTCATAAATACGGAAGAAACAAGCCCAGTGGAGCCTTATTTTTTTGTTAGGGAAAACTCCAACTACATACAAATTGCCTACAAAGAGGTGCTTTACATGAAAGCGCAGGAAAATTATCTGCAAATTGTGACAAAGCATTCGTCCTACTCACCCATTTTATCTATTTCTAAAATGGAGGAACAACTTCGTAGCGACGTTTTTATGCGGGTACACCGTTCGTTTTTGGTACATCGCTCTGCGATTCAGATTATTACAAAAAACGAAATTATCTTAACTACTGGAGATTCTATACCCATCGGGGATCAGTATCGCAACCAAATTACCCGCAAACACATTGAGGGAAACCTGATAAGTCGTATCCTATAACTGCGTCACAAAATAGAAGGGGTTGTCCAAAAAGTAACAGGTTACAAAATATTCTTTGGATTCAACCTCATCCCAACCCTTCCGCTCAGGCGGCCCTGTCCTTTCTGGAGAAGGGCTCTAAAAGTCCCCCTCTACTGAAAGGCCGCGACGGCGTACCGTGAGGGGGATTTAGGGGACGGTCGGCCGCTGCCGTGAGGTTGAACAGAGACCGAAGATAATTTGGTGATACCAGACTTTTTGGACAACCCCTTCATTTGTTATAGGCTAGGCTCAAGGAGGCTTTTTTTAACTTCTTCAATAAAAATTTTTGAAGGCTTAAAAGTAGGGTATTCGTGTGCTTCTACCTCAACAAGGGTATTCCGTTTTACATTGCGCGCAGTGCGTTTTGCACGATGTTTGTTTTGAAAATTGCCAAAACCGCGCACATAAATAATTTGGTGTTGGCTAAGTGAGTCTTTGATGACATCAAACATCGCATCGAGCGTTGTTTCTACTTCGGTTTTGGTACGGTCGGTTTGCCGATAAATACGCGTTACCAATTCTGCTTTAGTCATTGTAATGGGTTTTTAGGTACACAGATCATTTCGCATAAGAGTTTCAATAACCGTTGATGTGAGATAACTAAGTACCCTTGCCGAAAATCGGCGGCACTATCAGTACAACAAAATTATATTCCAAAAATAGTATTTTAAAGTCCGATTCCAATTTTTTTATGAAAGGGGAGTATTTGTACATAAAACCCTCTATTTCGTACATGAAAATTGGAGGGGGCAAATTGGGTTGATGATAGTGGGACACGAAAAGCGGAACGTAACTTACTATACGTATATTTATGTCATTTAGGTACATAAAAAAACGCAGGCCACTTCATAGCGTAGCCTGCGTTGGAGTAAGATTTAAAAATCGTTATTTCATGACGGTATTGGTTGTAGCGCCACTAATAACGCCTAGATATCGTCCAGCCCAGTAAGGAAGCAGCCAAATATCTCCAGCACTCATTTCCGAACTACCACGCCCGTTTCGATCTAAAATAAACCGACTGTTGTTGTGACGAATAATGCCTAGTTCGTCGGGAGGAAGCACTTCTTTGGTGGTTTGTTCGATAAAATTGGGGGGCAATAGTTCAATGTCTTTGCGATGGCTATTTTTTACCGTCCAATCAATCATATCGAGCGGGTATTCTTGCAAATACCAAACAGATTCTTCCAAATCAAAATCTTGAATGCCAGTGATAGCCGTCAAAATATTCCACAGGCCATCTTTTTCGGGGCGTTCAAACTGCCAGTGGTCCACGATGGCTTTCTTGTAATTGGCCTTCAATGTGTCATTAAACGCATAGCGATACAACCCCCAATAGCCCATGTAGTACATTTCGTCGTCCGAATGGTTCCAGTCGCCCGAAAGCATCTTGCTCCAATCGCTGGCGTTTCCTGGTGCCTGCCCAATGATTTTCATGGGACGCATGAGGTTTTCGTAGTACCCGTGTTTTTTCATCAACTCAAATGCCTTGGCCTTGTATTTTTCTTTTTTGGTAAAATGATAGGCCGTTTGCAACATGGCCGTAATGTTGGATGAATTGAGCTTGCGGTCACCCACGTTGATGGGGAAGTTATTGACATAATCGGGGTGCCATTTTCCCCAAAGGGTAGGTTTTCCGTCCCAGTCCACCAAATACATATCATTTTTGATGATGTGGCTCATCAAAGTATCAATCAATGCAATGGAGCGTGATTTTAGGTCTTTGTCGTCGATCAACTCGGCCATGGCGCCAAACGCAAAAATGTGCCCAATCACTTCGTCGCTGCTTGTCGTGGACTTCCAATCCCATTCGGGGTCGTCGGTACGGCGCCACGGTTTGTCGTCGTATTTGTAGCCTGTGCGCTCAAACGACCGCGACGGAAACCCTGGGATTTTATTGATGTCGTACAGGCGTTCCATTGCATCCAACGATTCGCGGCAGTTTTGGAGTGCTTGTGGGTCTTTGGTGGCGGCGTAGCGGAAGATTTGCCCGCCCAAATACATGGAAGTCCAAAGGCCGTCGTTGTCAGAATCTTGCAATGTACCCGTGGACAAATTGCCGTTTTTCATGCGACCAAGCGTGCCATTAAAGCCATCCCGAATGTGGCGAGTGCGCACTTGTTTTTCGTAGAAAGTGGCTTTTTCTTGGAGCGTCATTTTGGTGAACATAATTTTTCCAAGCCCTTTGTCGGTCAATACCAACACCGAACCGCCTTCTCCTTGGGCAATGTGTACCACCTGGTCAGAAGGAAGCCAACGCTCAGAAGCGTAATAGTTAAATTTTCCGTCGGGTTTTTGGTAAAAAGCACCCTCGCTCGACCCAAACCAAAGCTGATTTCCAATGGCAGTGATGCAAGTGATGTCTGTTGAGGGAAGTTTTTGCTGGAGCGGCGTGATGACTTTGCCCGTTTTATCTAATTCGAGGTAGCCAGTTTTAGTGCCTACAACGAGCTTGGAAAGGGTGACTTCCAAGGCTGTGAGGTTATCGGCTGCATAGATTTTTTTCACTGCTTTGGCACCTTCAGCAGCCGAATACACCGCTTTGTCGGTCAATACATAAAATTGTCCGTTGTTGTATTTGATGTCCAAAATACGCCCTTCAAGACCCGTTTCTTTCCAGCCTGTTCCTTGTTTCGGAAGGTATTCTAGCTGCGAACCGTTGGCAATGAGGAAATTAAAGTCGCTACCACCTGCGAAGAGGTGTGCGTCGGGGAGTGAATGTTTGAGAAACAACTTGCCCGCCCAAGCATCGCTCAACACCGATTTGTTGTCAATCAAAACAAACTGCTGCTGATAAAGCGACAGGTTCGCAATTTTTTTATCAGCGATGGGGCGGTATGAAACATCTTTTTCTAGTGTCCCAGGATAGAGCAACTGACCCGCATGAGGTTGGAACAAACCTGTTTTGGTACTGATTTTGATGGTTCCATTGCGGTCGGTGAAAACATGGAGCGGTTCAACGCTGTCTTTGAAATAATATTTGATGGCGTAGTCTTGCGTAAAAGGCGTGTCTCGGTGGACAGGCTGTTTGGGTTTTTGAGCCAGAAGACCAAAAGAGCATAGCCATGTACTTAAAACTAGGAACTGTATTCTCATAAGATGGGATATTGGTGTAACAGAAACTTTCTTTTAGAATACTCTGATTTAATTCTCAAGGGCTATTTGGGAGGTTCAATTTTAAAACCTAAGCTACTCGTAGTACTCTAAATCTGTGTATTTTTGTACAATGAAACAGAAAAGGAAACAAGCCAACCAGTACGACAAAATTTTTAAAGAAAATATTGAGGTTGTCATTCCAAGCTTGATGGAAAATGTCCTTGGGATTACTGCGATTTCTTTAGAAGAACTTCCTGATGACATTCAGCATACTAAAGAGCGTAAACCTGATGTACTAAAAAAAGTTGTTGATAGCCAGAGTAATACATTTGTGTTACAGATTGAATTTCAAGTAGCGGATGAGCCAGAAATGGTTTATCGTATGGCGGAATATTGTATAATGCTTGCTCGTAAATATAAATTGCCTGTTCGCCAGTTTGTCATTTTTTTGGGCAAAACCATTCCTCAAATGGAAACAGAGCTTACGATGGAAGATTTAAGCTTTAAATACCATCTGCGCTCTATAAAAGTTATTGATTATCAGTTGTTTTTGAGGTCTGAGAAGCCCGAAGAAATTGTTTTTGCAGTACTAAGTAATTTTGGTGCAGATAAACCTGAAACAGCGATTGAAAATATAGTTGACCGACTTGAAGAAACAACGGGCACGGATTTGACGTTAAAGAAGTACATAAATCAGTTGCGTATATTAGCGGAATTGCGTAAATTAGATTTGCAAATCGACGAAATCATGGAAAGCATTTCAAAATATTTAAACGAGGAAAACGACTATTTTGTAGTCAAAGCCAAAAGAAAAATCGTTGAAAACTTATTAAAAGAAACTGATATGGCTTTTGACAAAATTGCTAAAATTGCAGGTGTAACTATTGACTTTGTCGTCAATATTCAACAAAAACTATCTTCTGACAAGTGATTTATTAGAAGAGCGCCATTCTTATTTACTTTATTTTCTTCATATTCATCCAACGCGGATTCTATTCCTCTGTGGAATAGAAAAGAAAGTGGTTTGTAACTGGCTAGCTGCCAGTGGTATATTGTGAATTAGGTGCGGTTAGCGTTAAAATAAAGGGCCAAGATGCTTTTATAACTAAACGCACTACACATGAAAAAATGGCTCATTGCTCCCGTATTGATTTTGCTCTTTTGCTGCTTTTCCCCCGAAAAAATGACGTGGGTGGCTTTGGGAGACTCGATTACTTACCTCAACGAACACCAAAATGAAACGGGCAATCGTATTACCAAAGGCTACATGACTATGGTGACGGAGAAATTGCCTCATATTCAGTATATTAATCAAGGGCATAATGGCTGGACGGCCGCGCGGATTGCGGAAAAAATCGAAAGCCTTAATTTGGTCAAAGCCGACGTTTATTCTGTCTTTTTAGGAACGAACGATTGGTGGGGAGGCCGACCCGTGGGTACGATGTCCGACTACGAAAACAACACGGGGTTTGGGACGCTCTACGGTTCGTTTCGGATTATTATCAATAAATTTCGAAGCCTCAACCCCGACGCAAAAATCATTTTGATAACGCCGCTTCAACGCGTGGATTTTGTGTATATCGCCAATTTTAAAAACAATGCTTACGGTTCGTACAAAGACAAAAAAGGGCAATATTTGGAGCAATTTGCGGAAGCCATCAAGGCCATTGGAGAGCGGGAAAAGCTGCACGTGGTGGATTTGTACCATGAGAAAAAACTAGCGCATTCAAAATTGGTGAAATTTAAACGACTAAAAGACCCACAAACGGGACAGTACAAAAACTATTCGTACCCCGAATTTATCGACGTTCCGTTCAACCCCGAAACAGACGAATATCCTTACCCCGTCGAATCCATCGCTATGACCTACGACGGCCTGCACCCTTCGGACGCGGGTTATGAGGTGATTACGAAGAAGTTGGTGAAGATTATGAAAAAGTGGTAGGTTGTAAGTTAATATCACCAGCCTAGGGGTTGCTATCAATACTGTTATTTATATTACTCAAATCAATTACTACAATGCGAATATTGTTTACGGGAGGCTCAGGAAAAGCTGGAAAACACGTCATTCCGTATCTGCTCGAACAAGGACATAAAGTGTTGAATCTAGATTTAACGCCGTTACATCATCCTGGGGTAGCTAACCTAACCGCCGATATTACCGATTCGGGGCAAATGTTTAATGCAATGACTTCCTACACGGGGTTTGAAGAACTGGAATTGGGTACAGGTGTGCCCAAATTTGATGCAGTGGTGCATTTTGCGGCGGTTCCACGTATCTTGCTAAAGCCTGATAATGAAACTTTTCGGGTAAATACCGTAGGAACTTATAACGTGATTGAAGCGGCCGTAAAATTAGGTATCAAGAAAATTATCATTGCATCGTCGGAGACTACTTATGGTATCTGTTTTTCGGATGGCCAAACCGACCCTCATTCGCTACCATTGGAAGAAGATTACGACGTTGACCCAATGGATAGCTACGGATTGTCAAAGGTGGTAAATGAAAAAACAGCGCGAAGTTTTCAGCGTCGCTCAGGATTTGATATTTACGCTCTTCGTATCGGAAATGTGATTGAGCCGCACGAATACGCTGAACTATTCCCTCATTATTTCAACCACCCTGAAGTACGTCGCCGAAATGCTTTTTGTTATATTGATGCACGGGATTTGGGGCAGATTGTGGATTTGTGTTTAAAAAAAGATGGCCTTGGTTACCAAGTGTTTAATGCAGGGAATGACCATAATGGCGCTGTAATTCCGAGCAAAGAACTAGCCGAGCGATTTTTTCCAAATGTGCCCATCACACGCGAATTGGAAGAACATGAAGCACTGTTTTCTAATCGAAAAATTCGTGAGGTGTTAGGGTTCAAAGAGCAACACAACTGGCGAAAATATGTAAAATGGGGCTAATGTAATGTCAACATTCATGTAGAAAACTGACGCTTACATTGCCCATTTTGTTGATGCTTTAGTTGATTCTTTTTGGATTCACCACCACGTATTTGATGGACTTATTTTTGTTGTCGGCGTGGGCAGAGTAAGTGATGTGCAAAAGTCCGTCGGAAGTTTGAATGAGGCACGGATAAGAGTAGCCACCTTTATCGCGGGGGTGGTCTTCTAAGCGGGTTTTCCATTTCCAAGTTTTGCCTTCGTCGTCAGAAAGATACAGGCTGACACGGTAGCGTCCGTCTTCAATGTCGTTGCCAAGAAAGGCCAGTCGCCCATCTTGCAAATTCAATAATTCGACACTCGCGGTGTTTGGAATGTCAGTTTTGACCGAAGCCGTCCATGATTCTCCTTTGTCGGACGACTCGCTGATGTGAACGCGCGTAGGTGCGTCGCCACTGTCGCGTAGGTAGGCGATAATATTTCCATTTTTTCGCAGCGCCAAAGCGGGTTGAATCGGTCCACGACCTACCAAAGGAAGGCTGGGACGCCAAGTCGCACCAAAATCGTCCGAAATGGCCATCATCGAAAAGTTATACCCGTCGGAATAAAGCGGTAATACAATCCGACCGTTGTCAAACTGAAGCGGTTTGATGCGCGTCATCCACCCGATGCTTCTTTTGGTGGCATCTTTGGCAGCTTCGATAACCATGTTGTCGTATTTAGGCGCATAGCCCGCCCATCCTGCGGTGTATTCGGGTAGTTTTTTGAATTTTTCGGCTACTTCTTTGGCAAAACGGTCGTCGGGTTTGAGCAAAATATTGTCTTGCCAATTCCAAACGGGCGCACCGTTGCCGCTATAATCAGTGGATGTTTTAAACCGAAGAATCGACTGTTCCCATTGATTGGCTTGTACGGCAATCCATACCAAAAACAGCGTGCCTTTTTGGTTTAAAAACAACACAGGGTTGCAGTCGGGCAGGAGTGGGGTATCGGCCATTTCAAACGGCTCGCTCCATTTCGTTTGCCCTTTTTTGAGACGTGAACCCATGATTTTTACATCATCAGCCGTACGTTCACCGCTGCCATGAAACCATACTGAAAGAAAATCACCGTTGGGCAAAGCCACAAGGCTACTTCCGTGGACGTGTTTTTCTTGGGGTGGGAAAATGAGCGTGGATTGAACGATGGGTGATTGGGCAAAGGTGGTTTGAAAGAGGCAAATAAAGGCAAAGAGGAAGAAAGAATAACGGAGTTTCATTCGTGCTTTTTTTATTGATAAAACTTGTTTTTTGTCATGCTGTAAGCATCTAAAACGGTTGTTAATTCATCTGATTTTTAGGCCCTTACAGGGTGACAAAGGAAATTTACTTCACTTTCTTACGGCGTTCCATTACTTCGCGCCAAGTAGTAAGAATGATACCTTTCGACTGAATATAAGCTTTTAATTCAGGGCTCATCATCGAGAGCATATCGGCGTAGCGCGAACCACCCGAGGCACTGATGTATTTGAAAGCGTCGGTGATGTCGCTGCTGTGTACGATGAACATCGCCAAGCCAGGCTGCATGGCATTGAGGGTTTCAATGAACTGCTGGGCCTTGTATTTCCCCCATTCTTCAGGGGAAGGATTGGGGGTTGAAGGTTTCCAGTCGCCGCTGATGGTGTGCAAATCGTCCAAAACAGGTAGGCCCAATTGCCAAATTTTTTGACCTACTGCCGTCGATGATTTGGTCAATTCAGGGTCGGGGAGTTTCATCCCTTCTTGCCATTTTCCTTCGGCTTTGAGTTTTTTGACCACAGGCAAATTAAGGCACTCTTTCAACAGTTTATTATTCCCCCCAGGAAACATGACAGGAATCTGGTACTCGGCTCCTACCTTGATGTAACGTTCCAAAAAAGGTTGGTGCGCAAAAAGCGTCCCCATGTGCGAGTCGAGGTGCGTGGGTTTGAGTCCCATGCGTAATGCCCGCTCCACTTGCGCGCGTATTTCTTTTTCGACTTCGTCGGCTGTGCCATTTTTCACCACTTGAGCTACTTCGTGCCACAAATTACCCTCATTGTCAACCAAACTAGGTACGTTCTGAAAACCCGCCAACGGCGTCCAGCGGTAGTCGCGCCACTCAGATGTGAGGGTAAGGTGAACCCCTGCGTCTAAGTTGGGATTACTTTTTTTGATGTAATTAACAAAACTCGCCGACCACGCACACGGAAACATGATGCTGCACGAAGTGGCGACGCCTTGCTCTACTGACTTGATGGTACCCTGATTGGATGAATACGACATCCCAGGGTCATCAACGTGGAAAATGACTACTTTGGCACCTTTGGGCCAGCCGAGTTTTTCGGCGTAGGTATCTTGGGCATGTGCTCCAATAGCAAGTAGAGATATGATTAAGAGAAGAGTTAATTTGTTGATTTTCATGTTTTTGGAGATTGCTTCGTTGCTTGTTTTAATCTGTGCCAATCTGTTTAATCAGTGTTTCATTTACGGTGATTTTAGCACACTGATGACATTGATTCGACAAGATTTTTACAGATTTTAGAAAACTAAAGACTCTGAGAGTAAGGCACAGATGTTTTACTTGTTGCCCACGTTTTATTGGGCTGGTCACCCATTTCAAACACCAATTCTCCACCCGCCATGATTTCGCTGTGGTCAATCCAGCTACGGTCAAAAGGTTTGCCATTGAGGGTTGCCGATTGGATGTAGCGGTTTTTGTCGGAATTATTGTGGGTAATGATTTTGAACGTTTTCCCATCTTTTACCCCGAAACTTACTTCATCAAACAGTGGACTGGCGATGACGTATTGCGAACTTCCTGGTGTCACCGAATACAGCCCCATACTACTCATTAAATACCATGAAGAAAGCGAACCCATGTCTTCGTTTCCACACAAACCCGCTGGCCCCGTGCGGTAGAAACGCTTGAGTACTTCACGCACCCAGTATTGGGTTTTCCAAGGCTGAGCGGCGTAATTGTACAAATAAGCCACGTGGTGTGAAGGCTGGTTTCCGTGAACATATTGACCAATGGTGCCAACGACCCCGACGTATTTGGGCGGAGTAATGGACGCATCCATGTTGAAAAACGTATCCAAACGCTCGGTAAAAGCTTGATTTCCACCCAGTAGCTTTATCAGACCTGAAGCATCGTGCTGCACCGACCACAAATATTGCCATGCGTTTGACTCGGTATAATGGCGGTTGGGACGACGACCTACCAAAAGCGGATCGAAATAGCGGTAATAATGATGTTCACCTACGGAGTCGATGGCTTGTTGATTGTTCCCTAATGCTTCTAACCAAGCTCCATTGGCACGGCGAGGACGCATAAATTGAGTGGAGGCGTCATAGACATTGCGGTAATTTTGGGCGCGGCGGTAAAACAAAGCGGCATCGTCTTTTTTGCCCAATGCCTCAGCCAACCGCGCAATACACCAGTCGTCGTAGGCCAATTCCATGGTGTTAGGCACCGATTCGGTGGTTCTGTCGCAAGGTGCATAGCCAAGTTGGATATAGTCAGCCAAACCAGCTCGGCCTGCACTGGCAGGAATATTGGCGGGCGGTGACTCCAAAGCTTTGCGGCGCATGGCGGCATAGAGCGCCTCAATATCCCAGTCGCGGTAACCTTTAAAATAGGCGTCCACCACGACAGGAATCAGGTGGTCGCCTACCATGCTAGGGCGGTAGGTATTGCGGAAATGTTGGGCGGGCAGCCAGCCAAATTCTTGGGTTTTGGCACCAATGGATTTGACAAAATCATTGACGTGTTGAGGTGCAACAAGGGCCAACAACGGATGCTGCGAGCGATAGGTATCCCAACAAGAAAATGAAGTAAAAAAACTGTAATTCTGTGCTTTATGGATTTTATGATCCATGCCCATGTATTGACCATCAACGTCTTGTCCTGTGTATTGCGATAACAAGCTGCGGTAGAGAGCGGTGTAAAAAATCTCCTTTTGTGCCTCGTCATTGGTTTTGACAGCGACTCTTTTCAGCGCTTCGTTCCACGATGTGCGGGCATCATTTTTTACTTTATCAAAATCCCAGTGCGGCACTTCGGCTTGTAGATTTTTGCGAGCACCTTCCACGCTCACGTGCGAAATCGCCACTTTGACGGTCACTTGGTCGCCTCTTTTGGTAGAATAACCTACAAAATAGCCAATATTGAGCCCTTTTTCTTCGGTTTTGTAGGGCCAATATCCTTCGGCCGATTCGGGGGTAATGTAGTCGTTGTCCCATGTACCGTAGTACTCAAATGGGCGGCTAAATTTTGCCACAAAATAAACCATTGTGCCATTGGCGTCTTTGTAACCTTCAAGGGTAGAATCATTCGTCATTTTTACAAACGAATCCCCACTCGTAGCATTTCCCCCGATTTCGTGGCCAATGTCCATCAAAATGGTCGCTTTTCGTGCTTTGGGGAACGTATAACGATGTACTCCTACGCGGGTGGTGGCGGTAAGTTCGGCCTTTACTTTGGGGTCTTTGAGGAAAACCGAATAGTACCCAGGAGTGGCTACTTCGTCTTTTTTGTCATAACGTGAGCGATAACCCGCGTCGGGGTTTTCTTTCGTCCCTGCCGAGGTTTGCACTTTGTCGCCCACAATCGGCATCAATAGTACGTCGCCGCCCGTGGTCATTCCTACTCCGCTGAAATGGGTATGGCTAAAGCCAATGATAGAGCTGTCGGCATAGGTGTAACCTGCGGCATACGTCCATCCTTTAACGTCGTGGTCGGGACTGAGCTGCACCATGCCGTAGGGGAGCGTTGCCCCAGGGAAGGTATGGCCAAAGAAATCGGTTCCGTTGAACGGGTCAACGTAGTCCACAGGGTCTTTGGAAGAAGAACCGCATCCCCACCAAAGAAGGGAAGTAAGTAATAACAAAAAAGAGGTTGTATAAAAGTGCTTCATTTTCAGGTTGTTGTCTAAACCTTATAGGTTTTAGAAACCTATAAGGTTTGAGGAGGTAGTTTTACACCGTTTCCGAAATCTCTTCTTCTTTAAAAAGCAAACTGACTAATTTTTGGTACTGAGAAAAATCGGGGATAATGAGTTGCGCTCCCGCTTTGACGAGGCGAGGACGTTTGTCGAGGTTATACCCAAAACGTTGTACTTCATTGCTCGCAATCCCCA
Source organism: Runella sp. R0.1_18 (assembly GCF_057652155.1). Lineage (NCBI taxonomy): Bacteria > Pseudomonadati > Bacteroidota > Cytophagia > Cytophagales > Spirosomataceae > Runella > Runella sp. R0.1_18. The sequence goes on from NZ_JBYFCK010000017.1 coordinate 138,319, forward strand.
CTGAAATTCCGCCCGAACGACGCCCTTCGCGGATTTCGTCAGGGCCGTCGCCCAGTACGACCAATTCGTTTCCGTTAAGATTGTTTTCGCGGATGATGCGTTCGATAATCATCTTTTTGGAGAACTTAGTGTATTCACGAAGTGCGCCGTAAATACCTCCATCAAACAAATCGGCGTAACCCAAAACCGTAGCTTCGTTGCGAACATCGTCCACGTCGGTACCGCTGGCGAGGTACATGGTTACGCCACGCGCTTTGAGCTCATGCAAAAATGAAACCGCGCCCTTCAGCGTATAGTCTTGCCAGTCTAACTCGCCCGCTTGAAGTTTGGCAACGCGTTTGTCCACCAACTCCATGAGTGCGTCGTTGTAGATTTGTTTGTATTCAAACTTATCCAAAATCTGGTCTTCTGGCACATAGCCCGCTTCCCGAACCATGTTGACGAGCCCCTCCATCTGGTAAATAGTCTGAATACCAGTGGTTTTATGAATAAATTCTTTGACCTGGCGAAGCACTTTGTTGTACGTTGCCTGATCAACGGAGTCGTAAAAATCTCCCAAAATTGCCTTCATCATTACAGGCTCCATGATTTCCTCCCAGCCGTGGCGGAGGGTACTGATGGTGCCGTCGTGGTCAAAAACGGCGTATTTGATGTGTCCAAGTCGGTCTAAAATAGACTCGTCACACAGTTCAATTTCTGTTTCTGGTAAAAAGACAGCTTGGCGTGGATTTTCGGCCAAGTCAACTTGGTAGGCGTAGTGTGGGTCTTGGCTGATGGCCAAAATTTCTTCGGCATTGGCCGTGCCTGTGGTAAAGAGTTTTTGTACCGTAACCCCCGCCGCAAAATTGGCAAATTCGGCAGCTTCGGCTGGACTAACGCCCACCGACAAACACAACGTAATGGCGCTAATGACAGTATCGCCCGCGCCCACGGTGTCGAGGCGGCTCGTGAGTTGCAGTCCAGGAACTTCGTTGAAGCCTGTGGTGTCAAAAGACGTAATGCCTCGTGCCCCGCAAGTGACAAAAACGGGTTTTTGTGTTGAACTGTGAAGGGCTTTTCCGTATTTGAGGACATCGGCACGAGGAAGAACCGTGCGAGGCTCAACTTCTACACCATTGAGGTGAGCGGCTTCAACGTCGTTGAGCTTGCGGTAAACGTTCGTAAAGCGGTCGTTGAAGTGACGAGAGTCAACCAGAATAATTTTGTGGCTGTATTGGTCAAAAAGCGCATTGGCTTTTTCGATAAAACTATCGTTGGTGATACTTCCTACGACTTGTTGGTTGAAAATCAAGGCATCATAGCTTTCTAAGGCCGACTGAATACTGGCCAAAATCAATTCATCGGTTTCGAGCGAACGCTGATTATACACCCCAAAGTCGATGCGAGGCTCTTCTACGCCTTCGACGTAGCGTTTGAGGTACGAATACGTTTGAAAATCTTCTTTTTGGACAAAAAGGGAACTGGTATCAGCGCCAAGGGCCTGCAGTTGAATGGCTAATTCACGACCAAAAATGTCATTGCCCACAACACCAATTACTTTGATAGAAGCAGGTCCAAGGGCGGCCAGATTGGCAACAACATTACCCGCGCCGCCAGGCGTATAATAATGACGTTCAACGGCCTGCGCCTGTAAGCCTGTTTCGATGGAAACTTCCGAGTTGCGAGTGTCCATGATCCAGTAAGAGTCTAAACAAAAATCGCCATAGACGGCTACTTTGGCCGACTTTATTTTATCAAGAATAGCATTGATGTGAAAGGTGTTCATAAAAACAGATGGGAGTATCTACCGTTAATTTTTATTGGTAAATACTTCCATCAGAGAAATCAAGGCTACTGATATACTGATAAAATTCAAAGTTTATCTTCGTTCGGTACTATGTGGTTGGGGTTGTGAGCAACCCTTTCGTTGGGATTTGAGAATCCCAACGCACCCGTGTGAGCGGGATTCTCAAATCCCGCCGGGAACGAGTGCAAAGATTTTTTTCTTTTTTGGTAAATCAACAGGATTTTTCGTTACTTACTCTCGCAAGCAACTGATTTTTGAACGATGGAAGGCAAAAAAATAAAACAATTCCTCAAAGACGCCCTCGAAAAATACATTTCGGAAGTGTTGGTCATCTTTATTGGTATTTCTATTTCATTTTTCTTCGATGAATGGCGAGAAAATAGAAAGGATAAAGAAACAATGCGAAAGCATTTGACAGTTTTGAGAAACAATCTTGTGCAGGATACAATGCAGTTGACACTGATGATAAAATATGGCAATAGTTTTGTGCGCAATATTGACAAATTGGTGTATTTCCAAAAAGATTCAGAAATAACGGACAGCCTTACTCAGTACATTGACAATGCCGCGAGTTACCTAGTGTTTAAACCAAACCAAATCGCTTACGAGGAAATAAAGCAATCGGCGCACACCAATTTAATCGAAAACGATTCTTTGAAAACCCTCTTTCTGTACCACTATACGTCAACCATTCCCAATTGTGTGGAGTGGTGTAAAGTAGATGAAACCCATACCATGACGCAGCTAATCCCCGAAATGACCATCTATTTTCCCGTAGTTGCCGACTCATTGAATAGGGTATCGCCCCTTGAAATAACGAAAGCGCTGAGAGGGAGAAAGTTAAGGAATTTGCTTCTGGCAAATAGTACTTACAAAAAAACAACCATTCTATTCTTTCGGATGACCCAAAAGTCAACCAAAGCTCTTTTGAAAAAAGTTGATGAAGAGTTGGCAGAAGATTAAAAATGCGGTTGGACGTGTTGGGCTGCTGGAGAGAGATTTACGCATGTATGTGTGAGCGGGATTCTCAAATCCCGCGTATGTGAGCAAAGTGTGTGCGAGGGTTCTCAAACCCTCGTTGCTGTTAAATATGTGCCTTAGGGTTGGTTTAAGCGTATTTGCACAGATAGCGTGAGGCTGCGCCTCGTGCTATCTATTGAAAGGCTTCCAGCCAATGCAAATAGCCTAAATATTACGGTTTGTATTTGTAAGATAAATAGAATACGCTACGATTGTTTAGTAACGTTTCGTTTAATTTTATGCTTTTTTGAAAAATATTTTCCTTTTTCATTGAAAGAGAGCAAAATTTTATGAAACTTGCTTTTGGAAGTACCAACAAACCACCAACGGTTGTTGTTTTACAATAAGTTACTCATTCTCAATGCTAAGTGTTGAAGTTCGCCTAATAATACGTTGAAAACCAAAAATAAGACATGAAAAACAGACAAATCACAATACTTGGATTAATTGTTTTTTTATAGGATTAGGGACAATCTTAATTGACAAAAATACTGAGAATGGAATTTTGAAGCTCTTATCTGAATATGGTAGGCATTTAACAATGTTAGGAGGCGGATTAATAGGTTATGGATATGTTAAAAAGAATCAAAAAGTGAACTAAGAATAGTTTAACTTTTAGAGTAATTTTTACGCTTTTTAGTTCTTAGTATATGCCATACCAGGTGACTTTGATCGGAATTGCTACTTAAAATTGCTTTCTCTCCAACTTAAAGTTTTCCTAAAGTCTCGATAAACAATTAAATTAACTTTAAAGTTATTGCAAAGGCTTTTTAATGCTTGTCGTTAAAAAATTAGTTAAAAGTGTTTTGATATTTAAAAAAATGAAATGAAGAACATGCAATGGTTTAATATGCCCGAAAAATGGAGTTTTGAGAATAACAAACTTTATATGTTTGTAACACCGAAAACTGACTTTTGGCGAGTAACCCATTATGGGTTTACAGTAGATGATGGACCGTTTTTCTACGCAACATTAGGCGGAGAATTTGAAGCAAAAGTAAAAATAACAGGTGACTATAAAGAAAGATATGACCAAATGGGTCTGATGTTGCGCATAAACGAGAGGATTTGGATAAAAACAGGTGTAGAATTTGTAAATAAT